>JAUMYW010000016.1 GCA_030528455.1 Neisseria sp.
TAGAGCTGGGCGAGATGTTTGAGTAATACAGTTTTCATTGGTTTCATTTCCTTAGCGATGAAATTGGTTTTTTGCAGTAGATAAATAAATGCAAAAAATCAATATACGGCATATATTGCCGAATTTGTGTATTGTTGTAAATGTTATTTTGCATTTTTTTATGTACTGCGTATTTTGCGAGACTCGGATGTATGTCGGGAAATGTCCGGACCAAGGATTGTCTGTGTGTTGTTTTTAAAAAATATCAAAATATTTGCACAATCAGGCAGTTTTGATACAATGCCGTCTGCACTGCAAAAGCGGTGCGCTAAATTATTCACAAGCCGCCGTGTATCGGGCGGCTTGAATTTTTATTTGAAAACCGCCCGGCTCGCGGCGGAACTGTGAAACAGGAAATCTTATGCAGAAAATCCCTCTCACCCTGCGCGGTGCGGAAATGTTGAAAGCCGAGTTGCAGCATTTGAAGAGCGTGGCGCGTCCCGAAGTGATTGCGGCGATTGCCGAGGCGCGTTCGCACGGCGATTTGTCGGAAAATGCGGAATATGAGGCGGCCAAGGAGCGTCAGGGTTTTATCGAAGGCCGTATTTCCGAAGTGGAACACAAGCTTTCCATCGCGCATATTATCAATCCGGCGGAAATCCATGCGGACGGCAAAGTGGTGTTCGGCGCGACGGTAACCTTGGAGGATTTGGAAACCGAAGAACAGGTACGTTATCAAATTGTCGGCGAAGACGAGGCGGATTTGAAGGAAAACAAAATTTCCATCGGTTCGCCTATTGCCCGCGCGTTGATCGGAAAGGAAGAGGGCGATGTTGCCGAGGTACAGGCACCGGGCGGCGTGCGCGAATACGATATTGTGTCGGTGGAATATATTTGATAGCCGTTGTTCGTCAGGCCAGTGATACAAGCCGTCTGCAGTCTGATGCAGACGGCGTTTTTTGTGGGTTTATTCCGACAGACGCAGTTTTTCAAGCTCGTTGCGGGCGTTTTCGGCGGCATCTTCCAGTTTGCGGATGCGTTCGCGGTAACGCGCATAATTGCGCTCGCCGCCTTTGCGGACGGTTTTTCCGCGCTCTAATGCGGCTTCGGCTTTCCGTGCTTTCTGTTCTGCGGCTTTCAAGATGCGGGCCTGCTGCTTCTGCTTGGCGGCAAGGGCTTTTGAGATGCTGTTCTGTATTGTTTTGCTGCCGATTGGGGCGGCGTTGTCCGATTCTTTTCCTGCGGGGGTGTCGAATGATAAAACTGCTGTACCCGACAGGGGGTAGAGCGTGCAGCCGACTTGAGACGGCGTATCGGTATAGAATGCGGCCTTGCCGGAAGTGCAGCGGTAAAGCGTATCTGCCTGTGCGGTGCACACGGCTGTCAGGCAGGCAAGCAGATACAGGCGTTTCATGGTTTTCCTTCTTGATTGTCCGGCTTGTTCAGCGCAGCAGGAAATACCATACGGCAAGCAGTGCAAGTATGGCGGTAATATTGCCGACAATAATAGCCGGCCAACGTTTCGGTCGAAAAACAGGCGGCGTTTTCCGGCTGCCCGGCAGCATTCTCATATAGAAAAACGGCGAGAGCAGGATTGAAACGGCACAAATCAGCATAAGGGCGGCGTAATAGAGTTTTTCCGTTTCCATATGTTTCGGTCAGTCTGCTGAAAATAAGGCAGATGGATTATAGCCCAATGCCGTCTGCAGGTGCGCGGACTGTAACAGCTTTTATGATATAATTTGCGGATTTTGAATCCGTAATCGATATTTCCGACAAGAAGGAAAAACCATGATTTCTACCAACGGCATTACCATGCAGTTCGGCGCAAAGCCCTTGTTTGAAAACGTATCCGTCAAATTCGGCGAAGGCAACCGCTACGGCTTAATCGGCGCAAACGGTTCGGGCAAATCCACCTTTATGAAAATTCTCGGCGGCGATTTGGAGCAGACTTCCGGCGAAGTCGCCATCGAACACGGCGTGCGTTTGGGCAAGCTGCGCCAAGACCAGTTTGCCTACGAAGATATGCGCGTGTTGGACGTGGTATTGATGGGGCACACCGAAATGTGGGCGGCGATGACCGAGCGCGATGCCATTTACGCCAATTTGGAAGCCACCGAAGACGACTATATGCACGCCGCCGAATTGGAAGCCAAATTCGCCGAATATGACGGCTACACCGCCGAAGCGCGTGCCGCCGAACTGTTGAGCGGCGTGGGCATTGACGAATCCTTGCACAATGCGACTATGGCGGAGGTTGCGCCTGGTTTCAAACTGCGCGTGTTGCTGGCGCAAGCCCTGTTTTCCAAGCCCGATGTGTTGCTGCTGGACGAGCCGACCAACAACTTGGACATCAATACCATCCGTTGGTTGGAAGGCGTGTTAAATCAATACGATTCCACCATGATTATTATCTCGCACGACCGCCACTTTTTGAACGAAGTCTGCACCCACATGGCGGATTTGGACTACAACACCATCACCATTTATCCGGGCAATTACGATGATTATATGCTCGCTTCCGCACAAGCCCGCGAACGCACTTTGAAAGACAATGCCAAAGCCAAAGAAAAACTTCAGGAATTGCAAGAGTTTGTGGCGCGTTTTTCCGCCAACAAATCCAAAGCCCGCCAAGCCACCAGCCGTCTGAAACAGGCGGACAAAATCAAGGCAGAAATGGTGGAAGTGAAGCCGTCCACCCGTCAAAATCCCTATATCCGTTTTGAAATGGATGAAAAATCCAAGCTGCACCGTCAGGCGGTGGAAGTGGACGGTTTGGCGAAATCGTTTGAAAATAAATTATTTGAAAAACTGGGCTTTATTTTGGAAGCGGGCGAGCGTTTGGCGGTCATCGGCCCGAACGGTGCGGGCAAATCCACTTTGCTGAAGCTGCTGGCAGGCGCGTTTGACGAAAAATTGTCGGACGTTCAAGCGGATAAGGGCAGCATCAAGTGGGCGGAAAAAGCCACCATCGGCTATTATCCGCAAGACCACGAGAATGATTTCGACGTGTCTATGGATTTGACCGAATGGATGCGCCAATGGGGTCAGGAGGGCGATGACGAGCAGGTGATTCGCGGTACTTTGGGGCGTTTGCTGTTCGGCAGCAATGATGTGGTGAAACAGGTAAAAGTGTTGTCGGGCGGGGAAAAAGGGCGCATGCTGTACGGCAAATTATTGCTGCTGAAACCGAATGTGCTGATTATGGACGAACCGACCAACCATATGGACATGGAAAGCATCGAGTCGCTGAATATGGCTTTGGAAAAATACAAGGGCACGCTGATTTTCGTGTCGCACGACCGCCAGTTTGTGTCGTCTTTGGCAACACAAATCATCGAGTTGGACGGCAAAGGCGATTACGAACACTATCTGGGCGATTACGAAAGCTATTTGGAAAAGAAAGGCCTGGCTTGATTTTTTGATGCCGTCTGCAGCTAGTACGCTTGCAGACGGCATATGTACGGCAGAAAAAGGGCAGACGATTATGGATATCCGAGATGTATTGGACGTTTTGAAGGACGCGCAAAACAGGATTTGTGCGGCATTGGAAGCAGAAGACGGTGCGGCGTGTTTTGTTGCGGACGACTGGCAGAGCAAATTGGGTACGGGGCAGAGCCGAGTGTTGAAACAAGGTGCGGTGTTCGAGCAGGCTGGCGTGAATTTTTCGCACGTCAAAGGCAGTGCCATGCCTGCTTCGGCAACGGCACACCGTCCCGAATTGGCAGGCGCGCCGTTTGAGGCAGCCGGCGTGTCGCTGGTCATTCACCCGGAGAATCCCTATGTGCCGACCAGCCATGCCAATATCCGCGTGTTCGCCGCCTATCCTGAAAACGGAGAACCCGTCTGGTGGTTCGGCGGCGGATTCGATTTGACACCGTTTTATCCTTTTGATGAAGACATCGTACATTGGCACAGCGTTGCCAAAGCGCAATGCGACCGTTTCGGCGAGGGCGTTTACGCCGAATACAAACAATGGTGCGACGAATATTTTTTCCTCAAACACCGCAATGAAACGCGCGGCGTAGGCGGCCTGTTTTTTGATGATCTGAACCGTTGGGATTTTGAAACCTGCCTGGATTTTATCCGCCAAACCGCCGACAGCTACATCGCCGCCTATATCCCCATTGCCGCCAAACGCAAAAACACGCCTTACGGCAATCGCGAACGTCAGTTCCAGCTTTACCGGCGCGGACGTTATGTCGAATTCAATCTGGTGTGGGACAGGGGTACGCATTTCGGCCTGCAAAGCGGCGGACGTACCGAAAGCATTCTGATGTCGATGCCGCCTTTGGTGCGCTTCGAGTACGCTTACGAACCCGAAGCCGGTTCGCCCGAAGCACGTTTGAACGACTATCTGAAACCTCGCGACTGGCTGGCGGAACAGGCCTGAGGTGCAGACGGCCTGCAAGTCCGGCAAAACGGCCGTGAAGACAGCCGCCGCACAGATAAAAGAACAGCATGATGAAACCTTCTATTCTTGAAAAATTACAACAGCTTGCCGAACGTTTGGAGGAAGTAACCGCCTTGCTCGGTTTGCCGGACGTTACCGACGATATGGACAACTACCGCCGTCTGACGCGCGAACACGCCGAAATCACGCCGGTGGTCGAAACCTTCCGCAGCTACACGCAGGCGCAACACGATTTGGCAGACGCGCAGGAAATGCTGTCCGAACCCGATATGAAAGACTTTGCCGCCGAAGAAATCGAAGCAGCCAAAGCCAAGATTGCCGAGTTGGAGTGGGAACTGCAAAAGCTGCTGCTGCCCAAAGATGCCGATGACGACAAAAACATCTTTATCGAAGTGCGCGCAGGAACGGGCGGAGACGAAGCCGCTCTGTTTGCCGGCGACTTGCTGCGTATGTACAGCCGTTATGCCGAGCGCATGGGCTGGCAGGTGGAAATCGTTTCCGCCAACGAAAGCGATTTGGGCGGATTCAAAGAAGTGATTGCGCGGATTGTCGGGCTGGGAGCGTACAGCAAATTGAAGTTTGAAAGCGGCGGCCACCGCGTACAGCGCGTACCGGCCACCGAAAGCCAGGGCCGTATCCATACTTCCGCCTGCACCGTGGCCGTCATGCCGGAAGCGGACGAACTGGAAGAAATCGAACTGAATGCCAACGATTTGCGTATCGACACCTTCCGCGCATCCGGCGCGGGCGGGCAGCATATCAACAAAACCGACTCCGCCGTCCGCATTACCCACCTGCCCAGCGGTCTGGTGGTTGAATGTCAGGACGGCCGCTCCCAGCACGCCAACAAAGCGCAGGCGATGAAAGTATTGGCTGCACGTTTGAACGATATGCAGAAGCGCGAAGCACAGGCCAAAGAAGCCGCCGAACGAAAATCTCTGATCGGCAGCGGCGACCGCAGCGAACGCATCCGCACGTATAATTATCCGCAAGGCAGGGTAACCGACCACCGTATTAACCTTACGCTGCACAAACTGGATTTCGTGATGGACGGAGACATGGAAGAAATCACTACGGCACTGATTGCCGAACACCAAGCCGAACTGCTGGCCGCGATGGGTGCGTAAAAACGATGCCGATGCCGTCTGCAGCGCGGCTTGTCGGGCTGCAGGCGGCATCAAAAGCCGAATGTGCCGCAGCAATCCGCTATAATGCCGCTTTTTGTAACCGATTTTCCAACGACGGATCCCACTGATGAACACCGATAACAACACACAGTTTGTTCCGCCTTCCCATCAAAACCACAGCCCCCTGACCTGGTATCAGGCAGCAGCAGAGCAGCCTGCCTTCATCCGCGATGCCGCACAGGCCCGGGCTATCGAATACCTCGACCGTTTGTGGACGGAACTGATGATGTTCAAACGAAAACGCAACCGTTTTCTCGGCCGCAGCCTGCGTTCGCCCCAACTGCCCAAAGGCCTGTATTTTTACGGCGGCGTCGGGCGCGGCAAAAGCTTTCTGATGGACGCGTTTTACGGCTGTCTGCCGTACCGCCGCAAACGTCGCGTGCATTTCCATGCCTTTATGGCGGAAATCCACCGGCGTTTGAAAGGTTTCAAAAGCGAAGCCGATCCGCTCAAAGCCGTTGCCGCCGAGATAGCCAAGGAAACACGCGTTTTGTGTTTTGACGAATTTCATGTCAGCGATATTGCCGATGCCATGATTTTGGGACGTTTGCTGGAAAACCTGTTTGCCGAAGGCGTGGTTTTGGTGGCAACCTCGAACTACGCGCCGAGCGAACTGTATCCGCAAGGCCAAAACCGCAGCAGCTTTCTGCCCACTATCGCGCTGATTGAAGACAAGCTGACCATTCTCAACGTGGACGGCGGCGAAGACTACCGCCTGCGTACGCTGACCGCCGCCGAAGTATTTTATGTTCCGGCAGATGATGCCAATGAAGCGAAACTGGCCGAAATTTACCGAAAAATCACACAGGGGCAGCAGCAGCTGGACTTGGATATTACCGTTCACGACCGCCCGCTGCGCTGCAAAGGCCGTACCGACAAAGTGATTTGGTTCGACTTCCGAACCCTGTGTTTCGGACCGCGTTCGCAAGCCGACTATCTTTATCTTTCCGAACGTTACGAAATGATTCTGGTATCGGGTATCGAAAAACTGAGCGAAGCCGAACGCGCCGAAGCCCGCCGCCTGACCTGGCTGATTGACGTAATGTACGATTTCCGCGTCAAATTCTGCGCCACCAGCCGGGTGCCTGCCGAAGAAATCTATCTGGAAGGTGATTTTGCCAACGAATTCGTCCGTACCGTCAGCCGCATGATCGAGATGCAGTCGGAAGAATATCTCAAACTGCCGCATCTTCTCTTGGACAAAAAAACGGCGGGGGCCGTCTGAAAAAAGGGCGGCGCGAAGTTCCGCCCGAGTGCCGCCGCACAGCAAACAAATCCAGCGTATTGCCGCAAAACTTGCTACAATGCGCCTGCTTTTTTAACGACTGTTTGACAAAGGAAAACGAAATGGCTATCCAACGCACAATTTCTATCGTAAAACCCGATGCCGTAGGCAAAAACGTTATCGGTAAAATCTACGACCGCTTTGAAAGCAACGGCCTGAAAATCGTTGCCGCCAAAATGAAACATTTGAGCAAAGAAGAGGCCGAAGGCTTCTACGCTGTACATAAAGAGCGTCCTTTCTTTGGCGAACTGGTTGCCTTTATGACCAGCGGCCCCGTGATGATTCAGGTTTTGGAAGGTGAAAACGCCGTTGCCAAAAACCGCGAACTGATGGGCGCGACCAATCCGAAAGAAGCGGCTGTCGGCACTATCCGCGCCGATTTCGCCGAGTCTATCGATGCCAACGCCGTTCACGGTTCCGACAGCGAAGAAAACGCGGCCATCGAAATTGCCTACTTCTTCAAAGCCGAAGAAATCTGCCCCCGTTAAGTTGCAGACGGCACAAACAAGGCTGCCTGAGCATTCCGGCTCAGGCAGCTTGCGGTGTTTTCTGACGGCAGCAACGCTTTGCCGCTTCGGAGCATGGTTTCAAACTTTGTTTAAACAGTCTGTTTTTTTTCAGGCCGGACGATCGAAATATCGGAAGCCGTCTGCAAAACGGCTCAAACCAAGTTTGAAATCAGGTTTGCGGAAACAACAGCAATTGTTTGCAAAAGGTCGAAAAAATGGGTATGTGCGCGCTGTACCAAACCGCCGCGTTTGACGGCAGACTGCCGGATGCAGTAGAAGAAGCATTCGGCATATTGCAGACAGACGGCGAAAACGTTTATCTGGATAAAATGTGGGACGGCCTGCATTTTCTGCTGACCGGCCGCAGCTTGTGCGATGAAAACGCTGTTTTCCAAGGCGAAGATTATTTCTTGCACATTGCCTTGGCGGGCGACGAGGTTTGGGAAGATGCGGGCGAGTATGCTGCCGTGATTCGGGCAGACAAAATGCCCGATATTCTGAATGCTTTGGAAAACGTAGATTTCGCTGCCGCGCTGGAAGCACGGCCTTTTTCCCTGTTTGCCGAACACGAAATCTATCCCGAAATCTGGGACGATGAAGACGAAGAGGGCGAAGAATTGGCCGAAGAGCTTGCCGATCTGTTCGATCACCTGAAAAAACTGTACCGTCGAGCCACAGAGCAAGGTCTGCATGTGATTGTCGGCATAGGCTGAACGGCAAGGCCGTCTGAAAATTCGTTTCGCTTATTTTTATTTTCAGACAGCCTTGAACTGAAACGATTTATAACGAACACAACCCAAAACCAAGAATATTCCGCCGTATGAAAACCAATCTTCTGAACTACGATTTGCCCGCTTTAACCGAACATTTCGCGCAAATGGGCGAAAAGCCTTTCCGTGCCAAGCAGGTGATGCGATGGATTCATCAGGGTGGCGCGCAGAATTTTGACGAAATGACCGATTTGGCGAAGTCTTTGCGGGCGAAACTGCAAGAATGCGCCCAAGTCGGCATTCCCGATTTGATGGCGGCGCAGGAGTCCAAAGACGGCACGCGCAAATGGCTGCTGGATGTCGGTACGGGCAACGGCGTGGAAACCGTGTTTATCCCCGAAAGCGAACGCGGCACGCTGTGCATTTCCTCGCAAGTGGGCTGCGCTTTGGAATGCACGTTTTGCTCCACCGGTCGGCAGGGCTTCAACCGTAACCTTTCCGCCGCCGAAATCATCGGCCAATTGTGGTGGGCAAACAAGGCTTTGGGCGTTACCCCGAAAAACGAGCGCGTGATTTCGAATGTGGTGATGATGGGCATGGGCGAGCCGCTTGCCAATTACGACAATGTGGTTACCGCGCTGTCCGTTATGCTGGACGACCACGGCTACGGCTTGAGCCGCCGCCGCGTTACCGTGTCCACTTCCGGCATGATTCCGCAAATGGACAGGCTCAAAGACGATATGCCGGTGGCTTTGGCGGTGTCGCTGCACGCCTCCAACGATGCCGTGCGTGATGAAATCGTGCCGCTCAACAAAAAATATCCGCTCAAAGAACTGATGGCTGCCTGCCAACGCTATCTGGCGAAAGCACCGCGCGATTTCGTTACCTTTGAATATGTGATGCTGGACGGAGTGAACGACCGTGTGCAACACGCCCGCGAATTGGTGGAACTGGTGAAAGATACGCCGTGCAAATTCAATCTGATACCGTTTAATCCTTTCCCCAATTCGGGTTATGCCCGTTCCAAACGCGAGCAAATCCACGCTTTCCGCGACATTTTGGCGGAAGCGGGTTTGGTAACCACCGTCCGCAAAACGCGCGGCGACGATATCGACGCAGCCTGCGGGCAGTTGGCCGGGCAGGTGCAGGACAAAACGAAACGCCAAGCCAAGTGGCAGCAGATTGCAATTGAAAGGCAGGGCGTTTGATATGAAACGCTTCTGCTGTCTGCTGTTCGTGCTGCTTGCCGCTTGTACCGGCAGCGGACTGCGTACGCCCGACAAGCAGCAGCGGGCGCAGGAAACCGCACGTATCCAAACCCAGTTGGCTTTGGAATATATGCGTATCGGCGACTACCGTTCGGCAGTGCAGACGGCAGGAGAGGCAGTGGCGAACGATGCGGAAAGCCAGCAGGCCTGGTTGGTACGTGCGCAGATTTATCAGGCTTTGGCCATGGAAGGAGAAGCGGAAGGCAGTTTTAGAAACGCCTTGAAGTTGAATCCCGACAGTGCGGAGGCCAATAATAATTACGGTTGGTTTCTGTGCAGCCGGAAAAACCTACCGCAGCAGGCCGTTTCATATTTCGATAAAGCATTGGCCGATCCCACTTATCCCTCACCGCATGTGGCTTATTTGAACCTCGGTATTTGCAGTGCGAAAGCGGGACGTTATACTGCCGCAGAAGATAGTCTTGCCCGTGCATTGCGCATCGCGCCGGACTTCGTACCGGCAGAAAAAGAATTGATACGGGTTAAGTTATTGTCGGGCAATGTGCAGGAAGCACGGGAAATGTGGCAGGATTACAGTCGGCACGGGATGCGCGATGCGGAAGACTTATGGTTGGGCAGACAGATTGCCGAGGCCTCGGGGGATACCGGGGCAGTGCAAGAATTTGAAAACAGGATACGGGTCGGATTCCCTTATTCGGAAGAGGCAAAATCCCTAAAACAGGATTCATACAAATGAGCGAATACGAAAATATACCTGCGGACGGCAATCAGGCTGCCGAAGAGTTGGGTGCCAAGCTGAAAGCACTGCGCGAGAGCCGCAGTTTGTCTGTCGGCGAAGTGGCCGAACGCCTGAAACTGCCCGCACGCCAAATCGAAGCCTTGGAAAGCGGCCGTTACGAAGGCTTGCCGGAAATGGTGTTTGTGCGGGGCTTTTTGCGTACTTACGGCCGTTTTGTCGATATCGGCGAGCAGGAAATGGCCGATTATCTGGAACGCATCGCACCTCAGGAGCGTGTGAATACGGCGGTTGTCCGGTGCAATAAGCAGAAGGGCGGCCGTTTTACCGGATTGGAAGAGAAAAAAGGCGTGCCTGCCTGGTTGTTCGGCGTTGCGGCGGTTGCGGCAATTGTCGGCGGCGTATATTGGTGGCAGGGCAAATCGAATGCAGAACATGAAAAACGGGATGCAGCCTCTCCGGCGGCGGCCATTCAGGAAACGGCCGCCTCCAACTTGGAAGCTTCCAATGTGAAAGTGATGGCAATGCCTCCGGTTGCTGCCGCTTCCGAAGTGCCGGCCGAACAGCCGTCCGCTGCGGCTGCAGACGGCATTGCGGCAGCCGACGAATTGGTGTTAAACGTGCGTTACCGTTCCGTTTTGGTCGTTAAGGACAAAGACGGCAGGGATTTGATTAACCGCATCGTGCCCGCCCGAAGCGAGCACCGTTTCAAAGGTGGCGCGCCGTACAGTGTGCGTATAGGTTATGCAACGGGTTCGACCGCGCAGTTCGGTTCTTCGGAAATTGCTGTTTCGGCGCATATGGTTGATAAGAAAACTGCCCAATTTACAGCCGGACAATAATCGATATGTTTTTGCAGCGACGCCGAACACACCAAGTACAAATCGACCATATTGCAGTCGGTTCCGATTTTCCCGTTGTCGTCCAATCGATGACGAATACTGACACCGCCGATGCCGCCGCCACCGCGCAGCAGGTCAAGGAATTGTCCGATGCCGGTTCGGAACTCGTCCGCATCACCGTAAACAGCCCCGAAGCGGCGGCGAAAGTGGCGGAAATCCGCAGCCGTTTGAACGATATGGGCTGCAATACACCGTTGGTGGGCGATTTTCATTTCAACGGCGAGCGTTTGCTGGCGGAGTTTCCCGACTGCGCCCGCGCCTTGTCCAAATACCGCATCAATCCGGGCAATGTCGGCAAGGGCGCGAAAGGCGATGAGAAATTCGCCTATATGATTCGCACCGCCGCCGAACACGACAAAGCCGTGCGCATCGGCGTGAACTGGGGTTCGCTCGACCAAAGTTTGGCGAAAAAGATGATGGACGCGAATTTGCAGACGGCATTGCCCAAAAGTCCCGAAGCGGTGATGAAAGAGGCTTTGATTGTGTCGGCATTGCAGTCGGCGCAAAAGGCTGTGGATTTGGGGCTGCCTGAAAACAAAATCATTTTGTCGTGCAAAGTCAGCGCGGTACAGGATTTGATTGAAGTCTATCGCGATTTGGGCAGCCGTTGCGATTATCCGCTCCATTTGGGCTTGACCGAAGCGGGCATGGGCAGCAAAGGCATTGTCGCGTCCACCGCCGCGCTGTCGGTGCTGCTGCAACAGGGCATCGGCGACACGATACGCATTTCGCTCACGCCGGAGCCGGGCAGTCCGCGCACGCAGGAAGTGGTTGTCGCGCAAGAGATTTTGCAAACCATGGGCTTGCGTTCGTTCACGCCGATGGTAACCGCATGTCCCGGTTGCGGGCGCACCACCAGCACCGTGTTTCAGGAGTTGGCGCGGGACATTCAGCAGTATTTGCGCGAACAGATGGCGGTGTGGCGCAACCAGTATCCCGGCGTGGAAAGCCTGAATGTGGCGGTGATGGGCTGCGTGGTGAACGGTCCGGGCGAAAGCAAACTCGCCGACATCGGCATCAGCCTGCCCGGCACGGGCGAAACGCCGGTTGCGCCGGTGTATGTGGACGGCGAACGCAAGGTTACGCTGAAAGGCGACAATATGGCAGCAGATTTCCTGGCCATAGTGCAGCAATACGTAGAAGAGAACTACGGCGAGGGTGGCAGGAAACGTGCAACCAAGCGGATTATTCCGATCAGCAGCCTGTAACCGACAGTCGACCGGCAAAATAATTGAAAGAACGGAATTTTGTTCCGGAGTAGTACTGGCAGATATTGATAACAAGGAAGAGAAATGTCGAAAATCATCGCAATCGACGGTCCCAGTGCATCCGGCAAAGGCACGGTGGCTGCACGGGTAGCAGAAGCCCTGGGCTGGCATTATTTGGATTCAGGTGCCTTATACCGACTGACTGCACTGTATGCACAAAAACAGGGCATAGAGTGGAGTAATGAAGCAGCCCTTGTCGAGCTGGCTGAAAACCTGCCTGCATACTTTCAAGACGGAACCGTATGGTTGGATGGCGAAGATGTCGGCAGCGAAATACGTCAGGAATGTATCGGTATGGGGGCATCAGCCGTGGCGCAGTTGCCGAAAGTACGTACCGCCCTGTTGCAACGCCAAAGGAATTTTGCAACAGAACAAGGATTGGTTGCAGACGGCCGCGACATGGGATCGGTCGTGTTTCCCGATGCGGCATTGAAAGTGTTTTTGACCGCTTCCGCAAAAATTCGCGCCGAACGCCGTGCCAAGCAGCTCGGTCTGCCGTGCGAAGGCATTGGGTTCGAACGTATTTTGTCGGATATCGAAGCGAGAGACGAGGCCGACCGCCGCCGTAGCGTTGCACCTTTGCAGCAGTTGCCCGATGCCGAACTGCTCGACACCTCCGATTTGACCGTCGAAGAAGCTGTAAAAAAAGTGCTTGATTGGTATGAAAAAAAATAAAACCGCGTTATAATGTCGCGTTTTCTTTTCAGACGGCCTCGAAATGCCGTCTGAAATTTTACTTTTTGATTCAGCAGTACCGCTTGTTTGGCCGAGGAAAACAAGCGTTTTCCAACCTTAACCCCCGCATTCCCCGGCAATGCACAGAAAGTATAGAGCAAACATGGAAAATTTTGCCCAGTTGTTGGAAGAGTTCTCAGCCGTTCAAGAAATGAACCAAGGCGAAGTGATTACTGCCGAAGTGGTAGCGATCGAAGACAAATTCGTTATCGTTAACGCCGGTTTGAAATCCGAATCTCTGATCGACATCAACGAATTCAAAAACGCCCAAGGCGAAGTAGAAGTTAAAGCCGGCGATTTCGTAACCGTAACCATCGAATCTGTCGAAAACGGTTTCGGCGAAACCAAGCTGTCCCGCGAAAAAGCCAAACGCGCTGCCGACTGGATTACTTTGGAAGAAGCCATGGAAAACGGCGACATCCTGTCCGGCGTCATCAACGGCAAAGTAAAAGGCGGTCTGACTGTTATGATCAACAGCATCCGCGCCTTCCTGCCGGGTTCTTTGGTAGATGTCCGTCCGATCAAAGACACTTCTCCGTTTGAAGGCAAAGAAGTCGAGTTCAAAGTTATCAAGCTGGACAAAAAACGCAACAACGTTGTCGTTTCGCGCCGCGCCGTTCTGGAAGCGACTTTGGGCGAAGAGCGCAAAGCCCTGCTGGAAAACCTGCAAGAAGGTACCGTGGTTAAAGGTATCGTTAAAAACATCACCGATTACGGTGCATTCGTTGATTTGGGCGGCATCGACGGTCTGCTGCACATTACCGATTTGGCATGGCGCCGCGTACGCCACCCGAGCGAAGTTTTGGAAGTCGGCCAAGAAGTAGAAGCCAAAGTATTGAAATTCGACCAAGAGAAACAACGTGTTTCTTTGGGTATGAAACAATTGGGCGAAGATCCTTGGAACGGTTTGGCCCGCCGCTATCCGCAAGGTACCCGTCTGTTCGGTAAAGTTTCCAATCTGACCGACTACGGTGCATTCGTAGAAATCGAACAAGGCATCGAAGGTTTGGTACACGTTTCCGAAATGGACTGGACCAACAAAAACGTTCATCCGAGCAAAGTTGTCCAATTGGGCGATGAAGTAGAAGTGATGATTTTGGAAATCGACGAAGAACGCCGTCGCATTTCTTTGGGCATGAAACAATGCCAGGCCAACCCTTGGGAAGATTTCTCTGCCAACTACAACAAAGGCGACAAAATCAAAGGTGCGGTTAAATCGATTACCGACTTCGGCGTATTTGTCGGCTTGCCGGGTAATATCGACGGTTTGGTTCACTTGTCCGACCTGTCTTGGACCGAATCAGGCGAAGAAGCCGTACGCAAGTACAAAAAAGGCGAAGAAGTTGAAGCCGTTGTATTGGCCATCGATGTCGAGAAAGAGCGCATTTCTCTGGGTATCAAACAATTGGAAGGCGATCCGTTCGGCAACTTTATCAGCGTAAACGACAAAGGTGCTTTGGTTAAAGGTGCCGTTAAGTCTGTGGAAGCCAAAGGTGCCGTAGTGGTATTGGCCGACGAGGTGGAAGGCTACCTGCCTGCTTCCGAGTTTGCTGCCGATCGCGTTGAAGACTTGACCAGCAAACTGGCTGAAGGTGATGAAGTTGAAGCCGTTATCGTAACTGTTGACCGTAAAAACCGCAGCATCAAACTGTCTGTAAAAGCCAAGGACGCGAAAGAAAGCCGTGATGCCTTGAACTCTGTTAATGCTGCGGCAACTGCCAATGCCGGTACGACCAGCTTGGGCGATTTGTTGAAAGCGAAATTGTCCGGCGATCAGGCTTGATTCGGGTTTGAGTCATGACGAAATCCGAATTGATGATCCGTCTGTCGGAAGTATTTGCCGAGAAACACGGGAGTCATTTGCAGGCTAAAGATATCGAGTACAGCGTGAAGGTTTTGGTGGATACCATGACCAGATCGCTGGCTCGCGGTCAACGTATTGAAATCCGGGGTTTCGGCAGCTTTGATTTGAACTACCGTCCGGCCCGAATCGGCCGCAATCCTAAAACCGGCGAGAGCGTGAATGTGCCTGAAAAGCATGTTCCTCACTTCAAACCCGGTAAGGAATTGCGCGAGCGTGTGGATCAGGCGGCTGCTGCAAACAGATAAGCAGGCTTCCAAATGGATGAAAGGACACTGTAAAGACGGTGTCCTTTTTTATTGTCGGATAATTTGGGTATTGCTGGCCCGATGAACAGGTAAAACAATGCCGTCTGCAGGCAGGTGCAGACGGCATGGGCGTTGGAAAGTGTCAGGATAGGAAGAGACGATAGGCTGCATTATCGGTTTCGTCGTGGTAGATGTAGCCCAAGTTGTCAAGAAATTCGCGGAAGGCAGTATCGTCTTGCGGCGGTACGTCGATGCCGACCAATACGCGTCCGTAATCAGCTCCGTGGTTGCGGTAGTGGAAGAGGGTAATGTTCCAGTCGCTCTGCATATGGTTCAGAAAGCGGGCGAGTGCGCCGGGACGCTCGGGAAATTCGAAGTTGATTACGCGCTCGTTGGCAACTTTCTGCGTACGGCCGCCGACCATGTAGCGGATGTGGATTTTGGAAATCTCATCGTGGGTCAGGTCGATATTCGGCAAGCCTGCCCGATCCAGTTCATTGCCGACCGCAGCCAAATCACGCAAGCCGGCAATCTGTACGCCGACAAAAATATGTGCGGTGTCGTCGTCGCCGTAACGGTAGTTGAATTCGGTAATATTACGGTTGCCGATAATGTCGATGAATTTGCGGAAGCTGCCCGGACGTTCGGGAATGGTAACGGCAAAAATACCTTCGTTTCCTTCCCCCAGTTCGCTGCGTTCGGATACATGGCGCAGACGGTGGAAGTTCATATTGGCACCGCTGTTGACGGCTACCAGTGTTTGATTTTCGCATTGTTCGCGGACGATATAGGCTTTCAGGCCGGCGAGTGCGAGTGCACCGGAAGGTTCGGTAATGCTGCGCGTGTCATCGAAAATATCTTTCAGTGCACTGCAAATCGCATCGGTATCGACCAAGATAATATCGTCCAGCAGGTCGCGGCAAACGGCAAACGTTTCTTCTCCGACCAGTTTGACAGCAGTGCCGTCTGCAAACAGTCCGACATCTTTCAGAGTTATGCGCTGTCCGGCTTCAATGGATTGTTTCATGGCGCATGCATCGAAGGTTTCCACGCCGATAACTTTGATTTCGGGGCGCACGTTTTTGATAAATGCGGCGATGCCGGCTGCCAAACCGCCGCCGCCGATGGGAACGAATACGGCATCAATCGGTTTGGGGTGTTGGCGGATGATTTCCATGGCAATCGTGCCTTGGCCTGCAATCACATATTCGTCATCAAACGGCGGGATATAGCTCAAACCGCTGTCGGCCACGAGCTTCATTGCATGGTCGTAGGCATCGTTGTACGACGTTCCGGCCAGCACGACATTGCCGCCGCGTGCACGCACGGCATCTACTTTGATTTGAGGCGTGGTTTGCGGCATCACAATGGTGGCTTTGCAGCCTAAGGTTTGCGCCGAGAGTGCAACGCCTTGCGCGTGGTTGCCCGCGCTGGCAGTAATGACGCCTTTGGCACGTTCGATTTCGCTGAGCGAGGCCATTTTGTTGTATGCGCCGCGGATTTTAAACGAGAAAACCGGTTGCAGATCTTCGCGTTTGAGAAGGATATTGTTTTGCAGGCGTTGGGAAAGCGAGCGTGCCGGATCAAGCGGTGTTTCGACTGCGACATCGTAAACGGAGGAGGTTAGGATTTTGGTCAGATAGCGGGCGTATTGCTGGAACTTCATAACTTTCGGAGCGGTTTGCAAAGAAAAGTAAAACCATACCGCTGCGCGTGCGTAAAGGCAAGGGAAATGTCGGTATAATTGATATTTTTGCCTGTCGGACTGCTGTTGAGGACAGCAGCCGTCTGCATCTTGTATATGGAAAAAATAAAGGGATTTGCCCGGGCAGTCTTGCTGGCTGTATCACAGGTATACGTTCTGCAGACGGCATCGGCAGGACAAGTTTGGCATGTCCCACGTCCGGCGGCAGAGATTCGGCAGACCGAAGTACCTCGGATACAGTCGCCGGTTTACCGGGTACAGGATTTGCAGAGCGGACGGGTGCTGGCCGAACGCGGAAGCAGCCGTAAAATCGAACCCGCTTCTTTTAACAAGCTGATGACGGCTTATTTGGTATTTCAAGCTCTGGATGAAGGCCGTCTGCAGGTGTCTCAGCAGGTTGGAGTATCTGAAAAAGCTTGGCAGGCAGAAGGTTCGCGTATGTTTTTGCAACGCGGGCAGCAAGTCGGCATAGGCGACCTGCTCAGAGGCTTGGCGGCAGTATCGGCCAATGATGCGGCAGTGGCGTTGGCGGAAGCTGTATCGGGCAGCGAGGAAGCGTTTGTTGTACAGATGAATGATGCAGCACAGCGTTTGGGGATGAAGCATACTTATTTTAGCAATGCCACAGGCAAGCCGGATGGAGTACAGAAAACCACGGCGGAAGATTTGGTACGCCTGGCTGGAGAAATCGTGCGCGTTTACACGGCCTATCTGCCGATATTTACCGAAAAATCGTTTATCTACCGAAAAATCGAGCAGCCGAACCCCAACCTGATGCTGTTTCGAGACAGCGACGCAGACGGTCTGATGAGTGCGATCGATTCGGCGGGAGGACGGAATGTGTTGGTCAGCAGCAGAAGGGGAGGGCGAAAAGTATTGGTTTTGCTGGCCGGCGCAGGCAGCAGGGAACAGCAGACGGCAGAAAGCAGCCGTTTGCTGAATTGGGCGTTGCAGGCATACGATACGGTTCAGGTATATGATGCGGATAAAGCTTTAACGCAAGTAAAAATCTATAAAGGGCGGCAGAGCAAAGTGCCGGTTGGTTCTGAAAGAGCTGTATTTCTGACTGTTCCGCACGGAGTGCGTCAAAACATCAAGCCCATATTGGAAACAGTGCAGCCGGTATTCGCTCCGGTCAGGAAAGGGCAGGTTTTGGGTACATTGAAAATCATGCACCGCAACGAAATATTGTTTGAAGGCAAGGCAGTTGCTTTGGAGACGGTTGAAAAAAGCAGCGGAATCGGCAGTTTGATTGATGACTTTTTATTGTGGCTGGATCAATTGTTTGCCGGAACACCAAATCGTACCCGCTAACTGGCGACGCAACAGTATCGATGCCGTCTGCATCGTATTTCAAGCACCGCTGGACAGCTGTCTTGAAATTCCGATCTGATTTTTTCTGATTTCTTGTTCTGTTTTTCAATATACATACGGATTATGCAGGTTTTCCGAAAATGTCCGTAATCACGGAAAATAGTGCCGCATTCTTCAATGTATTGTTTGAAAAGAAATAAGCTCCTTTGAGCCTGTAATATATAAGCTGTTTTCTTCGAGCCGTAAATTTCAGCTCGGTTTGCGCCAGCCAAATTGCATAGGGGCAGTTCGGTCGAGCTTTGGATATGATGACGGTAAAGAGTGGTTTGCAGACGGCATAAAATCTGGAAAAAAATTAGAAGATTGATATAAAATTACCGTTTTTTACCCAAAATTTCAGAAAAGGAAACAAGATGGCCAATTCGGATATGCAGCGGAACAGTGATTTGCTGTACCGCGTGGAAGACAAGCCGCCGTTTGCCAATGCGCTGTTAAGCGCGATTACCCATTTGCTGGCGATTTTCGTACCGATGATTACGCCCGCACTGATTGTCGGCGGGGCGTTGAAGCTGCCGCCGGAAATGACGGCGTACCTGGTTTCTATGGCGATGGTGGCTTCCGGAGTCGGTACTTATATTCAGGTCAACCGCTTCGGACCGGTTGGATCGGGGCTGCTGTCTATCCAATCGGTAAACTTCTCTTTTGTCGGCGTGATGATTTCGCTGGGTTTGGGCATGAAAGAACAGGGCTTGGACGAACACGCGATGTTGTCGGCTCTGCTGGGCGTGGCGTTTGTCGGCGCGTTTCTGGTGGCCGGTTCCGCCTGGCTGCTGCCTTATCTGAAAAAAGTGATTACGCCAACCGTAAGCGGCGTGGTGGTGATGATGATCGGCCTGAGCCTGATCGGAGTGGCGATTACCGAATTCGGCGGCGGTTTTGCGGCTTTGGGCAACGGCAGTTTCGGTGCTTGGCAGAATATCGCACTGGCTGCATTTGTTTTAATAATTGTTTTGTTTTTTAACGGCTTGAAAAATCCTTTGCTGAGGATGAGCGGTATTGCCGTGGGTATGGTCGCGGGCTATATCGTTGCTTTGTTTTTGGGGATGGTGGATTTTTCCGTATTGGACAATCTGCCGCTGATTACGGTTCCCGTGCCGTTCAAATACGGTTTCGATTTCCAACTGATTCCGTTTTTGGTGGCTGGTTTGGTGTATTTGCTGAGTATCTTCGAGGCAGTCGGCGATTTGACGGCAACGGCAATGGTGTCGGGCGAAGACTATGAGGGTGAAACATTCCGCAAACGTTTGCGCGGCGGTGTGTTTGCAGACGGCTTGGTGTCGGTCATCGCAACGGCACTGGGTTCGCTGCCGCTGACGACGTTTGCGCAGAACAACGGTGTGATTCAGATGACGGGTGTGGCTTCTCGTCATGTCGGAAAATATATTGCGGCGATTTTGGTACTGTTGGGGCTGTTCCCGGTGGTCGGCCGCGCGTTTACCACGATTCCGAGTCCGGTTATCGGCGGTGCGATGGTGCTGATGTTCGGCCTGATTGCAGTGGCCGGCGTGCGGATTATGATGACCAACGGCATCAATCGCCGAGAAGCGGTGATTGCGGCGACTTCCATTGGTTTGGGTTTGGGTGTGAGCTTCAAGCCGGAAGTGTTTGCTTTGCTGCCGGTGAAGGAGTTGTTCCAAAACCCGATTTGTATGGGCGGCGTGGCGGCGGTGGTGCTGAATCTGATTCTGCCGCGCGACGACAGTGAAAAAGTGTATTTGCAGGATGGGGAATAATCCTGTTCTGTTGATATGCCGTCTGCAGACGGCATAGCGGTGTCCGGACGGTATTTTCTGTATCGGACGGATGCACAACTTGTCCGGCTTTCGGGTAGAATAATCCGCCAACGATGTGCGGTTCAGATGCCGTCTGCAAGTGTCCCATGTATTGGGAAAATATGAATTTTTTAAAAAGAAATAAATGTAAGGAAAGCCAAACATGCCCGACTACCGTTCCAAAACCTCCACGCACGGCCGCAATATGGCGGGCGCACGCGCCCTGTGGCGCGCCACCGGCGTACAAGATGCCGACTTCGGCAAACCGATTATCGCCATTGCCAACTCGTTTACCCAATTCGTTCCCGGACACGTCCACCTGCACGATTTGGGACAACTGGTCGCCCGCGAAATTGAACAAGCAGGCGGATTGGCAAAAGAATTCAACACCATCGCCGTAGATGACGGCATCGCCATGGGACACGGCGGCATGCTGTATTCCCTGCCCAGCCGCGATTTGATTGCCGACAGCGTGGAATACATGGTGAACGCCCACTGCGCCGATGCGCTGGTGTGTATTTCCAACTGCGACAAAATCACACCGGGAATGCTGATGGCGGCGATGCGCCTGAACATTCCCACCGTATTCGTATCCGGCGGGCCGATGGAAGCGGGCAAAGTCATCGGCGTGGCGAACATCACCGACACGCGCAAACTGGATTTGGTGGACGCGATGGTGGACGCCGCCAACGATGCCGTTTCCGATGCGGAAGTGGCGCAAGTGGAACGTTCCGCCTGCCCCACTTGCGGCTCGTGTTCGGGTATGTTTACCGCCAACTCAATGAACTGCCTCACCGAAGCACTCGGCCTGTCGCTGCCCGGCAACGGCTCGCTGCTCGCCACCCACGCCGAGCGCAAGGAACTGTTTTTGCAGGCAGGGCGTTTGATTGTGGAGATTACCAAACGCTATTACGAACAAAACGATGCCGGCGTATTGCCGCGCAGCATCGCCACCAAAGCCGCGTTTGAAAACGCCATGAGTTTGGACGTGGCGATGGGCGGCAGCACCAACACCGTTTTGCACCTGCTCGCCGCCGCCAACGAAGCGCAAGTGGATTTCAAAATGGCGGACATCGACCGCATCAGCCGCCAAGTGCCGTGCCTGTGCAAAGTCGCGCCCGCCACGCAGAAATACCATATGGAAGACGTACACCGCGCGGGCGGCGTGATGGGCATTCTGGCGGAACTGGACCGCGCAGGCTGCCTGAAAACAGACGTGTCCACCGTCCACGAAAAAACTTTAAAAGACGCGCTGGCAAAATGGGACGTGATGAATCCCGCCAACACCGCCGCACACGCGCGTTACAAAGCCGCGCCGGGCGGCGTGCGCACCACCCGAGCCTTTTCGCAAAACCGCCAATGGGACACGCTCGACCTTGACCGCGAAAACGGCTGTATCCGCAGCAAACAGCACGCCTATTCGCAAGACGGCGGTTTGGCGGTGCTGTTCGGCAACATCGCCGAGCGCGGCTGCGTGGTGAAAACGGCGGGCGTGGACGACAGCATTTTGCAATTCACGGGACGCGCCCGCGTGTTTGAAAGCCAAGATGCCGCCGTGTCCGCGATTTTGGACAATCAAATCGTGGCGGGCGACATCGTGATTATCCGTTACGAAGGCCCGAAAGGGGGGCCCGGCATGCAGGAAATGCTCTATCCCACCAGCTACCTGAAATCCAAAGGCTTGGGCA
>JAUMYW010000003.1 GCA_030528455.1 Neisseria sp.
AGACCCATGGTGGCGAGGCGGCCGGCGGGGGCGGCGAGCAGCAGGTCTTTGAGGTTGTGGGCGAACACGGTAATCGCGTCGGTATCGGCGGCTTCTTTCAGACGGCCTAAGGCTTCCAGTTCCAATGAAAGGAAGATTTTGGCACGCCAAGTGAGGCGCACGGTATCGCGCAGCCATTTGTCGGCGGGGCGGTCTTGATCGGCGATGCCGAAATGTTTGGCGATGATTTTTTCGTATTCGCTCTGTTCGGTTATCGGGGTTTCATCTGGCCGGTATTTGAGGGCGACTTGCAGCACGCCTTCATTGCGGCCGCGCAACACGGCCAGCGCGCGGTGGCTGGGCATGTTGCGGACGGGTTCGCGGTGGTCGAAATAGTCTTTGAATTTTTCGCCGGCATCTTCTTGTCCGGCAATTACTTGGGCGTGGATTTCGGCTTCGTTCCACAGTTTTTCGCGCAAGTTGCCGATGAGTTCGGCATTTTCGGCGAACTGTTCCATCAAAATGGCGCGCGCACCGTCGAGCGCGGCTTTGCTGTCGGGTACTTGTTCGTTCAGATAGGTTTTAGCGGCGGTTTCGGGATTTTCGGACGGGGTGTGCAGCAATAATTCCGCCAAAGGCTGCAAACCGTTTTCGCGGGCGATTTGGGCTTTGGTGCGGCGTTTGGGTTTGTAGGGCAGATAGAGGTCTTCGAGCGCGGTTTTGTTGTCGGCTGCTTCGATGGCCGTCTGCAGCTCGGGTGTGAGTTTGCCTTGTTCTTCAATGCTTTTTAAAACGGTTTGCTTGCGCTCTGCCAATTCGCGCAGGTATTGCAGGCGTTCGGCGAGATGGCGCAGTTGGGTGTCGTCCAGTCCGCCGGTAACTTCTTTGCGGTAGCGGGCGATAAAGGGTACGGTGGCTCCGTCGTCGAGCAGTTCGACGGCGGCTTGGATTTGGGCGGCGGCGGCGTTTAATTCTGTGGCGAGGGTGGAGATGATGTTCATATTTCTTGCAGGCTGGAAACGGAAAACGGGCGAAGGATAGAGGGTTTGTAGGGATTTGGAAAGGCCGACCGTCTGAAAACAGCGGCGCAGACGAGGCGGAAAGCTGTCCGGCAGTTTTGTTTTCAGACGGTTTCGCGGATAGACAATCAGGCTTTTTCGGCAGCGGCCAGTTTGTCGGCAAACGGGTTCAGATTGATGCCGATTTGCTCGGCGGCTGCCAGTGCATCGGCGGCGGACATGCCGTCTGCAACTGCCTGCAGAGCCCACAGCAGCGTGCAGCGCGTACCGGTGCGGCAGTAGGCCAGAACGGGGGCGGGCTGTTGTGCCGTCAGACGGGCGAATTCGGCGGCATCGGTGGCGGTAACGTTCGGCGCGGTAACGGGCTGGTGTGCGAAGGCGGTGATGCCGTGTGCGGCCAGTTTTTGTTTGATTTGTCCGGCGGATGTCTGGCCGTTTTCTTCTTCATCGGGACGGTTGCAAATCACGCTTTTGATGCCGAGTGCGGCGGCTTGGGCAATGCTTGCTTCGTCCAACTGAGGGGCGATATAGAGCGTGTCGCTGAGACGGCGGATGGTCATGACGGTTTCCTTTCGGCGGTTTTGGGTTTGTTAAGGTTGGGTTTCTGCTTTGTCGAGTTTCGTTTTTCAGACGGCAGGCCGTCTGAAAAAAGTCAGTCGGTGCGGCTGCCGAGCCATGCGGCAGCGGCTTCTGTGTCGCGCAGGCGCAGCAGGGCGGTATCGGCTTCGGCGGCCTGTACGGTCAAGTCGGTTTCATACAGGAAGCCTTGGCGGAAATAGTGCAGGCGCACGGTTTCTCCTACGGCCAGTCTTGCCCATTGTGCGGCAAAATCGGTGCAGGCAAAGCCGTTCAAGGCGATGATTGTATCACGCGCGCTCAATCCTGCCGCTTCCGCGCTGCCGTCTGAAAAGACTTGGTTTAATACGATGCCGCTGTTTTGCTGTGTGTGGCGCGCGCCGAAATCGGCAGCGGGAGGTGCAGACGGCATCTGTGTGCAGAAACCGCCGCCGTGGCTGCGCGGCAGTGCGGCAAATGTCAATTCTATGCCGAATTCGGCCAGACAGTCGGCCAAAGGCAGATCTTCGGTGCTGTACAGCGCGGTTTGAAAGAAATCGGATAAATCCAAACCGGTGATTTCCCGGCAGCGCACCTGCCATTGTTTCTCTTCGATGCCGAGCCCCGTGTCGAGCCAGTCGCGGTAAAGCTGCCGCATCACGCCGTCCAGAGAATGTGTGCCGCCGCTGCGTTTGCGTATCAGCAAATCCAAACACAGAGCTGCCAGCGCGCCTTTCTGATAATAGCTGACGATGGCGTTCGGACTGTTTTCGTCCTGTTTGTAGTATTTGTGCCAAGCGGCGAAACTCGA
Organism: Neisseria sp.; assembly: GCA_030528455.1. Taxonomy (GTDB): domain Bacteria; phylum Pseudomonadota; class Gammaproteobacteria; order Burkholderiales; family Neisseriaceae; genus Neisseria. Next base: position 2,365 of record JAUMYW010000003.1, read on the forward strand.
TTCGGCAAGGGTCTGTTGCAGACGGCCTTTGCCCTGCTGTACGCGCGTGATATTGCGTGCCAGCAGGTTCAGATAGGCTTCCGGCGTAATCACGCCGCTGCGGACCAAAATCAAATCGTCGTAATAAGAAGTGATCCCTTCAAATGCCCAAAGCTGTTCGGTATAACTCTCGTTGTCGCTCCGATAGGGTTGGAAAACGGCGGGCTTGATGGATTTGACGTTCCATGCGTGGAAATATTCGTGGGAAATCAGACCTAAAAGTTGGGTATAGGCTTCATCGGCTCCGCCCATGCCGGATTGCGGCAGACAGTTGCGGTCGGCGTGCAGCGCGGTACTGGAAATGTGTTCCAAACCGCCGTAGATGTTGTCGCCCAGATACAGAAGGAAGAGATATTCTTCAAAGGGTGCAGGTTCGGGAAACATGGTCAAAGCGGTTTCGCAAATGCGTTGCGCGTCTGAAACCAGCCGTTCGCGGTCGAAGTCTGCATAATTGCCGCTTAACGCGATGCGGTGCGGAATGCCGCGTGCAGTGAAATGCAGCGTTTCGATGCGGCCCAGTTCGACCGGATGGTCGGTCAGTTCTGCATATGAGGCCGTCTGAAATTCCGTGTTCTGACCGCAGCGGGGCAGGGTGGTGGCGCACTGCCATGTTTGCGGCAGATTTTCAATCGTCAGACGGTGCGGCAGATGTTCCGAACCTTCCAGTTTTAAAAACAGGCAGGAACCGTCAAAGAAGCCGCGCTGCGTATCCAAATACGATGCGCGTACCGACAAATCGAATGCGTAAACCGTATAGGAAACCGTCCACGTTCCTGCGGCGGCGGCGGTCTGCCAGCGGTTTTTGGCCGTCTGCAGCAGCGGTTCGGCGCGGCCGTTGCACTCGGCCGAAATGTTCACGATATGCCGTGAAAAATCGCGAATCATATAACTGCCCGGCACCCAGTTGGGCAGGCTGAACGTTTGAATCCGGGCATGGGGGTTGTCGAAAGTAAAGCGGATTTGCCACAGATGTTTTTCGGGCAGCAGAGTGAGTGAGTAGTGCAACATAAAAACCTTAAAATGTTAAGAACTGTTTGCGATTTACTGTTTTGTTTGACTTGTGTCAACTCGGTTATAAAGCAAAACTTATACCCTTACAAGTTGTTGGAAAATAGCTCCGACTATTGCCGTGTTGTCCGAAACAGCTTGTTTTCTTGGTAAACAAGGGTGTTTTGATTTAAAATATCGAAGTTTCGGTTTCCGCTTTTTCCGGCTTGTTCCGGTTGCGGGATGTTAATTTTAAGAAAAACCGGTAAAGCCTTGTTGCAGACGGCACAGGCCAGCCGGTAGAACATCAATTGCCATGTTTAATGGAGACTTTCATGGAAACGCAAACTTATAACTACAAGGTGGTGCGTCAGTTCGCCATCATGACTGTAGTTTGGGGTATTGTGGGTATGCTGGTCGGCGTGATTGTTGCTGCCCAGCTGTTTTGGCCCGCATTGAATTTGACCGATGTCGGCCCTTGGTTCTCATTCGGCCGCCTGCGTCCGCTGCACACCAATGCGGTTATTTTCGCATTCGGCGGCTGCGGTCTGTTCGCTACTTCATACTATGTCGTGCAACGTACCTGTAACGTCCGCTTGTTCGGCGGCAATATTCTGCCTGCCATCACATTCTGGGGTTGGCAGGCCATTATCGTGGCTGCGGCTGTTTCTTTGCCGTTGGGCTTTACTTCCGGTAAAGAATACGCCGAATTGGAATGGCCGATCGACATCGCTATCGCTGTGGTTTGGGTAACTTATGCGATTGTGTTTTTCGGAACGGTGGCAACCCGTAAAATCAAACACATTTATGTGGCTAACTGGTTCTACGGTGCATTCATCTTGGCCGTTGCCCTGCTGCATATTGTCAACAGCATTGCCATTCCGGTCGGTCCGATGAAGTCTTATTCAGTTTATTCCGGTGCCATTGATGCCATGGTTCAATGGTGGTACGGCCATAATGCGGTAGGCTTTTTCCTGACCGCCGCCTTCTTGGGCATGATGTACTACTTCGTGCCGAAGCAGGCAGGCCGTCCGGTTTACTCCTACCGTCTGTCCGTAGTTCACTTCTGGGCATTGATTTTCACCTATATGTGGGCGGGTCCGCACCATTTGCACTACACCGCACTGCCGGATTGGACTCAGTCTCTGGGCATGGTTCTGTCGCTGATTCTGTTCGCACCTTCTTGGGGTGGTATGATTAACGGCATCATGACTTTGTCCGGTGCATGGCACAAACTGCGTACCGACCCTATCTTGAAATTCCTGGTGGTTTCCCTGTCCTTTTACGGTATGTCTACCTTTGAAGGTCCGATGATGTCGATTAAAACTGTCAACGCATTGAGCCACTATACTGATTGGACTGTCGGTCATGTTCATGCTGGTGCATTGGGTTGGGTTGGTTTTGTTACCATCGGTTCGATTTATTATCTGATTCCGCGTTTGTTCGGCAAGAAAGAAATGTACAGTGTCAAACTGATTGATGCCCATTTCTGGATTGCAACCATCGGTGTCGTTTTATACATTGCTTCTATGTGGATTTCGGGTGTGATGCAAGGCCTGATGTGGGGGGCACTGAACGATGACGGTACATTGACTTATTCGTTTGTGGAAGCAGTGAAAGCCAGCATGCCTTTCTACGTTATCCGCTTTGTTGGTGGCTTGCTGTATCTGGTTGGTATGCTTCTGATGGCTTACAACGTTTACCGTACGGTTGTCAGCGGTAAAGCCGTTGATGCGGAAATTCCGGCTGTAACGCATGTGCCTCACCATTAATTTGAGAAAGATAGGCTACCAAAATGAAATTACAACAATTGGCTGAAGAAAAAATCGGCGTACTGATTGTTTTCACCTTCTTGCTGGTGAGCGTGGGTCTGTTGATTGAAGTCGTACCTTTGTTCTTTTCGCCGGCAGTTACCAAACCGATTGAAGGAGTAAAACCGTATAGTGCCTTGCAGGTTGCCGGTCGGGATGTTTACATTCGTGAAGGCTGTTATAACTGCCACTCTCAAATGATTCGTCCGTTCCGTGCGGAAACCGAACGTTACGGGCATTATTCCGTTGCCGGAGAGTCAGTATACGATCATCCGTTCCAATGGGGTTCTAAACGTACCGGTCCTGATTTGGCGCGTGTCGGCGGCCGCTATTCGGACGAATGGCATCGTATCCATCTGATTAATCCGCGCGATGTCGTGCCCGAATCCAATATGCCAGCCTTCCCTTCTTTGGCACGTAACAAAGTAGACCCTGAGGTTACAATCCGTAATATGAAAGGTCTTCAGGCAATCGGCACGCCGTATACCGATGAGGATTTTGCCAAAGCGGCTGAGGAATTGAAAAACAAATCCGAATTGGATGCAGTGATTGCCTATTTGCAAGGTTTGGGCTTGGCATTGAAAAACGTAAGGTAAAGTCATGGATATCAATTGGGTGCGGAGCTTGTTTACCGTTTGGGTATTTATCAGTTTTATTCTGGTTCTTTATATCGTGCTGAACAAGCGGAATAAGAAAAATTACGATGATGCTTCGCGCTGTATCGTGGACGACGATGATACGCCGGATGAGTCTGCACTCAATCCTAACCGTGAACACGGAGCAAAAGAATGAACACAACTTCTCATTTTACCAGTAGCTTTTGGAGCTACTACATCATTGCCATTGTGGTAATGAGCTTCATTGGTCTGTTATGGCTGGTGTTGTCGCAAAACAAGGTAAAACCGCCGAAAAAAGGCGAAAATGTCGAAACTATGGGGCATGAGTGGGACGGTATCGAAGAATACAACAACCCTTTGCCGCGCTGGTGGTTTTTTCTCTACCTGCTGACTTTGGTGTTCGGTGTGGGTTATCTGGCTGCTTATCCAGGTTTGGGCGATTTTAAAGGTTTTCTAAACTGGACCAGTGCCAACCAGTACGAGCAGGAAGTGAAGACGGCTCAGGATACTTACGGTCCCGTATATGCGAAATTCGGTCAGATGTCCGTTGAGGAAGTGGCCAAAGATCCGCAAGCGCAGCGTATCGGTAAGAATATGTTCGATACCTACTGTATCCAATGTCACGGTTCGGATGCAAAAGGCTCGCGCGGATTTCCGAACCTGACCGACCACGATTGGTTGTGGGGCGGTACGCCGGAAAAAATTCATGAAACCATCGCCAACGGTCGTGTCGGTGTGATGGCGGCATGGGGGCCGGCTTTGGGTGAAGAGCGTGTGAAAGATGTTGCCCATTATGTATTGTCTCTGTCCAAGCCTGCGGAACAATATGATGCTGATCGTGCAGCACGAGGTAAAATCTTGTTCCACGGCGGACCGGCAAACTGTTTTACCTGCCACGGCGATAAAGGTCAAGGTGTTCAGGGTTTGGGTCCGAATCTGACTGATGATGTATGGTTGTGGGGCGGTTCTCAAAAAGCCATTATCGAAACCATTACCAGCGGACGCCATAACCAAATGCCTGCTTGGGGCAACTTCTTGGACAAAGACAAACTGCATATCCTGACAGCTTATGTTTGGGGCTTGTCTAATAAAGAAGGCAAAGCTGCCGAAGCCGCACCTGCTGCCGACGCCGCTGCTTCTGCTCCTGCTGCTGAAAAAGCCGCTGACAATGCGGAAGTCAGCTACGATGTGAATGCCGGTAATGCGATGGCTGTGTTCTATTTCGCAACCGGTAAGAGCGAAGTTGCTGCGAATGCCGATGTTATTCTGGCCGACTTGGTTAATGCGGGCAAAGACGGCAAAAAACTGGTTGTCAGCGGTTACACCGACAGCACCGGCAATGCCGCAGCCAATGCCGAACTGTCTAAGAAACGCGCTTTTGCAGTACGCGATTTCCTGATTGCTCAGGGTGTGAAAGAAGAAAACATCGAATTGCGCAAACCTGAAAACACAACCGCCGCACAAGGCAGTGGCGCAGAAGGCCGCCGTGTAGAAGTGAAAATCGAGAGCTAAATTTTGTGTAAGCTGTCTGTCATGAGAGCCGCTGTTTAGGTGGTTTGGAGAATAAAAAGTCTGATTCCTGATTGGGAGTCAGACTTTTTCGGTTTTTTAAACAGGTTGAAAAGCAAGTATCGATGCACCGCGCTTGCGGGCGGTTTGCTTTGGCTGTCTTTTTCGGTTTCAGGTATGGATCGGGTCAGGCTTATGCCGTCTGCACCGGTTGAACCAATACCCAAGGTGCAATGACTAATGCCCACATTTCCTGCCGGTCACGGGAAAATTGTGTGGCCTGCTGTTCGCTGACCAGGCTTATCAGGCCCTGTTGCATCAGTTTGCCGACCGTGGTGCTGTCATCGTCGGCAATCAGTCGGGCAGCAGCAATCAGGTCGAGTGAAGGGGCGATATATACGGCGGCACCTCGGGCAAAATGAACTTCCAATTCAGACCAGGCGATACGGGCGGTTTCGGCATTGAGTTTGTCGTTGAGCAGTCGGTTTGGCACGGTTTCTCCTTTGGTGTGGTAAACGGGAAAAGCGGATTATACCGCTGCAGACGGCTTGATGCTGTACAGTATGGATGTTATAGAGTATCATCATGGAATTCTTGATTCAGTCGGTTTGATGGTATATCGTCTGAAAGTGTTTGGTAGAAATGAATGTTTTATTGACCGGGTTGCTCCAACGTCTGCTGGTGGCTGCGGCTGCTTTGGCAGTGGTATGGGGCGTTTATTTTTGGGCTGCCGCATGAATATTGCCGTACGGAATCTGACTGTCAGCTATCGCAGAAAGCCGGCTGTCCATCATGTGGATATGATTTTTGCCGATTGTTCCATGTGGGCGGTGTTCGGTCCGAACGGTGCGGGCAAGTCGACCCTGCTCAAAGCAGTGATGGGGCTGCTGGAAGCAGACACGGGATGTGTGCAATGGCAGGGTCTGCAACGTCGCGACATTGCGTATCTGCCGCAGCAGTCGGATATAGACCGCAGCCTTCCGATGACGGTGTTCGAGCTGGCTGCAATGGGTTTGTGGTATGAAATCGGTTTTTTCGGGCGGGTAAATGCCGAACAGAAAGCGCGGGTTGTGGCTGCTTTGGAACGTGTGGAAATGACCGATTTTGCCGACCGTCAAATCGCGCATTTGTCAAACGGGCAGTTCCAGCGCGTATTGTTTGCACGAATGTTGGTGCAGAATGCACGTTTTTTGCTTTTGGACGAACCGTTTAACGCGGTCGATGCTAAAACGACTTACGCGTTGCTGGAAGTTTTGCGCCAATGTCATGCAGAAGGGCAGGCCGTTATTGCTGTGTTGCACGATTACGAACAGGTGCGTGCTTATTTTCCGAATACCTTGCTGATTGCCCGGGAAAAAATTGCGGCAGGAAAAACGGAAGATATTTTGTGTGAAACTTATCTGCAACGGTGTAACGAAGCCATGAGTCGGCACGAACAGGCCGAATGGTGCGTGGTTTGACGAATGCCGTCTGCAGCTTGGGAAACTGGCTGAGGACGGTAGAAAGATTTCGGTATGAACATATATGAATTAATCATTGCACCTTTTGCCGAGTTTGACTTTATGCGCCATGCATTGGCTTCCGTGGTGTTTTTATCGTTGTCGGCCGCGCCGGTAGGCATTTTCCTGATGATGCGCCGCATGAGTCTGGTCGGCGATGCGCTCGGCCATGCGGTACTGCCGGGAGCAGCGGTCGGTTATCTGTTGGGCGGATTGAGCCTGCCTGCCATGAGTTTGGGCGGTTTTGCCGCCGGTTTGCTGATGGCTTTGCTGGCGGGCTTGGTCAGCCGTTTTACCAACTTGAAAGAAGATGCGAATTTCGCCGCATTTTATCTGAGCAGTTTGGCGTTCGGGGTGCTGCTGGTCAGTGTGAGCGGCAGCAACATCGATTTGCTGCATTTGCTGTTCGGCTCGATTTTGGCAGTCGATTTGCCTGCTTTGCAATTGGTGGCGGGTGTTGCCAGTGTAACCGTGCTGTGCCTGGCGGTTGTCTACCGGCCTTTGTTGCTTGAAAGCATCGATCCTTTGTTTTTAAAGGCGGTAAAAGGTAAGGGCGGCTTGTGGCATCTGCTGTTTTTGGTGCTGGTTGTGTTGAATCTCGTATCGGGTTTCCAGGCTTTGGGAACGCTGATGTCGGTGGGGCTGATGATGTTGCCGGCAATTACCGCCCGCTTGTGGGCGAGGAATATGGGCGGTTTGCTGATTTTGTCGGTCTTGTTCGCATTGGTGTGTGGTACGGGCGGACTGTTATTTTCCTATCATGTGGAAATTCCGTCCGGTCCGGCGATTATTTTGTTATGCGGCGTATGGTATGCGGTATCGATTGTCTTCGGCTGGGAAAGCGGTATTCTGCCGCGCTGGCTCAGACGTGGCCGCCATCTTCGTCATTAACAACGGATGAAACGAGGAAATCATGGACAAACGGATAATTTTATTGGTTTTGGCTTTGCTGATGCCGTCTGCAATGGCAGAAAGCTTGAAAATAGTCAGCAGTTTCAGCATTTTGGGTGATGTTGCCAAGCAGATTGGCGGAGATAAAGTAAACATTACCAATCTGGTCGGTTTCGATCAGGATACGCATGCCTACCATATGACCAGCGGAGACATCAAAAAACTGCGTGCGGCGGATTTGGTGTTGCTAAACGGTTTGGGTTTGGAAAACGGCGATGTTATGCGTGCTGTGAAGCAGGGCAAACTGAATTATGCAGAAGCGGCGGCGGGCATCAAACCAATGAGTGCGGAACACCGTCACGACCATCATCACGGTCATGACCACGATCATGGCCGTTTCGATCCCCATGTGTGGCAAGACCCTGTTTTAATGAAACAATATGCAGCGAATGTGACAGCAGCACTGAGTAAAACCGATCCGAAAAACCAAAGTTATTACCGTCAGCGGTTTAACGCCTATACTCAGGAGCTGGCCAAACTCGATGCATATGCCAAAAGCAAATTTAACGCTATACCTGCTGCCAAGCGCAAAGTATTGACAGGACATGATGCATTTGCCTATATGGGGAAACGTTACGACATTACTTTTCTGTCTCCCCAAGGTGTCAGCAGCGAAGCGGAGCCGTCGGCAAAACAGGTTGCTGCGATTATCCGTCAGATAAAAACGCATAAAATTACCGCCGTATTTGGAGAAAACATCAAAGATACGCGTCTGCTTGCCCGTATTGCCAAGGAAACCGGCAGCAGGGTCGGCGGCAAACTGTATTCCGATGCTCTGAGCCGTTCCGACGGCGCATCGACTTATATCGGCATGTACCGTTACAACGTTGATGCTTTGTCGGCTGCTATGAAATAATATTTCCGATGGTTCTATTGTCTGCAGACGGCTTCCGCTTGCTGATGTGCTTGACGTAACGGACTAATTGTTGTTTAATTATGGCTTTGCAAAAACCACGCCGATTTGATACAGCTTGCGGGCGTAAAACAGCTAAGTTGGTAAAGATTGAAGCTGTTGGATTGCCGCCCGTTGTGTTAGAACGCATCGGGCTTTCTCTTTTTCGGCAAGACATGCTTATTAAAGAAAACAATATGATTATTTTGAACCGGGTATCAAAGCAGTACCGTCATCGTGATAACGCAACATGGTTCAGTGCTGTCAGGCCTCTGGATTTGAACATCAAGCAAGGTGAGATTTTCGGCTTGATGGGTTACTCAGGTGCAGGCAAATCGACCTTGCTCCGCCTGATTAATCTTTTGGAGCGGCCGGACAGCGGAACAGTAACCGTCAACGGACAGGACTTGACGGCCTTGAATGCAGCAGATTTGCGCGAAGTACGGCAGAATATCGGAATGGTGTTTCAGCAGTTTAATCTCCTGAGCAATAAAACCGTTGAAGAAAACGTTGCCTTTCCTTTGGAAATTGCAGGTTGGCCGTCGGAAAAAATAAGTCGGCGGGTTGCCGAGTGTTTGGAAATTGTCGGGCTGACCGACCGTGCCGGACATTATCCGGCTCAATTATCTGGCGGGCAGAAACAGCGTGTCGGCATTGCCCGTGCGCTGGCTCCCAGTCCGAACGTGATTTTGGCGGACGAGCCGACTTCCGCGCTCGATCCCGCTACTACGCGCAGTGTCTTGGAATGTTTGGAAGATATTAACAGACGCTTTAATGTAACCATCGTCATCGTTACGCACGAAATGAGTGTGCTGCGTCGTTTGTGCGACCGTGCCGCCCTGTTGCACGAAGGCAGTCTGGTGGAAGTGGTTGAAGTGAAAGACGGGCAAATTATTGCCCGGTCAGAAATCGGCAGAGAATTGGTGCGGGAGGATTAAATGGCGGATTTGACTTTTGCTTCGGCTGTTCAGACCATTTCCGGTATGCAAGGCGAGATTGTTCAGGCTTTGTGGGAAACTTTTATTATGGTGGGCTTGTCCACTACTTTCGCCACAGTGTTCGGTAGCGTGTTGGGAGTGCTGCTGTTTGTCAGCGGCAGCCGCCAGCTTTATTACAATGTCTGGCTGTATAGTTTGGCAGACAATGTAGTTAATTTGATGCGTGCATTCCCTTTTGTGATTCTGATGATTGCGCTGATTCCGATGACTCGTGCCGTTGTCGGTACGACAATCGGTCCGGTTGCGGCTTCTTTGGTGCTGAGTGTTTCGGGAACTTTTTATTTCGCCCGTCTGGTCGAGCAAAACCTGCGCGAAGTACCCAAAGGTGTGATTGAAGCAGCGATGGCAATGGGGGCTTCACCTTGGACGATTATCTGCAAAGTGTTACTGAACGAAGCGCGTGCGGGCATGGTGTCGAGTATTACTGTATTGTCTATCGGTCTGTTGTCGTATAGCGCGGCAGCCGGAATGATCGGCGGCGGCGGTTTGGGCGATTTGGCCATCCGCTACGGTTATTACCGTTACCAGACCGAGGTGATTGTTTTTATTGTCGCCATTTTGGTTCTGCTGGTCATCATTATGCAGACAAGCGGCAACCGCTTGGCTAAGGCATTGGATAAACGTTGATTTTTCAAACATGGCGGCCTTTATGCCGTCTGCAACCCGTTTTCAAACGTTGTATATATTCAGGAGTAGAAACATGCAAGCAACTTTACTTAAAACCTTTTCTTTGAGTGCGTTGGTATTGGCTCTGGCAGCCTGCGGAGCTCAGAAACAGGAACCCCAAGCAGCTTCCGAAGCTGCTGCTTCCGCTGTTGCGGCCGATAAAGCAGAAATTGTTATCGGTACGACTGTCGGTGATTTCGGCGATATGGTGAAAGACCATGTTCAAGGTGCTTTGGAAAAACAAGGCTATAAAGTGAAACTGGTCGAGTTTACCGATTATGTCCGTCCGAACCTGGCTTTGGCAGAAGGCGAGCTGGACATCAATGTGTTCCAACACAAACCTTATCTGGATGGTTTTAAAGCCGAACATAAATTGGATTTGACCGAAGTATTCCAAGTTCCTACCGCGCCATTGGGTCTGTATCCGGGCAAATTGGCCAAACTGGAAGACGTTAAAGAGGGCAGCACCGTTTCTGCTCCGAACGATCCTTCAAACTTCGCCCGTGCATTGGTGATGATGGACGAATTGGGTTGGATTAAGTTGAAAGACGGTGTCGATCCTTTGAAAGCCTCCAAGGGCGATATTGCCGAGAATCTGAAAAACATCCAAATCGTCGAATTGGAAGCAGCACAGTTGCCGCGCAGCCGTCAAGACGTTGATTTTGCTATTGTAAACGGTAATTATGCCACTTCTTCAGGCATGAAGTTGACCGAAGCGTTGTTCCAAGAGCCTAGCTATGCTTATGTAAACTGGTCTGCTGTGAAAACTGCCGATAAAGACAGCAAATGGGTGAAAGACGTAACCGAAGCCTACAATTCCGAAGAGTTCAAGTCTTATGCGAAAACCCATTTCGCCGGTTACAAATATCCTGCTGCCTGGGGTGAAAATGCCGTTGAAGGTGCGAAAGCCGAAGCGGCTTCTGCTGCATCTGTGGCAAAATAATATCCGGCAAATGTTGTGCAGAGACGGCATTTTGATGCCGTCTGCAAGTTTGAAAAAACGCTGCTTGTTTTCTGCAAGCAGCGTTTTTTTCGGGAAGTGTTTGGTTAATCGGCCGAACTGTCCCGGTCGGCTTGTTTTTTGACCCAAAAAAACAGATAAGCTGCAATGACAATCACGAAACCGATGGTAATCATGGACAGAATACCAATCGAAGATTTGAACAGTTCGGCAAATACGCCCATGAGATGCTCCTTTATGTTGCTTATTGTCAATTTCGATTATGTAAGCATTTTAGCGTAGCGGCGTATGTCGGTTTTGATGCAGGTCAAGCAGCCTGGAAACAAAAATGCTGCCAATACGGCAGAACCGGGTGGCTTCGTACAACAGCTTTACAGTCATATACGGTAGAATAAGATACTGTAATGTTCGTCAAAACTATTTTTTAATATTTGTTAAACGCTAATAACTCTGCATACTTACAAGCAGCAGAGTTTAGAGAATTTTTGATAATTTGATAAACAGTTAATAAATTCAGATGGCAGGCGTAAGTCTTTAGTATATAAGCCGTTTTGCCGTTGTGGAAACTGCCATGATGAAATTGTGTTTCGTTTTGCTGTATCTGATTGCCAAACTGCCTTTCGGTTTGATTCAGCGTATCGGTTCGATGCTGGGGTGGGCGGCTTACTATCTGGTTGCACCACGCAGAAGGATTGGCCGCACAAATTTGGCACTTTGTTTTCCCGAATGGAGCAGAACCCGTCGAGAAGCAGTGTTGAAGGCGCATTTCAAACATATGGGTAAACTGTTGGCCGAATACGGCCTGTATTGGTACGGTAGTGCCAAACGGCTGCGCGGTTTGGTGGACTACTGCGACAAGCATTATTTAGATGATATTTTAGCGGCTGGCGATAAGGCGATTATCCTATATCCGCACTTTACGGCATTTGAGTTGGCGGTATACGCACTCAATCAGGACGTACCTTTAATCAGTATGTATTCGCATCAGAAAAACAAAGTGTTGGACGAACAGATTCTCAAAGGCCGGCACCGTTACAATAATGTGTTTCTGATCGGAAGGACGGAAGGCCTGCGTTCGATTATCAAGGAGTTGAGGAAAAGCGATGCGCCGTTTCTGTATCTGCCGGATCAGGATTTTGGTCGTAAAGATTCGGTATTCGTGCCGTTCTTCGGGGTTCAGACGGCTACGATTGCCGGTTTGGGCAGAATAGCGGCAATGACGGGAGCCAAAGTCGTGCCGGCGATTCCGACTCGGGCTGCAGACGGCAGGGTCGAATTGCGTTTTTATCCGGCTTGGGAAAATTTTCCGACCGGCAGTGCGGAAGAAGATGCGCGGCGTATGAACGAATTTATCGAGGCGCGTGTGCGAGAAACGCCGGAACAGTACTACTGGCTGCACAAACGTTTCAAAACACGCCCGGAAGGCGAAACGGATTTTTACCGAAAATACTTATAATATTTCTTATAATATTTCGATATAAAAAGTGTTTTCTTAACCAAAAATGCCGTCTGCAAGCTGCATGCAGACGGCATTTTGTTCCAAAGCACCAGGCTTAATCGTAACGTTTAACCATAACGTTTTTGGAATTCCTGCATAAACTCAATCAATGCTTCCACACCCTGCAGAGGCATGGCATTGTAGATACTGGCACGCATACCGCCCATCGATTTATAGCCGCGCAGCAGCTGCAAACCGCGCGTGGTCGACTCCTGGGCGAACAACTCGTCCAATTCGGCATTGCCGGTGGTGAAAATCACATTCATTTTGGATCGCGCGCCCGGATGGACGTTATTGATATAGAAGCCGCCGCTGCCGTCGATAGCGTTATAGAGTGTTTTCGCTTTCAGCGTATTGATGGTTTCCATTTGGGACACTCCGCCTTGCGATTGCAGCCAACGGAATACCAAGCCCGAAATATAAATCGGATAAGTGGCCGGCGTATTGTACATACCCTGTTTTTCAATATGCGCTTTATAGTTCCACACATCGGGAATGCGATCTGAGCAGCGGTCGAGCAAATCTTCGCGGATAATCACGATGGTTGCGCCGGAAGGGCCGATGTTTTTCTGTGCGCCGGCATAAATCACACCGAAATCTTCCACATTGATTTTGCGGGACAGAATTTCAGACGACATATCGCAAATCAGCGGCGGCATGCCGTTCTCCAATTTCGGCACTTCGCGGTATTGCAAACCGTGCACCGTTTCATTGATGACGAAATGAACGAAAGCCGAATCTTTGCTGATGTCCCAAGACGAAACGGGCGGCAGGTTTTGGTAATGGTATTGCTCACCGCCGTGGGCTGCCAAATGGATTTCAGCATCAGATAACTTGCCCATTTGGGAGTGGGCGATGCGCGACCAGTTGCCGGTTACCACAGAGTCCACCCGTTTGAAGCCGTTGGCGAAATTCATCACCACCTGGTTAAACTGCGCACTGGCACCGCCTTGCAGAAACAGCACCTTGTAATTGTCCGGAATATTCATCAATTGGCGCAGATCCTGTTCTGCGTGATACAGAATACTCATAAAGACATCGGAACGGTGGCTCATGGTCATCACGGAAAAACCGGTACCGTTATAGTCGAACATTTCGCTTTGGGCGGTACGCAAAACACTTTCGGGCAAAACGGCCGGACCGGCGGAAAAGTTGTAGATTTTGGTGTTCATTGCTTCAAACCTTTTATTTTGGCAGTACAGCTGCACTTTCTAACAAAATTTAACGCTTGATTGTAGTCAGGCAGGAGCCATTCTGCAAGTTGCCGGTCGGAAAAAAGTGATGATATTCATGATTTTTCCGGATAGTGAAAAATACTTTTTATAAAGTTTGAAAGGCAGATGATTTTATCTTTTATCTAAAAATAGAAATAATTTTAGTTAAAAACACTAAATTTGTATAAATGGTGGTGAAAAGCCGTTTTGTACAGGCAAGTATTCGGCGTTCCTGCCGGAAGAGGCCCGAGTACATTTTGCCGACCGGCCCCTGAAGCGGTTTTGCCGTCTGCAGCCGGAACCGTCCAGGCCGTCTGCAAAGTTGCTGATATTCCATGCTTTTCATGCTTTTGTTTTTTCTCAAACGGCGTTATAATCAACACAATTTTTCAAACCGTTATTTTTATATCGAAATGAGAAATGGCCACAGGGCCATTTTTTTGTTTTTAAATGGAGCAAAATGGATATTCAGACTCTTTTGGAACGTACGCTGCCGGGCTTGGGCTACGAGTTGGTGGACCAGGAATTGACGGCGCAGGGAACCTTGCGCGTATTCATTGATAAAGACGGCGGTATTACGGTCGAAGACTGTGCTACGGTCAGCAACCATTTGAGCCGCCTGTTTATGGTGGAAGACGTGGATTACAAAAATCTGGAGATTTCCAGCCCGGGATTGGACCGTCCGTTGAAAAAAGCGGCGGATTTCGTGCGTTTTTCCGGTCAGCAAGCCAAAATCAAAACGCGTCTGCCGATTGAAGGGCAGAAAAATTTCATCGGTACGCTGGTTTCTTGCGAAAATGATGTGGTGCGTATCGCGTTTGACGGTAAAACCGCCGATATTGAGTTGGGCAACATCGATAAAGCCCGTTTGAAACCCGAATTCAAGTTTTAAAATCCGAAAGGAGAGATGATGAGCCGCGAAATGCTGCAATTGGCCGAAGCTTTGGCCAGTGAAAAAAATGTAGACGCACAAGTTGTATTTGATGCTTTGGAATTTGCTTTGTCCACGGCTGCCAAGAAAAAAGCGGGACGGGAACATATGGACGTGCGTGTGGAAATTGACCGAAATAACGGCGAATATCGTACGTTCCGACGCTGGCTGATTGTGGCCGATGAGGATTATACCTATCCGGATGTGGAAAAAACTATTGAGGAAATCCAGGAGGAAATTCCGGGTACCACTCTTCAAATCGGCGAATACCACGAAGAGCAATTGGAAAACGAAGGTTTCGGCCGTCAGGCGGCTCAAACTGCCAAGCAGCTGATTTTGCAGCGTATCCGTGATGCGGAGCGTGAAAAGGTATTGGAAGAATTTCTGTTGACCCGCGAAGAAATCGTATCGGGTACGGTCAAGCGTGTGGAACGCCACGGCATTATCGTCGAATTGAATCCCAAACTGGATGCCCTGATTCCGCGCGACCAGTGTATCCAACGGGAAAACTTCCGCAGCGGCGACCGTATCCGGGCTTTGTTTAAAGAAGTGGCGGAAATCGGCAATACCGGCCGCAAACAAATCCAATTGAGCCGTACATCCGATGATTTTCTGGCCAAGCTGTTCGAACAGGAAGTACCTGAGATTGCAGACGGCTTGTTGGAAATCAAAGCGGTTGCCCGTGATCCGGGATATCGCGCGAAAGTGGCGGTAAAGGCGAATGACCGCCGTATAGATCCGCAAGGTACGTGTATCGGTGTGCGCGGCAGCCGTGTGAATGCGGTTACCAACGAAATTGGCGGAGAACGTATCGATGTGGTGTTGTGGTCGCCGGAAACAGCGCAGTTTGTGATGAACGCGCTGTCTCCTGCAGAAGTGAGCCGTATCGTGATTGACGAAGACAAGCAGGCCGTTGATGTGGTTGTGGCGGAAGACCAGCTGGCACCGGCCATCGGCAAAGGGGGTCAGAATGTCCGTTTGGCTGCGGATCTGACCGGCTGGCAGCTGAATATTATGACGGTGGCCGAAGCGGAAGAGCGTCATGCGGCCGAAGATGCGGCTGTCCGCAGCCTGTTTACCGAATATCTGAATGTAGATGATGAAACCGCTGATGTGTTGGTGCAGGAAGGTTTTGTTTCTCTTGAAGAAATCGCTTATGTGCCGGCCGAAGAGTTGGAAGAAATCGGTTTTGATGCCGATACGGTTGATGTGTTGCGTGCCCGTGCCCGCGATGCGATTCTGACCTTGGCAATTGCCAAAGAAGAGAGTTTGGAAGGCATTGCCGAAGATTTGCGCAATTTGGAAGGTGTGGACCAGGATATGCTGCGCGACTTGGCTCAGGCGGGTATTAGCACCCGCGACGATTTGGCCGAATTGTCGATTGATGAGCTGATTGAAATTACCGGTGTGGAAAAAGGCGAGGCGGAACAGGTGATTATGGCTGCACGCGCGCATTGGTTTGCCGACGAGAATGAAGGGGGTAATGAATGAGTAATACAGTGGAACAATTAGCAAACGAACTCAAAAAGCCCGTTGATGATTTGTTGAAGCAGTTAAATGAAGCAGGTGTTTCCAAACAGAACGGTACGGATGCTATTACAGAAGATGATAAAAAACAGTTGCTGGCATATTTGAGCAAAGCAAACGGTTCGCAGCTGGCAGGGAAAATCAGTATCAGCCGTACTAAAGTGGAAAAATCGACTGTGGCAGGCGTGGAAGTGGAGCGCCGCCGCAGCCGCAAGGTTGTTGTGCCGTCTGCAGACGACCAGTTGGCGGAGGCCCGTGCCAAAGCCGAAGCGGAGGCGCGCTTGAAGGCTGAGGCCGAAGCAGCCGAACGTGCCGCTGCCGAAGCGAAAGCGCGTGAGGAAGCGGAAGCGGCCGAGAAGGCTGTCAAACGGGCGGCAGAAGCCAAAGCGGCCGAAGTGTTGTCGGAAAAAGAACCGGAATCCCCGAAAACAGTCGGCAATAAACCGGCTGTTGCGGAAAAAGCCGAAAAAACACCGAGACCGGCAAAAAAAGGCAAAGAGAAAAAAGCCGAACCTCTGCCTCAGCCGGTTGAAGTAATCAGTGCCAGCGAGCAGGCCGCGCGAGAGGAGGAGGCACGCCGTGCTGCTGCCTTCCGTGAAATGCAGGAAAAACTGCAACGCGAAAAACAAGAGCGTTTGGAGCGTCAGGCGCGCCGGGAAGAAGCGAAAAAATTGGCCCAGGAAGAAGCACGTGCGCAGAAAAACGCCAAAGCCGGCGAGCCACGTTCTGCTAAGCCGTCTGAAAAACAGCCTTTGAAAGCGGCAGTAGTAAGCAAGCCGTCTGCAGCAGAAAGTGCGAATCCGAGCAGCGGCAGCCGTAAAAAAGACGACCGACGAAGCCGTGACGATGATGCTCCGCGCAATACCAAAGGCAAGGGAAAGACAGGTCGTGATGCCCGTTCGGGACGGGACGAAGAGCGGGTACGCGGCGGTAAAAAAGGCAAGAAACTGAAACTCGAACCGAACCAACACGCTTTCCAAGCACCGACCGAGCCGGTGGTGCACGAAGTGCTGGTGCCTGAAACCATTACTGTGGCCGATTTGGCGCACAAAATGGCGGTGAAGGGGGTGGAAGTGGTCAAAGCCCTGATGAAAATGGGCATGATGGTAACCATCAACCAGTCTATCGACCAAGATACCGCCCTGATTGTGGTGGAAGAGCTCGGCCATATCGGTAAGCCTGCTGCGGCAGACGATCCCGAAGCCTTTTTGGAGGACGGTGCGGCACATGTCGAAGCAGAAGTGCTGCCGCGTCCACCTGTAGTAACCGTGATGGGGCACGTCGATCATGGTAAGACCTCGCTGCTTGACTATATCCGCCGCAGTAAAGTGGTGGCGGGCGAAGCAGGCGGCATTACCCAGCATATCGGTGCTTATCATGTGGAAACCCCGCGCGGCGTGGTAACTTTCTTGGATACGCCGGGACACGAAGCCTTTACTGCTATGCGTGCACGCGGTGCGAAAGCAACCGACATCGTGATTTTGGTTGTAGCGGCCGATGACGGCGTGATGCCGCAAACCATTGAGGCCATTGCCCATGCGAAAGCCGCCGGTGTGCCGATTGTGGTGGCCGTAAACAAAATCGATAAAGACGCGGCCAATCCGGAGCGTATCCGCCAAGAGCTGACCCAGCACGAAGTGATTCCCGATGATTGGGGCGGTGATGTGCAGTTTGTAGACGTATCGGCCAAGCAGGGTTTGAATATTGACAAACTGTTGGAAGCCGTGCTTTTGGAAGCGGAAGTCTTGGAGTTGGCCGCACCGGTTGCCGCGCCGGCAAAAGGCATTATCGTGGAAGCACGTTTGGATAAAGGCCGAGGTGCCGTTGCTACCTTGCTGGTACAGAGCGGTACGCTGAGAAAAGGCGATATGCTGCTGGCCGGTACGGCATTCGGTAAAGTCCGTGCCATGATGGATGAAAACGGCAAGGCGATTGAAGAAGCCGGTCCGTCTATTCCGGTGGAAATTCTCGGTTTGTCGGATGTACCGAATGCCGGCGAAGATGCCATGGTGTTGTCCGACGAGAAAAAAGCCCGTGAAATCGCTTTGTTCCGTCAGGGCAAATTCCGCGATGTCCGTTTGGCCAAACAACAGGCGGCCAAGTTGGAAAATATGTTCAACAATATGGGCGAAGGTCAGGCACAATCCTTGTCGGTTATCATTAAAGCCGACGTTCAGGGTTCTTACGAAGCCTTGGCGGGCAGCCTGCAAAAACTGTCCACCGACGAAATCAAAGTCAATGTGCTGCACAGCGGCGTAGGCGGGATTACCGAAAGCGACATCAACCTGGCGATTGCTTCCGGCGCATTTATTATCGGTTTTAATGTGCGTGCGGACGCGCAGGCACGCAAGCTGGCCGAAAGCGAAGATGTGGAAATCCGTTACTACAACATCATTTACGATGCGATTGATGATGTGAAAGCGGCGATGAGTGGTATGTTGGCACCGGAAGAGAAGGAGCAGGTAACCGGTACGGTGGAAATCCGCCAAGTGATTACCGTATCGAAAGTGGGTAATATTGCAGGCTGTATGGTAACCGACGGTGTGGTGAAGCGCGACAGCCATGTCCGTTTGATCCGCAACAATGTGGTGATTCACACCGGCGAACTGTTTTCTCTGAAACGTTTCAAAGACGATGTGAAAGAAGTCCGCATGGGTTTCGAGTGTGGTCTGATGCTCAAAGGTTACAACGAAATCATGGAAGGCGACCAGCTGGAATGTTTCGATATTGTCGAAGTGGCACGATCGCTGTAATCACAGTAAATGCTTAAAACCATGCCGTCTGCAACTTGGTTTGCAGACGGCATGGTTATTTTACAGACGGAAGGCGGATAGCAGTCAGACAACCGAAAGTTTGATCAGTATCCGTTTTGTGCGGGATTCCGGCAGTCAGCGTCTGACACCGCTGATGCAGGCCCAGCCGTTGTCGGTTTGGGTAGGCAGCAGGTCAAACCATTGGCTGTAAATCCCACTCATTTCTTCGATTTGTTCTTCTAAAATGCCGGACAAGACAATGCAGCCGCCGATTTTGGTGCGTCCGGCCAACATTTCGCCGAGCATACGCAGGGGATTGGCCAAAATATTGGCAACAACGACATCAAATTGCTGTTCGGGCAGTTCGTCGGGAAGATAAAATCGGGCCGGTACGCTGTTTTGCTCCGCATTGTCGCGGCTGGCAGTCATGGCTTGCGGATCGATGTCTGTACCGACCGCTTCGGCTGCACCGAGTTTGAGGGCGGCAATTGCCAAAATGCCGGAGCCGCAGCCGTAGTCCAAAACACTTTCGCCGTTTTTCAGGTGATTGTCCAGCCATTGCAGGCAAAGACGGGTGGTCGGATGGCTGCCGGTTCCGAACGCCAGACCGGGATCCAACTGCAGATTGACGGCATCGGCATCGGGAGCTTTGTGCCAAGAGGGAGTAATCCACAGACGATCGGAAATTTGAATCGGATCGAATTGGGATTGGGTGAGGCGTACCCAATCCTGCTCGGGCAGTTTTTCGACCTGATATTCGGGAATATCTATTTTAACGGCGGAGGCAGCAGCGGCAATCATGGGCGCAATGTCGGCATCGGCTGCAAACAGCGCGAGAATTTTGCTACGCTGCCAGATTTGTTCGGTCGGCATACCCGGTTCGCCGAAAATGGCTTGTTCTTCGTCTGTGCCGGCATAAGCATCTTCGATGGCGGCCGACAGTGCGCCGTGTTCCATCAGTGCGTCCGACAGGATTTCGGCGATGCGTTCGTTTACGGCAAAGGTCGCTTGTTGGTAGGACATAATATTCTCTTGATTGGCAAAACCTTATTTTACCGTGAACGGCAGGCAGCTGCACGTTCCGATGCCGTCTGCAGGTCGGGCTGCAGACGGCATCTAAGCTTTGGAATCCGTTACATGAGGCAAACTAGTCCGCTTGTCTTGCCGCCCGAACGTATCTTGGCTCGAAGAGGAGAAACGGTAAAGCAGACGGGCAAGGCTTTAGTCGGGAGATTTATTTCAGACGTTGCTTGAGCATCAGGTACATGAGGGCGGCAGTAATCGCATCATTGAGTGCGTTGTGGCGCGGCAGACCCGACAGTTCCAGTTTTTTCAGCATGGCTTCCATGCGCAGATCGACAAAATCATCGTGCGATTGAGATTTCTGCTGCCAACGGCGGAAGAGTTCGGAAATATCCGTTTGCGGGTTCGGCAGTTTGATACCGGCAGCCGGTTTGAGGAACTTGTTAACCAGAGCGATATCGTAAGCCAGATAATAGCCGACTAAGCCTCGGCCGCCGATGAATTCCAACAGCTGTTTGATTGCTTCTGCCGCCGGAATGCCGTCTGACAAATCCTTCGGACGCAGGCCGTGAACGGTGATATTGGCAGCTTTAAGCGGATTTTCCGGCTTCACCAGAATGTATAGAGACTCGCTCGACAAAATTTCGTTGCGGCGTATTTTAACTGCACCGACCGACAGAATTTCCGCTTCTTTAACGTCTAGGCTGGTTGCCTCGCAATCAAAACTGACCCATTCGTCGGGCAGCGTGTCGAACAGGAAGTCATAAGCAGGGTCGGAGAGTTTTTTACGTTCCCGGTTGCGGAGAAAACGTTTCAACATAAAACGGCCTCCTTTTTACGAAGTAATATGGAAATGCTGGCGGATTAGAGTTTTGAACCGCTTGACTACCTGCAGCGCATCTTTCAGCAAGTCCCGCTCCAAAGTGGACAAGTTGCCGAAATCTACCTGGTTGGGTACGTTCGATCCGCTGTGAAGCATGGAGAAATTGGCACTCAGACGCAAATCCATAATATAACTCAATGCTTCTGCTACATCTTTGCCCAAGTTTTCTTCCAAAATACCCAACTGCGTCAAATGACGGATACGCTCGAAAGTATTGGTTTCTTCGATGCGTGCTTCCAAACTCAAAGCGCGTATACCATGAACAATCGGAAACTGCCCCATTTTTTTGATGTCCATTTTTTCGCTGCGGCCGCGCCGCAGGAATTGGGAGAAAAAGCCGCTGCTATGGCTGTCGAACTGCTCTACCGCACGGGCAAAAGCTGTCAGCATGCCGGTATCGTTAATCATGGTCTGCTGCAGATATTCTTTGACTTCCGCTAAGAGCGATATATCTCCGGCAACGGCTTTGGCATCCATGAAAATGGCCAGCTTCATCATATTCTCACCATTTGGTGTGCGGCACCAGCCGGATACGGTTTTTTTGAAATCGGACAGGTTGCGCCTCCATTCGGCATTGTTCACCATAATCCGGCCGGCGCAGGGCGGGTAACCCATACGGGCGAGTGTGGCGGAGAACTGTTCGGCAATGTCGGCTGCCAACACGGAATCGGCCTGCTCGTTCAAAATCAGCGCATTGTCTTGGTCTGTTTTCAAAATTTGTTCGCCGCGCCCTTCCGAACCCATCACAATCAGGCAGGAGTGGTTGTACAGCTCGTCCGGCGCGAGAATGCGCCAGGCTTTTTCAAACAGCGTGGTGTTCAATACCTGCATCAGTTGAGCCAATTGCGGCGCACGTACGCCGTTGTTGCGCAGCAGACGGACGGAGTCGTTCATGTGCGCGGCAATGTCGGTCAGCTCGTCTATGGTTTTGGCACGCTCCAAGCGTTGGGCAACCAAGTGGCTGTGATTGGAAAAATAGGCCAAGATGTCGATTTGTTCCAGTGTGCCGATAGGAATACCGTGCTCTAAAACGACAACACGCTGGATTTTATGTGTTGTCATCCGCAGTAGGGCGTTGAACACGAAATCGTCGATGTCGATGGCAATCAGATTGAAAACCGTCCAAAGATGGATGGGATCGGAGGCTTGTCCGCCGGCAATCATGATGTCGCGAAAGGAGGATTCCGTAAACAGGCCGGTTTTTCCTTGGTGGGAGACTAAAGCTGATTTTGTCTTGTATTCTTTCAATGTTCCGGCAGCTTGAAGTACGGTATCCCCTCCGTCCAGCCAAACCGGATTACTGCGGTAGGCATCGCGTACTTTGGCCGTAAACAGACTTTCGAATTCACTTTCATTTTTGAGATGGGACAATTCGGCGAATTTGTCGGCAACACTGGTGTAGCAGTAGGCTCCGAAACGGGGATTGGATTCGATAATATGCAGTACGACGTTTTTCGGAATGGTATATACCAGTGCCTCTTCTTCTACGGTAAATTGATGATGACTGATACCTTCAATCAGTCCGCGTGCTTCAAAAGTGTCCCGAGGATGATAAACCGATACGAGTTCGCCGTCCGGACCGATTTCTTTGACCAAACCTTTGACGACCACATATAAATATTCGATTGCCTGACCGGGAAGAATAATGTTTTCATGGTCGTGGAAAAAGGCGATATTGACTGATTTTTGCAGCGCGAGACGTTCGCTGGGGGTCAGATAATTAAACGGTGCATAATCGAAATCAAAGCGTTCCATATATTTTTCCTTTGTTTTTAATTTTTTATCTTGCAGACGGCTGATTATGCCACGATTGCCGTTCCGTGTGGCACCTCTTGCAGATTCTGATTGCCGGTATTATTTCTTTTAGGCAGCTTGTGGGATGTTTCTGATAAGAAAAATCAGTCGGGCAAATCCAATCACGGCAATTCCGATGCGGGTTGTGCGAAGCCTGCGGCAGTTGCAATAATTTCGACAGCATAAGCCGACCATGCTGACGTGTATCAGGTTTTCATCAAGAGAGCTCTGCAAGACGGCATAAGGTGCAGGTTTGGAAACAGATTGGATTAGGATTGCGCTTATGAAAATAGAAAAAGCCGCCCGATATGGGCGGCGATCGGAATTTTTAGCTGTTTTGCAGTTTGGCTTTGCGTTCTTCCATCCATTTTTCCAAATAATGGATACTTACGCCGCCTTCCGAGAAACCGGCATCAGAGAATAAATCGCGGTGCAGCGGCGTATTGGTTTTGATGCCGGTAACTGCCAATTCCGCCAAGGCTACGCGCATTTTGGCCATGGCTTGTTCGCGGGTTTTGCCGTGTACGCAGATTTTTCCGATCAGGCTGTCGTAGTTCGGCGGAATGCGGTAGCCCTGATAAATATGGCTGTCCACGCGAACGCCCAAACCGCCCGGCAAATGGCAGCTTTCAATCAGACCCGGGCTCGGAATAAAGCTGTAAGGGTCTTCGGCATTGATGCGGCACTCGAAAGCATGACCTTCCAAAACGATGTCGTCCTGAGCATATTGCAGCGGCAGACCCGAAGCGATACGCAGTTGTTCCTGAACAATATCCACACCGCTGATGAGTTCGGTAACAGGGTGTTCGACCTGTACGCGGGTGTTCATTTCGATAAAGAAAAATTCGCCGTTTTCATACAGGAATTCAAACGTACCCGCCCCACGGTAGCCGATGCGTTTGCAGGCGGCTACGCAGGCTTCGCCGATTTTTTTGCGTTCCTCGGCGGTAATGCCCGGTGCGGGGGCTTCTTCAATCACTTTCTGGTGGCGGCGCTGCATGGAGCAGTCGCGTTCGCCCAAGTAAACGGCATTGCCGAATTCGTCTGCCAAAACCTGAATTTCCACATGGCGCGGTTTTTGCAGGTAGCGTTCCATGTACACCATCGGATTGCCGAAGGCCAGGCCCGCTTCGGTTTTGGTCATTTCTACCGATTTGAGCAAATCTTCGCGTTTTTCGACTACGCGCATACCGCGTCCGCCGCCGCCGCCCGAAGCTTTGATAATGACGGGGAAACCGACTTTGTCGGCGATGTTCAGGATTTCTTCGTTATTGTCGGGCAGTGCGCCGTCAGAACCGGGAACGCAGGGAACGTCGGCGGCAATCATGGCGTGTTTTGCGGAAACTTTGTCGCCCATCAGTCGGATAGTATCGGCTTTCGGACCGATGAAGACAAAGCCGGACTCTTCTACTTGTTCGGCAAAATCCGCGTTTTCCGCCAGGAAGCCGTAGCCGGGATGGATGCCGTCTGCACCTGTTACTTCGGCAGCGGCGATAATGGCGGGAATGTAGAGATAACTTTGAGGGGAGGGCGCGGGGCCGATGCAGACTGACTCGTCAGCTAGTTTGACGTGCAGGCTGTCGCGGTCGGCTTCGGAATGCACCGCAACGGTGGCGATGCCCATTTCGCGGCAGGCGCGTAATACGCGCAGGGCAATTTCGCCTCGGTTGGCGATAAGGACTTTTTTCAACATGGCGGTTTTCCTGTGAAAACGCGGCTTGCGCGCAATTCTCAGACGGCATGGTCGGCAAGGCCGTCTGAAAATAATGGAAATGTTGGGAAATTTATTCGATAACAAACAAGAGTTCGCCAAATTCGACGGGTTGGCCGTTTTCTACCAGAATGGCTTTTACAACGCCGGATTTTTCGGCTTCGATTTCGTTCATCAGCTTCATTGCTTCGATGATGCACAAAGTATCGCCTTCTTTAACGGTTTGACCGACTTCGACAAAGGCCGGAGATGACGGGCTGGGCGCGCGATAGAACGTGCCGACCATCGGAGATTTTTGGGCGTTTGCATGGTTGGCTGCCGGTGCGGCGGCGGGAGTTGCCGGTGCGGCGGCAGGAGCGGGAACTGCGGCAACCGGTGCAGCAACGGGCGCGGGTGCGGCGTACACGGTTTGCGGAGTGGTTGAGCGGGTAATACGGACTTTTTCTTCGCCTTCGGTTACTTCAATTTCGGCAATGCCCGATTCTTCTACCAAATCGATTAATTTTTTCAGTTTGCGCAAATCCATAATCATCTTCCTTTGAGTTTGGCGCAGTTCAAGCGGTCTGCGCGTGATATGCCGATTGGCACGATTTAAGGGTTTATTTTCGCCAACTTGTTGTTAAATGTCTAGCAAAATGTCGGAAATCGGCCGTTTCTTCGTTTAACCTGCAAAGAAAGTTTGGCGGCTTTCCCAGTGTTTTGCAGACGGCTTAACTGGCTGATTTTAGAGTTTTGGCTCAAATTTGGCAAGCCGGAGTACTCGGGTGCGGAATTTCTGGGAAGATGCCGGACGGAGGAAGTCTGATGTGCTTCGGGTTAAAAATGTTGTTTTTTTGTTAGGAAAATGCTTGCACGGGTAAAGCTTTTGCCGTTTAATGCGGGACTCAAACCGTTAAGAGAGAGAAGGTCAGATTTCAGGATTGCGACGGGGCGGTTTGTGCGGCATAAGGCTGTGCAGACAATGTTTTTTTATGCATTTTAAAGGATTCGCAAATGAAAAAAACTGTGTTGGTTTCCATGCTGGCGGGCTTGTTTGTGGCGGCCTGCGGCGGTACCGATAACGCCCAATCCGGCAACAAAGGTTCGGAACAAGCAAGCGGACAGCCTGCCGCAACGGGCAAGCTGAATATTTACAACTGGTCGGATTATGTCGATCCGGATACGGTGGCTGCATTTGAAAAAGACAATGCGGTAAAAGTGCGTTACGACTTTTACGACAGTAACGAAACTTTGGAAGCCAAGGTGCTGACAGGCCAGTCTGGTTATGATTTGGTTGCGCCGTCGATTTCGAGCGTGGGCCGTCAGATTAAGGCGGGGGCGTATCAGGAAATCGACAAATCGCAAATTCCGAACTACAACAATATTGATCCGGAATTGCTGAAGCAGATGGCTTTAGTCGATCCGGGTAACAAGTATGCCGTGCCTTATTTTTGGGGCATCAATACTTTGGCGGTGAACAAGGCCAAAGTCGCACAGGCTTTGGGCAGTGATGATTTGCCGGAAAACGAATGGGATTTGGTATTCAATCCCGAATATACGGCCAAGTTGAAACAGTGCGGCATCAGCTTCTTCGACAGTCCGACCGAGCAATACCCTTTGGTTTTGAAATATTTGGGTAAGAATCCGAACAGCGAGACTGCTGAAGATTTGGCTGCTGCCAATGATTTGATGAAGAGTGTGCGCAAAGATGTGAAACGTTTCAGTTCGTCAGGTTATATCGACGATATGGCACGCGGCGATTTGTGTGTAGCCATCGGTTACGGTGGTGATTTGAATATTGCGAAAAACCGTGCGGCAGAAGCGAATAACGGTGTGGAGCTGACGGTTCTGACACCGAAAACCGGTGTGGGTGTGTGGATTGATTCGTTTATGATCCCGAAAGATGCCCAAAACGTTGCCAATGCGCACAAATACATCAATTATACGCTGAATCCTGCGGTGGCGGCGAAAAACGGTGATTTTGTAACTTATGCGCCGTCCAGCAGTCCGGCTCGAGCATTGATGGATAAAAAATATTCCGACGACCAATCTATTTTTCCGAACGATGAGGTGAAGGCGAACAGTTTTGTCGTGTTGCCGAAATCTCCGGACGGCGTGAAGCTGCAAACCAAATTGTGGCAGCAGATGAAAGCCGGCCAGTAATCAGTAATAATCAGATGGAATCCAGCCCTGCCTTATGCAGGGCTTTTTGCAGACGGCATCATGGTCGGACCGGATGCCGTCTGCAGGTTGGAGAATGGAAATGAATATTTTGATTTGTAACGATGACGGTTATTTGGCGGAGGGCTTAGCTGTTTTGGCGCGTGTGGCGGGGGAGTTTGCCAATGTGCGCGTGGTTGCGCCCGAACGCAACCGCAGCGGTGTGAGCAATTCTTTGACGCTCGATCGGCCGCTCGGTTTGCGGCAGGCGGAAAACGGTTTTTATTATGTAAACGGTACGCCTACCGACTGTATCCATATTGCTTTGCACGCTTTGCCTGATTTCAAACCCGATTTGGTGCTGTCCGGCATTAACCACGGACCGAATATGGGGGATGATACGCTGTATTCCGGCACGGTGGCTGCTGCGACAGAAGCTTATCTGCTCGGCATTCCCGCCGTCGCCCTGTCTTTGAACGATTTTGCAGGACGGTATTGGGAAACCGCCGAATATGCGGCGTGGAAGCTGGTCGGTTATTTGGTCGGGCAGCCTTTGATGCGGCCGGTATTGTGGAATGTCAACATTCCCTCCGTTGCGCCAGGTGATATTCAAGGCATGAAAATTACCCGGCTGGGACGCCGGCACCACCAGCAAAGCGTGATACCGATGCGCAGCCCGCGCGGTGAGGAAATGTATTGGATAGGACCTGTCGGCGATATTTCCGACGGCATCGGCGGAACTGATTTTGCCGAATGTGAGGCGGGTTTTATTACGGTTACGCCGCTGCAAATCGATTTGACCGCCCATGACGGTTTGGCCGACTGCCGCCGGTATTGGCAGACAGAGTAGGTGTTTTTACACAGTATTGCGGAGCGAAAGGGATGCAGACCGCCTGATTAGGGTTGAGATGGGCGGTTGCTTCTATTATGATTAGCCCCGATTTGACAATAATACTGCTTTTTGGCAGATTTTAAGGATGGAACAATGTTGAAACAGACAGCACGTTATGTTGCGCCGGCCGCGCTGGCCGCTTTTTTGAGCGCGTGTTCTTGGTTTTCCCAGCCGGCGGCTCCCGTTGTGGCTGGTACGGAAAGCGGTTCATACGGCTCTGCCGTGCCGACGGCCAATCCTTACGGCGCGACACCGTATAATCCCAATGCCGAGGCTGCCCCTGCCCCGTATGTTCCGGCCGTGCCTTACACGCCTCCCGCACCGGCCTATACACCGCCGTCTGCAGGCACTTCCGGTACTTATGTGCCGTCTTACGCGCCGGTGGATATCCATGCCGCCACACATACCGTTGTACGCGGCGATACGGTTTACAATATTTCCAAACGCTATAACATTTCCCAAGATAATCTGCGGGAGTGGAACAATCTGAACGGCAACAATATTGGCGTAGGCCAAGTGTTGCGTGTGAAACCGGCCGGTTATGCTGTTCCGAAAACTTCCGGGTCTGTCGTTCCGGTTACCAAACCTGTCGTTACCGCGCCCGTTCAGACGGCCGGTACGCCGGTTCGACCCGGTGCGGTGCGTACCGTGGCAGGCATTACCTGGCAGCGTCCTGCAGACGGCAGTCTGATTACCCGTTTCGGCGGCAGCAGTAAAGGTGTGGACATCGCCGGCAACGCAGGCCAGCCCGTTTCGGCGGCAGCAGACGGTAAAGTCGTGTATGCGGGTTCGGGTTTGCGCGGTTACGGCAATTTGGTCATAGTGCAGCATAACGCCAATTTCCTGACGGCTTACGGCCATAATCAAAGTCTGGTAGTCAAAGAGGGTCAAAGCGTCAAACGCGGCCAAATCATTGCACGTATGGGCAGCAGCGATGCCGACCGTACCAAGTTGCATTTTGAAGTGCGCAAAGACGGTAAGCCGGTCAATCCTGCCGACTATGTCGTATTTTGATTCCTTTACGGTATCGGCAGACAGTCGGGCGGCAGACGGAGGTTTGCCGCCCGTTTGATTTTTAAATAATGTGCAGACGGCTTGCTTTGCCGCCTGCATTGGCGAACGGTTGGAGTATGGCTGCGACGGAAAAGATTTTGTCCGCTTTGCGTTCCCGAATATCCGATATTCCCTCTGCACGCTCCGTGGAAGTCGGTTTAAGCGGAGGTTCGGACTCGGTGGTGCTGTTGTTTTTATTGAAGACATTGTGTGCCGAGCAGAATTTTGCCCTGTCGGCAGTGCATGTTCATCACGGCCTGCAGACGGCTGCGGACGCTTGGGCAGAATTCTGCCGCCGTTTGTGTGCCGCTTGGGGCATTCCTTTGCGGGTGGAATATGTGTCGGTCGAACCTTCTGGTTGCGGTGTGGAAGCGGCGGCAAGAGAAGCGCGTTATGCGGCATTCTGCCGCAGTCGGGCCGACGTGCTGGCAACGGCGCATCATGCGGACGACCAGACGGAAACATTTTTCCTGGCGGCTTTGCGCGGCGGCGGTCTGCGTGCTTTGGCTGCGATGCCGTCTGCACGTCCGCTTGCAGACGGTTTGCTGCTCTGGCGGCCGCTGCTGGGCTGTCCGCAACGGGAATTGGCTGAGTGTGCGGCGGAGCACGCCTTGCCTTTTGTCGAAGACCCTATGAATGCTGAACCGAAGTTTTTGCGTGGCTGGCTGAGACACCACGGTTTGCCTGGGTGGAAAAGCCGTGTGCCGCAATTGGACGGCCATATCGGCAGTACGGTGGCGGTTTTGCAGGACGAATTGGCGGTTTTGCAGGAAGCTCTGGCGGCGGATTGGGCGGATTTGCAGCATGAAGGCGTATTGGACGTGGCTGCCTGGCGGGCTTTGAGTGTGCCGCGCCGCCGCGTTTTTTTGGCACATTGGGCGAAGATGCAGGGGGTGGGCGTGCCGCCGCGCCGTTCTTTGGAAAATTTTGCTGCTGTTTTGCAACACGCTTCCGCCGCGCAATGGCGTTTGCCGGCCGGAGAGGCCCTGGCTTACCAAAATCGTCTGTTTGCTTTGCCGGGCGGTCGGCGACGGCTTTTTGATGCCGTCTGCACGGGCGGAACGGAGGGTTTGGTTTTTCAGACGGCTGCGCGCGGGCTGCCGTCTGACATCCTGCCGTCTCTGCGTTTGCGGCAGGTGCGTTCGGACGATGCTTTGTCGATGAAAACAGGGCGGAAAAAAGTGATGAAACTGTTGCAGGAATACCGCGTGCCGCCGCTGTTGCGCCCTTTATGGCCGGTGCTGGAAGCGGCGGACGGCAGTTGCGCCGCCGTTCCCAATATCCGTGTGGCCGATCGTTTTGCGCTTGATGGCGGCGGCCTGCCCGCACACGGAGGTTTGGCGAAGTTTGTGGTCGGCAGATGCTGAACGTTGGGTGTTGATTGTCGGGAAAATATGGGTTTGACCGTTTTTCAGACGGCTTGTGCCGCGTATCAAGCGTTTTGCAGGAATGAAACAGCCTCCCGAATGTATGCGGCATTCGGGAGGCTGTGTTTTCAGACGGCCCGAGGGTTTAGAAGCTCATCCGGATACTTGTGCGGATCGATCTTGCCGGAAGCGGAGTCAGGTATTTCAAGGTCGAATTGTTCGGGCGGGCGTCGACATTGTTCAGATTGCGCCCGTCCAGGAACCATTCCAAAGTCCGGTTTTGTTTGAATTGGTGGGTATAGCTCAAATAAGCGTCCCACAAGGTATAGCCGTTAAGCTGGATTTCCCGGCGGGCAGGGCTGCCGGACAGATATTTTTGCTTGGTGTAGCGGGTAATGCTGCTACCGGCTTTCCATGGGCCTTTGCTCCAACTCAAACCTAAGCCGTAGCGCGAAGTCGGCATATTCGGCATATAGTCGCCGTCGTAATACCAGCGGATATACTGCTGCCATTCGGCGGCATTTTTCGGATCGGCCTCGCGCGGTTTGTCCGTCGGGCTGTTCTTCACCCAATCGGCGAAGGTTCGGATGTCCAAAGTGCCGTATGGTGACAAATCGATGCTTTGGTTGAGTTCGACTTCAAAACCGTGGACGCGGGTGTCGCCCTGTCTCCATTCTTTGCGTTGCAGACCTGAATTGGTGATGCCGGTTGCGCCCAAATACAGATAGTCTTTGAACGAAGTTCGGTAATAGTTGGCTTTCAAAAGCATATTCCGCCATTTGAATTCGCCGCCCAGTTCCAGTGTACCGGCTGTTTCGGGACGAAGCTCGGGGCTGCCGTGTTCGTCGATCAGAATCGCGAAATGGCGGTTGCTGGCATAGAGTTCGTTGACTTCCGGAGCGCGTTGGGAGCGGCTGTAACGTGCAGACAGGCGGAGCGGTTCAGCAGGCATCCATTTCAATTCGGCAAAACCGCTGTTCAAATTGAAATCGGTATGACGCTTGCTGAAACGTTTTTCAATTTCGTCCTGACCCTGTCCGGCAATATAGCCTTTGAAATCGACGCTGTTTCTGACTTTTTCGTGCCGCAGGCCGAAATTCGCTTCCCAAGGCTGCCAAGAGAAATTCTGCAAGGCAAATACGGCGTATTTGTGCGTATGATTGTCGGGCAGGTAGCGGTCTTCGCCTTTGCCGTCAATGCGGCGGTCGGACCAATCCAGGCCGACAGAGGATTTGGCCAGGCTGTTCCAGCGGAAATTGGTTTCCAGACGGCCTTGAAGCTGACGGCTGTTCAGGCTGTTGGCAAAAGTGCTGCCCAAATATTCTTCATTGCCGGCTTTGGCGTAGGACAGCTGGGTTTTGATGTTGTCTATCCGTGAATCTTCGGCTTTGTACATGCCTTCCAGGGAAAGGCGGGTCTGTCTGCTGCGGATATTGACCGGTTCGATTCTGTTGGACGTGCCGGTCCAGGTGGACAGAGAAGCGTAACCGGGTACGCCGTAATGAGTCCGGTAACGGCTGATGCCGATGCCGACATAGCTGCCGTTTTCGGCGATATAGCTTGCGCCGGCGGAAACGTTTTGCCGTTTGAAACGGCTGTTGGTCATTCGGCCGTAGCGGGTCGGGCTGATGTCGTCAATGCCCGTAACCCGCGAACCGCGTCCTTCGACACCTTCGGCGTATTCGGGATTGGCCACCATCCAGCTCGGTTTTCTCGTGCTGTTGCTGTACACGTCGCCCAAGCCGACTTCCCATTCTTTGAGAAACCGTTCGCCGTCTCTCAGATAATTCGGGTTCACCCATTTCCAGCCTCTTTTGTCGAAAAATTCTTCTTTTTTAACTTCGATCTGGCAGGCATGAACCAAGGCTGTGTTTCTGCCGTCGCGCAATTCTTCCCGGTTGTAACAGGCGTCCGTTTTGCTGTTTGCCGGAATGCGGTAGCCGGAGATGCGGCTGTTAAGCCCGCTCAGATGCCAGGCAATGCGGTTGCCGACGCGTCCGCTCAGGCTGATTGACTGCTTGTTCGGTGTGTTGTAGCCGCCGCTGATTTCGGCTTTGCCGCCGATGTTTGGTTCCGGCAGGGTTTGGGGAATGCGGCCGGTGTGTACGTCGACCGCGCCGCCGATAGCGTTACCGCCGAACAAAACGGCTGCTGAGGACTTGTAAATATGGATTTCGTCGGCCAGAAACGGCTCGATTTCAGATGGCATATTGCCGCTGACCGATGCCAGATCGGCAACGCCCAAGCCGTTTTCGGCAACCTGTACGCGCGGACCGGTCAGGCTGCGGATTTGCGGCAGGCCGTTGCCCGGGCCGAAGCTGTTGTTCTGTACGCCGGCCGATTTTTCGACTGTTTCTCCCAAGGATACGCTTCTGACCGTATTCAAATCTTGGCTGAGCGGATCCGCGCCGGTGCGGAAGGTGTCTTGGCTGCCGCCGAATATGAGGCTGCCGCTGACGGGTTTAGCTTTTTCTTTGACGACGATCTCGGGCAATCCGACGGTGTTGGGTTGGTTTGCTGCTGCACAGAGCGGTGCGGAAAGTGCTGTAACGGCATAAATTACCGAGGAAGATAAGATTTTGGGTCGGATGCTCATCAACATTCCTTAATTTTTGTTTGTTGAGATTAAAATTGTTTGAGAAATGTTATATTGTAACAAATCAATTTCGGACGGATAAAGTTTTTGGGCAAAAATTGCGCGTTTGATGACGACGGTCAAATTTTGTCTGCATCAGGCCGTCTGAAAAACGCATCAAAATGCCCGTTGGCGGCAGGTGTGCCTGCTGATGTCGGGGCGTTTTGATGCGTGTGCCGCGCGGGGGTTTACTCGGCTATTGTATGAAGGCGAGCAGAGTGGGAACGAGCAGTTTGTCGTACAGTTCGGCGAACAGGGGCTGGTCGATCGGAGCAACGGTTTGGCCGCTGAAAACGAGGCTGATTTCGGCGTAGTCTTTCTGTCCGGTGCTGAATCTTCCGCCGAAGTAGGCGGTGCGTGCGGCTTCGGCAGCGGCTTCTTCGGGCGTTTTGCCGCGTGAGGCATTACACATGGCTTCGGCGGCTGCCAAGGAGGTTTTCGGGAAGAAGGGCAGCGGTTGGTTCTGTCCGAGCCGGTAATAATGCAGCCATGTGTCGAGCAGGGTACGGGCGGTTTCGGGCAGCAGCGCGGGCAGGGTTTCGCTGTGTGCGGCTGCGAGCCAATGGCTTTGACGGGCGCAGGCAGGCGGCGAAACGGCGTTGAGCAGCAGATGTTCGAGATAGAAGGCGATGCGGTCGGGGGCGTTCGGTGCGTCTGAGGCGAAGCGGATGATGCCGTCTGCAAACAGGTTTTCCAAGCTGCCGGAAATGCTGCCGTTTTCGAGTTCGAGACGGTAGGCAAAGGCGGGACGGGAGGGTGAGGCCAAAAGCTTGCTGTCCAGCGATTTGGCTGCGGAGGCGTGTTTTTCCTGCCAGATTTTGCCGATTTCGCCTGCGGGCAGTTGAGATTGTGCCTGCAGACGGCTTGAAGTTTCGGAAAAGTCTTCCTTGTTGCGGCGGGCGAGAATGTATTGCGCGGAAAGAGTTTGACTGTCCGGCTCGAACGGTTCTTCCGCCATATTTTGTTCAGCGTGCCGGGGGGCTTTCCAGTCAAGCGTGTGTTCCAGCCACCGGCGGACGGGATTGCGCCAGAAGCCGGTGAAGTCGTGTTGGGAAACATCGGCGGCAGGGAGGTTTTCAGACAGCCTGCTGTTTGCGGTATCCGGGTAGAAAGGGGCGGGCGGACGCTGAGGAAGGTTCAGTGCGGCGGCGTAATCGCTGCGCAGGCCGAGCGGGCGGCTGTGGTCGAAATAGCGGCGGGAAAAGTCCTGCAAGGGGTGGTATTCGGTCCATTCTGCGCGGATGTCGGCGGGCGTGCGGCCGGTCATGTCGGCCAGCACGTCGTTGAGTTCGTTAATCAGTGCGGAGGGCGACAGTTCTTCGTTGGTGCGGATATGGCGGCCGATATAGGAGAGATACAGTTTTTCGCGCGCGCTCATCAGGGCTTCGAGAAACAGATAGCGGTCGTCGTCGCGCCGCGAGCGGTCGCCGCGTTTCGGATGTTTGGCAATCAGGTCGAAGGCGGCGGCTTTGGTGTTGCGCGGAAAGTCGCTGTCGTTCAAACCGATCAGACAGAGCATTTTGAACGGCAGGCTGCGCATCGGTACCATGCCGCAGAAGGTGATGCCCTGGCGCAGGAAGCCGCTTTCGGACGGGGCGGACAGGAGCCGTGCCAGATGGCGTTCGGCGGTTTCGCGGGATAAGGGGCGGTCGAAACCGGCCAGCGCGGTTTCTTCCTGCCATCGGGCGAGGTTTTGTTCCAAATGCTGTTGGGCAGTGTGGTCGTTTTCAGACGGCGTGCAGAGATTCTGCCGCAGACGGCGGACGCGCTCGGTCCATTCTGAGGCGCAAGCGGGCTGCTGCCATTCGCGTTGTGCGGCCGACAGGGTGCGGACAAAGGCAGTAAAACGTGCCAGGACTGCGGTGTGGTTCGGATTGCAGGGAAACGGGCTGATGCCCTGCCACAGATTTTGCGGCTGTTCGGGCAGCAGCCAGCCCAGTACGATGCGCTCCAAGCCCTGCTGCCATGTGAACTGTGTGTCGCCGCTGCCGCGCATGATGCCGTCTGCACCCCAGCGGATGTTCAGTTGGCCGACCGTGTCGCGGATGAGGGGCAGGTCGTCTGGGGACAAGCCGAAACGGCGCAGTACGGTTTCGTTTTCCAGCAGAGAGAGTACTTTGTCTGCTTCAAATCTGCTGTTCATCAGGGCGACTGCCTGTTCCATGGCGTGCAGCAGAGCCTGACGGCGGCTCAGTTTGGTGTCGGACAGCGAGTAGGGCAATGCGGGCGAGCCGGGGGCGGCCTGGCCGAATACGGCTTCGACAAAGGGAAGATAGGCTTCGATGTTCGGGGTCAGTACGGCGATGTCGTGCGGCTGCCAGTCGGGGTGTTCGTGCAGCTCGTGCAGAATGTGCTCTTTCAGAATCTGCAACTCCCGCAGCGGACTGTGTGCGGCCAGCAGACGGATGCTGCCGTCCAAAAGGCTGGCGGCTTGGGGGAGAGACAGGGTTTGAATATCGTGTTGCAGACGGTGCAGCAGGGAGAGGCCGTCTGCAGCTCCATCGTTACCATCGTCGTTTTCATAGGCGGAAATTTCCTGCTGTGCGCCGACTTCGGACAAGGCATCGAAGAAATCGCGGCCTTGTTTGCCCAACGAAGCCAGCAGAGGATGGCCTGCGGCTTCGGTTGTGTTTTCTTGATCGGCGCAGGCCAGCAGGCGGGCGGGTTCGATGACGTTGCCCCAATAGCCGCTGCTGGGGTTGAGCGCGAAAATATGTACCTCGCAATATTGCGATACGGCTTTGAGCAGTTCCAGATACATGGGTGCGAGCGTGGCGATACCGAAAACGGACAGGCGTTCGGGCAGCATATCGGCGTTCAGGCGGTGCAGCAGTTCCTGCCACAAGGCTACGCGGTGCCTGCCTTCTCTATCCGAAAGCAGCCGCCACAATTCGGCCTGCCAGACCTCGTCCTCGCCCAAACCGTTGAGTTTGCCCGCCTGCCAGCTTTCAATCCATGCGGGGCGGTAAACCAGATAATGATCGAAAATATCGGCCATCTGTCCGGCCAAATCATAGGCTGCCTTCTCGCCTTGGCGCAGATAGCCCGACAGTTCGGCCGCCGCCTGCGGTGCGCCGG
This sequence comes from Neisseria sp., assembly GCA_030528455.1. GTDB lineage: Bacteria > Pseudomonadota > Gammaproteobacteria > Burkholderiales > Neisseriaceae > Neisseria. The sequence goes on from JAUMYW010000003.1 coordinate 37,793, forward strand.
AAATGCCGTCTGAAAACAGGGAAAACAGCCGCCAGCGCATCACTTCGGGGGAAAAAGGATTGAGTGCAGGCGTGTCGGGCAGGGCTTTGCGCATCAGCTGCCAGGTAAAACCGGCGGGCAGGCTGTATTGCAGATTGGCGGCGATGCCGTTTTGTTCGGCCAAAAAACGGTTCAGATAACGGCGCATGCCCTGGCTTTGCACCATAATGTGTTCCGAGGCCAGTGGTTCGGCGGGCGGGCGCAGACGGTGGACGGCATTCAGCATGCCGGCCAGCGATTCGAGACGGTTCGACTGATAAAGATGCAGCATATTCCAATCCTTTTTGTGCGCCGTCCTTGTCGGGCGGAAAACTGTGTGGGTGCGGCGGAAACGGTGTTTGCGCTGCGCGGCGAGCAGGGCGTTGCGTTTTTCGTGCCGCTTCGGGAGGCTGTGGAGACTGTTTGGTTTTGCAGAATAAGCCCGCCTCGTTTTTTGTGCAGAAACCGTGCTGCCATTGCACGGAAACCTGTGTTGTTTTTTGGCTGTGCCGAACCGTGCTTGCAGACGGCCTCAGGCGGGTTCGGCCATTTTCAGGGCTTCTTTGATGTCCACCGCCACAATCCGCGAAACGCCTTTTTCCTGCATGGTTACGCCGATGAGCTGCTCGGCCATTTCCATGGTCAGGCGGTTGTGCGAAATATAGAGAAACTGCGTCTGTGCTGACATTTCTTTCACTAAATTGCAGAAACGCCCCGTGTTTGCATCATCGAGCGGCGCGTCCACTTCATCCAACAGGCAGAACGGTGCGGGGTTGAGACTGAACAGGGCAAATACCAGACTCATCGCCGTCAAAGCCTTTTCGCCGCCCGAGAGCAGATGGATGGTGCTGTTTTTCTTGCCCGGCGGCCGAGCCATAATGGAAACGCCCGCCGTGAGCAAATCGTCGCCTGTCATATGCAGCGCAGCTTCGCCGCCGCCGAAGAGCGTCGGGAAAAAATTCTGCACTTTGGCATTCACCGCATCGAAGGTTTCTTTGAAACGCGATTTGGTTTTGTCGTCGATTTGCTCGATGGCCTCTTCCAACAGCGCAATCGCCGCCTGCACGTCTTCGCTCTGGCTGCGGTAGTAGTCGTCCCGTTCGCGGGCTTCTTCCAATTCCTGCAAAGCGGCCAGATTGACCGCACCCAAGGCTTCGATTTGCCGTGACAGGCTGCCGATGCCGCCGTTCAGTTCCTGCAAACCGCCCGATTCGGCCGCCAGCGGTTCGAGTGCATCGAAGTCGGCCCGACGTTCGGTAAGGTTTTGGTGGAAGCGTTTGGCGTTCAACAGGGCTTCCTGCTGTTGCAGCAATGCCGTCTGCACCGCCGCCTGAAGCTGCGGCAGTTCGGCGGACAGCTTCTGTTGGCGGGCATATTGCTCGTGGCCCTGTTCCTGTGTGGCAGACAACTGCTGCTGTACGGCGGTATATGCTTCGTCCAAAGTCTGCACGGCTTCGCCCAATTCTTCCAAACGGGCGTGCTGTTCGTTACTCTGCGTTTCGCTTTCGTAGGCCAGAGCCAGTTCGGTTTGGCGTTCCTGCCAGTCGAAGGTCTGCTGTTCGAGTTGGGCGAGTTGTTCTTGAAAATGCTGTTTCTGCTGTTGCAGTTTGTGTACGGCGACTTCGGCCAAACCATAGCGGCGGTTGGCTTCGAGCAGGACGAGTTGCGCCTGTTTCAGACGGCCTTGCTGCATTTGGCGGTCTTGCCCCACCGCCTGCTGCTGCCGTTCCAGTGCGGCGGCGGCTTCGGTCAGGGCGGCGGCATCGTCTTCAAGGCCGTCCGCGCTGTGTTCCAAAACGGTTTGTTCTTCGGTTAATCGTGCCAGTTCGCGTTCGATGTGTTCGCGGCGGATTTGGCCTTGATTAGTGCGGGCGAGCAGTTCGGCGGCATGCTGTTGTGCGGCTTGGTATGCCGAGTAATGCTGCTTTTGCTGCTGTTGCAGGGATTTGCATTGTTCTTCTGCGGCGGTCAGCGCGGTTTGCGCCTGTGCCGTCCGGATTTCGGCGGCGTGCAGTTCGGGCGCGAGAGCGGAAAGCTCTGCGTCCAGTCCGTCCAAACGGGCTTTCCGCGCCATCAGGTTTTCTTGCGTATTTTCCCCGTAGAGGAGTACGCCGATGCGGTCGATTTGGTGGCCTTCGGGCGTGAGCCAGATTTGTCTGCCCTGCAAATCGTTTTGACGGGCGAGGGCGTAATCCAAATCGGGGGCGCACAATACGCCGTCCAACCAGTGGTGCAGGGCCGTCTGAAAAGGCGGCTCGGCTTGAATTTGGTTGAGCAGGGCTTGGGCAGGCAGGCTTTTTCTGGTGCCGCCCGATAAATCTTCCGGCAGCCAGGCGGCTTGTCCGGCGGGCAGCGGCGACGGCGGCGCGAATCCGGACGGCACGGCGCGGGCGTGCAGGCGTTCGGCCAGCAAAACGCTCAAAGCGTGCTGCCATTCGGTAGGCGCACTGATGTGCTGCCAGAGTTGGGGTGCGTGTTCGCAACCGGTTTGCTGCCAGAAGCCGGTTTGTGCGTTTTCGTCTTGCGAAAGCAGTTGCGACAGAGCTTCCTGCTGTGCGGTCAGCGTGATGTGCTGCCGATGGAGATGCTGGTGCTGTTGCGATGCCGTCTGAAAATCGGTGCGGAGCTGTTCGAGCTGTTCTTCTGCCTGCAATAGCTGTTCTTCGTAATGTTCGGCCTGGCTGCCCAACAGTTCGGCCTGTGCGCGGGCGGCGGCGGTTTCCTTTTCGTCCGGCAGGTTGAGTGCGAGGCTTTCTTCTTGCAGACGGCTTTGCCGCGCCTGATGCTGTTGCAGGGTTTGCCGCGTGTGGGCGAGCTGCTGCTGTTTGACGGCCAGTTCGCGTTTGATGCGGTTGTATTCGTCCTGTTGGCTCTGGTGGGCAGTGTTAAGAGCGTTTTGCGCTTCTTCCAAGGCGGGAAGCTGCTCTTCGTGTTCGGCCAGCTGCATGGCCAGTTCGGCCAACTCGATTTGTTTTTCTTCGATTTGGATGTCGTTGTCTTCGATTCGGCTTTCGATTTGCTGCTGTTCCTGTTGGATGCGCGAAAGCTGAACCTGTGCGGCGGCTTTGTCGCGTTCGATGCGCTGGTGCAGGTTTTGCCGGTGGCGGATTTGTTCTTCCAGACGGGCAATCTGTTCGCGCAATACGCCGCGCCGGTTGCTGATGTCGTGCGCTTCCTGCTGCTGAGTTTGTTCTGCCGTCTGCAGGTTGCGGACGGCTTCCTGCAAAGTTTGGATATGTGCGGCGGTTTCGTCCTGTTTGGCTTGGAAAGCCTGATGCTGTGCGGTCGCTTTGTCGGCAGCGGCCAAAGACTGCTGCCATTGCAGATAATCGAGCAAGTCTTGCTGTTGCGACAACTGCCTGCTCAGCGTTTGGTAATGCGCGGCGGTTTCGGCTTGCTTTTCCAGTTTGTCCACTTGGCGGGCCAGCTCGTTTTGCAAATCCGATAATCGTTGCAGATGTTCGCGCGTATCTTTCAGACGGCCTTCCGTTTCCTTGCGGCGTTCCTTGTATTTCGATACGCCCGCCGCTTCTTCGATATAGGCGCGCAATTCTTCCGGCCGCGCCTCGATGATGCGCGAAATCATGCCCTGTTCGATAACGGCGTAACCGCGCGCGCCCACGCCCGTTCCCAAAAACAAATCGGTGATGTCGCGGCGGCGGACGACTTGGTTGTTGATAAAGTAAGTCGATTCGCCCTGCCGCGTGAGCTGCCGTTTGATGCTGACTTCGGCGTATTGTCCCCACGCACCCTGCAGGCTGTGGTCGCTGTTGTCGAATACCAGCTCCACAGAAGCGCGGGGTGCGGGGCGACGGGTGGCCGCGCCGTTGAAAATCACGTCCTGCATACTTTCGCCGCGCAGCTGTTTGGCAGACGCTTCGCCCAACACCCAGCGCACGGCATCAATTACGTTTGATTTGCCGCAGCCGTTCGGCCCGATAACGGCAACGAGCCGTCCGGGAATATGAATGGTAGTCGGGTCGGTAAACGATTTGAAACCGGCAAGTTTGATGTGGGTGAGACGCATAAGACGGAATGTGCGGAGCAAAAAACAGCTATTTTAGCCGAATTCAGACCACATCGTGCAGACGGCTGGCGTGCAGACAAATACGGTGCCGATAAAAGAACTGTGTCGGATTGGATGCCGTTCAATAATTTTCGGCCGGCCTTCTTGTTTTTTTGTGCAAAAAAATGTTAAGGTTTCGGTTGGATGTACAAACATTCATATGAGAACAAAATATACAGGAGAGAATACATATGGCCTATCAATATATCCGCGCGGGCGGTCTGCAAGTCGACCAACATCTTTATCGCTTTGTCAGCGACGAAGTATTGGCCAAACACCCGAACGTCGAAGCCGAAGCATTTTGGCAGGGATTGACCGGGTTGGTTGCCGAATACGCGCCGAAAAACAAGGCTTTGCTGGATAAGCGCGACGATATTCAAGCCAAGATCGATGCCTGGCATAAAGAGCGTCCCGGCAAACCTGACGAGGCGGAATACACTGCTTTCCTGCGCGAAATCGGCTATCTGACGGACGAACCTGCCGATTTCCAAATTACCACCTCCAATGTTGACCGCGAAGTAGCCGAACAGGCCGGCCCTCAGCTGGTTGTGCCGATTAACAATGCCCGTTACGCCCTGAATGCGGCCAATGCGCGCTGGGGCAGCCTCTACGATGCTTTGTACGGCACCGATGCCATTGACCAAAGCGGCGATTTGGCTCCGGGCAAAACATACAATCCGAAACGCGGCGATGCGGTGATTGCGTTTGCACGCGATGTATTGGACAACAGCCTGCCTTTGGTCGAAGGCAGTCATAAAGACGTATTAGCTTATTATGTGGAAGAAGGCCGTCTGCAGACCCGCTTGAAAGACGGCAGAAGCAGCGGTTTGAAACAGCCCGAACTGTTTAAAGGTTACAACGGCAGCGCAGCCGAGCCGTCTTCCCTCCTGTTTTTGCACAACGGTCTGCATATCGACATTCTGATTGATAAAAACAGTCCTATCGGCTCGCAAGATCCTGCCGGTGTGAAAGACATTGTGCTGGAAGCCGCACTGTCTACGATTATGGACTGTGAAGATTCCGTGGCTGCCGTCGACGGCGAAGACAAAACCTTGGTTTACCGCAACTGGCTGGGTCTGATGACCGGTATGCTGACCGAAGAAGTCGAGAAAAACGGCAAAACCTTTACCCGCAAACTCAATCCCGACCGCGAGTACACCGCACCGGACGGCAGCACCTTCAAACTGCCCGGCCGCTCGCTGCTGTTTATCCGCAACGTCGGTCATCTGATGACGACACCGGCTGTCTTGGATGCAGACGGCAATGAAATTCCGGAAGGTATTTTGGACGGTGTGATGACCGCACTGATTGCCTATTTCGATTTGAGCCGTAAAGAAAATACCAACAGCCGCTCCGGTTCCGTATATATCGTGAAGCCGAAAATGCACGGTGCGGAAGAAGTAGCGTTTGCCAACGAATTGTTTGCCGCTTTTGAAGATTTGGCCAAACTGCCGCGCAATACGCTGAAAATGGGCGTGATGGATGAAGAACGCCGCACCTCTGCCAATTTGAAAGCCTGTATTGCTGCCGCGCCGGAACGCATTGTATTCATCAACACCGGTTTCCTCGACCGTACCGGTGACGAAATGCATACTTCCATGCAGGCGGGCGCGATGATTCGTAAGGGCGATATGAAGTCGAGCATATGGATTAACGCTTACGAGCTGAGCAACGTCCAAACCGGCCTGCAATGCGGCCTGCCGGGCAAGGCGCAAATCGGCAAGGGCATGTGGGCGATGCCGGATCTGATGGCGGAAATGCTGAAACAGAAAATCAGCCATCCGAAAACCGGTGCGACCACCGCCTGGGTGCCGTCTCCGACCGCCGCCACTCTGCACGCGCTGCATTACCATCAGGTTGATGTGTTTGCCGTGCAGCGCGACTTGCTGGCTTCCGAATGCAAGGATTACCGTGCTGATTTGCTGACCGTTCCTTTGGCGGAAAATACCGATTGGAGCGATGCCGAGAAACAGCAGGAATTAGACAACAACTGTCAGGGCATTCTGGGCTATGTCGTGCGTTGGGTAGAACAGGGCGTGGGTTGTTCCAAAGTGCCGGATATCCACAACGTCGGCCTGATGGAAGACCGTGCGACACTGAGGATTTCCAGCCAGCACATTGCTAACTGGCTGCAGCACGGCGTAGTCGGCGAGGCTCAGGTTCGCGAAACGCTGGAACGCATGGCTGCGGTGGTGGACAAGCAGAATGAAGGCGATGCGGCTTACACGCCTATGGTCGGCCGCTTCGATACTTCGTCGGCATTCCTGGCCGCCTGCGACTTGATTTTCAAAGGCGCGGAACAGCCTAGCGGTTACACCGAACCGCTGCTGCACCATTGGCGTCGTGTAGCCAAAGGTTCCTGACAGCTGGGCAGTAGGCCGTCTGCAATTGCCGTTTCGGGGTGCAGACGGCTTCTTGATTACAATTCGGGAATGAACAAATGATTGGATAACTTAGGAATTGGAAGTGCGTTTTTTAACAGTTTTGAGCCGTCAGCTGACCCGTTTTACGGCTTTGGTGATTATTTTGGCGGCGGTGGCGGCGATGATCGAGCCGGTGACGTTTTCGTGGGTAAAAGGCGATACGCAGATTGTCGTACTCGGCCTGATTATGCTCGGCATGGGTATGACTCTGGGTAAAGAAGATTACCGCGTTCTCGCGCAGCGGCCGTTCGACATTATGGTCGGCGCAGTGGCGCAATATACGATTATGCCGCTGTTGGCATTCGGTATCGGCAGGGCGTTCGGACTTTCAGACGGCATTACTTTGGGGCTGGTGTTGGTCGGATCCTGTCCGGGCGGCGTATCGTCCAATATTATGAGTTATCTGGCTAAGGGCGATGTGGCGTTTTCGGTCGGCATGACCACGGTTTCCACCGTGCTTGCGCCGGTTGTCGCACCTTTGTGGATGATGTACCTGATGGGCGAAACCGTTGCGATGGACGGCTGGGGTATGTTCCAATTCATGCTTCTGGTAACTTTGCTGCCGGTAGTTCTCGGTTCGCTGGCAAACATTATGCTGCACAAAAAAACATGGTTTGAAGATGTCCGCAATATCATGCCGGGCGTGGCCGTGATTGCGTTTGCCTGCATCGTGGGCGGCGTGGCCGCAGTACACGGACACCGTTTTATGGAATCTGCACTGGTCATGGTGGCGGCGATTGCCGCGCACAATGTCGGCGGTTATGTTTTGGGATACTATGCCGGTGCGCTCTTAGGTATGAGCGTGCCTAAGAAACGCACTTTGTCGATCGAGGTTGGTGTGCAGAATGCCGGTTTGGCAACTGGTTTGAGTGCCAAATTTTTTCCGGGCAATGCGGAATCCGCCATTGCGGCGGCAGTTGCCTGCGTATGGCACTCCGTTTCCGGTACCGTATTGGGCAACGCCTTTGCCTGGTGGGACAAACACAAAGCAGGACAATCTTCAAACTGAATCCAGAACAATAATGCGGCTGTGCCGTCTGCACATTGGTGCTGCAGACGGCATCAGCCTTGACACAGGATACCAACATGACAGAAACCGCAACGCTGGCACTTGCCAAACAGCTCATCGCCGAATCCTCGGTTACGCCGGACGATAAAAACTGCCAGAACATTCTGGCAGAACGACTGCGTGCCGCCGGTTTTGAAATCGAACCGCTGAATTTCGGCGAAACGAAAAACTTTTGGGCGAGAAAGGGCAAAGCCGCCCCGCTGGTGTGTTTTGCCGGACACACCGACGTTGTGCCGAGCGGGCCGGAAGAGAATTGGACTTCCCCGCCTTTCGAGCCGGCCGAGCGCGAAGGGAAACTGTACGGGCGCGGCGCGGCGGATATGAAAACCAGCATTGCCGCCTTCGTAACCGCCTGCGAGCGTTTGATTGCCGACCGTCCCGACCATCCGGGCAGTATCGCGCTGCTGATTACGTCTGACGAAGAAGGCGATGCACATGACGGCACCGTGCGTGTAGTCGATGTATTGGCAGAACGCGGCGAAACCATCGACTACTGCATAGTCGGCGAACCGACCGCTGTCGAAACCTTGGGCGATACGGTCAAAAACGGCCGGCGCGGTTCGCTGTCGGGCAATCTGACCGTTAAGGGCAGACAGGGCCATATCGCCTATCCGCATCTGGCCGTCAATCCCGTCCATATGTTCGCACCTGCCTTGGCCGAGCTGGCGGCAACCGAATGGGATAAAGGCAACGCCTATTTTCCGCCGACCGGTTTCCAGATTTCCAATATCAACGGCGGTACGGGCGCGGGCAATGTGATTCCGGGCGAGTTGAACGTCAAATTCAATTTCCGATTCTCCACCGAATCGAGTGCCGAAAGTTTGAAAGAGCGCGTCTGCGCAATTTTGGACAAACACGGCGTAGAGTACGATTTGCAATGGAGTCTTTCCGGACAGCCGTTTCTGACCGAAGCCGGCCGTCTGACTGAAGTAGCGCAGGAAGCCTGTGCCGAAGTTTGCGGCGTGCGTGCGGAACTTTCCACCTCGGGCGGCACGTCTGACGGCCGTTTTATCAAAGCCGTTGCCAAAGAATTAATCGAACTCGGTCCCGTCAATGCCAGCATCCATCAGATTGACGAACATATCGAACTGGCAGCAGTGCCGCAGCTTTCCGCCATTTACGAAGGCATTTTGCGCCGCTTGCTGAAATAAAGCCGAATGATGCCGTCTGCACCTGTTTTCAGACGGCCTGTTGCGAAAGGAAAACACAATGTCCGCCTTGAAAAACCGTCATTTTTTGAAACTTCTGGACTTTACGCCGTCCGAAATCAAGGAACTGCTTGATTTGGCCGCCGAATTGAAAGCCGCCAAAAAAGCAGGCCGCGAAGAGCAGCGTCTGCGCGGCAAAAACATCGCACTGATTTTTGAGAAAACTTCCACCCGCACCCGCTGCGCGTTTGAAGTGGCCGCACGCGACCAAGGCGCAGGCGTTACTTATCTGGAACCGAGCGGCAGCCAAATCGGCCACAAAGAAAGCATCAAAGACACCGCACGCGTATTGGGACGAATGTATGACGGTATCGAATATCGGGGGTTCGGGCAGGAAATTGTGGAAGAATTGGCCGCTTATGCCGGCGTGCCGGTATTCAACGGCCTGACAGACGAATTCCACCCCACTCAGATGCTGGCCGATGTCCTGACGATGCGCGAACATTGCAGAAAACCGCTGAACGAAACCGCCTATGCCTATGTCGGCGATGCCCGCTACAATATGGGCAACTCGCTGCTGCTGGTCGGCGCATTGCTGGGCATGGACGTGCGTATCGGCGCGCCGAAAGAATTGTGGCCGTCTGAAAACATCATTGCCAAAGCACACGAGCTGGCGGAAAAAAGCGGCGCGCGCGTGCTGCTCACCGACAATCCCGAAGAAGCCGTAAAAGGCGCGGATTTCATCCATACCGACGTTTGGGTGAGCATGGGCGAGCCGAACGAAGTGTGGCGGCAGCGCATCGAACTGCTGAAACCTTACCGCGTTACGCCCGAACTGATGGCCGCTTCCGGCAATCCGAACGTCAAATTCATGCACTGCCTGCCTGCTTTCCACAACCGCGAAACCAAAGTCGGCGAATGGATTTACCAGACTTTCGGCCTGGACGGAGTGGAAGTTACCGAAGACGTGTTCGAGAGCGAAGCGAGCATTGTGTTCGATCAGGCGGAAAACCGTATGCATACCATCAAAGCCGTATTGGTGGCGAGTTTGGGTTGAGCATATGCCGTCTGCAGGTACTGCCGGAACAGAAACTTTTTAGACAGTGCCGGAGTGAAAAAACTTGCTTTGCAGGATTTTAGCCATTAAAATGGCGCGTTTAACAAATTCATATTTTCTTTCAGGAGATAAACAATATGGCCAACAGCGCACAAGCACGTAAACGCGCCCGTCAAGCGGTGAAAAGCCGTGCCCATAACGCCAGCCTGCGTACTGCATTCCGTACTGCAGTAAAAAAAGTATTGAAAGCCGTTGCAGCCGGTGATAAAGCCGCTGCTCAAGCAGTTTACCGCGATTCTGTAAAAGTTTTGGACCGCATTGCCGACAAAGGCGTATTTCATAAGAACAAAGCAGCCCGTCATAAGAGCCGCTTGTCTGCCAAAGTAAAAGCAATGGCCTGATTCGGATTTCCGGCAGATGCGAGAAGCGTCTGACAATGCCCCCAAGCGTGCTGTAAAGCTTTTGTTTGGGGGTTTTTGCTGTGTAATTTTAATAGTGCCGAAGGCGGCAAATGCGGGGTCGGAGTGAGAATGCGGGACAGAATAAAGATCGAAGGCGTTAAAGCTTTATTATTGCTGTCGGGTTTGCCGGCTGCTTATGCGGCAGATCCCGTTGCCATGCAGTGTACCCTGCTTAAAGACGATGCATTGCGTTTGGCCTGTTTCGATAAAATTTATGCCGCCCAGCTCCCTCCTGCCAAACCGATTGAGTTTGAAAGCGGAGAAGCCGAATCCAAATCTTTGGACTTGGTAAAAAGTATCAGCAGCAGTTTGGAAAACAAAGATGCTGTTTTGGTATTCTCGCCTTTGGATAAGCCGGCAGGGGAAAGTTTCGAGCCGTCTGAGAAACTAATCGAAGCCGCAGATGCCTATACGCCCTTAAGCAATCTGTTTGATTTGGACGAAAACAGTGCAGACGGCTTGCTGGCGGTTCGCGAACACCAACCGATGTATCTGATGCCTGTTTGGTACAACAGCAGTCCGAATACCGGACCGCATTCGCCGACGCGGGGAAAAAGCGATGCCGAACGCTTCCGGGGGCAAAAACGGACGGAAGCCAAGATGCAGGTCTCTTTCAAAACCAAAGTTATAGAAGACTTGTTCGGAACCCGTGCCGATTTATGGTTCGGATACACTCAGAAATCGGATTGGCAGGTTTGGAGCCAGGGAAAAAAATCCGCGCCGTTCCGCAACAGCGATTACGCTCCGGAAATGCTGCTCACACAACCGGTAAAAGCACAGCTTCCTTTACGCGGCAAGTTGCGGATGTTGGGAGCGGGGTTTGTGCATGAATCAAACGGCCAAAGCCGTCCTGAATCGCGTTCGTGGAACCGTGCCTATGCGATGGTCGGTATGGAGTGGGGCAGACTGACGGTGATGCCGAGGATTTGGATTCGTATGTTCGACGCGAAGGGTGATAAAGACGACAATCCCGATATTGTAAAATATATGGGTTACGGTGATTTGCGTATGTTTTACCGTTTCAACAAGCGTCATACTTTAACGGGTATGTTGCGTTACAATCCAGCCAGCGGAAAAGGGGCGGCGGAAGCCGCCTATACCTTTCCTTTGAAAGGCAAGCTGAAAGCCTATGTTCGGGGGTTTCACGGTTACGGGGAAAGTCTGGTGGACTACAATCACAAACAAACGGGCATCGGTTTCGGTCTGATGTTTCGGGATTGGGACGGCATCTGATAACCAACGATGCAGACGGCATCAAGACCGGTTTGAAACCGGTATGGCCGATTTTCCGTTTTGCAGCGGCGGAAAAAGCGTATAATAGCCGTTTTGGGTTTTGCGGCAGGGGAAGCTGAATGGCAGAAAAAAATGAGGGCGGCGGTGTCGGCAAAGCCCTGAAAAAATATCTGATAACCGGTATTTTGGTATGGTTGCCGGTGGCGGTAACCGTATGGGTAATCAGCTATATTATTTCAGCAACCGACAGTCTGATCGATTTGATACCTGCCAAGTGGCAGCCGGTTAACTATCTGGGTTTCAACATTCCCGGTTTGGGTTTTATCATTGCCATTTTGGTGCTGTTTGTAACGGGCTTGTTTGGTGCAAACGTATTGGGCAAGAAAATCCTCCAACTTTGGGATTCCCTTTTAAGCAATATTCCGGTTGTCAAATCGATTTATTCCAGCGTCAAAAAAGTATCTGAATCCCTGCTTGCCGACAACGGACGTTCGTTCAAAACCCCGGTTTTGGTGCCGTTTCCGCATAATGGAATCAGAACGGTCGCCTTTGTTTCCGGCAGTCTGCCAGATAAAATCAAAGACAAACTGAACGGCGGGGAAACATATGTTCCCGTTTATGTGCCGACTACGCCGAATCCGACCGGCGGTTATTATATTATGGTAAGGCAGTCCGACATTGTCGAATTGGATATGAGTGTGGACGATGCTTTGAAGTATGTGATTTCTTTAGGTATGGTCGTGCCGGACGAATTGCCCGTAAAGCCTGCGGTGCATACGGCCGTGCCGTCTGCAGGTCCTGAGGGCACACAGCGGCCCGACAACAACTGATTTGATGCCGCCTGAAAACGGAAAAGAGGATTTTCAGGCGGTCAGAATTTGAAACATGATTGATTTTCCAAGGAAAAATTATGCGTACAAACTATTGCGGCTTAATCAGCGAACAATATTTAGACCAAACCGTTACCGTTAAAGGCTGGGTTCACCGTCGGCGGGATCACGGCGGTGTGATTTTTATCGACCTGCGTGACAGAGAGGGTATCGTTCAAGTGGTAATCGATCCCGATACGCCCGAAGCATTCGCCTTGGCCGATTCTTCACGCAACGAATACGTTTTGAGCATTACCGGCCGCGTGCGCAACCGTCCGGAAGGTACTTCCAATGACAAAATGGTGTCAGGCAAAATCGAAATTCTGGCCAAAGAAATCGAAGTGCTGAATACTGCCGCCACGCCGCCTTTCCAAATCGACGACGAAAACATCAGCGAAAACGTCCGTCTGACCAACCGCGTTATCGACCTGCGCCGTCCGCAAATGCAGCGCAATCTGCGCCTGCGTTACCAAGTGGCCATGGGCGTGCGCCGCTATCTGGACGAACAGGGCTTTATCGACATCGAAACCCCGATGCTGACCCGTTCCACTCCCGAGGGCGCGCGCGACTATCTTGTGCCGAGCCGCGTACATCCGGGCGAATTTTTCGCCTTGCCGCAATCGCCCCAGTTGTTCAAACAACTGCTGATGGTGGCCGGTTTCGACCGTTACTATCAGATTACCAAATGTTTCCGTGATGAAGATTTGCGCGCCGACCGTCAGCCCGAATTTACCCAAATCGACTTGGAAACTTCGTTTTTGAACGAAAACGAAATCATGGATATTACCGAAGGCATGGCGAAAAAAGTGTTCAAAGACGCGTTGGGTGTGGATTTGGGCGATTTCCCGCGTATGCCTTATTCGGAAGCGATGTTCTATTACGGTTCCGACAAACCCGATATGCGCGTTAGCCTGAAATTTACCGAGTTGACCGAATTGATGAAGACCGAGGAGTTAAAGGTATTCCGTGCCGCTGCGGATATGAAAGGCGGCCGCGTGGTGGCTTTGCGTGTTCCGAACGGCGCGGCGTTCAGCCGTAAAGTGATTGACGAATATACGAAATTCGTCGGCATTTACGGTGCGAAAGGCTTGGCTTACATCAAAGTGAACGATGTGAGCAAAATCACCAACGGTGAAGACAGCGGCCTGCAAAGTCCGATTGTGAAAAACCTGTCGGAAAATGCGCTGAAATCGATTATCGAGCAAACCGGCGCGCAAAACGGCGACATCATTTTCTTCGGCGCGGACAAAGCCAAGATTGTGAACGAAGCGATGGGTGCGTTGCGTATCAAAGTCGGCCACGAACACGGTTTGGAAAACGGCTATTTTGTCGATGAATGGCGGCCGTTGTGGGTAGTGGACTTTCCGATGTTCGAATACGACGAGGAAAACGACCGTTATGCCGCCATGCACCATCCGTTTACCTCTCCGAAACCGGGTCATGAAGATTTGATGGAAAGTAATCCTGAAAATTGTTTGGCACGTGCGTACGATATGGTATTGAACGGCTGGGAAATCGGCGGAGGTTCCATCCGTATCCACCGTGCGGAGGTTCAAGAGAAAGTATTTGCCGCTTTGAAAATTACGCCGGAAGAACAGCAGGAAAAATTCGGCTTCCTGTTGGATAATTTGAAATTCGGTGCGCCTCCCCACGGCGGTTTGGCATTCGGTTTGGATCGTCTGGTAACCCTGATGACCGGTGCAGAATCTATCCGCGATGTGATTGCCTTCCCGAAAACGCAGCGTGCCCAATGTCTGCTGACCAATGCGCCGAATGCGGTGGACGACAAACAGTTGCGCGAATTGAGCCTGCGCCTGCGTCAAAAAGCAGCGGAAGCAAAAGAAGTTTGATAATGTTTTGAAAGGGAAAGCCGTCTGAACATACTTTTCAGACGGCTTTTTTTACACATAAAGAATACGATGGGAAAATGTGCGGAGGGATGGGAATCAACTGCCGTGAAGGGGAAAAGAGATGCGGTTTTAGCCGTATCTGTTTTTTACGATAAGGTTTCCGATTTGGAATTTTGTGCATGAAAGAAAAGGAAATGTTGAAAACATTATTGTTGTTTGTATTGACTGCGGTTGCTGAGATTGTCGGTTGTTGGCTGCCCTACCTTTATTTCAGACAGAACGCTTCGGCCTGGCTGTTGGTGCCGGCGGCAGTCAGCTTGGCATTGTTTGCCTGGCTGCTGACGCTTCATCCGACAGCCAGCGGCAGGATTTATGCAGCTTACGGCGGTGTTTATGTGTGTACGGCTTTGGTCTGGCTGTGGCTTGCAGACGGCATCAGGCCGCAATGGACGGACATCGGAGGTATTGTATTGTGCTTGGGCGGCATGGTGTTGATTATGTGGGGAAGTCGGACGGTTTGATTGACGGTCTTGGCGATTGCCGTCTGCAAACAGCTGCCGACGGCATATCAAATCTTTTCTCCGGCGGAGGGGAAAGCGGGGTTTATTCCGCTTCATCGTGCCGATGGGCTTGGGCTTCGCCTAAGAAACCTTTCAGTTTTTGCAGTGCTTTGGCTTCAATTTGGCGGATACGTTCGGCTGAAACTCCGTATTCGGCTGCCAATTCGTGCAGGGTCAGTCCGCTGTCGTCTTGCAGCCAGCGCGTTTCGATGATACGGCGGCTGCGTTCGTCCAATTGTGCTAAGGCGTTTTGCAGACCTTCGGTTTGAAGGGCGTAATGAGCCTTTTTGGCGATTTGGCGGGTCGGCTCGCTGTCGTTGTCGGCCAGCCAGTCGATGGGGGCGAAGCTGCCGTCTTCATCGTCGCTGTTGTCCGCAAGAAGCGCAACGTCGCGACCGGTCATGCGTTGTTCCATTTCTATGACTTCGGACAATTTTACGCCCAAATCGTCCGCAATGGCCTGAGCCTCTTTCGGGCTGAGTGCCGACAGAGACTTGCGCATGGAGCGCAGATTGAAAAACAGTTTGCGCTGCGGTTTGGTGGTGGCTACCCGGACCAGTCGCCAGTTGCGCAGGATAAATTCGTGGATTTCCGCTTTAATCCAGTGGACGGCGAAGGAAAACAGGCGTGCGCCACGCTCGGGTTCGTAACGTTTGACCGCTTTCATCAGCCCGATGTTGCCTTCCTGAATCAAGTCGGCCTGATTGAGTCCGTAACCGTCGTATCCCCGGGCAATCGACACCACCACGCGTAGATGAGACAAAATCAGTTGTTTGGCCGCTTCCATATCGCCGTGCATTTTGCGCTCGGCGAGGTTGTGTTCCTCTTCGGGCGTGAGCATGGGAATGCTGTTTACCGTGCTGATGTATTGTTCCAGGCTGCCGTGTCCGCTGGGAACGGGTAAAACGGTTTTGGCAACTGCGGTATTGTTTGCGGTCATTCGCATTTTTCCTTAGTGTATGTGTGCTCTCAGACGTAAAACAGGTTTATTTTAACATTTTACAGAGCCGAGTGGGCGGTGTCGGACAGACGGTAAGGTTAAATCCGGCAAGTTTGCGTTGAGAAGGAGCTTTGGCTGACAGAAGCGTGCAGACGGCATATGGCTTGCCGTCGGGTGAGGTTTCGGGTAGAATCCGTTGTTTATCTTTCCCGACGGGTCTGTAGCTCAGGGGTTAGAGCAGGGGACTCATAATCCCTTGGTCGTGGGTTCGAAACCCACCGGACCCACCACTTTTCTGTATCCATCAGCTGAATTTTTCCAAATCCGACGGTTTTCAAAGGCTTTTCCGCCTGCCGTTTTCCATTTCCGAATTTCATTATGCACGTTTCCGAACTTCAAACCCAACATATCTCGAAACTTTTAGAACAAGCCGAACAACTCGAAATCGAAAACGCCAACCGCTTGCGCAAACAGGATTTGGTGTTTGCGATTGTGCGCCAGCTGATGAAGCAGGGTGAAAGTTTTACTTGCTCGGGCACGCTGGAAATTCTGCCCGACGGTTTCGGTTTCCTGCGCAGCGCAGATACTTCTTATTTGGCAGGTCCCGACGATATTTACGTTTCGCCCAGCCAAATCCGCCGTTTCAATCTGCACACGGGCGATACCATCGAAGGCAGCGTGCGCGTTCCCAAAGACAACGAACGCTATTTCGCGCTTGTGCGCCTGGACAGCATTAACGGCGACAAGCCGGAAGTGTGCAAGCACAAAATCCTGTTTGAGAATCTCACGCCGCTGTTCCCGACCCGACAATTCAAGCTGGAACGCGACATCAAGGCCGAAGAAAACATTACCGGTCGTGCCATCGATCTGATTTCGCCCATCGGCTTCGGCCAGCGCGCCCTGATTGTCGCGCCACCGAAATCGGGCAAAACCGTGATGCTGCAAAACATCGCTCACGCGATTACCGCCAATTATCCCGATGCGGAACTGATTGTGCTGCTGATTGATGAGCGGCCGGAAGAAGTAACCGAAATGTCGCGCAGCGTGCGCGGCGAAGTGGTGTCGTCCACGTTTGACGAACCTGCCTCGCGTCATGTCCAGGTGGCTGAGATGGTAATCGAAAAAGCCAAACGCATGGTCGAGCATAAAAAAGACGTGGTGATTTTATTGGACAGCATTACCCGTCTGGCCCGTGCCTACAATACCGTTGTGCCCGCTTCGGGCAAAATTCTGACCGGCGGTGTCGATGCGAACGCTCTGCACCGTCCGAAACGCTTTTTCGGCGCGGCGCGGAATGTGGAAGAAGGCGGTTCGCTGACAATCATCGCTACCGCTTTGGTGGAAACCGGCAGCCGTATGGACGATGTGATTTACGAAGAATTCAAAGGCACGGGCAATATGGAGCTGCATCTCGACCGCCGTATGGGCGAGAAACGCTTGTTCCCTGCCGTGAACATCAACAAATCCGGCACGCGCCGCGAAGAGCTACTGGTGCCGAACGACCAGTTGCAGCGTATGTGGCTGCTGCGCAAATTCCTGCATCCTATGGACGATTTGGAGGCGGCCGAATTTTTAATCGGCAAACTCAAAGTCTCGAAAGACAACAACGAATTTTTCGATCTGATGCGCGGGAAGTAAGCGCGAAACAGGCCGTCCGAACACGTTTTCAGGCGGCCTGTCGTTTGTCTGCCCAAGCTGCAGACGGCATGGTGCGGATTGTTCCGCCGTTTCCGAATTGCAGACTGCTTGTGCCGGAAAGGAAAAAAGATATGAACATGACTTGGCAGAATTTATTGAGCCGTCGGCGTTTCCGTCCGAAAGACGGCGAAATCGTGCCGACCCGCACGCCGTCGAGCGCGGAAGGGGCGGACGCGCTGCGTACCGATTTCCACATCGATTACGACCGCGTGGTGTTTTCCGGCGCATTCCGCCGTTTGGGACGAAAAACGCAGGTACATCCGTTTGCCGAGCACGACCATACGCACAACCGCCTGACCCACAGCGTGGAAGTCGCCAGTGTGGGGCGCAGCTTGGGCAACCGTGTCGGCGTGATGTTGCAGGCGGGCGGTTTTCTGCCGCCGGGCTATACAGCGGCCGACATCGGTTCGGTCGTTCAAGTCGCGTGTTTGGCGCACGATTTGGGCAATCCTCCCTTCGGCCATACGGGCGAAGATGCTTTGCGCGACTGGTTCCGCGACCCGCAGCACGCCTATCTGCAGACGGCATTGAGCCAAGCCGAGCGCAACGACGTGCAGACTTACGAAGGCAACGCCCACAGCCTGCGGATTCTGGCCAACTTGGAAATGTACCGCAATAAAGGCGGTATGCGTCTGACGGCGGCAACGGTCGGCACGCTGCTCAAATATCCCTGGACCAGCAGTGATGTTTTGGGGCGTAAAAAATTCAATATTTATCAAACAGAACTGCCGTTTATGCGCCGAGTGGCCGACGAATTGGGCTTGATTGCACAAGGCGGCGACCGTTGGGCGCGGCATCCGCTGTCGTATCTGATGGAGGCGGCCGACGATATTTGCTATGCCTTGCTGGATTTGGAAGATGCGGTGGAAATCGGCCTGATCGGCGATGCGGAAGTGGAAAGTATTTTGGCCGAGCTGACTTTCGGCGAGAGTCCTTTCGCATGGAGTGCGCAAAGCAGCCGCCAACGCTGCGCCATGCTGCGCGGCATGGCCATAGGCCGTGCGGTGGAAGATGTGGCGCAAACCTTTATAATGCATCAGAAAGATTTGTTAAACGGCAGTTTTCAGAGCAGGGATTTGCTGGCTTTGTGCAGTCCGCAAGTACAGAATACTCTGGAGAAAGCCAAAGAATTGGCCCGTACGCGCGTGTTCCGCCACCAAAGCAAACTGCTGACGGAAATCGCAGCATTTCCGTGTTTGGGTTCGATTCTTTCTCTGTTTGTTTCTTCTGCCCACGGCCTGATTGTCGAAGGCAGTGTGAGTACGCGCCAATCGCTGGCTTTGGAACTGTTGAACGAAGACCCGGTTACGCGGGACGACAGCCTTTATCAGGCCTATATGAAAATTCTGGATTTTGTCGGCGGCATGACTGACAACGCCGCTGCCAAAACAGCAAGGGAATTGTCGGGTACCGGCATGCTGTAAACGGCAGACCCGCAATATATAAGCCGTCTGCTGCCCGGTTCCGACGCTGCAGACGGCTTGGCAAACCAAACCGATTATGGAACAGAACGATTTTTTTGCCATTCCCAGCCCCTGTATCGGCGTGTGTCAAGTGAACAACAAGGGCTATTGCAAGGGTTGTCTGCGAAGCCGCGAGGAGCGTCTGCACTGGCTCAATATGAGCGACAGCCAGAAGCACGATGTCATGCGTCTGCTGGCCATGCGCCGCAAAAAAATCATGCAGGCCAAATGGGATAAAGAAACCGACTTCGGCGAAATGCCCGAACAGGAGAGTTTGGATTTCTAGGGCATAAATGAGCGCAATCATGATGTTTCTGCGAAGATTTCTGAGTAAATTATTTGATTTCAAAAGACGGTTTTTATCCGGTCATGTTCCGGTATCAACTGAACTATTCAATGAGTCTCAGCCGGAATTATCCGCCAATCCGCCCATTTCGCCTCCAACAGTCCCGTTGGCAGCATCTTCCGGTGAAACAATGGGTGAAAGCTTGCCGGAGTCGGTAAGCGAACGATTGATTGAACTGTCTGAAGGAAGGACGACAGACAAGCTTGTCGCCAATAGAGTGCAGGATGAAGGGGCAAATAATAGTGATTTGCTTGATGATAAGAGTGTTACCGAGCTTGTAACGTCTGCTCAAGCAGGATTTGCTCCGGCACAATTTGATTTGGCCGTGATGTATGATTACGGATTATACGTAGAAGAAAATGCGGAATTGGCGTTTGATTGGTATCGGAAAGCAGCACAACAGGGATTATCCGAAGCTCAAAATGCTGTTGCTGTGATGTATGATTCCGGACGAGGGGTGGCGAGAAATACACGGGAAGCATTAAGTTGGTATGAGTTAGCCGTGGAAAATGGCAATTAGGATGCGCGGGCAAATTTGGCAGAGTTTCGTTTAAGTGAGAAAAACAAATTGGCTGTCGGAGGAGAAATGTTGAGACGGTATCGCAAACGTTTGAGTCGGCGGGCGAAAGCCATTATGTGCCCAATTACAGGTTGATAGGTGTTTTGATGGCCGTCTGAATCATTGTGAGATTCAGACGGCCATTTTTAACGGACGGGCACGAGTCAGTCAAACTGCAAAACGGCGGAAGTGTAAACGTTCTGAACGTCGTCCAAATCTTCCAGAGCATCCATCAGTTTCTGCATTTTCACCGCATCTTCGCCGCTTAAAACCGTTTCGTTTTGCGCGCGCATGGTTACGTCGCCGTCTTGTGAGGAGAAGCCCGCCGCTTCCAGCGCGGCTTTGATGCCCGCCCAGTCGTTGGGGGCGGTAATGACTTCGATAATGCCTTCGTCGTCCACAATCACATCTTCCGCACCGGCTTCCAAAGCCGCTTCCATCAGCGCGTCTTCATCGGCATCGGTGTACACCAGATAGCCTTGGTGTACGAAGTTGAAGGCAACGCAGCCGTCCGTGCCGAGATTGCCGCCGTTTTTATTGAAGGCATGGCGCACGTCGGCGACGGTACGGGTTTTGTTGTCGGTCATGCAGTCCACCATCAGAGCCGCGCCGCCGATGCCGTAGCCTTCGTAGCGCAGCTCCACGTAGTCTACGCCTTCCAGATTGCCCGTGCCTTTGTCGATGGCGCGTTGGACGTTGTCTTTGGGCATATTGGCATCCCAGGCTTTGTCCATTGCCAGACGCAGACGGGGGTTGGCCGAAGGGTCGCCGCCGCCGAGTTTGGCGGCAACGGTGATTTCTTTAATCAGTTTGGTGAAAATTTTGCCGCGTTTGGCATCAACGCGGGCTTTTTTGTGCTGGATATTCGCCCACTTGCTATGGCCTGCCATGATTTTTCCTTGAATAAAACTGAAACAAAAACGAAGAATTTTAGCATATCCGCTGCGGCTGTTGTGCAGATGAAGGAGTATGCCGTCTGCAGCCTGCCGATTTTCCGATAAAAGGCAGCGCACTATTCAGGCTGCAGACGGCCGGCCTCAGAATTGTTTGCCCAATTCGACGAACACACGCTGTTTCTGATGAAGGTAGAGCGGATGGTTGCCTTTGTTTTTGTGATACGACCATGTCAGGCGCGGTGTGATGCCGTAAAAATGGACGGCGCGGTGCCAGACGGAAACTTGCGCGCTGTATTCCTTGTTGCGTTGGACGATGTTGAAAAAGTTGATGCCCTGATATCGGCGTTGGCCGTAGCCGAGGTTCAGCCGTGTGGACAAGCCGAGCGGCCATTCCTGTCCCCAACCTGCGCGAATGCCGCGGCGGTTGTAGGCATCATCGTCGCTGCGGGTTGCGGTTTTGCTGCCGTCGATGCCGGCAAACCAGTATTGTTTGGCGTTCGGCGTATAATACAGCAGGGCGGAGGCGGAAAGACTGTGTCCGTTCAGATGCGTGCGCGTGCGGTAGCGTTGGCGGGCATATTCGGCAGAAAGGCGGCTTTGCCAGTTTGCCGAAAAGCGGTAGCTCCAGTCGGCGGACAATCCGGTGTTGTGCGAAAAACGTTTCATATTCTGTCCGTCTTTGCGGCCGCCCGCATACCAGGACTGTTCGGCAAATGGCATTAGAGAGACGGTGTGTCGTGCGTCTTGGAAACCGCCGCCCGCACTTAGGCGCAGCGAAGCTTCGCTGTATTTTTTATTGTCCCAATAATAGCGCGTGCTGCCGTCTGCACGGGCTTCGGCAAAGAAACCGTGCGGCAGGATGTGCCGTTTGCCGATACCCGCGCTCAGACCGATACCTTGTGCGGATTCGGCGGCAGGAGCAGTAAAACCGCCGCCCAAATTGCTGTTTGCGGGCGCATTGTTGATGTTGGGGTCGTGCAGATACGATACGCCGCCGTAAATCTGCCAGCGGCTTTGGTTGCGTATGGCTGCCAGATAGCGGTCGAGCAGGGCGGCGATGTCGGAGGGAAGGTCTTTTTCGCTGCGGAGTTTTTCAAACTGCTGTCCGGCCGCCTCCCATTCGTTGTTTTCAAACAGGGCAAGTGCCAGTTGGAAACGCAAGGGAAGGAGTTCGGAATGTGCGGCGGCAAGTTTGCGGTAACGGCGTACGGCTTCGCGAGGACGGTTTTGCGAACGGGCTGCGGCGGCTTCCGCCCATTCTAATGTGTCGGCATCGCGCTGCTCTTCGGGCAGATTGCGGTAAAACGGCAGCAGTTCGGCGGCGTTACCGGCATGATTGTAGAGCAGGGCGGCATTGAGTGCGCGTTTGATCAAATCCGGACGCTGCTGCAATTCGCTGTCGTTCAGTGCGACTGTTCCAGCCGGAGGGGAGGGGATATCTGCAGACGGCAAAGGCGCGGGTACGGATTCGTACAAGGCAGGATAATCCTGTATGCGCCGGTCGTCCAAATGATGATGCAGGTGTTTGTTTTCTGCTGCCGCGCTGCCGACGTATGCGGCGGCTGCTAAGAATAAAAAGCTGTGTTTGAACATACGGGAGTCGGTTCGGGAAAAACGGTAGGATAAGAGAAACGGAAAGACAGGATTTCCGTATTGGAAACGAATCCGCACCGGCACGGACAATGTGCCGGTGCGTTTCGTTTTATGTTGTCTGAAAATACGGTTTCAGGAAGTCAGCTGCCTTTAACCTGAAATCAGAATTTCATTTCCAGAGAAACGGTTACGTTTCTGCCCGGTGCGGCATAGCGGGTGTAATCGCCGACACTGCGTTGGCGGTTAACCGCGCCGATTGCGGATTGGCGCACGCTTTCCCACTGAGCGTAACGGCGGTTGGCAAGATTGTAGATGCCGCCGCGCAGGGTCAGCTTGTCTTTCAGATTGACATAGCCGCTGATGTCGAAAATATACCATGCTTTGGTGGCTTTTTTCGTTGCCGACGTGTTACGGGTAATGCCCGATCTGCATTCGCCCTGCAATTCGTCCGGATTTTTCGCTTTCGAATAAGTCATCATGCCGTTCACGCCCCATTTGCCGCCAGGCGCATCGTAGCCCAATCCCAAAACGTAACGCGAAGGCTGGATGGTATCCAGCAGCAGCGAGCATGAATGCTGGAAGTAAGGCTTGGTCAGAGAGGCTTTTTTCAGTTTGACATGACTGTATGCCAATGTGCTGTGCAGACCGTCAGGCAAAACTTCGGAAACGCCGTTCCAGTCGATTTTGCCGATGAGATTGATACCGTCTGTCGAGGCATTGTACATATTGCGGTAGCCGCGGGCTTTTTCGCCGTCGCTCAAACCTTCAATATTCGGGTCGATATGGGTCAGACCAATCAGGTTTTTGTAACGGTTGCGGAAATAGCTGGCTTCCAGATAGCCGAACGCACCTTTCAGATGCACGCCGAATTCGTTGTTCAGAGCCTTTTCGGATTTGAACTTGCCGACATAATGGTCGTTATCGTTCCGGCCTTTTTCATAACCTTCGATGCGGTAGCCGAACAGTTCTTGGAAGCTCGGTGTGCGGAAACCGTCCGAAATGCGGTGGGAAAAGCTCAGATAAGGCGTGGCTTTGAAAACCAAACCGCTGTTCCAGGAAAAGTTTTTAAAGCTGCCGGACGCAGTCCAAGGATCGGACGCGGTCATTTTGTGGTAGTCGTAGCGAAGGCCGATGCCCCAATCGAAGTATTGGCCCAACTTCATATGGTCGCGCAGGCTGAGGTAATGGTTCCAACCTTTGATTTTGCGGGTGTGGCAGTTATAAACGCTGATGTTGTTGCTGTAATCGCATAAGTCGAAGGTGTGGATTTTGCGGTTGTCGAAACGGTAAACGTAAGGGTTGTTTTTGGTGTAGTTGCCGCTGATTAGCTCGACATCCTGCTGTGTGTTTTCGGCATAGATGTCTTTGCGCTGCAAGACGGATTGGAAACGGTTTGAGCCGATGTCGAACGACAATTTGTGTTCCGAACCGCCCAGTGATAGTTTTTTCCCGCCGTTAATGTGCAGAAGCAGGTGTTTTTCGCCGTAAATCGAGCGTTCCGACTGGTAGGCCGACCAAGGTTTGTTCAAATCGGCACGGCAGTTTTTATCCACGGTCGGATACACCGAGCAATAATGGTCGTGCCGCAGGGTGTCGAGCGTGATGGTTTGACGGTCGATGCCGATTCGCAGTTGGTCTGCCAAGGTGTTTTTCTCGGGATTGTCGTAACGGTATGTCAGACCCTGGCGGTTTTTCTTGTGCTGTTCGTCGAAATAACGCAGGCGGGAGTAGCCTAATCCGATGTAGCGCAGGCTGTCGTCTGCGCCGTGCCGGACGGTCAGGCCGTTGTCGATATTGTCGCCGTATGCGTATACGCCTTTGGATTTGGTGTAGGCGTTGAAGAAGCTGCGGTTGCTGTTGCTCCAATATTGTTCGAAGTCCATATCCCGTATGTCGTAACGTTGGCGGGTGTCTTCCAAAACGGCACCGAGGTAATGGTGCGGTGCGATGCGGTAGCCGCCTTTGAAGAGCCATGAGCGGCTTTCGGATTCCATCGGATTGGGCAGGGCGCGTTGGCTGCCGGTATAGTGTTCGGCGGACACTTCTTCGGTTTTCAGACGGCCTGAGTTTCCGGATACGGTCGAGTATTGGCGGATTTTGTCGCAGTTTGCGGTATCTGTGCAGTCTCCTTCCAAGACAATCCAGCCGTTTTTGCTGTCGGGCCCGTCTGTTTCGCCGCTGATGCGCTGTTGAATCTGGGTGTGTTTGCCGGCATGTTTGTGGGCTTGGATTTCGCTGCCTCGGCGGTGGGTGAAGACGGCCAAGCCGTCAAAACCGCCGATGCGGCCTGCGGCGGCAAGCGAGTGGGTTTGCTGCCGGTTTTTGCTGCTGTATGCGTTTTTGGTACGGATGCCCCAGTCGCGGTTTTCTGCGATGATGTCGTTTGGCTCTTTGGTGCGGAAAACCAATGAGCCGCCTAAGGAGCCGTTGCCTTGTTCGGCGGAATTGGCTCCTTTGTTGATTTCGATCGATGTGATGTTTTCGTATTCGATTTCGTTGATGGCACCGCTGCTGGCCGATGTTTTATCCACTGTGTACGATTGGATTTGCGGCAGGCCGTCCACATTCAGGGCAACGCGGTTTCTGTCCATGCCTCGGATGGAGTAGCCGCTGCTGGCACCGCGTCCCTGTTCGACAACGGCAATGCCCGGGTCGTAGCGTGTCAGGTCGCGGATACCGAGAACCTGTTCTTTGTCGAGGCCGTCTGAATTTTTGACGACTTTGCCCAAGCCGGTGATTTCGCTGTCTTTGCGTGTTGCCGGTTTTTTTGCAATAACTTTGACCGATTCCAATTCGACGTTTTGCGTATTTTGTCTGCCGTTTGCAGCCTGTTCCGCATAGGCATTGGACACAGACAGAGGTAAAGCAAGCAATGCAGAGGCGATTGCATTCAATCGGAACGGACGCAGTTGAGTTTGTTTGGTGTTCATTATGTTTTCCGTGGTATTCGTCTGATTAAGGTTTGAGAACTTGGCGTTTGGCTCCGAAACTGCCGCCGACTTGGTCCTGACCGTCCTGTCTGCTGTGGAATACGCCGCCCAATTCGGCTGCATCAGGACCGTAGAAACCGCCTTGTACCTGTGCGTTCAGATGAACGCGGGTTTCCTGCCCCGTGCTGCCCGGATCAAAGACGAAGCCTTGGGTGCCTGTTTTGGCAGTGCCGCTGAAACCGTTGCCTTCTAAGCGGGCATCGATGTGCAGGCTCGGCTGCGGACGATTGTCGGCAGTCAGTGTTCCGGTCAGGGTTTTTCCTGCAAAATCGACATCGAATACGGCACGGTTGCCGCCTTCTCGGTTGTCGGGCGAGTTGCTCCAAACGTGGCCGTTGCTGCTCAGAATGTGTGCCTGCCAGCTGCCTTGGTAACGCACTTCGCCTGATACGGGGATTTTTGCCGAAGGCGTGCGTTCGCCTTGCAGGAAGTAGAAAGTGTCGCCCTTGCTGCCGTTGTCGGTTGTCTGGTAGGAACCGAATTTCAGATAGTCGGTATTGCTGCAGCAGGCGGCAATCAGAATGCTGCGGTTATCGCCCAAATCGTGGGTGCTGCTGAGGGCAAACGGCGTATCGCTGCCGTTTGCAGACGGCATCAGGGGGAAGAGTTTGCCGTTTACGAATAATTGCCGTGCATCGCCGAAATTATCACCGTGAGAAATTTCCATGGTGTTGCTGTTGAAACGGAAATCGTCGATGATTTTTTCAGACGGCATATCGGCGGCATCGGGGCGTTTGGCGGCGAATACGCCGAACAGAGAATTGTCTTCGGCCAGGAATTTGCCTGCCATTTCTTCTGCATTCGGGCCGAAGAAGCCGCCTTCCAAGTCGGCATTTTTTCCGAAATAAGGATCGCTGGTGTCTTGGGCGGTTGCCTTGCCCTGTATGCGGTTGCCTTTCAGTTTGGCCTCGACGGCATAGCGTTTGGTACGGATTTGGTCTTGCCCCGGACGTACGTTATTGTTTTTATACAGGCTGCCGGATACGGTTTTGTCGGCGAAGTTCACGGTAAACTCGCTGGAATGGCCGACTTCGCCTTTGCTTGCATCAGTGTTCATCGAATCGACTTCGTTGAAAGACGTTGCACCGTACCAGTTGCCGGCATTGGCCGCCGTACCTTTGAACTGGCCGCTGTTGCTGCGGTTCGGACGGCGTTCCAAGGCATCGGTAACGAAGTCCCAAGTACCTTTATATTGGACGCTTTGTGCGGTCGGCAGACTTTGGGAAGGCATGATGCCCTGGTAATACACATAACCGATTTGGCCGGCTAGGATTTTTCGGGTAATGCCTTCGCCGAAATTGCCGTCTGTAAATTTCAAGCCGACATCGGGATCCATCACCCAGCCGGAACGCACATAGCGCATATTGCGTTTGCGGTGGTCATCGACCAATCCGTCGTGGGAGTGTGCCAGATATCCGGTGAAAGAAGGGTGTTTGCGGATTTCGTCAGTATGGGGAATGACGATTTCTCCGTTGCTGCCGACAAGGGGAACCGTAGCAAGGAGGTTGTCGGTTTCGATTTTCAAATGCGGTTCGTTCAGTGTCTGTTTGTTAATGCCGATGGCACGGCGGGGAATGGCGGCGGATACGCCCAAACCCGGCTGCATGAAGGCGGAAGTTTCTTCTTCCGTGCGCGGTTCGGTTTTTTCGTCTTGATATTTCGGCTGGTTTTGCTGTTTGTTGTCGGTATGGACATCGTTCAGGCCGAAATCCCCTTTGTTGGTGGCGCAGGCCGCCATCAACAATGACAATGATGCGGCCAGGGCGAATGATCTGCTGCTCATTTTGATACCTTAATCAAATAATAATAGAAATGGTTATTAATTATAATCATGTTTTTTCTTAATGTCAGATAGGAATGTTTATCAATTTTTTACACAATTTGATTTTTTTAGACATTTTTTGGGTTCGTAGAGGGCGAGATTAAGGTGGAATCTTTTAAAGCCGCAGTGTTGTAGGGGTAGCAGGAGAGGGGCAGTATAGGAGAGGCGTGTTGTTTTTCGAGGAGATGTTTCGTGCGGCCGGCTGCTTTTATGTCGTCGGGAGAAGTTTTTGTTCGGATACGGACGGGAACGGATTGCAGTCAGGCTTTTTGATTGGTCGGTACGGAGATTCGGTAAATCGGGAACGGGTTTGGAAACAGTTGTCCGTATTGCCTGTATTGGTTACGTTGCAATCCGGAATGTGGAGGGGCGGTTTTTGATGCAGAGGGCAGTACGGTTCGACTGCCGTCTGCAGCTTTAAAGTAGGAGGGCGGCGGCTTATGTTCCGTATTCCTGCCATAAAATTTCTTGAAGGTTGGTTTCCTCTCCGTTTTCCGGCGGTTTGGTACGGGTGTAGCGGCCGTTGCCGTCCATTTCCCAAGCTTGGCGGTTGTCGGCCAGTGCGAGGGTCAGGCTTTCGCGAATGATGCGCTGTTTGAGTTCGGGGTCTTCAATCGGCGTGCAGGTTTCGATGCGGCGGAAGAAGTTGCGCCCCATCCAGTCGGCACTGGAAATATAAGTGTTTTCTTTGCCTTGGTTGTAGAAGTAATACACGCGGGAATGTTCGAGCTGGCGGCCGATAATCGAGCGCACGCGGATATTTTCAGACAAACCTTTTACGCCCGGCCGCAGGGCGCACATGCCGCGTACGATCAAATCGATCTCCACACCGGCTTCCGATGCTTCGTACAGAGCTTCGATAATGCCCGGTTCGATAAGCGAATTCATTTTTGCCATGATGCGGGCAGGTTTGCCTGCACGGGCATGTCCGGCTTCGCGGCGGATATTGTCCAAGAGCATGGCGTGCAGGGTGAACGGGCTGCGGTAGAGCGTGTTCAAATCTTTCGGGCGCCCCAGTCCGGTGATTTCCATGAAGATATTATTGACATCTTCGGTAACCGCTTCGTCTGCGGTCAGCAGGCCGAAGTCGGTGTAGATGCGCGAGGTGCCGGCGTGGTAGTTGCCGGTACCCAAATGGGCGTAGCGTTTCAGACGGCCTTGTTCGCGGCGGATAACCAAGGCCATTTTTGCGTGGACTTTGTAGCCGAACACGCCGTACACGACGTGCGCGCCCGCATCTTCGAGCTGTTTCGCCCAGTTCACATTGTTCGCTTCGTCAAAACGCGCCATCAGCTCTACCACCACCGTTACCTGTTTGCCCGACAAAGCTGCTTTCATCAGGGCTTGCGCGAGTTCGGAATGGGTTCCCGTACGGTAAATCGTCATTTTGACGGCAACCACATCGGGATCGGCGGCGGCTTCGCGGATAAAGCGGACGACGGGTTCGAAAGATTGGTAAGGATGGTGCAGCAGAACAGGCTGTTTGCAGACGGCATCGAGTACGGATTTTTTCTTGCCCAAGGCGGCAGGCAGCCCGCCGCGCCGCGGTGGAAACTTCAAGTCCGGCCGTTCGACCATGTCGGGAACGGCCATCAGGCGCACCAGATTGACGGGGCCTTTGACCTGGTAAAGTTCGCTTTCGTCAAGATGGAAGTGTTCGAGCAGGAAGCGGTAGAGATGGGCGGGGCAGGTGTCTGCGACTTCCAAACGCACGCCGTCGCCGTATTCGCGGTCGTGCAGCTCGTTTTGAATGGCGGCACGCAGGTTTTTCAGGTCGCTTTCGTCCACCGTCAGATCGCTGTCGCGCGTTAAGCGGAACTGGTGGCAGCCTTTGACTTCCATGCCGGGGAAAAGTTTCCAAACGTATTCGTGCAGAATGGAAGACAGGAAAACGAAACCGTTTTCGCTGCCGCAGACGGTTTCGGGCAGGCGGACGACGCGCGGCAGAATGCGCGGTGCCTGCACGACGGCCAAGCCGGAATTGCGGCCGAAGGCGTCTTTTCCGCCGAGTTCGACGATAAAATTCAAGGATTTGTTGACGGGGCGCGGAAACGGGTGCGATAAATCCAAGCCTATGGGGGTGAGTATCGGCCAGAGTTCGCGCTCGAAATAGTCTTCGATCCAGCGGCGCTGTTGGGCCGTCCAGTTGCGGCGGCGGTAGAAATGGATGCCTTCGGCGGCGAGTGCTGGTTGCAGTTCCTGATTGAACAGGCCGTATTGTTCGGCAATCAGCGCGTGCGCTTCGCGGGCGCAGGCGGCGATGGTTTCAGACGGCGTGAGACCGTTTTCCAGAATGTTGTCGGGACGCAGTTTCCGTTCGCGTTTCAATGCCGCCATGCGGACTTCGAAAAACTCGTCCAGATTGGATGAGACGATGCACAGGAAACGCAGCCGTTCCAGCAGCGGCACGCGCTCGTCCTGTGCTTGTGCCAGGACGCGGCGGTTGAAGGCCAGCAGGCTCATTTCGCGGCACAACAGACGTGGGGAAGCACTCATATCGGTCTCCTCTGGCATTCGGAAGGCGGCGGATGTGCCGTCTGAAAATCTGAAAAAAGTGCAGACGGCCTGATATGCCGTCTGCATCGGGATTTTATACTTCGGGCGTATAGCCTTGGACGGCATCGGCACCGTCGCCGAAGAAATAGTTTTCCATCTGCTGTGCCAGATACTGGCGTGCGCGCGGATCGGCCAGACTCAGGCGGTTTTCGTTAATCAGCATGGTTTGGTGGCGCGTCCAAGCGTCCCAGGCTTCTTGCGAAACGTTGTCGAAAATGCGTTTGCCCAATTCGTTGGGCAGCGGGGCGAACTTCATGCCGGGGGCTTCTTTGCCCAGTTTGATGCATTGGACCGTGCGGGTCATGGCGATTCCTTTTCTGATGTGCTTGAAAACGGCGATTTTAGTGGATTTGTCAGGTCAAATCCAGCTTGAAGATTTTCGAGGCGCGGCCGTTGGCGCGGTATTCGGCCAGACGTTCGGGCGGCAGCTCTTCCGGTACGGCGGCTTGGAAACCGCGTTCGCCGAACCAGTCGCCGGTTTGGGTGGAGAGGGCGAAGAGAATGCCGATGCCGTCTGCACGGCACAGTGTGCAGACGTGTTCCAGCAGGCGTTCGCCGTAGCCGCCGTCGCGTGCCTCGGGGGAAACGACGAGGCAGGCGAGTTCGGCCGAGCCGTGTATGGCAAAGGTTTTCAGCGAGACGCAGCCGCAGATGCGGCGGTCGTGTTCCAATAGGTGGAAGCTGCGGATGTGGTTTTCCAGATATTCGCGGCTGCGTTTGAGCAGTATGCCGGCTTCTTCGAGCGGCCGGGTTAAATTGAGAATGTCGGGAATGTCGGCGGTGTCGGCGCGGCGGATGCTCATAAAAGGGCTGCGCGATACGGAGGTTCCGCGTCCTTGGCGGGTAAACAGTTCGCCGATGAGTGCGCCGTCCTGCCGTCCCGAAACAATCTGGCAGCGCGATACGCCTTGTTCCAGCGCATTCACGGCGGCACGCAGCAGGCGGAACTGTTCGGGCGGCAGCGCGGTGCCGTCGAGCATGGCGGATACTTCCTGCGCGGAAAGATTGCTTTTCAGATGGCCTTCGCCGTCCAAAATGCCTGCTTTTTCGGTGAGAAAAACCAGCTTTTCGGCAGACAGGGCAACAGCGGCTGCTTCCGCAACGTCCGCCATGCCGAGCAGGAAGGTTTGGCCGCTTAATGATGCAGCGGTCGGGCCGATGAGGACGGTCGAACCGTTTTCGAGAAGCCGACGGACGGCTTCGGCATCGATTTTGCGTACGCGGCCGGTAAACATCATATCGGTACCGTCAATCACGCCGTAAGGCCGTGCGGATACGAAATTGCCCGAAGCCAGACGCAGGCGGCGGCCGCGTTGCAGCGAACCTGCCATGCCGGAAGACAGGGCGGTTTCCAAGTCGATACGCAGCACGCCGCAGGCCTGTTTCGCCACCGGCAGCAGAGTGTCGTCGCAGATGCGGCGGCCTTGGTGGAAACGGCTGTCCAGCCCCTGTTTTGCCGCCATCTCGTCGATTTGCCTGCTTGCTCCGTAAACCAATACCAGCCGTATGCCGAGTCCGGCAAGCAGTTTGACATCGGCGGCAATCGAACGCAGCGTTGCGCCTTGCAGCAGGCTGCCGGAAATGCCGATAACCAGGGTTTTGCCGCGCAGATAATCGATATACGGTGCGGCTTCGCGGAAGTCGGCAACAAAGTTCGGAGCATTCATGGATGTTTCATCAAAAATCGTCGGACGATGCCGTCTGCAGGGCATGGAGGCGGGTTGCAGAAGGCCGGGACGGCATCAGGCTGTGCCGTAACGCTCGCGGTAGGCGCGGACAGGTTCTAAAAAACTGCCGAATTCGGCATGAGTCTGCAACAAGGTGAACAAATCGTTCAGGTTTGCGATTGCAACGACGGGCAGACCGTATTGCTGTTCAACTTCCTGTACGGCGGAAAGTTCGCCCGTGCCTTTTTCCATGCGGTCGAGCGCGATGGCGACGGCAGCGGGTGTTGCACCTTCCGCCTCAATCAATTTGACCGATTCGCGCACCGAAGTGCCGGCCGAAATCACGTCGTCGATAATCAGTACACGGCCTTTGAGCGGTGCGCCGACCAATACGCCGCCTTCGCCGTGGTCTTTGGCTTCTTTGCGGTTGTAGGCAAAGGGTACGTTCACGCCTTTTTCCGCCAGCATCATGGCGGTGGCCGCTGCCAGAATAATGCCTTTGTAGGCCGGACCGAACAGCATGTCGAATTCGATTTTGCTCTCGATAATCGCTTGTGCGTAAAACTTGGCCAGAGCCAAAGTGGACGCACCGTCGTCAAACAGGCCGGCGTTGAAAAAATAAGGCGACCGACGGCCTGCTTTGGTGGTGAATTCGCCGAACTTCAATACATTCTGTTGCAGCGCGAACTTCAAAAAATCCTGACGGAAGTCAGACATGCTAAAACCCTTTCACAGCAGTAAAGAAATGTAAGCGCGATTATAGCAAAAAGCCGTCTGTACGCGGGAGGTGCAGACGGCATCCGTGCACGTGTCAGCAGGGTACGACGTGTATCGCCAGCCCGCCCATGGCGGTTTCGCGGTATTTCGGATTCATATCTTTGCCGGTTTCGTACATCGTTGCGATGACTTTGTCCAATGACACGGCGGATTTGCTGCGGCGCATCAGAGCCATACGCGAGGCGTTGATGGCTTTGACGGCGGACATGGCGTTGCGTTCGATGCAGGGCACTTGGACCTGTCCGTCCACAGGGTCGCAGGTCAGCCCCAAATGATGCTCCATCGCGATTTCCGCCGCTTCCATGACTTGCGCCACCGTGCCGCCTTGGATTTCGGTCAGACCGGCGGCCGCCATCGAACTGGCCACGCCCGTTTCGCCCTGGCAGCCGACTTCTGCGCCGGAAATCGAAGCGTTCATTTTATACAGGCTGCCAATGGCGCTGCACACCAGAAGATAGCGCAGTACGGTTTCTTCGTCTGCCGATTCGATATGGCGGTTGTAGTAGGCGAGGACGGCCGGAACGATGCCGCATGCGCCGTTGGTCGGAGCGGTAACCACACGGCCGCCGGCGGCGTTTTCTTCGTTGACGGCGAAGGCAACCATGTTGACCCAGTCCATTACGCGCATCGGATCGTTGGAAAGTGCGTCGCCTTTGAGCAAGGCACGCAACTGCGGTGCGCGGCGAGGCAGGCGCAGACGGCCGGGTAAAACGCCTTCGCTGTTCAGCCCGGCCTGAATGCAGCTCTGCATCACGTCCCAAATCCGTGCGGCATATGCGCGTACTTCGCTTTCGGGGCGCAGGGTGCATTCGTTGCGCAGCATGAGTGTGGACAGGCGCAGATTCTCGTTTTCGCAATGCTGCTGCAAATCGGCGGCATGGCGGTAGGGATAGGGAACTTTGCTTTGACCGCCGTTTGCAGACGGCGTTTGGGAAGAGGCAAATTCGGTTTCGCTCAGGATAAAGCCGCCGCCGACGGAATAATAGTTTTCGCCGTACAGACATTCGCCGTTTGCCCATGCTTCCAGGCGCATACCGTTTTCGTGCAGCGGCAGATTGTGTGTGTGCCAGACAAAATCGGTTTCATAGTCGAAAGGCAGCGACAAAGTGCTGTCTGCGGGCAGCATTTTTTCCGTTTTGATGCGTTCGACCAGGTACGGCATTTCCTGTGTATCGACCGTGTCGGGCCGTTCGCCGGCCAGACCTGCGATAATCGCGCTGTCTGTGCCGTGGCCTTTTCCGGTCAGCGACAGCGAGCCGAAAACCTGAATGCGGAAACGCTCGGTCTGATACAGCAGCCCGCGTTCGCGCAGGGCGGAGGTAAACATCAGGCCGGCTTTCATCGGACCGACCGTGTGCGAGCTGGACGGACCGATGCCGATTTTAAACGTGTCGAAAAAGCTGATCATGGTTGTGTTGCTGTCCGGAGAATTATTGAAACACCCTGTCGGGCAAATGGCGTAGAATAACGCTCTTTTGCAGATTTGGGGAAGCATACGATGAAAATTATTTCCGCCAATGTGAACGGCATCCGTTCGGCGTATAAAAAAGGGTTTCACGAATATATCGCCGCTTCGGGGGCGGATATTGTCTGCGTACAGGAATTGAAGGCGCAGGAAGCGGATTTGTCGGACGATATGAAATCGCCGCACGGTATGCACGGCGTGTGGCATTGTGCGGAAAAACGCGGTTACAGCGGCGTGGCGGTGTTCAGCAAGCGCAAGCCGGATTCCGTTCAGATCGGTATGGGAGTGGAAGAGTTCGATCGCGAGGGACGGTTCGTCCGCGCCGATTTCGGCAATCTGACGGTGATTTCGCTGTATCTTCCCTCGGGCAGCAGTGCGGAAGAACGCCAGCAGGCAAAGTTCCGCTTTCTTGATGTTTTCTACCCGATGCTAGAAGCTTTGAAGGCGGAGGGGCGCGATATGGTGATATGCGGCGACTGGAATATCGCGCACCAGAATATCGATTTGAAAAACTGGAAAGGCAATCTGAAAAATTCGGGCTTTTTGCCGGAAGAGCGCGAGTGGATCGGAAAGGTGATTTGCCGTTTGGGTTGGACGGATATGTGGCGCAGACTGTATCCCGAGGTGCCGGGCTATACCTGGTGGAGCAACCGCGGCCAAGCTTATGCGAAAGATGTCGGCTGGCGCATAGACTACCATATGGTTACGCCCGAGTTGGCAGACAAGGCCGTATCCGCACACGTTTACAAAGACGAAAAATTTTCCGACCATGCGCCGTTGGTGGTGGAATACGATTATCCGTTTTGAGCTGCAGACGGCCGGTAAGCGGGAGGCCGTCTGAAAAACATCAAAACTGCCCGCAATAGGAAAAAGGAGCGGCGATGCACTACGCCGATTTGGAAGATCTGACTTTGTGGCTGATTTGCGCGGCGGACGACAAACCCGATTGGCTGGATTTCTGGTCGGCCTGCTATCCCTCGGTCTGCCTGAGCGAAATCGGCGGAGTGCCGGAAAACTGGGCGAGGCAGCTCGTTCTGCCTGCCGGAGAACATATTGCCGTTGCCGCATACGGAGCAGGCACGGCCGCGTTTGCCCAATGGCTGTTTCACGCCGATGTGCCGAGCCGCAAAAAGCTGAAAAACATCATGCTGATTACGCCGCCGCCCGCGCTTTCAGACGGCTTGTGCGACGATGCGCTGAGGGCGAGCTGTCCCTGCCGTGCCGCTTTGGTTATCGGAACGGGCAACAGCGCGGAATATGAATGGAAAACCGCCGAATGGGCGAAAAAGTGGCGGGCGAAACGCCTGATTGCGCCCGAATCCGGCCGTCTGAAAACGGCGGCCGACGGTTGGGAGTGGGGCATGAAACTGATGCAGGAAATGCTCTTGTCCGATTGAGTGCATACGGTAAAAACCGTTTGAGCCTGTGCTCTAAATCTTTTAAACTGCCAAGCCGTCTGCACCCGCCGTCAGACGGCCTGACTAACCGAAAGGCGGCCTTACATTGTGCAAGCAACCGCCCGTCAGCGACATTGCGCCGCTGCAAACCGAAGGAAAGAACCATTATGACCGTATCCCCCGTAGCCTTGCGCCGCAAAACCGAGCGCAAGCCGCACGCTACCGCCCAATACTGGCGCAAATGCCAAGTGGAAGAATTGTTTGAAATGCCGTTTTTAGACCTCGTCTATAAAGCCGCGCACATCCACCGCGAAAACTTCAACCCGCAAGAAGTCCAACTCTCCACCCTGCTTTCCATCAAAACCGGCGGCTGCCCCGAAGATTGCGAATACTGCCCGCAATCGGCGCACTACAACACCGGCCTCGAAAAAGCCAAAATGATGGACGTGGAAGAAATCGTCGAAAAAGCCAAAATCGCCAAATCGCGCGGTGCCAGCCGTTTCTGTATGGGCGCGGCATGGCGCGGCCCCAAACCGAAAGACGTGGAAACCGTGTCGGAAATCATCAAAGCCGTGAAAAGCTTGGGTTTGGAAACCTGCGGCACCTTCGGCATGCTTGAAGACGGCATGGCCGAAGATTTGAAAAACGCCGGTCTCGACTATTACAACCACAACCTCGACACCGACCCCGACCGCTACAACGACATCATCCACACCCGCCGCCACGAAGACCGTATGGACACGCTGGGTAAAGTACGCGGCGCAGGTTTGAAAGTGTGCTGCGGCGGTATCGTGGGCATGAACGAAACCCGCCCCGAACGCGCAGGCTTAATCGCCAGCCTCGCCAACCTCGACCCTCAGCCCGAAAGCGTGCCGATTAACCAGTTGGTCAAAGTGGAAGGAACACCGCTGGCCGATGCCGAAGATTTGGACTGGACGGAATTCGTGCGCACCATCGCCGTCGCCCGCATCACCATGCCGAAAAGCTACGTGCGCCTGTCGGCCGGCCGCAGCAATATGCCCGAAGCCATGCAGGCCATGTGTTTTATGGCGGGGGCGAACTCGATTTTCTACGGCGACAAACTGCTCACCACCGAAAACCCCGAAGAAGACGGCGACCGTGTGCTGATGGAAAAACTGGATTTGTATCCCTTGCAGCATCAGGTTGCGGAGGAAGTTGCAGTTTGAGACCGTCTGAAAAACGCGGCTTCAAGTCATCAAAACGAAGGCGAAACGGCAGATGCCGTTTTGTGTGCCGTTAATTATTTTTTCAAGAAAACAAAATATTAAAAAGGACAAGCGATGTACGCTATTCAAGCTTTATTGCAGCATGCCGATGTGTCTTTTCCGAACGGGGAAAGAACCGCGCCTTTGCTTGGCGGAAATCCGCTTGGTCCGTTTTCAGACGGCATCAAGGTAAACAATCCGGCAACCGGCGAAACACTGGCTTATGTGAAGAAGACTTCTGCCGCCGGGCTGGACGGCATGATTGCGCGTGCGGCGGTTGTTCAGAAGACGTGGGCGGCAAAAACGGCTTTGGAACGCGCCGATATTTTATGGGTGTGGTATCGGGAAATACTGGCGAAAAAGGAAACGCTGGCGCGGCTGATGACGATCGAGCAGGGCAAGTGCCTGACGGAAGCGCGCGGTGAAATCGATTATGCTGCTTCGTTTGTCCGCTGGTTTGCGGAGGAAGCGCGGCGGGTGGACGGCGATATTCTGCAAAGTGTGAGGCCGAATCAGAAACTGCTGGTGTTGAAACAGCCGGTGGGCGTGTGCGCGGCGGTTACGCCGTGGAATTTTCCGGCGGCGATGATTACGCGCAAAGCCGCGCCTGCTTTGGCTGCGGGCTGTGCGATGTTGGTGAAGCCGGCTTCGCAAACGCCTTTGAGTGCGTATGCGCTGGCGGTATTGGCATACCGTGCGGGCGTGCCGGAAGATTTGTTCGGCGTGGTGTGCGGCAATGCGGCGGAAATCGGCGGCGTGTTTGCGGCGCATCCGACCGTCCGCAAAATCAGTTTTACCGGCTCGACCGAAATCGGGGCGGAACTGTTTCGCCAAAGTGCGCCGAATATCAAAAAACTGAGCTTGGAATTGGGCGGCAATGCGCCGTTTGTCGTGTTTGACGATGCCGATTTGGACAAAGCTGCAGACGGCTTGATGGCAGGCAAGTTCCGCAACAGCGGGCAAACCTGCGTCTGCACCAACCGCGTATATGTGCAGCGCGGCGTGTATGAAGCATTTGCGGAGAAAATTGCGGCACGAGCAGGCCGTCTGAAATTGGGCAACGGTTTGGAAGAGGGCGTGCAGCAGGGGCCTTTGATTGACGAGAAAGCGGTGGCGAAAGTGGAGGAACATATTGCCGATGCTTTGGCCAAAGGTGCGGTTTGTTTGAGCGGCGGCAAGCGCAGTGTATTGGGCGGCACATTTTTCGAACCGACTGTGTTGGGTGGTGTAACGGCGGATATGAAAGTGGCGAAAGAAGAAACTTTCGGGCCGCTTTGTCCTTTGTTTGTGTTCGACAGCGAAGAAGAAGCGGTGCGGGCGGCTAACGATACCGAATTCGGTTTGGCGGCCTATGTGTTTACCGCCGATGCGGCACGACAATGGCGCATGGGCGAAGCCTTGGAATACGGTATGGTCGGCATCAATACGGGTCTGATCAGCAACGAGGTTGCGCCGTTCGGCGGCATCAAGTCGAGCGGACTGGGGCGCGAAGGCAGCAAATACGGTATAGAAGAATATTTGGAAATCAAATATTTGTGCTTGGATTTGAACTGACTGCGCCGAATTGCAAAATGGAAAGGCCGTCTGAAAACGATATTTCGGACGGCCTTTTTGTGTGTCGGCAGACTGCCTGGTCAGTAGCGCGGCATATCGGTATCGACTTCGCGCGCCCAAGCATCGATGCCGCCTTTGAGGTTGTACAAGGTTTCAAAACCGGCTTGTGCCAAAAACATCGCGCTGTGCAGACTGCGGATGCCGTGGTGGCAATACACGACAACCGGCACATCGTCGGGCAGTTCGTTTTGCCGCAGAGGAAGCAGGTTCATCGGAATGTGGACGCTGTCGGGTAGACGGCAGAGAGCGACTTCGTCATCTTCGCGCACGTCCAGCAGAACGGGGCGGATGCCGTCTGCAAGCATGGCGTGCAGTTCGGCGGGAGTGAGTTGCGGAATATCGGACATAATGTCTGTTCGAATCAAAAGGCCGTCTGAAAATTGCGGCATTTCGGGACGGAAGGACATTCTGCCCGTGCGTTTTCAGACGGCGTTATAAAAAAAGCTGCCCGTTCGGACAGCCGGCGGATTTAGAAATCGAAGGGGTCGGCTGCTTTTGCGGCTTGGCCGTCCAATGCGGGAACCAAGGTGTCGAACAAAACTTTTTCCGTGGTTTCTCCGTCGTTTTTCGTAACGAGCAGGGCGCGCTGTACTGGTTCGGTGCCGACAATCACTACCATGCGGCCGCTGTCTTTGAGTTGTTCCAGCAGTGCGGCAGGTACGGCAGGCACCGAGCCGCCGACATAAACCGCATCAAACGGCGCGGCAGGGTGGGCTTCTTTCAGGCCGTCTGCAATATGGAAGGAAACATTGCCGCAGCCTGCACGTTCCAGCGCGGCTTTGGCCAGATTTTGCTGGGTTTCGTCGATATCGACAGTCGCCACTTCGCCGGCCAGCTTGGACAGCAGTGCGCTTGCATAGCCGGAACCCGTGCCGATTTCCAATACGCGGTCGGTTTTCTTCAAAGCCAACCCCTGAACCAGGCGCGCAACAATGCGCGGTTCGAGCATACGGCTGCCGTTGGGCAGCGGCAGCGTTTGGTCGGCATAGGCCAAACCTTGGAAAGCTTCGCCGACAAAATATTCGCGGGGAATGTCGCCCAGCGCGTCGAGAACGTCAAAATCCAACACGTCCCACGGACGGATTTGTTGTTCGACCATATTGAAACGTGCTTTTTCAAAATCCATTTTGCGCTCCATTTGTATTTTTGTGGGTGTTTTGCATAAAAAATAGCGTGTAATTATAAAGCTTTTATGCGGTTTTTGATAGTGCGGCGGGCGTGTTTTCAGACGGCCTCGTGCCGTTTTGTCAGCAGCGTGCAGACGGCTTCCAAGCCTGAGGCATCTTCATGGTCGAACTGCGCCAAATGTTCCGAATCAACGTCCAGCACGCCCCAAACCCTGCCGTCCGGATTTTTCAGCGGAACAACGATTTCCGAGCGTGAAAGGGAAGAGCAGGCGATGTGGTCGGGGTGGGCATCGACATCATCCACTATGATGGTTGCGCCGCCCGCCCAAGCCTGCCCGCACACGCCGCGTCCGTAGCCGATGCGCGTGCAGGCGAGCGGACCTTGAAAGGGGCCGAGTACCAGTTCTTCGTTTTTTACCAGATAAAAGCCGACCCAGAACCAGCCGAACGCGTTTTTCAACACGGCGGCGGTGTTGGCAAGGTTGGCAATCAAATCGTTTTCGTCTGCCAGCAGGGCTTCAAGCTGCGGCAGCAGTTCGGCATAGCGTTCGCGCCTGCCGGTTTCGTTCAAAGTCAAATGGTGCATGATAAAAGGCCGTCTGAAAAAAGTTTTTCAAGATAATTGTTGGAAAATCAAAATCTGTTTTTCTTTCTTGAATTCATTAATGCAAAAACTTCATCAATATCCAAGCGAAACATTTTTTTGCCGGGAAAACGGGCTCGAAGTAATAACGAACTTTATCTTGTCCGAAAATTGCTTCCAGATTTTCCCACATCGGTTTTTCTAAAATCACAAATCCCAAGGTATCGCTTCCCAAGCTGTCGGTACACCAACGGATTTCATAATCGGAACGAACAATCTCATTCGTATAAATAATCGTGGTGTCCCGATCCATTTTTTCGTCATAAGGGATTGCGATGGTTTTTTCTTGATATTTTAGAACAATATCGTCGCCGTAAGATTTTCCGTTGTCTTGCATTTCGACTCGGATTTTATTGTTCGTTTTTTGATTGAAATAAGAAACAATATTTTCATCGTATTCCCGCCAATCAATGAAAACAACGGCATCGCTTTCGCACAAGCCGTCAATATCGTCTGTATTGTCTAAAAAAGTTTTAATGCTTCGATAATCGTTTTCCATTATTTGCCTCGGCAGAATGGGTTTTGACGGATTGTGCTGTTTTCAATGTTAAAAATAAAATCTGCGGAACGTGCCGCAGATTTTGGGGTTTTATGCTTGAACAGCCGAAGGATTATTGTACGCGCTGCCAGGTTTGGGTGCGGCCGAGCAGGGAAACGCCCAAATAGCCGCGCACTTTCAGGCTGTTGCCGCCGTTGGCCAATTCCGCTTTTGCTTTGTAGGTTTTGCCGCCTTTGGGATCGTAGATTTCGCCGCCGGTGAATTCCTTGCCGTCTTCTTTCAAGCCTTTCAGAACGGTGAGGCCGATCAGCGGTTTGGCGGGTTTGCAGGCTGGGCATTTGTTTTCGATGCCGTCGGCAAGGGCGATAATCGTGCCGTTATAGCTGTTACCGTTTTTGGTGATTTGCACGACGGCTTTCGGTTTGTTGGTTTCATCGTCAATCGTGCGCCATTTGCCTTCGATGCCGGCGGCTTGAACGTGCAGGGCGGCCAGAGACAGTGCGCCGAACAGGAATTTTTTCATATCGTCAAACCTTGTGGATTTATTAGAGTAAATACGTGCATTGTGCAGTAAAACGATGTCTGCTGCAAGATTGCGGGGATAGGCTTAGGCGGTATTTTCAGACACGGGAGTGGTATGCCGGATACGCGGACAGACAGCGAATTATGTTATAATTGCCCGTTAAATTTTAACTTTATTACTGATTGAAAACGGAATTTCCATGAGCTTGAAATGCGGCATCGTCGGCCTGCCCAACGTCGGCAAATCCACCCTGTTCAACGCCCTGACCCAATCGGGTATTGAAGCGGCAAACTATCCTTTCTGTACCATCGAGCCGAATGTCGGCATTGTCGAAGTGCCCGACCCGCGCATGGCGGAGCTGGCAAAAATCGTCAATCCGCAAAAAATGCAGCCCGCGATTGTCGAATTTGTCGATATTGCCGGTTTGGTTGCGGGCGCAAGCAAAGGCGAGGGCTTGGGCAACCAGTTTCTTGCCAATATCCGAGAAACCGATGCTATCGTGAACGTTGTGCGCTGTTTCGATGACGACAATATCGTGCACGTTTCCGGCAAAGTCGATCCGATTGCCGACATCGAAACCATCGGTACGGAATTGGCACTGGCTGATTTGGCGAGCGTGGAAAAAGCCATTGTGCGCGAAGAAAAACGCGCCCGTTCCGGCGATAAAGACGCGCAAAAACTGGTGGACTTGTGCAAAAAACTGCTGCCGCATCTGGACGAAGGCAAACCCGTTCGCTCGTTCGGCCTCGATACCGAAGAACTCGCCATGCTCCGCCCCCTGTTCCTGCTCACCGCCAAGCCCGCGATGTATGTCGGTAACGTAGCGGAAGACGGTTTTGAAAACAACCCGCACTTAGACCGCCTGAAAGAATTGGCCGCCAAAGAAAACGCGCCTGTAGTTGCCGTGTGCGCTGCGCTGGAAAGCGAAATCGCCGAACTCGAAGACGAAGAAAAAGCTGAATTCCTGGCCGAAATGGGCTTGGAAGAGCCGGGTTTGAACCGCTTAATCCGTGCCGGTTACGACCTGCTCGGCCTGCAAACTTACTTTACCGCAGGCGTAAAAGAAGTCCGCGCCTGGACTATACGCAAAGGCGACACCGCCCCGCAGGCCGCCGGCGTGATCCACACCGATTTTGAACGCGGCTTTATCCGCGCCCAAGTGATTGCATATGAAGATTTTGTCGCACTCGGCGGAGAAGCCAAAGCCAAAGAAGCCGGCAAAATGCGTGTTGAAGGCAAAGAATACGTTGTTCAAGATGGCGACGTGATGCATTTCCTGTTTAATGTGTAAATCCGAAATTTTCAGACGGCCTTGAAGATGAAGGCCGTCTGAAAAATTGTCTTTTATATCCAAACCATTTCCCAATATTAGGAAGACGGCAAATATAAGCTTGTGTCGTTTTCCAGAGCTGTTTTCTTCATGACTTCAAGAAAAATGTCGAATGAATTTACGGTTTGATACAGATTTGATTGCAGGCTACCACAGTTCGAGACAAATAATCAGGCGAATGTCTGAAGATTGGCTTGAACGAAATATTTATTGCCCGAGTTGCGGACGTTCTTCTATCAATGCATTTCCGCCTAATACGGAAGTAGGGGACTTCTTTTGCCCTGATTGTAACGAACAATTTGAATTAAAAAGCAAGAGCGGCCTTTCAAATGGCAGGAAAGTCCCTGATGGCGCGTATGAAAGTATGGTTGCCAGAATACAGGCGGAAGACAATCCGAATTTCTTTTTCTTGGCATATAAGAAATCCGATTATTCCGTTCAACAACTGATTCTGGTGCCTAAGCACTTTATTACGGTTGATATGATTGTTCCTCGAACCAGGCCGCTAAAAGACAGGCCGAATTATCTGATGTGCGATATGGACATCAGCACTTTGCCTGAAAGTGGAAAAATCCTATTGATCGACCGTTCATGCGTTGTTGATCAGGAAAAAGTAATGGAGAAATGGCAATCTCATTTGTTTCTGCGTAAGCAACAAAATAAGAATAAAGGCTGGCTGTTGGCTATTATGAAATGTATCGACAAATTGCCCGAACAGTTTGATTTGGAACAGATATATGCTTTTGAACAACTGCTGTCTCGGCAGTTTCCTGAGAATAAACATATTAAAGACAAAATTCGCCAGCAACTTCAAATTTTGCGTGATCAGGGCTTGATTGAATTTTCTGCACGAGGAAAATATCGGAAATCTGGATTATGAAAACATTTCAAATTGAGATACAAGAACAATTGGGTAGAATTATTTGTGTTGTTGCGGAAACGTCCGACTGAGACACAGGATAAGGACAAGTGGTTATATAGAGCCGAAGAAATTGTTTTGGATGCCGGTGATTTTGTTGGCAAACCTGAAATTTTACTTGTGCTTCAAACATAACAAGATTTTTACTTATTGATGTAAGTAGGCAATCTTGCATTGATTTTTTCCAAGAATAGAAACTTGTTTAGATAATCGAATATTAAAATAGGGAAATTATGACTTCTATACTCAAAGACCTCCAATCCCGAGGCTTAATCGCGCAAACCACCGATTTCGATGCGCTCGAAACTTTGCTGAACGAGAAAAAAATTGCTTTGTACTGCGGTTTTGATCCGACTGCCGACAGCCTGCACATCGGCCATTTGCTGCCGGTTTTGGCTTTGCGCCGTTTTCAGACGGCAGGTCATAAGCCCGTGGCTTTGGTCGGTGGGGCAACAGGCATGATCGGCGACCCGAGCTTTAAGGCGGTCGAGCGCAGCTTGAATACTTTGGAAACGGTGCAGGGCTGGGTGGAAAGTATCCGCGGCCAGTTGCAGCCGTTTTTGAGTTTTGAGGGCGACAATGCCGCGATTATGGCGAACAATTATGATTGGTTCGGCGGCATGGGCTGTCTGGACTTTTTGCGCGACATCGGCAAGCATTTTTCTGTAAATGCGATGTTGGCGAAAGAATCGGTGAAGCAGCGTATAGAGCGCGATGATGTGGGTATTTCGTTTACCGAGTTTTCTTATGCTTTGTTGCAGGGCTACGATTTTGCCGAGTTGAACAAACGGCATGATGTGGTGCTGCAAATCGGCGGCTCCGACCAATGGGGTAATATCACTTGGGGCATTGATGCGACACGCCGCCTGCATCAAAAACAAGTGTACGGCCTGACTTTGCCGCTGGTAACCAAGGCCGACGGTACGAAATTCGGCAAAACCGAAGGCGGTGCGGTGTGGCTGGATGCGAAG
This sequence comes from Neisseria sp., assembly GCA_030528455.1. Taxonomy (GTDB): domain Bacteria; phylum Pseudomonadota; class Gammaproteobacteria; order Burkholderiales; family Neisseriaceae; genus Neisseria. Next base: position 81,568 of record JAUMYW010000003.1, read on the forward strand.
AAAACTTCGCCTTACCAGTTCTACCAATTCTGGTTGAAAGTGGCAGATGCCGATGTATATAAGTTCTTGAAATATTTTACGTTCCTGTCGGTTGAAGAGATTGATGAGATTGAAGCGAAAGACAAGGCCAGCGGCGTGAAACCTGAGGCGCAGCGCATTTTGGCGGAAGAAATGACCCGCCTGATTCACGGCGAAGCGGCTTTGGAAGCGGCGCAGCGCATTACGTCGAGCCTGTTTTCCGGAGATGAAAGCGGTCTGACCGAAAACGATTATGCACAGCTTGCGTTGGACGGTTTGCCTGCGTTTGAAGTGTCCGGCAGCTTGAATGTGGTGGAAGCGTTAGTGTTGGGCGGCTTGGCCAAGTCGAACAAAGAAGCACGCGAATTTGTGAAAAACAAGGCGGTTATGCTTAACGGCGAAACGGCGGCATTCAACAATCCCGACCATGCGGCCGAAAAGCCCGATGATGCTTATCTGATTACCGATGCACACAGGCGTTTCGGCAAGTATACGATTGTCCGCCGGGGCAAACGCAATCACGCTTTGCTGGTGTGGCGGTAATCTGCCGGAAAACGCCGTCTGAAAAACCTTGTTTTCAGACGGCGTTTTTTGTTTCGCCAGATTAAGCCGGTCGGCCTGAGCAATAAAACAAGACTCAAAGATACTGTGAAGTTTTGTTAAGTTCCTTTGAGCCTGTAATATATAAGCCGTCTGCAAACAGTGATGCAGACGGTTTGTTCTGTGTGGCGGTTTAATTCAGCGAGCCGAATTTTCCGGCTTTGAACTCATGGATTTTTTCGATGATTTCTTCCTGCGTGTTCATCACAAACGGGCCGTAGGCGGCAATCGGTTCGTCAATCGGTACGCCGCTGAGCAGTACCAGTTTGACTGCTTCCGATTCGGTTTCCAGCAGTACTTTGCCTGCTTCCTGCTCGAAACCGACCAATTCGGTGGCTTCGGCGGTATGGCTGCCGTTGATTTTCAGACGGCCTCTCAGCGCGACCAACAGCAGATTGTGTTCGGCGGGAATGTCGATTTCCAAGGAGCCGCCTGCCGCAATGTCGATTTCCCACATATTCAGTTCGCTGAATGTTTCCGCCGCGCCTTTCGTGCCGTCAAAATCACCTGCAATCACGCGGATTTGTGCGCAGTTCCCCTTACTGATAACGGGAATATCGGCGGCTTTCAGGCTTTGGTAGCGTGCGGGTGCGTTTTTGTGCGCTTTGGGCAGGTTTACCCAAAATTGCAGCATCTCAAACATACCGCCGCTGCGGCCGAAGGCTTCGCTGTGGAATTCTTCGTGAATAATTCCTTTGCCTGCGGTCATCCATTGTACGTCGCCGCTGCCGATAACGCCGCCGTTGCCCGCGCTGTCGCGGTGTGCTACTTCGCCCTGCAAAGCCAGCGTAACGGTTTCAAAACCGGCGTGCGGGTGTGCACCGACACCGCGCGGTTTGCCGTGGTTGGGTTCGAAGTGCATCGGCACGGCGTAATCCAGCATCAGAAAAGGGCTGGTTCGGCGGTCTTCGCCCATATGGGAAAACAGCGGAGAAACGTGAAAGCCGTTGCCGACCCAATGTTTTTCGGGTGTTTGGTAAGTTTGTCTGATTGTGCGCATATTGTTTGCTTTTTTTGAATTTGGGAGAAGGGATATGGGGGCAAAGGGTCAGCAGACAATAGGCTGTCCGGGTAACAGCAATGGATAACCTGTATTCTGTAAATCGGACATTCGGATGTTTGGAGGCAGCGGCTTGTTTGAGCTGACGGGAGGTCAGTGATTCAGGCCGCAGCTACATGATTGGGCGGATTCGTGCCAAATATGGCTGTCGGCATCGAATTCTTCTATTTCGTCTTCGTCGAAATCGCCGTTTTCAATCATAGAGGCCAGTTCTTTCAGGCTGTCTGCACCTTCGACCCAGAAACAGGGAATATCGGGCGGGGTGTTGGGAGCAAGCAGGGCAGCAAGACCTTGGTGCCAGGCAATCCAATATCCGTTGGCCGTTTGCAGAAATTGTGCGTCGGGGTGGATGGTTTCGTGTTCGGTATTGACCAACATGCGTTCGGCAATGTCGGCTTGATAAGGCAGGATATTCATTTTTCTTTCAGTCGGGTAAAAAGGTGCAGACGGCTTGCCGATGCCGTCTGCAGCTTTGGGTTCGGACGGGTTCAGCGTTTGCGGCATTCCAAAATGCTGTGTCCCAGGCCCAAGCCGTCGTGGATGCGTTCGATGCGCAGTCCGGCGGTTTCGGCGCAGCGTATCATGTCGTCGGAATGATAGATTTTGCTGTTGCCGTTGGCCATTGCGGTGAAATAAATGCTGGTTTGGGTGAGGCAGTAGGCTGCGGTTTCGTATTGTTGGCGGTCCCAAAAAGGCTCCATGATGTAGAGGACGGTGTCGTCCGACATGGAAGCGGCAGCGCGTTGCAGAATGCCGGTAACTTCTTCTTCTGAGAAGCAGTCGAGAAACTGGCTCATCCAAATAGCATCGAAACCTTGCGGGAAGGGAACGGTGTTGTCCAACAAATCGGCAGGGTGGCCGTGGATACGTTCTTCGCCCGGCTTGCCTTTGACTGCCTCGCGCATCAGGCCGATTTGCTGTGGCAGATCCATAATGGTTACTTCTACATCGGGGTTATAGGCCACGCACTGCTGTGCCCAGCGGCCGGTGTTGCCGCCGACATCGAGCAGTTTTTTCACGGGGCGGGCAAACACGGTGGACAGGGCGGCGGGGAAGGAACTGTCGGAATAATGATGGTCGAATGTCAGCCATTTTTCGCGTGCGGTTTCGGGCAGTTGCGAGAGGCCTTCGTAAATGGTCGGCCAGCTTCCGAATACTTTCAGGCCTTCGGGTTTGCCGCTTTCGAGTGTGGCTTCGAGGTCGAACAGGCCTTGATAGCACACTTCGTGGACAAATTCCAAATTGACGGCGGCGATTTTGTCGGTGAGCAGGAAATAGCCGGCTTTGCTGATGAAATAGCGGTTGTCGCGGGTCAGCACCGTGCCGACGGACAGCGAGGATTCGAGCAGAACCTGCGCGGCATAACGGCTCAAGCCGCATTGTTCGGCGATTTCGTCTAGGGTCAGACCGTCGGGTGCGTTGTGCAGACGGTCCAAAATGCCGAATTTCAACATCAGGCGCGACACTTGGAAGACTACTGGTCCCCAAGCGATTTCCTGCGCCAAACGTTGCGCTTCGCCTGCGGAAAGCTGTTCTTTTCCATAACGTTTTTCCAAAGCCGGAAATAAATTCATTGCACTGCCCCAAACGGTTGAAAAATATCCCCGATTGTACCCGAAAGCCGCTGTTGCCGCTAATGCCGTCTGCAATAGCGGCGCGCTGCTTTGCTATAATATGCGGTTTTATTGCAGCCAAGGCCGTCTGAAAATGCAGATTATCCGATACGAACATTCGCCTTTTGTTCTCCACCAGCCTTTCCCGCCCGCCGGCGACCAGCCCACTGCCATTGCCGGCCTGCTCGAAGGGCTTTCAGACGGCCTCGCTTATCAAACCCTGCTCGGCGTAACCGGCTCGGGCAAAACCTATACCATGGCCAACGTGATTGCCCGAAGCGGCCGCCCCGCCATCATCATGGCGCACAACAAAACACTGGCGGCGCAGCTTTATGCCGAGATGCGCGAGTTTTTCCCCGAAAATGCGGTGGAATACTTCGTTTCCTACTACGACTATTACCAGCCCGAAGCCTATGTGC
>JAUMYW010000004.1 GCA_030528455.1 Neisseria sp.
AATCGGCCTGCAAGGCCCGAGAGGCGACAACGGCAAAGACGGCTTGGGTGCGACCTTGAAGATCGGTGCAGGCCCTGCCGGTGTTGACGGTAAAGACGGCTTTGACGGTATCCCTGGCAAAGACGGCGAAAACGGCAAACCGCGTATCGTGTACACCCCGATCGACCCTGCAACAGGCCAACCTGCTGTGGATAACGAAGGCAACCCGATCGAAGAGAAAGTGGCAACGCTTAACGACGGCTTGAAGTTTGTCGGCAACGACGGCAAAGAAGTTGTTAAGAAATTGAACGAAACCTTGGCAATCAAAGGCGGATTGGATAACGATAAGCCTGCGTCTGCGAAGAACGTTCGTGTTGACAACGAAAACGGTGAGCTGATTGTTAAGATTGCCGAGAAGCCTGAGTTCCAAGGCGTTAGCCTGAAAACTGGCGACGACGCTAATCCGAATGTGGTGAATCTCAACACCGACAAACCGGATACGCTGACTCTGAGCGGTAACGGCGGCACAGCCCCTGTAACCGTAGCCAACGTGAAAGGCAACCTGCCGAACACCTACAACGTGGATGCCCTGAACAAGGTTGACCCTGCAACAGGCAAACCGAACGATGTAACCAAGTCTCAGCAACTGCCTGACAACGCGGGCGACATCGTGAACAACGCAGCCACCGTAGGCGACGTGCTGAACGCAGGCTTCAACCTGCAAGCTAACGGTCAGGCAGCAGACTTCGTGAAACCTTACGACACTGTAAACTTTGCAGACGGCAAGAACACGAAAGTCCGCATCGACACCGCACCTGACGGTAAAGTCAACACCGTACGCGTAGATGTCGATCTCGAGCCTTTGAACAAACGCATCGGCGATGTGGAAAAAGAAGGCCGTGCCGGTATCGCAGGCGCAACAGCAATGACCAACCTGCCGCAAGTAACCTTGCCGGGTGCGTCTATGGTTGCAGCAGGTGTGGGCCACTACAAAGGTCAGAGCGCATTGGCAATCGGTGTATCCCGTCTGAGCGACGGCGGTAATTGGATTGTCAAGGCACAAGCCAGCGCGAACACCAAAGGCGACTTCAACGTAGGTGCCGGTATCGGTTACCAATGGCGTTAATCCGCTGAGTTGAGATAACTGACAGAACGCCTGTTTCGGCAGGCGTTTCAAAAAAAGACCGCAGTTTCCGGAAGGAAACGGGCGGTCTTTTTTATCGTCTGCCGTCTGCATGTAGCAGAAGAGAAGAAGATTTGACGGGCAGACGGTTATTGTGTATAGTTCTCCCTTTGATTTTCCGCGCCCATCGTCTAGAGGCCTAGGACACTGCCCTTTCACGGCGGCAACCGGGGTTCGAATCCCCGTGGGCGTGCCAGATTTCAGAATCCCGTCTGCTTTCAGGCGGGATTTTTGCTGTTTTTCTTTGGTTTGGTACTGTTCGGGACTTGGACGGTATGTTTTGAATCCGCCTGCAGACGGCTTTGTAGACATTTTTCTGTTTTTTTAAGAAAAACAGTTATTTGTTTTCGTGCAGACCAGTGTTGGTGCTGCGGTTTGCAGCCATTTGCGAGCGGTGCGGATAATCGGCAGACGGCGTGGGATACTATCGTTGAGACAGTTCCTGTGGTATCTTTCGCCTTTATTTTCCTGATAATTGTTGAAATTCCGCTTCGGGCGGCGTGAGCCGCCGGTGTTGTTGCGTTTCGGCAGCTTTTGTTTGAGTCCGTATAATTCGGTGGGCGTTGGAACAACGTATGACATTTTTGAAGAAAGTTTTTTCCGTATTGGCGTGTTCGTTGTTGTGGCAGAGTGCGTCGGCTGACGATTTGGATGATTTTATCCAGTCACGTAACGGCAGCCGGCAGGTGCAGACGGCACAGGCCGATGCCAATGATTTGATTAAAAGTGCGATGGGTCTGATAGGAGTGGCTTACCGCTTCGGCGGCACTTCGCCTGCCAGCGGAATGGATTGCAGCGGCTTCATGCAGTATATTTTCCGCAAAACCCTGCATGTCAATCTGCCGAGAACGGCTGCCGAACAGGCAAAAATGGGTACGGCTGTCAGCCGCAGTGATTTGCAGCCGGGCGATTTGGTATTTTTCAATACTTCGGGGAGGCGGATTTCGCATGTCGGCCTGTATATCGGCGGCAACCGCTTTATCCACGCGCCGAGAACGGGTAAAAGCATTGAAATTACCAGTTTGGGTAACAAGTATTGGAATGCGCGTTATATCAGTGCCCGGCGCGTGAAACCTTACAATTCGGGCAGATTTACCAATTAGGAGTAACAGAAATGGCTATCCCCGAGTTGCCCAAATGGGTGGCCGATGATGGAAGTGTGGTATCGTGTACCGAAAAAGTGAAGGTAATGTCGGAAAATATGGCGGAACTCTATCAGACGGCTCAGGATGCATTTGAAGATGCCTTGCTGATGGGTGTGTCGGAAAGGCAGATACGCGATTTTCTGCTCGAATTGGCCGCCGCAGTCGAAAATCCTTACGCTTGATTTCCGAGTCGGAGAATATTTATGCCGTCTGTATGTGTCTGCAGACGGCATTGTTATGTTTGTGCGGTGTTTTGTTGATTTTTGTTAAGATTGCCATTATAGTTTTCTTTGATAAAAGCGATAAGGAACACAAATATGCATCTTATTCGGGCTTTGAGCGTGATTTTCGGCTGTTTGGCCATCGGTGAAGCGGTGGTGTTTTTTACCGGTCTCAAATTTCCAGGCAGTATCATCGGCATGGGCGTTTTGTTTGCCGCACTGCATGCGGGCTGGGTAAAGGCGGAATGGCTAACGGCCGTGGTTGATACTATGATGTCGAATCTGTCGCTGTTTCTGGTGCCGCCTTGTGTGGCGGTCATGAGTTATCTGGACTTGGTGGCGCGTGATTTCTGGTCGATTGCTGCGGCAACGGTGCTGAGCACTTTTGCCGTGATGTTGGTTACCGGTAAGACACACGAATGGTTGAGGAAGCAGTAATGTCGGACGAGATGCTGAATATGGTGATGGCGATGTTGAAACACAGTGCGGTGCTGCTTTGGCTGACAATTACGGTGTTTTGGCTTGCCAATATTGCACGTACGCGCACTGGCAGCGTGCTGGTAAATCCGGTTTTGTGCAGCACGGCGGCAGTGATTCTGTATTTGAAGGTTTTGGGCATCAGTTACGATACCTACCATGAAACCGCACAGATTATCGATTTTTGGTTGAAACCGGCAGTAGTGGGTTTGGCGGTGCCGCTGTATCTGAACTGGGACAAAATCCGCCGCCAATGGCTGCCGATTGTTTTGTCGCAGGGAGCAGGCAGTATTACGGGCATCGTCAGTGCGGTTTATCTGGCCAAGCTGATGGGGGCAGAAAGGGAAGTCGTACTGAGTTTGGCTGCCAAGTCGGTTACCAATCCGATTGCATTGGAAATTACCAAAAGTATCGGCGGCATTCCGGCGATTACGGCGGCAACCGTGATTGCGGCGGGTATGGTCGGGCAGATGGCAGGCTATAAAATGATGAGTGTCAGTACGGTGAGAAAGCCGATGTCGCAAGGGATGTCTATGGGTTCGGCTTCTCATGCGATGGGTATTGCCGCTTCGATGGAGCGCAGCAAAAAATTTGCCGCTTATGCCAGTTTGGGTTTGATTTTCAACGGTGTGCTGACCGCTATGCTGGTGCCTCTGCTGATTCCGTTGTTGGGGGTTTGAGTTGTTTCAGCCGTCTGCAGACCAGGTGCTGCAGACGGCTTTTTTATTCGGGAAAGGCTCGTTTGCTTGGCAGCCCGGTAAAGGATGTGTTTGTGCCAGAAGGGCGGTCTGGTAGAGAATAGCGGCGGTTGCGCCCCAAATTTCCCGTTTCTGCCAATACAGTGCAGGCAGTCCGGCAGGCATATCGCTTGTTGTTTTGAGGTGGTAGGAACGCAGGTCGGCTGCAACAGACAGAGGAAGATAGAAAACCTCTGCCACTTCGGCAGGATTGATTTCCGGAACGGTTTCTTCACGGCAGATTGCCGGTACGGGCGTGATGCGGTAGCCGCTCGGCAATAATAAGGAGGACATTGAGGGAAAGGTCTGCCATTCAGAAGCAGCGATGCCGGTTTCTTCAAAAGTTTCGCGCAATGCGGCAGCAGTATGGGTTTCGCCTGTTTCCAATTTGCCTCCGGGTAGGGCGATTTGTCCGGCATGATTGCGCAGCGTGGCAGTACGGAGGGTCAGCAGAATCTGCCATTGTCCTGCCTGAGGCATGATGCCGAACAGGACGGCCGCTTCTCGCCATTCGCTGTAACGGTTCGCCAGTCGGGCATTTCGGAGGTTCGGGAAGCCGCAGTTTTGGACAGATAATTGTTGCAGGAATTGGTCAATCGAGCCGGTATTCATGATTCTGGCAGGCCTTTAAAGTGATGTAGGCAGGATTTTAAACCGATAACCAAAGATGCAAAACTGCCGCCCGAGTGCTGCCTTGTGTTAAAGTAACGGCTTTGTATTTCGGAAACGGAATCGCGAACATGGTTGCTTTGAAACATCGAATCGGCAAAATATTGTTGAGTGTTCTCTTGTTGTGTCATGCGGATGCATGGGCGGATACCTCTCGCCCGGAAACCGGACAAGACGGAGTAAAGACAATTTCGGCAAAGGTGCTTGAAACAAAGAACCGTCGTATCGCGGCTGCTGCCCGGGGCAGTAACGTATTCGGTATTTTGGTATCGGAAATGGCTCTGGGCAGAGGAGATGTACGAGGTGCGCTGCATGCCTACATCGTTTTGTTCGAGAGGACAAAATCCCCCGAGATAGCCGGTCGTGCACTGGAAATTGCCGTCGCGTTGCGAGATAGGGCGGCAGCAGAACGTATTTATCAGAGCTGGTTGGCCGAAGATGAGGAAAAAACACATCCGGGCTGGCAGCGTGCCGATTGGCTGAGGGCACTGGCAGACAAAGACTATCATCGGCTTGCCGCAACATTTGCCGGTGTCTTGTCTCAAGCTTCAGAGCGGGAGCGCGGCAGAATGTTTTTGCAGACGGCACAAATTGCGGCAGACCATGCGGCTGCGGTGCCCGTATTGTTGGACACGGTTGTTGCCCAGGCAGAACAATATGCGGATATGCCGGAAGCCGCAGCCGCTTTGACGGCGTTTGCTGTTTCAAACGGTAAGGATGACGCAGTGGCGGCAGGGCTGGCGCGTTTGGTGCGGACAGACGGGCATTTTTCGCCTTTCTCCCTTGCTACGCTGCGTTTGTTGGAAAAACGCCGCCCCGAACTGCTGGTTCGTTTCTGGCAGCAGCTGCAAGCAGAAGAATTGCCAGCATCTTGGCAGAAACAGCGGATTGTTTACCTTCTGGATAAAAAGCGTACGGGCGAAGCTTTTGCCGCATTGGACAAACTGTCTTCGGAATACGCAGACAGCGAGCTGTATTTCTCAGCGGCCCAGGCAGCGGAAGAAAGCGGTGCGGGCGAAGCACTGGTACAGCGTTATTTAGATAAGGCCTTTCATGCGGCAGAGCCTGAGATGCAGAGCCGGATTGCCCTGCTGGCGGCCGCACGATTATTCGAGCAGGGCAGATTCGATGCCTCCGAACAGTGGATTAACAGGGCGGATGCATCACCATCATTGAAAGCAGACAGAATGATTGCCCGCCTGATGCTTGCTGTGCGCCAGGAGCGTTGGAGCGATGCGGAACGCTCCGTCAGAAAACTGTATGCATTAAAAAATGCCCGGCATTCTATTGAACTTTTTACCTGGAACAATGTTTATGAAGCCGAATTGGCTCTGGTTGTCAGAAAACACAATTCCGCCGAAGCCCTGAAGAACCTGAACCGCCTCTATCGGGCTGTTGCCGCAGACGGCAACAGCAGTCTGTTGGACGATATTCTGATGGAGCGCGGTATTCTTTATGCCGATAAAATAGGCAATGCAGCAAAAGCGGTTGCCGATTTCCGCGAACTGCTCAAACGCAATCCAGATAATCCCCTGCTCAAAAACAGTTTGGGTTATACCATGCTTTACCTGTCCGATGCCGATACGGATGCCGCCTTGAAGCTGATATTGGAAGCCTATCGGGAACTGCCTTTGTCTGCGGAGGTAAACGACAGTCTGGGATGGGCGTATTTCAAAAAAGGCGAACGGGAGAAAGCCCTGCATTATTTGACATTTGCTTTCCAAAATGCCGAAGAGGCGGAAATCGCGGCACATTTGGGCGAAGTACTGTGGAGCTTGGGGCGTAAAGACGAAGCACGGGCAGTTTTCAGAAGAGGCGAATCTTTTTCCGGCGGGCAAAAAATACTGCGGGATACACTGCGCCGTTTGGGACTGTCCAAACCGACAGCACCCGCTGCCAAACCCAAGCAGCGCAAACCCTGACAGTATGCCGTCCCCGACACATCAGCTGCAGACGGCATACAGATAAAAGAAATCAGGCAAAACACAATGAAAACAATCTTATATCCGGTCTTATCATCTTTTTTCCTGGCAGCATGCACATTGCCGGGTATCGGAACACCCTCTGCATGGCAGGCGGAGCAGGCTTTTGAGGATTTTACCGCCGAAGGTCGTTTGGCGGTCGAAGCAGACGGCAAAGGCTATCATGCAGGCTTCGACTGGAGCTTGCAGAACGGCGTGGAAACCATAAACATCAACACCCCTTTGGGAAACACCCTGGGACAACTTTGCCGGGACGAAAAAGGCGTACTGGCGGTTAATGCTGCCGGAGAGGTGTTGCAGGCGCAGACCGCTGAGGAATTGAGCCGTCGTCTGCTCGGATTTTCTCTGCCGCTGCAATATCTGAATGTATGGGCAAACGGCTATCGGACGCAATCCCTGCCGCACGAAATCACTGCAGACGGCAGTCTGCTACAAGGAGGGTGGCGCATTTCGCGCCATACAGACAGACAGGGCGCGTGGCGCAGTCTGACGGTAGAAAACAATACATTATCCTTACGGCTGGCATTTTCCTCGTTGGAACGCGGCACCCGACCCGATGCCACGGCGGCATGCGAAGCAAGAGGCGGCCGATGAATCTGTTTCCCAATGCCCGTGCTTTCCCCGCACCTGCCAAACTCAACCTTGATTTGCGCATCACCGGTCGGCGTGCAGACGGCTATCACGAACTGGAAAGCATTTTCTGTCTGATTGATTTGCAGGATACAGTATACATCGCCGTTCGTGCAGACAACCAAATCGTCCTGCACAATCCGATTGAAGGCGTACCGGCCGAGTGCGATCTGACCGTTCGTGCGGCACGAGCACTGCAAGAATATTGCGGCATTGGCTTGGGCGCGGATATCGGTTTGCGAAAGCGTATCCCGATGGGCGGCGGATTGGGCGGCGGCAGTTCTGATGCCGCAACCGTACTACTCGTACTCAACCGCTTGTGGAACTGCCGCCTGCAGACGGCACAATTGATCGACATCGGCATCAAACTCGGCGCAGATATTCCGTTTTTCCTGTTCGGGCGTAACGCATTTGCACGCGGCATTGGAGAGCGTTTGCAGGAAATCGCCGTACCGGAACAATGGTATGTCGTCCTTCGGCCGAATGTACATATCGAAACCGCCAGGATTTTTGCACACAAGCACTTGACACGCGATTCCAAACCCAGCATAATGCCGACTTTCCACAGTTTGCAGCCGTTCAGAAATGATATGCAGGCAGTGGTTTTGCAGGAGTATCCGGTAGTTGCCCGGGCGTTTGAAGATTTAAAGCGTTATGGGAAACCTTTGATGACCGGTTCCGGCTCGTGTTTGTTTTTGTGTTTTCCAAAAGAAGAAGAAGCGCGGGTTGTCTGCAAAGAAGTTTCCAAAACTTATCAGGCTTTTTATGTAAAAGGTTTGTGCAAGCATCCTTTGCTTGGTAAGTAGAAGTTAAAGTTGGGGATTCGCCAAGTTGGTTAAGGCATCGGATTTTGATTCCGACATGCGTAGGTTCGAATCCTACATCCCCAGCCAAGCCCTTTTTTGGGGATTCGCCAAGTTGGTTAAGGCATCGGATTTTGATTCCGACATGCGTAGGTTCGAATCCTACATCCCCAGCCAAATAAAAGCGTGTAAGTTTTGCTTACACGCTTTTATCTATGATGATTTGACAGTTGCCGCTATGTGGATTTTATTGGATTTGCCTTTTGAGATGCGGCGTGTTTTTGCGTATAATATCCGATTTTGATGGTTTGGAATAAAGGAAAAGGAAGCAAAAGTGTTTCCTGCTCAATCAGACAATTTGATTTCAGGTGAGAAAATGGCATATGACAGCTTAATGGTGTTTACTGGAAACGCCAATCCGCAATTGGCACAAAAGGTTGCGGAACATTTGGATATTTCTTTGGGCAAGGTTTCCGTTTCCAAATTTTCAGACGGCGAAATCGCCGTCGAGCTGTTGGAGAATGTGCGCGGGCGAGATGTGTTTATTCTGCAGCCGACTTGTGCACCGACCAATGACAATCTGATGGAAGTGCTGACGATGGCCGATGCGTTGAAACGTGCTTCGGCAGGCCGTATTACCGCAGCGATTCCTTATTTCGGCTATGCTCGCCAAGACCGCCGTCCGCGTTCCGCACGTGTGCCGATTTCGGCCAAGTTGGTGGCCAATATGCTGTATTCGGCGGGTATTGACCGCGTTCTGACGGTTGATTTGCATGCCGACCAAATCCAAGGCTTCTTTGATATTCCGGTGGATAATATTTATGCCACGCCGATTTTGATTGACGATATTCAAAAGCAGCGTATCGAAAACCTGACGGTTGTCAGCCCCGATATCGGCGGTGTGGTTCGTGCGCGTGCGGTGGCAAAAGTTTTACAGGCGGATTTGGCGATTATCGACAAACGCCGTCCTAAGGCCAATGTTGCCGAAGTGATGAATATCATCGGCGATATCCAAGGCCGTACTTGTCTGATTGTCGACGATATGATTGATACGGCCAATACCTTGTGCAAAGCCGCTTCTGCTTTAAAAGAGCGCGGTGCCGAACGCGTGCTGGCTTATGCCACCCATCCGGTGTTTTCCGGCGAAGCGGTGAAGCGCATCGCTTCTTCCGATATCGATCAGGTGGTGATTACCGATACCATTCCTTTGTCGGAAGAAGGTTTGGCGTGTTCTCGTATCCGTCAGGTGGGTATAGCAGGATTGCTGGCGGAAACCGTACGCCGTATCAGCAATGAAGAATCTGTGTCTTATCTTTTCAAAGAGTCTTTGTAAAAGTTAGGATTCGGGTAGGGCTGCGGCTCCGCATATGCCGTCTGCAGACGGCTTGACAAACCGGCTGTCCCCAAACTGGTCGCGGTGTAAGGCAGTTTGTTCTTTATCTTTAATTATTTATCCTTATTTGGAGTTTGATTATGTCATTTGAATTAGTTGCTGTTTTGCGTGATGCTCAAGGTACTGGTGCGAGCCGCCGCCTGCGTCGCGAAGGCAAAACCCCTGCCGTTGTATACGGCGACAACCAAGAAGCCGTTGCCGTTGCCGTTGATCACAAAACCGTGTTTTACGCTTTGGATAAAGAAGCTTTCCATACTTCTTTGATCAAGCTGACTTTGGACGGTAAAACCCAAGACGTGATTGTGCGTGATTTCCAAGTGCATCCGTTCCGTCAGGAAGTGCAGCACATTGACTTCCAAGTGGTTGATGTGAACAAACCTTTGAAAATCCGTGTTCCGGTTCATATCGTGAACGCCGAGAAATCTCATGCCGTGAAGCTGCAATCAGGCCGCGTTTCTCTGTTGGCCAGCGGTGTCGAAGTGATTGTCGATCCGAAAAACATTCCTGCCGCTTTGGAATTGGATTGCGAAAAAGTGGTTGCTGGCGACATTCTGCATTTGTCCGACATCACTTATCCTGAAGGTGTTAGCAGCGTTGCATTGAAACGCAATTCTAACTTGGCGATTGCAACCGTTACCGGTAAAAAACGCTAATTGCCGATTATGAAGATCCCGCCTTTTGCATCAGCAAGGCGGGATTTTTGCACGGATTGCCAATCGGTTTTATTTTCCAGATAAAAATGCCGTCTGAAAACTGCTGTTTGCAGACGGCATGATGTTCGGCAGTTACTGTTTATACCGCTTTGAGAACAACCAAGTATATATGGCGGTTGTGAGCAGTGTTTGAACCGATAAGCGGAGCAGGTCGATGTTTTCCTTAAAAATCAAATGACTGACGGCCAGATTGACCAATGCAAATATGGCGGCAAATGCAGCCGTATTTCTTAGCAGTTGTTTCATTTCATTCTGTCCGGTTTTCAGCGGATTATTTCAAATGACTGCCGATAATTTGCAGCATTTGTGCCAAAACTTTCGGATTGGCCGCCACAATATCGCCGCTTTCCAGCCAGCCTTGTTCGCCCTGCATATCGGTAACAATCGCACCGGCTTCTTTTGCAATCAGCGCGCCGGCGGCGATGTCCCAAGGTTTCAAATTGAATTCGAAGAAGCCGTCAAAACGGCCTGAGGCCAGCGAACACAAATCCAAGGAGGCAGCACCTTCGCGGCGTGCACCGGCGGTTTTGCCCAAGAAATCGCGCAAAATGTCGAGATAAGTGTCTATCATGCTTTGATCGACAACGGGAAAACCGGTGCCGATCAGGCATTGGTTCAGTTCGATGCGGTTGGATACGCGGATACGGCGGTCGTTCAGCAATGCGCCTTTGCCGCGCGAAGCCATGTAAACATTATTGTATTCGGGCGCGTAAACCAAAGCTTCCTGCAAAACGCCTTTGTGCAAAAGTGCCATGGAAACGGCATATTGCGGATGACCGTGCAGATAGTTTGTCGTGCCGTCCAGCGGGTCGATAATCCATTCGTAGTCCGAACCGGCATTGCCGTGCGAACCGCTTTCTTCCGTCGTGATTTTGTGTTGGGGATAGGCATCGAGCAGAGCATTTACCAAAATGCTTTCGGCGGTTTTGTCCACATCGGAAACAAAATCATTAAAGGCTTTGCTGTCTACTTTGATATTGTTCAAATCGTTGGCCGCACGAATCATCATATCGCCGACTTTGCGGGCGGCTTTGAATGCGGTGTTCAAAAAAGGGTTCATAGGTAATTTCCTGTAAAAAACCGCCGACGGCAGGTAAAATGCTGCCGGGTGGCGTTGCAAACATTGTTAAAGAGCGGAAAAACGCCATTATACTCCGCAATTTTTTGAGATAACAGCTGGAAAATGGATAAACCGACCGTTCCTGATTATTTGAACCGCATAGCCGTAGTATTGTGCCGCACCAGTCATCCGGGCAATATCGGTTCGGCGGCGCGGGCGATGAAAACCATGGGTTTGAGCCGCTTGGTTTTGGTGTCGCCGAATTTGATGAACACGCCGATGACGCCCGATGCGCCGCAATTCGACCCCGACAATCCTCAGGATTTCCTCCTGCCAGAAGAAAGTTTTATTTTGGCTTCGGGAGCGGCCGATGTGTTGGAAAACGCAAAAATCACGGCGACTTTGGACGAAGCACTGGCCGATACGGTGTTAAGCTGCGCTCTGACCAGCCGTAAACGCGAACTGACCGCGCCGCTGCAAACACCGCGCGAACTCACGCCTGAGCTGCTTGCCGCCGCACAGGGCGGTTTTCAGACGGCCTTGGTGTTCGGCAATGAAACGCGTGGCCTGAGCATTGAGGAAGTGCAGGCCTGCAACCGTTTGATGACGATTAACGGCAATCCCGATTATTTCTCGCTGAATCTGGCGCAGGCCGTGCAGGTGGCGGCGTATGAAATTTTCAGCCAGATTGGCGCAGACATGAGCCGTCTGAAACACGACAAAAACACCGCCACGCACGAGCAAATTCGAGGCATGACTGAGCATATGGCCGGTTTGATGGACGAATTGGGCTTTTTCAACCGCAGAAACGGCGAGCGCATGATGCGCCGTCTGAACAACCTGTTTGCCCGCGCCGGAACGGAAACCGAAGACATCGACATTCTGCGCGGCTTTTTCAATACCGTGAAAAAGAACATCAAACCGCGCGATTGAATTTCAAGCCGTCTGCAGCTGCGCGGTCAAGCTGTATGTTAAGAGCAAAAATGACAGTTGCAGAGATTGAAAAAGAGTTTCTTATTCGTGAATTCACATGATGAAAAATAGGAATGATTTTAATAGTGGTTTTTTAAGAGATTTGGAAAAATATAATTGGAGTTTAATACATCAGAATTCTAATTGCTTTGAAGAGGAACTGAAAAAAGAAATCACGGGAAATCATTTTTTATTTTCCAAGGAATTAACTGCGATTGCAAAAGATAATGCAAGTGATGACGTATTGTTTGTTGAGAAAAATACATTTTATATACTTCATTTAACTTATACATTAACCAACGAAGAGCGTTTTCCTCAATATGAAATCTTTGAGAGTATGCAAGAATTAGAGCAATATTTCTCTAAAAATTATATTGATTCATTATATTTAAAAAGTTAAAGGAACAAAAAAATTGAAAAAATATAATGGCTGCAAGATGCAGACGGCATCTGCGGGAAAATAACATGAACTACGCGCTAGATGCTTTGTGGTGGCGGCTGAAAACGCCGCAGGTTCGCGATTTGGCCGCTTTGCTGACCGCGCCGCCCTTGTGGGACAGCGGTTGCGAAATGCCGGTGCGGAAACTGCTCGGCGAAACCGGCTTCCGTGTTTTGCTGGATTGGGACGACAGGCCGTCTGAATTGTTGGATTTTTTGAACGGACGTGCGCCGTTCGGCGGACGTTTGGGATTTTATGCCGAAGCGTTGCTGGCTTTTTGGCTGGCGAACGCGCCGCATTGCCGTCTGCACGCACAAAACCTTGTTATTTCGGGTGCGGACGGCAATCATGCGGGCGCATTGGATTTTTTGGCCGAGATTGACGGCGAACTTTATCACTTGGAATTGTGCTGCAAATACTACGGCCCGGCAGCGGGCGAACCCGATTTATGCGGCTTGAACCGCAGCGACCGTTTGCCCGACAAAGCTGCCAAACTGCAAAAGCAACTCGGTTTGGTGCAAACCGAGCAGGGCAGGGCGGCTTTGCAGCGTATCGGCATCGATGCCGCCGAGTTGCAGACGGCTGCGGTGGTTCGCGGCATGGCGTTTCTGCCCGAAACGCCGTCTGAAAACCGCTTCGGTTCGGCAGACGATGCGTGGACGGGAAGCACCGTCGGCGATTGGGAAGAGTTTGCCGCGCAACAGACGGAAAACAGCCGCTATTTTATTCTGCCGCGCATGAATTATCTGTCGCCCGCACGCGTGCCGGAAAGCGAGACAGTCGGTTTGCCGCATATTGCCGAACAGCACAATATCCTGTTTGCCCTGCTCGAACCGAGGCCGGACGGTTTTTCTCACGAAATCCGCCGTTTTATGAAACGCTGATTCCGTTCCGGGAGCTGCAGACGGTCGGGTACGGTAAGGATTTTTCCCCCTTTCTGCGCCGATATGAAAAGTGTGCTAAAATCGCCGTTTTGTATTTTCCGAACAAGCTTTTCGGGCGGTTGCCTGCCGTCCGGACGCATTAACAGAAAGTAAAGGTTTACGATGAGCGTAACAGTTGAAAATTTGGAAGGTTTGCAGCGCAAAGTAGTACTGTCTCTGCCTTGGAACGAAGTGAACGCAGAATTTGACAAGCGTTTGAAACAAACCGCACGCCGCGTGCGTATCGACGGCTTCCGTCCGGGCAAAGCGCCTTTGGGCATGGTCGAATCCATGTACGGCGCGGGTATTCAAAACGACGTGCTGAACGAATTGGCACAAAAAGTCTTTTTCGATGCCGCAGTGAAAGAAGGCTGGAAAATCGCCGGTATGCCGCGTTTGGAAGGCGTTGAGGGTCAAGACGACAAAGAAAACTTCCATTTTGCAGGCGTGTTTGAAGTATTCCCGCAAGTCGTATTGGGCGATTTGTCTGCACAGGAAGTGGAAAAAATCAGCGCGGCCGTCAGCGATGAAGAAGTGGAAAAAACCATCGATATCCTGCGCCAGCAACGCACCGTGTTCAACTACGCCGAACGTGCCGCACAAGACGGCGACCGTGTGATTATCGACTTTGCAGGTAAGATTGACGGCGAAGCGTTTGCCGGCGGCTCTGCCGAAAACTACGCTTTCGTTTTGGGTCGTGGCCAGATGCTGCCCGAGTTTGAAGCCGGTGTGAACGGTTTGAAAGAAGGCGAAAGCAAAGATGTGGAAGTGAACTTCCCCGAAGACTACCACGGTAAAGATGTGGCCGGCAAAACCGCCGTGTTCACCATTACCGTCCGCAACGTTTCCGAGCCGGTGCTGCCGGAAGTAGATGCCGATTTCGCCAAAGCTTTGGGTATCGAAGACGGCGATGTAGCGAAAATGCGCGCCGAAGTGAAGAAAAACGTCGAGCGCGAAGTGAACCGCCGCGTTGCCGAGCAAAACAAAGAAGCTGCAATGCAGGCTTTATTGAACGCCGCAGAAGGTTTGGAAGTGCCGAAAGTGCTGGTGGACGAAGAAGCACAACGCATGGCAAACGAAATGAAGCAGAACTTTGTGAACCAAGGTATGACTGATGCGGCCAACCTGGATTTGCCTGCGGATATGTTCAAAGAGCAGGCCGAACGCCGTGTGAAACTGGGCTTGATTTTGGCCGAGGTTGTACAGGCCAACCAGTTGGAACCGAAACAAGAGCAGATTGATGCAGTTATTGCCGATTTTGCCGAGAGCTACGAAGATCCGCAGGAAGTTATCGACTGGTACAAGGCCGAAGAAAGCCGTCTGCAAGGTCCGACTTCTCTGGCAGTTGAAGCAAATGTGGTGGACTTTGTTTTGGGCAAAGCTAAAATTGTCGAAAAAGCCCTGTCTTTTGACGAAGTGATGGGCCGTGCCTAATCAGGCCGTCTGAAAACAACACCAAAGCAGCCGGCTGTGCCGCTTTGGTGTTTTTTAACGGAGTAATAAAATGATTCCCGATATTTCTGCCAATACCTTAATCCCGACCGTTATCGAGCAGAGCGGCCGGGGCGAGCGGGCTTTTGATATTTATTCGCGCCTGCTCAAAGAGCGCATTATTTTTCTAGTGGGGCCGGTAAACGACCATACCGCCAATCTGGTGGTGGCGCAGATGCTGTTTTTGGAAAGTGAAAATCCGGATAAGGATATTTTTTTCTACATCAATTCGCCGGGCGGTTCGGTAACGGCGGGCATGTCGATTTTCGACACCATGAACTTTATCAAGCCGGATGTTTCGACTTTGTGTTTGGGACAGGCGGCGAGTATGGGCGCGTTTCTGTTGTCGGCAGGTGCGAAAGGCAAGCGTTTCGCATTGCCGAACAGCCGTGTGATGATTCACCAGCCTTTAATCAGCGGCGGCCTGGGCGGACAGGCTTCCGATATCGAAATCCATGCGCGTGAATTGATCAAACTCAAACAGAAATTGAACGAGTTTCTGGCGAAACATACTGGTCAGACTTTGGAAAAAATCGAACAGGATACCGACCGCGACAACTTTATGTCTGCCGAAGAAGCGAAGGCTTACGGCCTGATTGACGAAGTCATTGCTACTCGTGCCGATGCGGCAAAAGTGGCAAAATGACCTGCATTGAACGGGAAATGCGCTTTGTGCTTCCAATGTGAAAATACAAGCCGTCTGCAACTGTGGAGCAGACGGCTTGTTTGTGTTTTCTCGTTTCCGGTAAGACGCGGTATCAGTGATGATGGCCGTGCGGGCCGTGGACATGGCCGTGGGCAATTTCTTCTTCACTGGCATCCCGTACATCGGCAACAGTCGCTTTGAAGCGGATTTTCATACCTGCCAAAGGATGGTTGCCGTCCACTACGACTTTGCCGTCTGCAATGTCGGTTACGCGGAATAAGACAATGTCGCCGTCAGGCATATCGGCCTCAAACATCATGCCTACTTCGACTTCGGCAGGAAAGGCATCGGCAGCCTCGATACGGATTAATTCCGGATCTTGTTCGCCAAAAGCATCATCGGGAGACATAACGATATCAACGACATCTCCGATATTTTTTTCGTGCAGTGCCTCTTCGACCAAGGGGAAAATACCGTCATAGCCGCCGTGCAGATAGGCGATTGGCTCTTCGGTTTTGTCCAGCAGCTGGTTGTCGGCATCGTACATCTCATAATGCAGCGTTACTACGGAATTTTTCTTAATGCTCATGAAAGCGGATCCTTAAGGGGGTGGGAAATTTCGGATTCTAACATATCTGCTGTTTTCGGGAGACAGAGTATTGCCGGTTCGGAACAGGTCTTTTGGATGTGTAAAGGAGGTAATGTTGTTTTTTCTGCGGATAGAGTGAGGAGGGCGGGCAGAATGTTTTAAAACACCTATTGTGTGGGAAATAATCTGTCGGTTTGAATTATCATTATGAAAAATATATAAAATACCCGATTGGAGAAGGCAGGGCGATGATTGGGACGCCCAGCTGGCCAGTGGGGATAAAGTAAAAAAACGTTTGTTTGTATTTTAAAGTATTGCATTCAAAAGAATAGTTCGGGATAATTGCAAAGTTCAGTAATGAATTTTTGACAATCGGCTGGCAATGATAATAGTGTCAGCTGAATTGTTTTTATGACAGTTTGATTTTAAAAGGTATTTGCAAATGAAAAAATCTTTGTTGGCTGCTGCTTTGATGTCTTTGTTCTTGGCTGCTTGCGGTCAAGCTGAAAAAGCTGCTGATGCCGCTGCTTCTGCTGCCGCATCTGCGGTTGACGCAGCTGCTTCTGCAGCCGAATCAGCAGCAGACGCTGCTGCCTCTGCCGCTGCATCTGCAGTTGAAGCTGCCTCTGCTGCGGCTGAAACTGCTGTTGATGCCGCTGCTTCTGCCGCAGATGCGGTTGAAGCTGCTGCTTCTGAAGCTGCATCTAAATAATTAATTATTCGTTTGAATATATAAACAGGATACTTGGGGTATCCTGTTTTTCTTTTGCAAAACCGGAAAATTTATGCCGAAAGCTGAAACCTATGCCCGTCTGCTTGCTTTATTGGATGAGGACGAAGTGGTGGCGGATGCCGGATCTTTGTTGGGAGACCAGCGGGGACGTTATGCAGGCCGTGCCGAGTGTGTGTTGAAACCGAAATCAAGGGAATCGGTACAAACCATTATGCGCTTTTGTACCGAGCACCGTATTCCGGTTACGCCGCAAGGCGGTAATACGGGTTTGTGCGGCGGTGCGGTGCCTGATGGGGGCGTGTTGTTGAATTTGGGGGCTTTGAACCGTATCCGTTCAGTTGGTTTGGCGGACAATGTGATAACGGTTGAGGCAGGCTGTATCCTGCAAAATGTTCAGGAAGAAGCTGGGAAACACGACCGCTTATTTCCTTTGAGTCTGGCAAGCGAGGGTTCCTGTCAGATCGGCGGCAATATCGCCTGCAATGCCGGCGGCTTGAATGTGTTGCGCTACGGTACCATGCGTGATTTGGTGGTCGGCTTGGAGCTTGTGCTGCCCGATGGGGAACTTGTCGAACATTTGTCGCCTTTGCATAAGAATACGACGGCTTATGATTTGCGCCATCTGTTTATCGGCAGCGAGGGTACTTTGGGTATTATTACTGCGGCGACACTGAAATTGTTTGCTTTGCCTAAAACGGTGCAGACGGCATGGGTCGGTTTGGAAAGTATCGAGCAGGCGGTGAAGCTGCTGACGGTGGTGCAGGGAAGGTTTGCCGAGCGTTTGTGCAGCTTTGAATTGGTCAGCCGTTTTGCTTTGGAGTTGTCGTCTTCTTTCAGCAAGCTGCCTGAGCCTGCGGATGCGCCCTGGCATATTCTTTTGGAACTGGCAGATGCTGACGAAGAGTGCGATTGGGCGGATGCTCTGGCAGAATGCTTGTTCGGACACGGTTTTGAAAACGCGGTTTTGGCACAGTCGGAAAGTGAGCGCGCGCTTTTTTGGCGTTTGCGTGAAAATATTTCTGCCGCCCAGCGGCATTTGGGAGCGAGTATCAAACACGATATTGCCGTACCGATTGCCGAAGTTTCCCGTTTTGTGCGGCAGACAGAAAAGGCACTGACTGCTGTTTATAAAGATATGAACATTGTGGTTTTCGGGCATTTGGGCGACGGCAGCCTGCATTACAATACTTTTTTGCCTCAGGTTTTGGATAAAGAAGTTTACCGTTTTGAAGACGGTATCAACCGGATTGTTTATGAAAACGTTTTGGCTTGCGGAGGTACGATTGCAGCGGAGCACGGCATCGGTCAAGTGAAAAAACATTGGCTGCCGGCCGTGCGGACGGAGGCAGAAATCGCGTTGATGAGAGCGATTAAAGCGCAGCTCGATCCCTTGGGCATCATGAACCCAGGCAAACTTCTGCCCTAAGCTGC
The DNA here is from genome assembly GCA_030528455.1 of Neisseria sp. Classification (GTDB taxonomy): domain Bacteria; phylum Pseudomonadota; class Gammaproteobacteria; order Burkholderiales; family Neisseriaceae; genus Neisseria. Next base: position 18,217 of record JAUMYW010000004.1, read on the forward strand.
AGACGGCATCATATGGAAAAAACAGTTTATCTTTATACGGACGGCGCGTGCAAAGGCAATCCCGGCGCGGGCGGTTGGGGGGCTTTGCTGCGTTATGGTGAACATGAAAAAGAACTGTTCGGCGGCGAGGCGCAAACAACCAACAACCGCATGGAACTGACGGCTGTCATACAAGGTTTGAAAGCCTTGAAGAGAAAAAGCCGCGTTGAAATCTGGACCGATTCGCAATATGTTAAAAACGGTATGGAAAGCTGGATACACGGCTGGAAGCGCAACGGTTGGAAGACTGCCGGCAGGCAGCCGGTGAAAAACGCCGAGTTATGGCGGGAGTTGGACAATTTGGTAGGACGACATGAAGTCGTCTGGCAATGGGTGAAAGGCCATGCCGGACATCCGGAAAACGAACGTGCCGATGCATTGGCCAATCGGGGAGCCGGGCAGTTTGAAGTCCGAACACCTTAACTGTCCGTACTGCCGGATATAATCAAATCCTTACTATATAAGCCTGTAAAATATAAGCCGTCTGCAACTGATGCCGAGTTGCAGACGGCTTGACCGAGCCGGTATTATCAACTCGAACAGGAGGCTTAAAAATCGCGCTTACGGTTTGGTTTGTTTTTCAAACCGTCTTTCTTGAAACCGCCCTCGCGTGATTTGAAACCGTCGCCTTTAAAACCGCCTTCGCGGCGACTGCTTTCTTTGCGTTTTCCCCACGTTTTTTTGTCTTTGTCGAAACCGCCTTTGCCGCCCCAATGGCCGCCTTTTCGGTTGTTGCCGCCTTTTGCGCCGTGTTTTTGACGGCGGCGGGTCGGTTCCAAACCTTCGATGGTCATCTCGGGAATCTGACGGCCGATAAAACGCTCGATTTTGTGTACTTTGATGTGTTCGCCCACTTCGGCAAACGTAATCGCCAAGCCGGTACGTCCCGCGCGGCCGGTACGTCCGATGCGGTGGACGTAATCCTCCGCCTGTTTGGGCAAATCGTAGTTGATGACGTGGGTAATGGTCGGCACATCGATGCCGCGTGCCGCAACATCGGTGGCCACCAGAATTTTGCAGCGGCCTTTTCGCAAATCCGTCAGCGTGCGGTTGCGCCAGCCCTGCGGCATATCGCCGTGCAGACAGTTTGCCGCGTAGCCTTTTTCATACAGTTCGTCCGCAATCACTTCGGTCATCGCTTTGGTCGAAGTGAAAATCACGGCCTGGTCGATGTTTACATCGCGCAGGATATGGTCGAGCAGGCGGTTTTTGTGGTTTTTGTCGTCGCAATACAGAAGCTGTTCGTCGATTTTGCCCTGTTCGTCCACGCGCTCGATTTCGATGACTTCAGGATTGTCGGTCAGTTTGCGCGCCAGTTTGCCGACTGCGCCGTCCCAAGTGGCCGAGAAGAGCAGGGTCTGGCGGTCGGCGGGTGTGGCTGCTACGATGGTTTCGATGTCGTCGATAAAGCCCATGTCGAGCATACGGTCGGCTTCGTCCAGTACGAGAACTTCCAAGCGGTCGAAGTCGATTTTGCCGCTGTCCATCAAATCCATCAGACGGCCGGGCGTGGCAACGACCAAATCGACGGGTTTGCTCAGGGCGCGGAGCTGGTAGCCGAAAGACGAGCCGCCGACAATGCTGACGGTGCGGAACCAGCGCATGTTTTTGGCATAGGCTTGGGCGTTTTTTTCCACTTGTGCCGCCAGTTCGCGGGTCGGCGTCAGTACCAGCGCGCGCGGGCCTTTGCCGGGTTTTTCACTGCGTCGGGTCAGGCGTTGCAGGGTCGGCAGCAGGAATGCGGCGGTTTTGCCCGAACCGGTTTGGGCGGAGGCCATGATGTCGCGGTTGTCGAGTGCGGCCGGCAGAGCCTGTGCCTGAATCGGTGTCGGGGTTTCGTAGCCTTCGCTGACCAATGCGGAAAGAATGTTTTTATCGGTAATAAAATCGGAAAAGTGAACAGTCATGTTTTTCTTCGGACAACAACAGGGGCTTCTGTATGCCGTCTGAAAACAGCACAACAGCCGTGAAGCAGGGAGTCTCAATATCGTATGGAAATTTTTAAGACAAGCGTGTCGCAGACTTCGGTCTGTGGTTACATCGGCGACAACCTGCACGGGATTTTGCCGTTGGCAAAAATCATGACGGATAAAAACAGCGGCAGGTCTGCCGTGTTTTTAAGAAAGGCCGCCGGGCATGGAAAAGCTGCAGACGGCTAGGCTGACAGGCGATGGCTTCAAAAATAAAAAAGCTTCCTTGTTCTGGAAGCGTCTGCCCTTTTTGGGCAAACAGCGGTGCATCATAAAGATTTGCGTCCAATCGGTCAAGCGCGGGCGGGTTAAGTCGGGTAAAATGGCGGTTTTCAGACGGCATAACCGGATTTTATGAGTGATTTTTCAGCGTTTGCTAACCGCTTGGGCAAAAATATCAAACATCAGATGAAATGGGCAAAGCGCAACGGCATCGAAGCGTGGCGGATGTACGACCGCGATATTCCGCAGTTTCCGTTTGCGGTCGATGTGTACGGCGGACATATCCATTTGCAGGAATACGATACGGGCTGGCTGATGCAGCCGGAAGAATATGAAGAATGGCTCGCAGGCGTAATCGAGGCCGTGTCGTTCGTAACAGGTTTTGCGCCGGAGCAGATTCATTTGAAACGGCGCGAGCGGCAGAAAGGGCGGGAGCAATATGAAAAAACCGGCAAAAGCGGCGAAGATTTCACCGTATCGGAACACGGCCGCCGTTTTTGGGTAAACCTCGACAAATATCTGGATACGGGTCTGTTTCTCGACCACCGCAATACGCGCAGAAAAGTGGGTGAAATTGCAGACGGCAAACGTTTTCTGAATTTGTTTTCCTATACGGGGAGTTTTACCGTCTATGCGGCAACGGGCGGTGCGGTCGGAAGTGAAACCGTTGATTTGTCGAACACTTATTTGGAATGGGCGCGGCGCAATTTCGCCTTGAACGGAATAGACGAAACGCAGCACCGCATCGTGCGCGCCGATGTGTTCCAATATCTGAAACAGGCGGCGGAGGAAGGCAGGCAGTTTGATTTGATTGTGATGGATCCGCCGAGTTTTTCCAACAGCAAGAAAATGCTCGATATTTTGGATATCCAGCGCGATCACGCGGTTTTGATTGATGCCGCCATGAATTTGCTGGCTGCAGACGGCCTGATGTTTTTTTCCAATAATCTTCGCAGCTTTGTATTGGACGAGGAGTTGGGCGAACGTTACTATATTAAAGATGTCTCCAAGCATTCCGTGCCCGAGGACTTCCGCAACAAAAAAATCCACCAATGCTGGGAAATCCGCCGAAAGGCCGTCTGAAAAACGATGGAAAGCAAAACAAACAAGAAGAGGAGTATGAAATGCAAAACTACCTGACCCCGAATTTTTCCTTTGCCCCGATGTTGCCCGAGCGCGGACAGGGCAGCCGCGTGTGGGACGGGAGCGGCCGGGAGTATATCGATTTGGCGGGCGGCATTGCCGTCAATGCTTTGGGGCACTGCCATCCTGTTTTACAGACGGCCTTGCAGCGGCAGGCGGAGAAGCTGTGGCACGTTTCCAATATTTATACCACGCGTCCGGCGCAGGAGTTGGCGCAAAAGCTGACGGCCAACAGTTTTGCAGACAAAGTTTTTTTCTGCAATTCCGGCGCGGAAGCCAACGAAGCGGCTTTGAAACTGGCGCGGAAATACGCTCGCGACCGTTACGGCGAAGCCAAACACGAAATCATCGCCTGCGTAAACGGTTTCCACGGCCGCACGCTGTTTACCGTGTCGGTTGGCGGGCAGCCGAAATACAGCTGCGATTTTGCACCGCTGCCCGAAGGTATCCGCCATATTCCGTTTAACGATGCCGAGGCCTTGCGCGAAGCCGTCGGCGAACAGACGTGTGCAGTGATTATCGAGCCGGTGCAGGGCGAAAGCGGCGTGCTGCCTGCCGAAACGGTGTTTTTGCAGACGGCACGCGAGTTGTGCAGCCGTTTCGATGCCGCACTGATTTTTGACGAAGTGCAAACAGGCATCGGCAGGACGGGCAGCTTGTTTGCCTATCAGGATTACGGTGTGGAGCCGGATATTTTGAGCGCGGCCAAAGCCTTGGGCGGCGGTTTTCCGATCGGTGCGATGCTGACGACCGACCGATTCGCGCCGAGCTTCGGGCCGGGAACGCACGGTTCGACCTTCGGCGGCAATCCGTTGGCCTGTGCGGTGGCTTCGGCGGCGTTCGACATCATCAATACGCCGCAGACTTTGGAAAATGTGCGGCGGCAGGGCGTACAACTGACGGTTGCTTTGAAACAAATCGGCAGCGAAACGGGCGTGTTTGCCGAAGTGCGCGGCAAGGGGCTGCTGATCGGCTGCGTTTTGGCGGAAGCTTATAAAGGCCGTGCGGCGGAGATTGCGGCAGCGGCTTTGCGGCACGGTCTGATGCTGTTGGTGGCCGGTGCGGACGTGGTACGTCTGGCTCCGAGCCTGCTGTTGGACGATGCGGATATTGAAGCAGCTCTGCCGCGCTTGCGGGCAGCTTTGGAAGAGGTGGTTTGAACAGCATCTGATGTTTGTGCCGTCTGCACGGGTTGAGGTGCAGACGGCTTTTCTGCTATACGGCTTGCGAATAGGACGCACGGCGGGTTTCATGGCGCAGATAGCGGTCGAACACCATGGCTATATGGCGGATAAGAAAGCGGCCTTTGGCGGTTACCTGCAAACCGTCGGACAGGAATTCCAGCAGACCGTGTTGTGCCAAATTCTCCAAATCAGACCACTCTTCCGCAAAATATTGTCGGAAAGCAATGCCGTCCGCATCAAAATAAGTACGGTAATCCAAGACAAAACGGCACATCAGATCCTGAATGATGCTGCGCCGCAGAATATCGTCGCGACTGAGTAGGAAACCCCGCATAACCGGCAGCCGTCCCTCGTCGATAGCGGCATAATAATCATCGATATTGCGTTCGTTTTGTACGTAAGCGTTGCCGATTTTGCCGATTGACGATACGCCCAAAGCAATCAAATCGCAGTCTGCATGAGTCGAATAGCCTTGAAAGTTGCGCTGCAGACGGCCTTCCCGCAGTGCGGTGCTCAGTTCGTCGTCGGGTTTGGCAAAATGATCCATGCCGATAAACAGATAGCCTGCCTGTTCCAGGCGGCTGACGGCATATTGCAGGATGTCGAGTTTGGCTTCGCTGTCGGGAACCGCCGCCGTGTCGATACGCCGTTGTGGTTTGAAAATATGCGGCAGATGCGCATAATGGTAGAGTGCCAAACGGTCGGGAGAAAGCGACAGCACGGTTTCCAAAGTATCGCGCATGGTATCGGGTGTTTGATGGGGCAGACCGTAAATCAAATCCACACTGACTGATTTGAAACCGGCCGAACGGGCGGTATCGATTACCGTGCGCGTGTCTTTCAGGCTTTGTATGCGGTTGACTGCCGTCTGCACCTTGGGGTCGAAGTCCTGAATGCCGACACTCATGCGGTTGAATCCCAGCTTTGCCAAATGCATGACCGTTTCGCGCGAGACGCAGCGGGGATCGATTTCGATCGAATATTCGCCGTCGGTTTGAAAGTCGAAGTAACGGCGGATCATGCGGAAAACACGTCCCAGCTGGCTGTCGTTCAGGAAAGTCGGCGTACCTCCGCCGAAATGCAGTTGGGAAAGACGGTGTCTGCCGTTCAAATCGGGCGCAAGCAGTTCCATTTCGCGTTCCAGATAGTCCAGATAGCGGTCGGCACGCGATTTGTCTTTGGTAATGATTTTGTTGCAGCCGCAGTAATAGCAAATCGTGTCGCAAAACGGAATATGGATATACAGCGACAAGGCTTGAGAGCCGTCTGCAGCATATTGCCGGACGGCATTCAGATAATCGGCTTCGCGGAAACTGTTATAGAAACGATCTGCTGTCGGATAAGATGTATAACGCGGACCGGTAGCAGGGAGCGAAGCAATCAGACTGCGGTCGAATTCGGATTTGGCGGTGGCGGGTAGCGTATTCACAATTCGGTCTTCTCGAAATGAACGAAACAGTAAAAGCAAAATTTTGTTTGTCGGCGAAACGAAAAACCGTCCTTTTCATTTTAAAAACAGCATGAATGAATGCTCGGTAAGGCTTGACGGCAGCACAAGCCCGGATTTCCGAACAGCCTTTGCACAGACATTCCGCAGAAATATGCCGACGCTTTTTATGCGCTTGTTAGCCTCGCTTAATTGGTCAAAAATCAAGCAGTTTGCTAGAATGGCAGGGAATAGGGCAATCCGCATTGATATGGGTCAAACGTGTTTTGCTGGATTGACAAAGATTTTATAAATAAGGCAATAAAATGGCTTCTGCTCAGATTCCGGTACACCCTTTGAAAAACCTGTGTTCAACCTGTTCCCTGAAGGAATTGTGCCTGCCTGTCGGCTTGTGTCCCGATGAATTTGCCAGGCTGGATACGGTAGTTAAGCAAAGCCGCCGTTTGAAAAAAGGCGAATTTCTATTTCGTGCGGGAGAGGCGTTTCACTCCTTGTTTGCTGTCCGTACCGGTTTTTTTAAAACTACCATCATCAGCAGGGACGGTCGCGACCAAGTAACCGGATTTTTCATGTCCGGCGAACTGATGGGAATGGACGGTATCTGCTCCTGCGTCCACAGTTGCGATGCCGTTGCTCTGGAAGACAGCGAAGTATGCGAATTGCCGTTTGAAAACCTGGAAAAAATCAGTCAAAGCATTCCCTCAATGCAGACGCATTTTTTTCGTATGATGAGCAGGGAAATCGTAAGAGATCAGAATGTTATGCTTTTGCTGGGTAATATGCGGGCGGAAGAACGGATTGCAGCGTTTTTGCTGAATCTTTCCCAACGCCTGCATAGCAGGGGGTTTGCCGCCAATGATTTCGTATTGAGAATGTCGAGGGAAGAAATCGGCAGCTATCTGGGATTGAAACTGGAAACCGTCAGCCGGACATTATCTAAATTCCAACACGAAGGTCTGATATTGGTCGAACACAAACACATCCGCCTGCTGCAGCCGGAGGTTTTACAGAAGATGGTGTCCGGAACGACGGTTTCGGTGTGAAAGTATAAAAATCAATATATCGCTTATTTCCGGAACAAACAGTCAGGACTGTCCGGGCTGAAAACAGGAGAAGAACGGAAAATCAAACTGCCTTTTAAAAGCTGCTTGAGTATCCGGCTTTTGAGGCAGTTTGCTTCTTGCTTTTTATCTTCAAATCGAAAAATCTTCTTCGATTGGGGAAAAGAGCAATTTCTGGATGCGTTCTTTGTTCAAATCGGGGGAAAACAAGCCGATAAAATCATAAATATAACTTCTCAGATAAGTGTCTGCGCGGAGCAGAATCCGAGTATATGCAGGCTCGAAGAGTTGAGAGACATCTATCATCTGCAATCCGCCGTCCTGTTGGGGAGAAAATGCAGGCTGAGGCAGAAGACCGATTCCCAGACCGTAGCGGATATGGTTTTTCAGGATGTCATTGTCGGCAGCCGACAATGCGATATGCGGATTGCTCATGCCTGCAGATCGGAAAGCCCGGGCAATACTGCCGGTTTCTTCAAATGTAAATTCACAAGCAATCAGAGGATAAGCTGCCAAGTCTGATAGTGTCGGGCGGGCAACTGATAATAAAGGGTGTCCGTCAGGTACGATAACGCCGTACGGCCAACGGGTGCACGGAATGCTGCGTAAGTCGGATTCGCGGCGGACAGCTTGGGCGGAAACAGCCAAATCCGCACTGCCGTCTGCAACCATCTGTTCGATCGATTCGGGGCTGCCTTGCCGTATATTCAGGCTGACTTTGGGATACTGTCGGGCAAAAAGGGTAACGACAGACGGCAGGACGTAGCGTATCTGGTCCGCAGAGGCCGCGATAGTCAGCGTACCGCAATCCTGAACATTGAATTCACGACTGATATTTTTGATGTTTTGAATGTCGCGGAGGATTTTTTCGGTGGTTTGCAATATTGCCTTACCGGGTTCGGTAACCGAAACGATACGTTTCCCGTTACGGATAAAAATTTCAACGCCCAGTTCCTCTTCCAGTAGGCGGATTTGTTTGGATACGCCGGGTTGGGAGGTGAACACGGCATCTGCCGCTTCAGAGACGTTGAGATTGTGACGATACACTTCCAAAGCATAACGTAATTGTTGCAGTTTCATAAGCTTTACGGATACCTGGTTTGAAAATAGCAATAATGACGGAGATTTTTATTTTTTATTAAATTATATATAAAATTAAGTATATATAATGTGTTAATTTTGACTATGAGAGTATTGTTTGTTTTTTAATCGGAATAATGATTGGCTGGCCGAGGGAGGGCAACTGAGTATGTCGGAAGAAACGGCAGGGTTTTGTTGTTTTTATACAACCGATGTGCTGGAAGATTGGTGAAATCGGCAGGAAATACATGACACGGCATTGGTTTTTCGGCATGATGGTTGGCGTAATTGATTTTGAAATTTAAAGTAAAGATGTATCGGGCTGTGTGCTGTTGACAGTTTGCGCAGCTTTTCTTTATAGTACAAGCTTAAATTATCCGAGTTGCCCGGTTTCCGGAGCCCGTATATTTACAGATTGCGGTCGCATTTTTGTGAAATGCCGCATAACAATCTTTCATGATGAGGGAATAACAATGACCAAACAGATTAAATTAGGTGCTTTGATTGTTGCCGCTTTGGCTTCTGCCAATGCTTTGGCAGCTGGTGAGCCGCATACCAAACACGGTTATACTGTAAGCCGAGAATCTCAAGAAGTTGTTCGCAACAGCTACGGCGAATGCTGGAAAAATTCTTTCTTCAACAAAGAAACCGAAGGTCGCATCGAATGCGGCGATAAGGATGCTGTAGCTCCTGTAGCACCAGTGGCACCGACTTATACCTATCAGGATGAAACTGTTGCTTTGTCGTCTAAAACTTTGTTTAATTTCGATAAAGACAATCTGCGTCCTCAAGCGGTTGAAACCCTGAACAATTTGGCAGTGCGTTTGGCTGATGCGAACGTGCAGTCTGTACGTGTTGAAGGTCATACTGACTTTATGGGTTCGGAAGCTTACAACCAGGCTTTGTCTGAGCGTCGTGCAAATGTTGTGGCCAACTATCTGGTTAGTCGCGGTGTTCCTGCTGGTAAGATTTCTGCTGCCGGTATCGGTGAGTCTCAAGCACGCATGACTGCTCAATGTGAAGCGCAAGTTGCAGAGATGGGCAAAAAAGTGTCCAAAGCCAAGAAGCGTACTGCGTTGATTGATTGTATCGAACCGGATCGCCGAGTAGACATCAAGATTCGTACTTTGGTTCAAACTAAAGTTCGAGTAAGCGAAGGTCAGGCAGGTGTGGTTGGTGTCGGCGAGCGTCCTGCTTCCGACAATCACTGGTTGCCTGCCAAGTCTTCTATCCACGGTTATGGCCGTTGGTAAGAAACCGATTTGAGCGGTGAAACAGATTGAAAAGCCAAGCCTGTAAAGGTTTGGCTTTTTTATTTGGGTAGCGTTTGTGTTTGATATTCGGGTTAAGGTCCTGATGTGTGAAGGGATGCCTGTCGGTATAATCGGTTTATTTGAAAAACGGTGTGATAATGAAAGAATTTGATTTTATCCGCTCATACTTGGCGGCTGCTCCCAAGGGGGAGGGGGTGTTGCTGGGTATTGGTGATGATGCTGCTTTAATCAGGCCGTCTGCAGGTTTTGATTTGTGTGTCAGTAGTGATATGTTGCTGGAGGGAAGGCATTTTTTTGCAGATGCTGCGCCGCAAGATGTGGCGCACAAGGTGTTGGCGGTTAATTTGTCGGATATGGCGGCAATGGGCGCGTGCCCCCGTTGGGTGTCTTTGAGTGTGGCTTTGCCCTGCTTGCGGGAAGCTTGGTTGTCGGCATTTTGTGAAACTTGGTTTGCATTGTGCGCCCAATATGGTGTGAGTTTGATTGGAGGGGATACGACGTGCGGTAACGGTGTGTTTTCTGTGAGTATTATCGGCGAAATTCCGAAGGGAAAAGCTTTACGGCGTGATGCTGCGAAGGTGGGGGATGATGTTTGGGTATCGGGTATAATCGGTTTGGCGGCTGTTGCTTTGCAGCACCATTTGGGTAACTTGAGTTTGCCGGACGCCGTGTCGGCCCGTTGTGATGAGGCTTTGCTGCGGCCACAGCCGCGTGTGGTTTTGGGGTCGAATTTGTTGGATATTGCCCATGCCGCCCAGGATGTTTCGGACGGCTTGTTGCAGGATTTGGGGCATATTGCGGCAGCTTCGGGTTGTGGGGCGGAGATTTGGGCAGACAAGGTGCCTTTATTACCCGAGTTGGTGGCTCGGATGCCGTCTGCAAGTTTGCTGCAGACGGCTTTGACGGGTGGGGACGATTATGAGTTGCTGTTTACTGCGCCTGCTTCTGAGAGAGAAAGGATTGCGGATGTTGCTGAGCTTTGCGGTGTGCCGGTCAGCCGTATCGGTGTCATCAGAGAGGGGAACGGTGTTACTGTGAAAGATGAAAACGGCCGGATTTTGGTATTTGAACAACAGGGGTTTGATCATTTTGTGTGAATTTAAACCGACTTTTTTTTGGTTGTTGCGTCGCCCCGTATGTTTTTTGGGGTTCGGGTTCGGAACGGGTTTGGCATCGAAAGCACCGGGGACTTTCGGTACTTTGCCGGCTTTGCCGATGACGGCGGCTTTGTTCGCTGCCGGCTTTGGTTCGTGGCAGATTGTTTTGTTGTGTGTGGTGCTGTTTTTGAGCGGAATTTATATTTGCGGAGCAACTGAAAGGGCTTTGGGTATAGCGGATTACGGCGGTATCGTGTGGGACGAAATAGTTGCTATGATGCTGGTGTTGGCTTTTGTGCCGCAAACTTTTGCTTGGTGGTTGGCTGCATTTGTCGTATTCCGTTTGTTTGATGCTTTGAAGCCTTGGCCGATTAAGTGGTTTGATGCGCGTTTGCACGGTGGTTTCGGCATTATGTGGGATGATATTTTGGCTGCTGTGTTTAGTTTGCTTGTGTTGAAGTTTTGGCAATTTTGGATTTAGGCTGTTTGCATGATGAATAAAACGGGAGTGCGGCAAACACAGGTTTATTTTATTGGCGGAACGGATACGGAAGTTGGCAAAACCTTTTGTACCGCTGCTTTGCTGGCAGCTTTCCGTCAAAAGGGCAAAACCGCGCTCGGTTGGAAGCCTGTCGCTTCGGAGGCGGCGGCCGATGGACGGAATGCCGATGTCATACAGCTGCAGACGGCATCAGGCTTGGAACTGCCCTATGAGGCACACAATGTCTACACCTTTGCCGAGGCGACTGCTCCTCATTTGGCGGCGGAAGATGAGGGGAGGGCGATTGATGTGGCTTGTTTGGATGCTGCTTTCGAACGTGCCTGCGGTTTGGCCGAGGTTGTGCTGGTCGAAGGGGCGGGCGGTTGGCATACGCCTTTAAACGGCAGCCTGCTTTTTTCTGATTGGGTGGCGGCACACGTTCTGCCGGTGATTTTGGTGGTGGGGATGAAATTAGGCAGCATCAACCATGCTTTGCTGACTGCACAGGCTGTTCGCGCGGCCGGCTTGCCGCTGGCCGGATGGATTGCCAACTGCATCACGCCGCAGCCGCACCGTTTGGAAGATTATGTGCACACCCTGCAAGAGCATTTGAACGCACCTTGTTTGGGAGTAATGCCCTATCTGGTGGGGGCGGATGCTGTCGAACGGGCAGGTTTTTTGGAGGTAGGCCGTTTGTCGGAAGAGTTATAATTTTTGCGGTACGGAGCAGCAGATAAAACACATGCCGTCTGCCATTCGGCTGCAGACGGCATGTGTTTCAATTGTCGAACGGTTGTTCCCTCCAAGAAATACCGTTTTGCAATAGCGCATCAAGCGCGGCCTGCCAGGCAGATTCGATGTGGGCGCAGGCTTCGCTTTCCGCTTTCAAACCGAATTCGATGTGTGCCGGAATGATGCGGCCGCCGGGCAGTGTTTGACGGACACTGGGCAGGCTGAAAGTGCGGACATTTGGGAAATCTCGTTCGATGGCTTCCATAATCGGAATCAGCTTGGATTCGGGCTGCCCTTCCAGCCAAACTTTCCGCTCTTCGGAGCGGCTTTGGTGGAAACGGGCGGCATAAAATGTATGCAGCACCCATTCGGCCATAGGGTGGGACATTTCCGGAAAACCAGGTAGGAAATAATGTTCCCTGATATGGAAACCGGCCACGCCGTTATAAGGATTGGGAACAATCTCAGAACCTTCTGGGAAAACAGCCAGGTTCAGCCGTCTTGCGTGTTCGACATCATTCAAGCTGCCGCCGAGCGACAAGGTCAGCGTTTCGATGAAGCCGGCGGCTTCGCTGTGCAGTTCCAAAGGCAGATTCAAAGCAGCAGCCGCTGCCTGGCGCGTATGGTCGTCGGGAGTCGCACCGATACCTCCGGTAACGAATGCCGGTATGCCGTCTGCAAAACTGCGCGCGAATGCACTAATCAGAACGGCGCGTTCGTCGGGAAGACAGTACACAGAATGCAGCTTGAAGCCATATCGGGCAAGGAGCTGCTTGAAAAAGGCAAAATGACGGTCTTTACGGCTGCCGTGCAGGATTTCGTCGCCGATAATGATGAGCTTGAACTGCATAAATCTTCCCTTAAACTTTCTTTACATACTGGACGGAAACAACTGTTTATAGAATAATAACAGCCTTTTGCAGCAGCATTTTGCGATGCCGTCTGCAAGCTTTTGGTTTTGAAAAGCCGCAACGGAACAGCTATCAACAGGAATATATCAATGAGCAATCATACCATTTTGCAGCATCTGCCCGCAGGACAAAAAGTAGGCATCGCCTTTTCCGGCGGTTTGGATACCTCCGCAGCCCTCTTGTGGATGAAACTGAAAGGCGCGCTGCCTTACGCCTACACCGCCAATCTCGGCCAGCCGGACGAAGACGACTACAACGCCATTCCGAAAAAAGCCAAAGAATACGGCGCAATCGAGGCACGTTTGGTTGATTGCCGCCAACAGCTGGCACATGAAGGCATTGCCGCCATTCAGTGCGGAGCATTTCATGTTTCCACCGGCGGCGTACCGTATTTCAACACCACACCGCTGGGCCGCGCAGTAACCGGTACTATGCTGGTTTCCGCCATGAAGCAGGATGATGTGAACATTTGGGGCGATGGTTCCACGTACAAAGGCAACGACATCGAACGCTTTTACCGTTACGGCCTGCTGACCAATCCTTCGCTGCAAATATACAAACCTTGGCTGGATCAAAAGTTTATTGACGAACTGGGCGGCCGCCAAGAAATGAGCGAATTTCTGATTGCCAACGGTTTCGACTATAAAATGTCGGTCGAAAAAGCCTATTCCACCGATTCCAATATGCTCGGCGCAACGCACGAAGCCAAAGACTTGGAATTTTTGAACACCGGCATCAAAATCGTGAAACCGATTATGGGCGTGGCGTTCTGGGACGAAAAAGTCGAAGTGAAGGCGGAAGAAGTCAGCGTGCGCTTTGAAGAGGGCGTACCGGTTGCACTGAACGGCCAAGAGTTTGCCGATCCAGTGGAACTGTTTTTGGAAGCCAACTGCATCGGTGGCCGTCACGGCTTGGGCATGAGCGACCAAATCGAAAACCGCATCATCGAAGCCAAATCGCGCGGCATTTACGAAGCTCCCGGCATGGCGTTGCTGCACATTGCCTACGAGCGTTTGCTGACCGGCATTCACAACGAAGATACTATCGAACAATACCGCATCAACGGTTTGCGCTTGGGTCGTCTGCTGTATCAGGGCCGCTGGTTTGATTCGCAGGCCCTGATGCTGCGAGAAACAGCACAACGCTGGGTCGCACGCGCCATTACCGGCGAAGTTGTATTGGAACTGCGCCGAGGCAACGACTATTCGATTCTGAATACCGAATCGCCGAATCTGACTTACGCGCCTGAGCGTTTGAGCATGGAAAAAGTGGAAGATGCCGCGTTTACGCCGCTCGACCGCATCGGCCAGCTGACCATGCGCAATCTCGACATTACCGATACCCGTGCCAAATTGGGCGTATATTCGCAAACCGGCTTGCTGCAATTGGGCGAAGGTTCGGTTTTGCCGAAACTGGGTCATAAATAAACGACAGATGTCTGCAAACGGAAGCCGGCAGGAAACAGCCGGCTTTTTTCCGGCCGGATAATCGTCAAGCCGTCTGCAGGTAACTGCAGACGGCTTGACTTGATTGGAGAGAGAAAATTATCTGCCGGCATTGGCGGTCGGATTAATCAGAATTTCCACCCGGCGGTTTTGCGCGCGACCTTCTTCCGTTGCATTCGAGGCAACCGGACGGCTGTCGCTGTAACCGATGGTGCTCAGACGGGTGTATGCCACGCCGCGCTGGGTCAGATAAGCAGCAACCGAACGGGCGCGTTGTTCGGATAAAGGTTGGTTAATGATTTGGTTGCCCGTATTGTCGGTGTGTCCGGCAACGGTTACTGTGGTTTCGGGGAACTGTACCAGCGTTTCGGCGGCTTTGTTCAAAGAATCGGCTGCCGCATGGCTCAAATTCGCGCTGTTGGTGGCAAAAGTAACTGCGCTGGGCATGGTCAGCTTGATTTGGTTGCCTTCGCGTGCCACTTGTACAGGCGTGTTTTTCAGACTGTCGCGCAGCTTGGCTTCCTGATAGTCCATATAGCCGCCGACACCAGCACCGACTGCGGCGCATGCCAAAGCGGAATTGCGCGCGCCTTTGCTGCCGTGGGACAAGGCTCCGACTACGCCGCAGGCAGCCGCCCCGCCCAAGCTGTACACAGCTGTTTTGCTGATACTTTGTGTGCCGTCTGCATTCGTTACGCAGCCGGAGAGTACCAAAGCGGCCGCAGCAGTCAAAAGCGAAGCGGATTGGAACAATTTCATGACTTTTTTCCTTTCTTGTGTGCGGCAATATGCCGTCTGCAAACAGCATGCAATATAGCGGCCTGCTTTAATACGGGCAGCAGGTTTTACGGGAACTTGCCGTGTTTACTTTCGATTGCGTTCCGACTTGTTTTTCTGCCACAAATAAATCCGCAAACGGGTGCGGACATCGTAACCGACCGAACCGAAGCCGAACCAGAATAAAACTGCGGATACGGGTAATGTGAAATGATAGGCCGCCTGATGATAACCCCAGGCACCGGTAATACCGCCGCTGAGAAATGCCAGCAGCAGGCCGGTTAACAGTTTGGTTTTGGCACGGTTTACGCGTACAGACGGCAGGCGCGGATTGTCGCTGCGGCTGTAATACAGGATTTTCGACAGTTCGATGCCCAAATCTGTTGCCGTTCCCGTCATGTGGGTAGAACGGATGGCACCGCCCGACAACACCGTCAGCACCGTATTGTGCATGCCCATAATAAAACACAGCAGCATCAGCGTCGGCGGTGCAAATGCCGCTCCGAAGCGAGACATCGCCACCCCGAGCAGGCCGAACAGCAGCAGATAAAGTGCCTCTAACCAAAGCGACAGACCGTATGCACTGCGGAAACGCTGCCGTTTTGCCCACAAAACTGTCCAATTCGCATGAGCCGCGCCCAAAATAAAGCAGACCACGCCGCACATCGCTATCAGAAAATCATGCCATTCTCCCAGAAAAGCCGCATCGGCAGCGTGCGACAAGGCACCGGAAACATGCGAAGTATATTGTTTGACTGCAAAAAAACCGCCCGCATTAATCGCACCGGCCAAAAAAGCCATGATGTACCCCAAAACACGGAAACGCGCATCGGAAATCGGGCAGTCGTGCAGATACGGCTTGTCGGCCTGCCAGAAAGGTTGGGAGGCAGGTTTGTATTTCGGACGTTCGGACCTTTGCGGTTTGAGCATAGCGGAGCGGAAAGCGGATAAAATAGGGAAAGGTAGATTGTATCGTTAAAAATTGTTAATTTGAAGATATGGGTGCAAACCGGCAGGACGACAAGCCGGGCGGACGGACAGAAGCGGCCGCAAGTTGCAGCTGTATGCATGAATACTTGCTTTGGCGGATATGCCGCATAAATGGCGGCGAGGCAGACGGTTGTCTGTTAGGACGGCAGAGCATTGCGCGGAAGATAATTCAAGCTTCGTATGCCGTCTGCAAACCATTGTTCGGGTCTGCAGACGGCTTGTTCAGAGAGCCTGCATTCTGACGGATTTGTCTGCATCGTTGTTGAGCAGTTTCAGCAGTTTGTCGGTTTTGTCGGGGTCTTCGTTACGCAGAAGGCGCAGGGCCGGAGGCTCGATGAGGTTCAGATTGCTGCGGATAATGATGTCTTTGACTGCAAGCAGATTGTTGACATTCATGGAGAAGCGGCGAAGACCCATGGACATCAGCAGACGCGTGTATTGGATGTCGCCTGCCATTTCGCCGCATACGGAAACGGGTTTGTTCAGGCGGTTGGCGGTGCGGATAATGTGTGCGAGCAGGCGCAGTACGGCGGGGTGTGCGGGCTGGTAGAGATAGCTGACGGCATCGTCGTTTCTGTCGACCGAAAGCGTGTATTGGATTAAGTCGTTGGTGCCGACCGATAAAAAATCAACGTGTTTGATCAAAGTGGAAACGGTCAGGGCGGCGGAGGGAATTTCAATCATACAGCCGGTCTCCACATCGCCGAAAGCTTCGCCGCGTTCGGCCAGCTGGCGGCGGGCGGTATCGAGATGGACAAGGCATTGTTTCAATTCGGTAACCGAGGCAATCATAGGCCACATGATTTTTACCGGTCCGAAAGCGGCGGCACGCAAAACGGCACGCATTTGGGTGCGGAACATAATCGGTTCCGCCAGACACAGACGTATGCCGGTCAGACCCAGTGCCGGATTGAGGCTGCCGTTGGGCGAACCGCCGTGAACGAACCAGCGCGGATTTTTGTCCACACCCAAATCGACCGTTCGGATGGTCAGCGGCTTGCCTTTCATTTTTCTGACCAACTCCGCGTACACTTGGAACTGCTCTTCTTCGTCGGGCAGATTGTCGCGGTTCAGATAGAGGAATTCGCTGCGGAACAGACCGACACCGTCCGCTCCCGATTGGTGTAGGACTTTGATGTCGTCCGCCGATTCGATATTGGCGAGCATTTCGATTTGTGTGCCGTCTGCAGTTTCGGCGGCGGCTTTTTTCAGCTTGTTCAGCTCGCGTTTTTTGCTTTTATATTCGCGCAGGCGGCGGCGGTATTCCGCCAGAACCAAATCGTCGGGATTGATAATCAGCACGCCCTTGATGCCGTCTGCAATCACCCATTCGTTTTCACTCAGCAGTTCGCGTGCGTTGCGGACGCCGATAACGGACGGAATGTCGAGGCTGCGGCCCAAAATGGCCGTGTGGCTCGTCGGACCTCCGGCATCGGTTACGAAGGCTTGGATTTTCTGTTCTTTCAGCAAAACCGTGTCGGCGGGCGACAAATCGTGCGCGATGAGAATGGTGTCTTCCCACAAATCCAGCGCGTCCGACAATTCGGTGCTTTGTCCGATGAGGTTGTTGTAAATCCGCTCGGCAACCTGCAACATGTCTTGCTTGCGTTCGCGCAGGTATTCGTCTTCGATGGTGTCGAACTGGCGGCTCAGGCGGTCGATTTGGATTTTCAAGGCCCATTCGGCGTTGATGTGCTGTTCTTCGATGATGTCGCACGGCTCGCGGGAGAGGGTAACGTCCGTCAGCAGCATCAGGTGCAGCGAGATAAACGCGCCCAATTCGGTCGGCGCGTTTTCCGGCAGGCTGCTGCGGAGCTGTTCGAGCTGGCGGCGCGTGGTTTTGACGGCGGCATCGAAACGCGCGTTTTCAGACGGCACGTCTTCCGCCGCGATGTCGAACTGCGGCACTTCGTCCATGCCGCGCACCAGAAGATGCGCGCGGCCGATGGCTATGCCTTTGCCCGCCGCCACGCCGTGCAGAACGATGCTCATTTTATTCTCCTTCGCCGAAATAGTCGGCAATCAGTGCCGTCAGGGCATTCATGGCGGCGGCTTCGTCCGTACCGTCCGTTTCCAGCGTAACCGTGCTGCCTTTGGCGGCTGCCAGCATCATCAGCCCCATAATGCTTTTGCCGTTTACCCGTTTTCCGTTGCGGCTGACGAATACTTCGCTGGCAAAGCCTGATGCCGTCTGCACGAATTTGCTCGATGCGCGGGCGTGCAATCCCAGTTTGTTGATGATTTCCGCGTCCTGTTTCAGCACGGCCGATCTCCTTGTTCTGTTTCGGAAAACACAATTCCCCGTATGCCCGCATCGCGTACGGCGGCGGCAAAATCGTGCAGGTTGTTTGCTTCGGCAGAGTATTGGACGGCTTTGACCATCATCGGAGCGTTCAGGCCGGCGAGCAGGGAGAAGTCCGGCGACACGAAACGGCGGGCGGCATTGAAGGGAGTCGCACCGAAAATGTCGGTCAGTGCAAGAACGCCGCTGTTTTCAGGAAAAGCGGCAAGTGCGTTTTCCACAGATTGGCGTACATTGTCCAAGTCTTGGTCGGGCATCACGCCGATGAGTGCGATGTGCGGCGGAACATCGTTGAAAAAATGTTTGACCAGCGCGGAATAGGCTGCGCCGATGTGTTCGTGGGTAATCACTAAAACGGCAATCATCGGGAATCCGTAGGCAGAAAAACAAACGGCCATTATAAGCCAAATGCAGTGTTTCGGCGCAGTGCAAACAGGCGTTTGCGGGTTTAGTGCCTGCTGAAAAAAACGTCAGGACGGCAGGCGGAAGCGTGCCTGCCTGCCGGTATTCGACGCAAAACTTTATTTTCGGAAGAATTTCTTTTATCTTTCCGAAAGTTTGCAGATAACTGTTGAGAAACGGAGGCGGCAGTGAGCGAAGGATTGCTTCAAGTCATGCGTCAGCAGGGAGGCATGACGGAGGAACAGGCGGCTGCATGGAGAAGCCGTCTGCAGGCAGGAGAAAACGATTTGGCCGCATGGTGCTTTGCACAAAACATCATTACGCCGCAGGCACTGGCCGAAATGCTGGCGGATCTGTTCCGCTACCCTTTGGTTGATTTGGCTGCCCTGCCGCCCGACAAACCGCCTGCCGTTATGGACGAAGCACTGATGCGCAAGCTGCGCTGTCTGCCTTTGAAGGTCGAAGGACAGACGGTTTGGCTGGCAGTGTCCGACCCGACCGCGATACGGCTTTACCGCCGGGCGGCGGCCGGTTTTTCGGTCAACTTGGCGGTGGTGCGGCACGACGAGTTGTTGCAGCGGCTCGACAATGTGGCCGCGCGTTCGACAGCCGGGTTGCAGACGGTGGCGGAAGAGTATGCCGCGTCCATACCGTCCGATAACGGAGAAGACGGGCCGGTTGCCCGTTTTGTTTACGATATGCTCGAAGACGCACTGCGCTGCGGCGTGTCTGACATTCATTTCGAGTTTTACGAAGACCGCGCCCGCGTGCGTTTCAGAATCGACGGGCGTTTGAAAGAAGTGGCAGCCCCGCCCGTTGCCGTTCGCGCGCAGCTGGCTTCGCGGATTAAAGTGATGGCGCGGCTCGATATTGCAGAAAAACGCGTGCCGCAGGACGGTCGTATCCGTCTGTCGCTGCCCGGCGGCGGCAAGCCTTTCGATGTGCGTGTCAGCACATTGCCGACCGTGTACGGAGAAAAGGTCGTGATGCGGATTTTGAATGCAGCTGCATCGGACTGGCATATCGACCGCTTGGGTTTGGAACCTTTTCAGAAGGATTTGCTGATTGAAGCGGTGAAACGGCCGCACGGTATGATTCTGGTAACCGGTCCGACCGGTTCGGGCAAGACGGTTTCCTTGTATGCCTGTCTGAATCTGCTCAATACCGAAGCGGTCAATATCGCCACGGCGGAAGATCCCGTGGAAATCAATCTTTCCGGCGTGAACCAGGTCAATGTGAACGACAGGCAGGGGCTGACTTTTGCCGCCGCATTGCGTGCGTTTCTGCGTCAAGACCCCGATATTATTATGGTCGGCGAAATCCGCGATCTGGAAACGGCGGATATTGCGGTTAAAGCCGCCCAAACCGGCCATCTGGTATTTTCTACGCTGCATACTAATTCCGCTCCGGCTACGCTCACGCGCCTTTTGAATATGGGTGTTGCGCCGTTCAATATCGCCGGAGCGGTCAGCCTGATTGCGGCACAGCGTCTGCTGAGACGTTTGTGTCCGGACTGCAAAAAGCCGTCTGCAAAGCTGCCGGAAAACGTTTTGCTCGATGCCGGTTTCCATTATGAAGATTTGGGAGGCAACTGGCGGCTGTATCGTGCGGAAGGCTGCCCGCAATGCGGCGGACGAGGTTATAAAGGGCGTATCGGTGTATTTGAAATCATGCCGGTCAATGCTGCTTTGCAGAGCGTGATTCTGGCGGGCGGACACGAGGCGGATATCCGTGCAGCGGCTGTCCGTGCGGGAATGGTCGGTTTGCGCCGAGCCGCTCTGCTTAAAGCGGCGGCAGGTGAAACTTCTTTGGAAGAAGTGCTGGCGGTAACAGATAAGATGTTGTGAAGTTTTGTGAAGCTTTTTAACCTTTTTTAACCTTTAATTATGTAAGCCGTCTGCAGCCCGGATGGTGCGGCCTGAAAGGAAAAACGATGTTCGGACGCAGGGAAAAACTGTTTGCTTATGAGGGTCGGAACCGCTTCGGCGGAGAAGCCGTCAAAGGGAAAATCAGTGCCCGGAATGCGGCGGCTGCGCGGGAAAAACTGAAACGGCGAGGCATTCTTGTGCAGCGTTTGGAGGGCGGACGAACAAGCAGCCGCAGACGGCCCAATCAGGTCGATGTTACTGTATTTACGCGCCAATTCTCGGCTATGGTGAAAGCGGGTGTGCCTTTGGTGCAGGCTTTGGATATTGCTGCACGCGGGCAGAATAATGCGGCTTTGGCAGAGGTGGTGCAGAGGGTGCGCGGCGAAGTGGAGCAGGGAAGGCCCTTGTCGCAGGCTTTCGCCGAATATCCGGAATGGTTCGACCGTTTTTACTGCAACCTGATTGCCGCAGGCGAAGCGGGCGGCGTATTGGAGACTCTGCTCGACCGTTTGGCGGAATATAAGGAAAAAACGCAGACTTTGCAGAAAAATGCCCTTGCCGCGCTGACTTATCCGGCAGCAGTGCTGTTGATGGCGGTATTGGTTTTGATTGTGATGATGGTTTATATTCTGCCTGCCTTTGCCGCCGTATATGCCGATATGGGAGCGCAACTGCCGTGGTTTACCCGCCTGCTGATGAACCTTTCGTCCGGATTTGCCGCATACGGTTGGTGGGGTGCGGCATTTGCCGTGCTGGCGGCGACGGGTATTTGGCGGCTTTACCGCGTATCGCCTGCTTTCCGGCGGCGTTGCGATGCCTGGCGGCTGGGAGCTCCTCTGTTCGGCAGTATTGTTGCCAAAACGGTTGCGGCGCGTTGGGCGAGGACAACGGCAACAATGTTTGCGGCAGGTATTCCTTTGCCCGATGTTTTGGAGTCGGTTGCTGCGGCGGCGGGCAGCGTATGCTACGAAGAAGCAACCTTGGAGGTACTCTGTGCGGTCAATCAAGGTTCCTCGTTGGCTTTTGCGATGAGACAGACGGAGATTTTCCCCGATATTCTGGTGCAGATGGCGGAAATCGGCGGCGAAACGGGGGCTTTGGACGAGATGCTCGATAAGGCAGCACAATTCTACGAAGAGGATGCCGATGCGGCAGTTGCGCGTTTGTCGGGTCTGGCATCTCCTCTGATTGTGCTGGTGTTGGGCGGCATTATCGGTGTGTTTTTGGTCGGCATGTATCTGCCTTTGTTTGATTTGGGCAATGCACTCGGTTGAATGGGAAAATATGATGGAAACGGTGCTTTTGGCGGTTTTTGCCGGTTTGCTGGCCGGCAGTTTTTTGAATGTGGCGGTGTCGCGTTTGCCTGTGATGATGGAGCGTGCTTGGACGCGTTTTGCCAAAGAGCATTTGGACCTGCCTCCGGATGATGGGGAATCCGAACCCTTCGGTTTGTGCCGCCCTGCGTCGCATTGTCCGCATTGCCATGCGCCGGTTGCGCGGCGTTACAATATTCCGCTGCTCGGTTTTGTCCTGCTGCACGGTCGTTGTGCCGTCTGCAGCATGTCGATTCCGATGCGTTATCCGCTGCTGGAAGGGCTGACCGCCCTTGTGTTCGGCATGGTGGCGTGGCGTTACGGCGCAAGTATGGAAACGGTGTACGGCTGCGTATTTGCCGCCTTTCTGCTGACCGGTGCATTTGTCGATGCCGAAACCCGATACCTGCCCGACCAGACAACTCTGCCACTGATGTGGTTTGGTTTTCTGTTTAATTTTTCAGACGGCCTGGTACCGCTGCAGGAAGCAGTTTCGGGTGCGGCAGCAGCTTATTGCAGCTTCCGGCTGCTCAATGCGGTATACAAACGCCTGCGCGGTGCAGACGGCATGGGCGGTGGCGATTTCAAACTGTTTGCTGCATTGGGCGCGTGGCTGGGCGTGTATGCTTTGCCGCTGTTGGCCTTTCTTGCCGCACTGATCGGCTTGGCTGCGGCCTTGCTGATGAGGGCGGACAGAGGACAAGCCTTGCCGTTCGGACCTTCTTTGGCGGCTGCCGGCGGCTTGCTTTTTATCGCTTATCACGACATTATGCCCGTGTTTTACCGTTTTTTGAGCGGAGGGTAATATGGCGTTTTGGGTCGGTTTGACCGGCGGTATAGGCAGCGGAAAATCTCAGGCCGCCGCCGCTTTTGCCGTACGGGGCGTTCCGTTGATTGATGCAGACGGCATCAGCCGCAGTCTGACGGCGGCCGGCGGAGCGGCTTTGCCGGAAATCCGGCGCGTTTTCGGCAGCGGTGTGTTTGACGGAGACACGCTTGATCGTGCTGCATTGCGCGATGCGGTTTTTTCCCGTCCTGCGGTCAGGCAGCAGCTGGAAGACATCATGTTTCCCCTGATTTTTCAAAAAATCCGCACGGAACAGGCGCGGCATGCGGCTGCCGTGTACGGCATCATAGAAATTCCGCTGTTGGCAGAAAATCCCGTTTTCCAAACTTTGTGCGACCGTATCTTAACTGTGGAAAGCGATATGGAAACGCGGATTGCCCGTGTGATGTCGCGCAGCGGTTTAACGCGCGGCGAAGTTGAACGTATAATGGCGGCGCAGGCAGCCGATGCCGACCGTCGTACCCTTGCCGATGATATTCTGTACAATCGCGGCAGTTTGGTGCAGCTGGATGCCGAAGCGGGTCGTCTGCACGCTGAATACACCGCCTGTTTTTCCCTTCCCAAACGCGAGCCGATATGATCCGATTCGAACATCCTTTATCCGAACGCGTACGCAGCCTGCTGCGCATCGAACATTTATTCTGTCGTTTTCAGGAAGAAACCCTCACCGAAAGTTCGGTTTGGGCGCATCATTTGGCCTTGTTTACCTTGTTCGAAATCATGGAATGTGCCGCACGAGCAGAATTGAAACTCGATATTTTGCAGGAAGTCGAGCGTCAGAAACAGTTTCTTCAGCGAACGCAAGACCGCCGCTCTGCCGAAGAACTGGAAGACAAGCTCAAACGCGTGGCCGCAGGATTGCAGGGCATACAGCAGAAATTCGGCCAGCATTTGCGCGAAAACGAATGGCTGATGGCGGTGAAGCAACGTATGCTGGTGCCCGGCGGTGTCAGTCCTTTCGATATGCCGTCTTACTACTGCTGGCAGCAACTGCCGTATGAAGAACGTTATGCCGATTTGCAGAAATGGATCAGTACTTTGCGGCCGACTTACGATGCGATTTCGGTTCTGCTTGATATTTTGCGCAGCAACAGCAGATGTGTGGCATGTGTGGCCGAACGCGGTAATTACCAGCATCCCAGCTTAGTGCAGAATATCCATATGCTGAGCATAGAGGTGGATAAAACGTATCGTGTTTTACCCGAAGTGTCGGCCAACAAATATTTTACCCACATTCGTTTTCTCGAAGCCACAAGGGAAAAAACGCGCGGGGTGCAGACGGCTGCCGATGTGCCCTTCACAATGGTTATGTGCAGTTTTGATGCGGTGGCACCATGATGTCGGCCAACGTGAAATGCCCGACCTGCCGTACGACGGTAGAATGGCTGCCGGAAAACGTGTTCCGTCCGTTTTGCAGCGAACGCTGCCGCCTGCTCGATTTGGGCGCGTGGGCAGACGAAAGCTATAAAATCGAAAGTCTGCCGCAGCAGGAGTCGGAAGATTGGGCGGCAGACTGACTTCGGGTCTGTATTGTTTTTGGGAAAAATAATAATTACAAAGATACGGTTATACGGTTCAACCTATTTTGGTTAATATTTGTTAAATACTGATAAATCAGTATACTTGCAAGTATCAGAGTTCAAGTTTTTTTGGTAGATAATTAATAAATTCAGGCGACAGACAAATGTCTGTCGTTTTTATGTCTGTGCGATTTAGGAGGGTGAAGCAGGAGGAACGGGCTGTTCCGCACTTATCGGACTGCCGTTTCATATTATGCGGCTGCTTGGAAACCGTGCTTCAATCCTGTTCGAACAGACCGATGCTTTCGATATGGGCGGTTTGCGGAAACAGATTCATTACGCCGAAGCTGCGGAAACGGTAGCCTTTGCCGACCAAAACGGCGGCATCGCGGGCGAATGTGGCCGGATTGCAGGAGACATAGACAATCTGTTGCGGCAGATAGGGAGCGTGCAGTGCCCGGACGACGGCATACGCGCCG
Source organism: Neisseria sp. (assembly GCA_030528455.1). GTDB lineage: Bacteria > Pseudomonadota > Gammaproteobacteria > Burkholderiales > Neisseriaceae > Neisseria. The sequence continues at coordinate 42,801 of JAUMYW010000004.1, forward strand.
GCACGCGGCGGATCCAACAGCATTTTGTCGAGTTTTCCCCAGGCTGCGACGGTTTGTCTGTCTGCGGCAAACAAATCGGCCGTTTGAAAATCGACGGACGGACAGCCGTTCAGCCGGGCATTGGCGCGGGCGCGTCCGGTCAGAGAGGCTGAGCCTTCGACAGCCAGAACATCTGCGCCGCTTTTTGCCAGAGGCAGGGTGAAATTGCCCAGTCCGCAAAACAAATCGGCAATGCGTTCGCAGGGCTGCGGATCGAGCAGGCGGACGGCACGCGCTACCATCAAGGCATTGGTGTCGCTGTTGACTTGGGTGAAATCGCCCGGCCGGAAGGGCATTTCGATGCCGAATTCGAGCAGCCGGTAAGAAGGCGGCGGGGCGTGTTCGGGCAGGCATAATTGCGGCGGCTGTCTGCCGTTCTGCATCCAAATCTGCCAGGCACTTGCAGACGGCAGGGCTTCGAGAAGTTTGTACATCCGTGCCGTCTGTGTTTTGTTTGGCGCGTGTTTCGCGCGGATGCCGAAATTCAGTGTGGTTTGACCGTTGCCGCCGACAGCAAATTCGATAAAACGCAGCTGCCACTCTTCGGCCAAGGGTTGAAGATGTTCCTGTAAAACCGGCAAGGCTTCGGAAAGGTGCGGCGGCAGTACCGGACAGGTGGAAATGCCGGCCACATCATGACTTTTCCGGCCTTGAAAACCGATGTTCAGCTTGCCGTTTTTGAGACAGACGGCAAACCGGCCGCGCTGTCGGTAATGCCAGGCCGTGCCGTATATCGGCGGCAATACGGTATCGGGCCGCACTTTGCCGATACGGACCAGCTGTTCTTCGGCGATGCGCTGTTTGACGGCTGTTTGCGCGGCATCATCCAAATGCTGTAAAGCACAGCCGCCGCATACATTGAAATGCGGACAAGGCGGTTTGCGGCGGTGGACGGAAGGCCTGATGATGTCCGCTGCTTCGGCCTCGTCGAAATCTTTATGCCGTCTGCAGATGCGGTAGCCTGCCTGTTCTCCTGTCAGAGCACCGGCTATAAAAACCGTTTTGCCGTTCGTACGGGCAATGCCCCGGCCTTCGTAGTCGAGACCGATGATGTCTGCAATGCCGTAATCCTGTGCCGGGATGTGTTTCATTTACCTTACACTTCTTTGCTTAAAAACGTACATTTTCTCACAAATCGGCAGAATTTACGGTATCATTCCACGCAGTTTTCCCTACCGAGACAAAAGAAAAATATCATGAAAACCACCGGTTTTGCTCTTCTGGCCGCCTTGTTGGGCGCGTCTGCTTACGCCAATACTTCCGTTCCTGACGTTGCGCCCGTTTCAGAGGGGCAGCACGTTTTCATCAATATTCCCCAGCAACGCCTGTTTCTCTACACGGACGGCAAGTTGAGCAAAATTTATCCGGTTGCCGTCGGCAAGGCGATGACGCAGACCAATCTCGGTTCGCATCAAATCGGGGTCAAGGCTTTTAATCCGACCTGGCACATTCCGAAATCGATTCAGAAAGAACGCGGCGACGGTGTGAAAACCGTACCGCCGGGTCCGAATAATCCGTTGGGACCGGTGTTTGTCCGTTTGGGTGATCCGAAGCTGGGTTTGGGGATTCACGGTACCAATGTGCCAGCCAGCGTGCCGGGCGTAAGAAGCCACGGCTGCGTGCGGATGAAATCGCCCGATGCTTTGGAGTTTGCCAAACGCATTGCCACAGGCTCTCCTGCCGATGTGATTTACCAAATGGCCGCCGTCAATACCGATGCGAAAAACAATCTCTGGCTGGCAGCCTACCGCGATCCGTATAACAAGAAAAACCTTGATGTTGCGGCATTGCGCAAGAGTATCGCCGAGTGGGCGGAAGCCAACGGAAAAACGGTAAACCGCAAACGTTTGGAAGCCGTTTTGAAAGCGCGTACCGGTGCATTGAACTGTCTGACTTGCGGCAATGCCAAGGGTGCGGTAAACGGTGCGTTGAAATCGTTGCAGTGGACGAGCGGATCGGGCGAATACAGCAAGCCGAAAGTGATGCCTGCGCCCGTGCCGGCCGAAGAGAAAGAAAATGTGTTGCCCGAAGGTGGTGCGTCCGATACTGCGGCAGACGGTGAAACCGCCAAGCCGTCTGCAGCTGCCTATTTTGCAGACAAACCGGTACCGGGTGCGGAAGAAGCGGTACGTGAAATTCCGCAGGATAAAGCAGATGATGTCTTGTTTTAAGCAGTGAAACTCAGACCGTCTGAAACGCTGCAAGCTGGTTTCGGACGGCATTTTTACAGATGCAGACGGCAGGGGAGGACGGATGATGTGTCGGGAAAGCAATCAGGCAGGCGGAACGCGGTGTTGTTTTTCAACCGAAATCCGCGTTTGTGTCGGCGATTTGAACTACGGAAACCATTTGGCCAACGACGCTGTTTTGCGGCTGGCGCACGAAGCGCGTATCCGCTGGCTGACCGCGCACGGTATCGGCGAATCCGACATCGGCGGCGGTGTCGGTTTGATTATGAATCGTGCCGAAGCCGATTATCTGGCGCAGGCTTTTCACGGCGACATGTTGCGGACCGATTGCTTTGTCGAACAGACAGGCGGCAGCCGTTTTTGTTTTACCGCCGAATTTGTCCGAACGGCAGACGGTAAAACTGTTGCCCGTGCCGTTTGCCATCTGCTCTGTTTCGATTACGCCAAACAGAAGCCCGCGCGTATGCCGTCCGAATTTGCTGCTTTATTGGCGCAGAATGCGTGAGCACCTTAAAAATGTCGTCTGAAAAACAGTTTTTTCAGACGGCATTTGTTTTGCCCTGTGTTTGGGCGGAAGTGAGGTTCGCCAATCAGCCGGTATTGCGCAAACCCTGTGCCACGCCGTTGATGGTCAGATGCACCATTTTCAGCAGCTGCGCATCGCCCGGAGTCTGCCGCAGTTCTTTGAGCAGGGCGACCTGCAGGCCATTGAGCGCGTTCAGGTACGGCAGGCGCAGGGCGAGCGAGCGGGCGAGACTGCGGTTGTCGGCCAGCAGTTCGTCGGTTTGCAGAATGTCGAGCAGGGCTTGGCGGCTGCGGCGGTATTCTGCTTCGATCATGCTGAAGACAGCTGCGGCTGCTTGCGGCGAAGTGCTGAGCGAGGCGTAGGCAGCGGCAATCGACAAATCGGTTTTCGCCATCACTTGTTCCATATTCGACAGCATGGTTTGGAAGAAGGGATTGTTTTGCGCGTGCTCCTGCAAAGCTTGCAGACGGCCTTCCTGTCTGCATAGGTCGGCCACCGCGCTGCCGAAGCCGTACCAGGCCGGGAGCATCAGGCGGCTCTGCGTCCATGAGAATACCCAGGGAATGGCACGCAAATCCTGAATTCTTGCCAGTGTTTTGCGGCTGGCCGGACGGCTGCCGAGGTTGAGCGTGGCGATTTCGTGAATCGGGCTGGTTTGCAGGAAGTAGTCGATAAAATCGGGGTGGGTAATCAGCGCGCGGTAGTGGGCGAATGCGCTGTCGGAGAGACTCTGCATCAGCTCTTTGTCCGGCTCGGCGGCAGCGGGCAGCAGGCTGGCTTCCAAGGTTGCGCTGACCAGCGTTTCCAGATTGCGCCGTGCGTTGGCGGGGTCGGCGTATTTGGCGGTGATGATTTCGCCTTGTTCCGTGATGCGGATTTGTCCGGCCACGCTGCCCGCAGGTTGGGCGAGAACGGCTTGGTAAGACGGGCCGCCGCCGCGTCCGACACTGCCGCCGCGTCCGTGGAACAGGCGCAGGCGTACACCGTAGCGGCCGAACAGTCTGACCAGACGCTGTTCGGCCTGATACAGACACCAAGAGCTGGTTACGTAGCCGCCGTCTTTATTGCTGTCGGAATAGCCCAGCATGATTTCCTGAATATTGCCGCGTCCGGCAAGAAATTTCCGGTACCAGGGCAGCGCAAACAGGGCATCCATCACGGTTTCCGCATTTTCCAATGCCTCGATGGTTTCAAACAGCGGCACGATATTGATGCGCGACTGCGGCATGCCGTCTGCAATCTGCATCAGACCGCTTTCTTTGAGCAGCAGAGCGAGTGCGAGAATATCGGAAGCCTGCTCGCAGTTGGAAATAATGCTTTGGCCGACGGCGGCCTCGCCGAAGGTTTCTTTGACGGCACGTGCTTCGCGGAAAACGGCCAGCTCTTTTGCGGTTTCTTCGCCGTAGGAGTAAAAAGGGTTGTACAGCGGGCGCGGATTGGCAAGTTCGCGCAGCAGGACGGTACGTTTGCCGTTTTCATCGAGCGAGACGAAGTTTTCCAAGCCGGCAGCGGCGAAGAGTTCGGCAACCGTGTCAGCGTGTTTGCCCGCGTGCTGGCGCAAATCCAGCGGCATCAGATGGAAGCGGAATACGGAAACCGCACGAATCAGATTTTGCAGGCGGCCTGCGGCCAAAAGACCACTGCCGTTGCGTTCCAGTGAATTCTTCAAAGCAGTCAAATCGGCAAGAAAGCCGTCTGCATCCGGGTAAGGTTTGCTGCCCGACCAGCGGCAGACGATGGTGCAACCCAATTGTTCGGCGGTAGCAGCCAGCTTGGCCATCATAAAGGCAGCCGCACGGCGGTAAGGTTCTTCTTCTCGACTGACGGCTGTATCGGGCGAGAGAGCCGACATCTGCAAAACGGCATTATCGACTTCTACTCGGCGTACGGACAAAGTCAGCTCGTTATACAGACCGTCCAGCTCGTTGCAATAATGCTGCAAAGCCGTTTCGGCTTGCCGTGTAAAGGCAAAGCGCAGCGTGGCGGCGGAAACAAAAGGATTGCCGTCGCGGTCGCCGCCTATCCAGCCGCCGATGTGCAGCAAATCGGGCACACGCACATACGGGAAGGCCGCTTGAAAAGTGCGCTGCATGGTACGATAGAATTTGGGAACGGCGTGAAAGAAGCTGCGCGGGAAAATGTCCACGCCGTTGTTGATTTCATTGTTCACGGTCAGCTTGAAATGGCGCGTTTCGCTGGTCTGCCACAAAGCCAGAAGCACACTTTGCACCTCATTGAGCAACTCTTCGCGTTCGTCTGCGCTGATACAGGTTTCGCGTTGCGGAAGCAGGGCGCGGATACGGCGGTGGAAATTAAGCGTCGTCTGTCGCTGTACTTCGGTCGGATGTGCCGTCAGTACGGCCGCAACGGTTGTCCGATCGAGTTGAGCTTGTATATCCCCGTCTGTGAACCCTGCCGTCTGCAGCCTGCGGACGACTTCGGTCAGACTGCCCTCCTGTGCTGCCTGTCCCGCTTTTTCGTAAGCACGGCGGCGGCGTTCGTGATGTACATCTTCGGCAATGTTTAAAATCTGTGCAAACAGGCTGCAAGCAATAATCAGATTTTCTGTTTGGCTGCGGTTCAGTTTGGGCAAAGCCGTCTCAATGATGGACGTACTGCCGCCGCCGCCGGCCAGCTGCTGCAAGACCTCGCGTACCGGCGGACTGGTTTGCGCTTCCAGCATCCGCATCAGTGCTTCAAGCAGAAAGCGGGCATCTTCTGCCAAAGCAGAGTCTTTCGGGTTGGATAAATGTTTGAACTGAATCATGGGAAAACCTGTTTGTTCGTGCCGGGTCCGGTGAGGCGGAGAGCTGTTTGCAAAAGGTATCATCCCGGGCGACCGGCCTGCACGCTTAAAAAGTTATCAAATTAACAAAATGAACGGTTTTTGAATAGCGGTCAGAACAAAAATTAAGACAGTTTAACGAATATTAAATACAAAATTTTAAATTTAATGAAAAAACAGATGAAAAGTTTAAAATAATTTCTTTATTAAAGAAATTATTTCTTTGGGCCGGAAGTGTAACGAATCTGCTTTACAAATAGGAATAATTTTTATTAACATACCGAACTTATGAGAAACGAACGATTTTTAACGTCGGCAAGCTTTGTCGGCGTTTTATTGGCACATATCGCGCTGTTGGCACTGGTTTCGCAGTTCGAGCCGAAAAAACCGGAGGTGTCGCAGGATATTCAATTTGTCGATTTGGCAGACTTGAATCCGCCTGGCTCTTCCGGTGCGGAGGCCGGACCTGCGCCGGAACCGCCTCAGGTGAAAAAAGAGCCGCAGAAAAAAGAGAAGCCCAAGCCGGTTGTGAAGGAAGAGCCGAAAGTAAAGCCTGTTGTCAGCAAAGACAAAAAAGCCGATTTGAAGCTTCCCGAAGAAAAACCGAAGCCTAAAGAGAAACCTCAGCCGGAGCCTCCGAAGAAAGTCGAACAGACGGCCGAGGCTCCTAAACCGGCAGGACCTCCTCCCGCGCATACTGCTCCCGAAGGTAAAGGAACGGGCGAAGGCAGAAATTTGAATGCCGACAGTAAAACAAAAGGCAGCGGAGACGGTAAAGGACAAGGCGGCAGCGGCAAGGGCGGGGGCAATACCTCGGGAGACGGTCAGGGTTCCAGTGCGGGCAATCCGCTCAAAGCGAACGGTTCGATTCCGCGTCCGCCTTATCCGGCAATTGCCCGTGAAAACGGCGAAGAAGGAACGGTGGTGTTAAAAGTGCTGGTGGCACCCGGCGGCAGAGTTCAGAAGGTGGATATTGCTAAAAGCAGCCGTTCGGCAGCCTTGGACAGAGCGGCGAAAAAAGCAGCGCAAAACGGTCATTTCAGCACAACGGCGTGGACGGAATTCCGAGTGGCCGTTGCTTTCAGGCTGGATTGACTTTTATGAAAGATGCCGTCTGCAAGTTTGTTTTTCTGCAGACGGCCCTGCAGATTTTTGATTTGAACAACGGAAAGTAAAAATGGATTTGAAATTAGTATTCCAATCGGGCGATGCCGTTCTAATCGGTGTGTTTTTGATGTTGGTATTGATGAGCGTGGCCACTTGGACGGTTATTGTTGTGCGCATCATCAGGCTGCGTAAAGCGAAATCGGCCAATGCTTTGGTCCGCGAACGTTTTTGGGCGGCGAAAAATTTGGAAGAAGCTGTCGGTGTGGCGCGTTCCAACGAATCCCCGATGAGCGATTTGGTGCTGGATGCAGTTAAAGCCTGTGAGTTTTACCGTCACAACAAAGGTACGGATTTGGCTTCCGGTGTATCGGTAAACCAATATCTGATGCGTCAGATGAACCACACTTTGAGCGAAGTGAGACGCCGCTTCGACGGCGGTCTGACGCTGCTGGCAACTGTCGGCTCAACCGCTCCGTTTATCGGCCTGTTCGGTACGGTTTGGGGGATTTACCACGCGCTGATCAATATCAGCAACAGCGGTCAGATGAGTATTGCAGCGGTTGCCGGTCCGATTGGTGAGGCGTTGGTGGCAACTGCGGCAGGCCTGTTTGTGGCTATTCCCGCAGTATTGGCATACAATTTTCTGAACCGCAGCAACAAGAATCTGTCTCAAGATATGAATGCTTTTGCGCATGACTTGCATGTTCAGGTGTTGAAAAGCCATTCTTGTCAGGATAAGGAGTAAGTTATGGCGTTCGGATCAATGGGGCCGGGTGATGATGATGCGCCGATGAGCGATATCAATGTTACGCCTTTGGTGGACGTGATGCTGGTGTTGCTGATTGTATTCATGATAACTATGCCGGTTCTGACGCACTCTATTCCCATCCAGCTTCCTACCGCTTCGGCTGAAGCCGTACCGAAGGATGAGCCGAAAGAGCCGTTGCGCTTGACGATTGACGGAAACGGCAAGTATTTCTTCGGCGAACAGGAAATCACGACCGATGCACTGACCGCTGCTTTGAAACAGGCCAAAGAAGATAATCCTGATATTGTCTTTGCAATTGATGCAGATAAAGAAGTGGCTTACGATTCGGTGGTTCAGGCTTTGAATGCGGCGAAAGATGCAGGGGTAAGCAAAGTAGGTTTTGTAACCGAAGTAAAAGCTGCCCATTAAGCCGAGCCGATTTAAGCTTTAATATAGATGCGTACAGATAATGCCGTCTGAAGACAGTTTGTGGTTCAGGCGGCGTTTTTATTGTTTTTCTGCAGACGGCATGCTGTCCTATGCCGTCTGCAGCTTATTCTGCGGTTTCTCCGAAGACGTCCGACCAAAGCCGTTTGACGGCGGCATAATGAGCCAGCAAAGCATCGTCAACAACAGTGGTTTCGCCGTCGTAGAGTTTGTTGCGGTGCTGCTGTTTGCGATAGTGGCGGTAGGCGCGGCGGGTCAGGCGTGCGGTTTCCGCGTCAATCAAACCTCGGTCGGCCGCCATTTTCAACAGGGCGATGTTGCCGTAGTTTTCCAGCAGTTCGGGGCAGCAGTGCGATTGCGACAAAATCAGATACTGCACGATAAATTCGACATCGATAATGCCGCCGCGTGCGTGCTTGACCTGCGTTTCCGCAGGCGGATGGCTGGCAAGCATTTTCTGCCGCATGGCTGAAATATCGCGGCGAAGGCTGTTTTTGTCGCGCTCCATACTGAGAATATCGCGGCGGATACGTTCGAACTGCCGCCCGATTTCGTGGCTGCCGCAGACGAAACGCGCCCGTGTCAGCGACTGGTGTTCCCAAGTCCAAGCGTTTTCATGCTGGTATTTTTCAAATGCACTCAGCGAATGTGTGAGAAAACCGCTGTCGCCGTTCGGCCGCAGGCGCAAATCCACATCGTACAGCATGCCTGCGCCGGTACTTCCCGACAGCCAGGTTGTCAGGCGGCGGGCAAGGCGGTTGTAAGTGTCGGCGGCATCGGGATGCGGGTCGTCAAACAGAAAGACCAAGTCCAAATCGGAAGTGTAGGACATTTCTTTGCCGCCCAGTTTGCCGTAGCCGATAACGGCGAACTTGGGCGTATCGGTATGTTTGCGCGGCATATCCTGCCAAGCGTAATGCAGGGCTTCGGCCAATACGGTATCGGCCAGCAGCGACAATTGGTCGCTCAGGGTTTCGACTTTCGGCCACAAGCCTGCCAAATCCTGAACGGCCAAACGGAAAACCTGCGCGTGCTGTGTATGCCGCAAAACGTCCATACGGCTTTCCGTATCCTCGCTGTGCCGCATGGCAGCAGAGAGGGATTCGGCAAACTGCGGCCAGTCGTGGTCGGTATCCATCAATTGTTTGTTGAGCAGTTCGTCCAACAAAATCGGGTGTTTTTGCAGATAGTCGGCCACCCATGTGCTTCGGCAGGTGATGTCCGCCACCCTTTGTAATTCCTGCGGATATTCGTGCAGAAAAGCCAGATAAGACGAACGGCGGCTGACGGTTTCCAAAAAATCCAGCAGGCGGAATAAGGCTCGGGTCGGGCGCGGACTTTCTGCGGCTGCGGCAATGCATTGCGGAATAACGGCATCGAAACGGGCCAGCGCGTTTTGCGGCAGTTGGCGGTATTTCGGACTGTGGCGCAGACTGTTCAAGCGTTGCAGGACGCTTGCGCTGTCGAAACCGTGTTTGTCGAGCAGGGCGGTTTGCACGGCTTCCTCGCCGTTTTCCTGCCATAACACGGCAAAATGCTGCTCGGGCGCATCGGTTTTGTGTTCAGGCGTGCTTAAAATCCCGTTAAACACGCATTCGATTTCGCGGCGGTGCGTATTTAAGCCGTCTGCAAAGGCGGCATAGTCGGCAAATCCCATGCTTTCGGCCAGTTTCTGCCGCTGCTCGGGATTATCGGGCAAAACCTGCGTCTGCTGGTCTTCCCAATATTGCAGGCGGTGTTCTACATCGCGCAGAAAACGGTAGGCGGCCAGCAGTCGGCCGCTTTCTTCGGTTTCCAAAATGTCTTCGGCGGCCAGTTGGCGCAAAGTTTCCTGTGTGCCTTTCAATTGCAGGCTTTTCAAGCGGCCGCCGCGTATCATTTGGAAAATTTGGGCGATAAACTCCACTTCGCGGATGCCGCCGGGGCCGAGTTTGATGTTGTCGGCCATACCTTGTTTGCTGACTTCACGGCGGATTTGCCTGTGCAGGCCGCGCATGGCCTCATATACGTTGAAATCCAGATATTTGCGGAACACAAACGGGCGCACCAAAGCGGCAATACCGTTCGGATACGGCGTGATAACGCGCCCCTTGCACCAGGCATAGCGCTCCCATTCCCGCCCCTGTGTGATCAGATACTGCTCCAAAGCAGCCTCGCTGACGACCAACGGGCCCGAATCGCCGTCCGGTCTCAGGCGCATATCGACCCGGAACACTTGGCCGTCTGCAGTGATATCGTTGAGCAGAGAGATGGTTTTCTGTCCGACCTTGGTAAAAAATTCCTGATTGCTGCGTTCGCGGCGACCGTCCGTATCGCCGTTTTCCGGATAGACGAAAATCAAATCAATATCCGATGAAACGTTCAATTCGTAACCGCCCGCCTTGCCCATGGCGACAACGCTCAAAAACTGCGGCTCGCGGCTGTAACGTCCGACAGGCGTGCCGTACAGCCCCGTGTAATAACGGTGGGAGAAATCGAGCGCGGTATTGACGGCAAAATCGGCAAAGCGGGTAATCGTACCGGTTACCTCGTCCAAACCGGCGATGCGGTTCAAATCGCGCACGATGATGTGCGACACCGCATAACGGCGCAAAATCCGCAGCTGCCGCGCCAACTCTTCTTCGTCTTCGTTTTCCGCCATCCGCTGCCAGTCGGCAAAATCCCGAAAGTCCTGTTCGGTCAACGGACGTTCCAGCATAGGCAGGAAGATTTCGGGGTCGAGCAGACCGCTTTGCTGCAAACGGTTTAAAAAAGGCGAAAAGCGGCAGGCATATTCGATTTGTGCGTTCATCGTTTGTTTTCATTCCAAGTGCAAAACAGGTCGGCGCATCATAGCACAAGCCGCCGATGCCGTCCGAAAGCGGGCAAGTCCGCGTGTCTGCAAGCTTCCCGCGCAGTAAAACAGCTTGTATTATGTTTGTTTGGAAACGTATAATCCGCACGGCTTTTAAGCCTTGAATATTGTTAATTTTTTATAAAAGTAAATGAGAATGAAAGCACCTACCCCCTGTGCGGTATGATTTTGAAAGGCCTGCTGGCAGCGGCTTTGGCAATATCTTTGAATGCGGCGGCGGACAATCCTGATGTTCAGCAGACCAAGATTTTGGCGAAGCAAGGAGATGCAGACGCGTAAAACAATCTCGGCGTGATGTATTACAACGGCCGGGGCGTAGTAAAAGATTTGAAACAGGCAGAATATTGGTGGAAAAAAGCGGCGGCTCATCAGGGTTATCAAGATGCCGTTCGTAATTTGAAATTATTAAACGGCCGATAATCTGTAATCTGCCATAAAATCACAGGCCGCCTGAAAATCTTTGTTCCGGTTTGCAGACGGCCTTCGGTAGTCGGGCAGAAAGGACGAAAATGGACAAAATCAAAGCGGCGGCGGTGCAAATGGTGTCGTCCTGCGATGCGGCGGAAAATATTGCCGTGATGAAACGGCTGGTGCGCGAAGCGGCGCAGCAGGGGGCGGATTGGGTGGTGCTGCCGGAGTATTGGCCGCTGATGGGGCAGACCGACCGCGACAAGCTGGCTTTCGCCGAAACGTTCGGGCAGGGCCGTCTGCAAGATGCGATGGCGGAAGCGGCGGCAGAAAACGGAGTAGTTCTGTTCGGCGGCAGCGTGCCGTTGGCAGGCGGTTTTCCTGATAAAGTTTTGAATACATTATTGGTTTATGGGAGAGACGGCGCGTGCACGGCACGTTACGACAAAATCCATCTGTTTGGCTATTCCGGTTTGGGTGAACGCTATGCCGAAGCCGATACGATAGAAGCGGGCAGGGATGTGCCGCATTTTTCCGCCGACGGTTGGGGTGTGGCGCAAGGCATTTGCTATGATTTGCGTTTTCCCGAACTCTTCCGCGCACAGCAGCCGTTTGATGTTTTGATTTTACCCGCCGCGTTTACCTATACGACCGGCAAGGCGCATTGGGAACTGCTGTTGCGCGCGCGGGCGGTGGAAAACCAATGCTACCTTATCGCATCGGGGCAGGGAGGCCTGCATCAGAACGCGCGGCGCACCTTCGGCCATTCCATGATTATCGACCCTTGGGGCGATGTTTTGGCCGTATTGCCCGAAGGAGAAGGCGTGGCTTTGTCGGACTTGGACAAAACGCGGCTCAACAGCGTCCGCAGCCGTCTGCCGGCTTTGCAGCACCGTATTATCTAAAACACCGCAGCAGATGCCGTTTGTCAGAAAGCAATTATCTGCAGACGGCATCTTTGTTTGCCGGTATGCAGCGGCACAGTATACCGTCTGCAACTCTGCGCAGTTGGGGAAAATCGAAAAAAAATCCCGCCCGACTCTTGAATTCGGGCAAAGCAGCCTTATTTGGCGGCTTATCATTGAATGTTGGCGGACAACCGCCTGAACTTTTCAGCATTTGGAGAATAAATATGAACATCCGTCCCTTGCACGACCGCGTAGTCGTAAAACGAGTTGAAGCCGAAGAAAAAACCGCTTCGGGCATTATTTTGCCGGGTGCGGCAGCCGAAAAACCCGATATGGGCGAAGTGTTGGCCGTCGGCGAAGGCAAACGCAACAAAGCAGGCGAGCGCATCGCTTTGGACGTTAAAGTCGGCGACAAAGTGATTTTCGGCAAATACAGCGGCCAAGCCGTCAAAGTGGACGGCGAAGAACTGCTGGTGATGCGCGAAGAAGACATCTTCGGCATCATCGCCTGATTATCGGGCCGTCTGCCCGAGCTGCAGACGGCATCAAAACGAATAGAGATTTGAAATAAAAGGAAATTAAAATGGCAGCAAAAGACGTACAATTCGGTAACGAAGTCCGCCAGAAAATGGTTAACGGCGTGAACATTCTGGCAAACGCCGTCCGCGTAACACTTGGTCCGAAAGGCCGCAACGTTGTATTGGACCGTGCATTCGGCGGTCCGCACATCACTAAAGACGGCGTATCCGTCGCCAAAGAAATCGAACTGAAAGACAAGTTTGAAAACATGGGCGCGCAAATGGTGAAAGAAGTTGCCTCCAAAACCAACGATGTGGCAGGCGACGGCACCACCACTGCAACAGTGTTGGCGCAAGCTATTGTTGTGGAAGGCATGAAATACGTTGCCGCCGGCATGAATCCGACCGACCTGAAACGCGGCATCGACAAAGCGGTTACCGCCTTGGTTGAAGAACTGAAAAATATTTCCAAACCTTGCGACACTTCAAAAGAAATCGCCCAAGTAGGCTCGATTTCCGCCAACTCTGACGAACAGGTCGGCGCGATTATTGCCGAAGCGATGGAAAAAGTCGGCAAAAAAGGCGTGATCACCGTTGAAGACGGCAAATCATTGGAAAACGAATTGGACGTTGTGGAAGGTATGCAGTTCGACCGCGGTTATCTGTCGCCTTACTTCATCAACGATGCGGAAAAACAAATCGCCGCATTGGACAATCCTTTCATTCTGTTGTTCGACAAAAAAATCAGCAATATCCGCGACTTGCTGCCTGTTTTGGAACAAATCGCCAAAACCAGCCGTCCGCTGCTGATTATTGCCGAAGACGTTGAAGGCGAAGCTTTGGCGACTTTGGTTGTGAACAGCATCCGCGGTATTTTGAAAACCGTTGCCGTTAAAGCTCCGGGCTTCGGCGACCGCCGCAAAGCCATGTTGCAGGACATCGCCATTCTGACCGGCGGTACCGTCATTTCGGAAGAAGTCGGCCTGTCTTTGGAAAAAGCGACTCTGGAAGATTTGGGTCAGGCCAAACGCATCGAAATCAGCAAAGAAAACACAACCATTATCGACGGTTTCGGCGAAGCTTCTCTGATTGAAGCACGCGTGGCAGAAATCGCCCAACAAATCGAAGTGGCGACCAGCGATTACGACAAAGAAAAATTGCAGGAACGTGCGGCCAAATTGGGCGGCGGCGTGGCGGTTATCAAAGTCGGCGCGGCCACCGAAGTGGAAATGAAAGAGAAGAAAGACCGTGTGGAAGACGCGCTGCACGCGACCCGTGCTGCGGTTGAAGAAGGTATTGTGGCAGGCGGCGGCGTGGCTCTGCTGCGTGCGCGTGCGGCTTTGGAAAAACTGCACACCGGCAATGCCGATCAAGATGCGGGCGTTCAAATCGTGCTGCGTGCAGTTGAATCTCCGTTGCGCCAAATCGTGAACAACGCCGGCGGCGAACCTTCCGTTGTGGTGAACAAAGTATTGGAAGGCCAAGGCAACTTCGGTTACAACGCGGGCAACGACACTTACGGCGATATGTTGGAAATGGGTGTTTTGGATCCTGCAAAAGTAACCCGTTCCGCGCTGCAACATGCCGCTTCGATTGCCGGTCTGATGCTGACAACCGACTGCATGATTGCGGAAATTCCGGAAGAAAAACCTGCGATGCCTGATATGGGCGGCATGGGCGGTATGGGTGGCATGATGTAAGTGATGTCGTCTGCAAGTCCGCTTGCGATAAAAACCTGCTGTGGCAACATGGCAGGTTTTTTATGGTAATTGATTGGGTATAGTGTAAGAAGGAAAAGGCACCGCCGTTTCGGACGATGCTCTGTTTGATTTAAACCAAGCCCTGCCAGCGCAGGATGAGCTCGGCAACCAGTGCCGAGCCCAAATAGGTGCCGACAAATACTAATGACGCGACAATCAGCGCACGCCAGCCCAGTCGGGTGAAATCCGTCCAGTTGCGGCCGATGGAAATGCCGGCGTAGGCCAGAATCGGCGTGGTAATCGATAACAGGCCGATTTGTCCGGTGGTGCGGACGACAGTTTCCGAACCCGGAAACGAGGGTAGTGAAACCACTACGGCAATCAGTGTGATATAGGCGATGCTCGGCAGTTTCAAAGGCAGAAATTCCGCTGCAACCATGCCCGCCAAGGTAATCAGCAGCAGAATCAGCATACCGACAGAAGCATCAGACCAATTCAATTCGGGGGCGTTGAGTGCGTTACCGATAAAGTTGATACCGGAAAAAATCAGCAGAATAAGGGTCCAATGAATAATTTTTTGCATGGTGTATTCCTTAATTGGCACGGTTGCGGGTAAGAACGGCATAGAGTTTTTCGGTCATAGGCAGGCCGATTAACAGACTGACGTACAGGCTGGTTGCAGTGGAAATCAGATTGCTGGCTCCGGCCAGTGCGATGATTTCTTCTTCCATATCGGGGAAAGCGGCAATCAGCGAACCACTCGAAGCTGCCATCATGCTGCCGCTGCCGACACCGGAAGCCATTGCCAGAGCCTGCGGACTTAAAGGTGTATACACGGCCATCAGGTTGGCAAACAGGCCGAGGAAAATCGCACCGAATACGGTGCCGAAAATATACATGGCGATGACACCGCGTCCTTCGGGAGAGTTGAAACCGTATTTTTCGGCAATCAGGCCGAGATTGGGTTCGCGGCCGATGGAGTGGGTCATGCCGACGGCTTCGCGTTTCATGCCGATCAGCAGGGCAGCCGGCAGGGCGAGCAGAATGGTGCCGAGATTGCCGATTTCCTGCATCAGTAGTGCGGGGCCCATGGCTAGGATTTGATCGAGTTTCGGACCGATGACCACGCCGATTTTGGCAATCAGAATGCCCAAACCCAATAAAATCACCGGTTCGGCATTTTGAGAACGCTGCTTGGTTAGCATCGGAGTAAAGTACAGCATGATGCCGAATACCAAAGCATAAAGCAGTGGCAGCAGGGTAATCGTGCCGATGCCGACTTGGAAGCTGATTCTGCCTATTTTTTCGGCCAGGAGAACGATGGCCAGTGCAATCAGATGGAGTTTCCAGTCTTTGAGCAGTCCGGCGTAATCGGGTGTGGTCGGAGCAGTCTGAATTTGATGGTTCATGATGATTGGTCCTGTTTGTGTTGCGGAATGGAAAGGGCGTTGGCGATGATGGCGAGATAGGCTTCCACGCCGTAGAATAGCGCGTTTTCAGACGGCAGAAATTGCGGGTGGTGGAGCTTGAAGCTGCCGCCTGCGCCGTCATTTACGCCCAAGAATAAGAAAGTGCCCGGCACTTTCTCCAAGTAGTAGGCAAAATCTTCGCTGGCCATACTCGGATTTTTCAAGCTGCAGACGGCATCTTCGCCGAACTGCCGTTTGAGCAGAACGGATACGAAATCGACATGGGCATTGTGATTGTAGGTAACCGGATAATCGGCCAAATAATCGATTTTGTGCTGCAAACGGAATGCGGCGGCGATGCCGGCGGTTATCCGTTCGAACGAGTCCAGCACATTTTTGCGCGTTTGCGGGTGAATGGTGCGGATATTACCGGCAAGTGTAGCGGTTTCGGCGATGATGTTCGAGCTGCTGCCGCAAGTCAGAGAACCGATGGTTACTACGGCGGAGTCAAGAGGATCGGTTTCGCGGCTGACGATGCTTTGCAGCGCGGTAATCAGATGTGCGCCGCCGACCATTGCATCGATGCCTTGGTGCGGTGCCGCGCCGTGGCCGCTTACGCCGGTGAGGGTAACTTCAAACGAATCCATGCTCGCCATCAGCGCATCATGCCGTACGCCTATCGTGCCGACCGGCAAATCGGGCCAGACATGGAAACCGTAGATGCAGTCGATGTCGGGATTGTTCAGCGCGCCGTCGGCAATCAGCCGTTTGCCTCCGGCCAGCATTTCTTCGGCAGGTTGGAAAATGAATTTGACCGTGCCGCAGATTTGTTCGCGCTGTCTGGCCAGAATGCGTGCGGTGGTCAGCAGCATGGCGGTGTGCGTGTCGTGTCCGCAGGCGTGCATCAGTCCGGGATTCTGCGAGCAGAACGCCGCTCCGCTTTGTTCTTCAATCGGCAGCGCGTCCATATCGGCACGCAGGCCGACAATCGGTCCTTCTTGTCCGCCTTTCAAGATGCCGACGACACCGGTTCCGGCAAAGCCTGTTTGAACGGTGATGCCGAAAGAAGCCAATTCCCGTTGAACCAGTGCGGACGTTTCAAATTCGTTGAATGCCAGTTCGGGATTTTGATGGATGGTTCGGCGGACGGACGACAAATATGCTTTGTCGCCTTCGGTGAAGCGGAATACGGAAGTCATGTTTGAGGTTTGCCTTTCTGCTTGTCATAACCGCATGATGCGGCTGAATGTAAAGACCGGTTAATATAATGCGGATAAAGGCAGATGACAATAAAGCCAAAGGGGAAGCAGATGCTTCCCCTGTTGTCGGACGGCCTGTTATCGCGTAACCGCAGATTTCAGGCTGCCGTAGCCTTCTTCGTCCATTTTGTCCAGCGGAATGAATTTCAAACTTGCGCCGTTGATGCAGTAGCGCAGGCCGCCTTTGTCTTTCGGGCCGTCGGGGAAAACGTGTCCCAAATGAGAATCGGCTGCGCGGCTGCGGACTTCGGTACGGTGCATATTGTGGCTGAAATCGTTATGTTCGGTTACCGCGCTTTGTTCGATCGGGCGGGTAAAACTCGGCCAGCCGCAGTGGGAATTGTATTTGTCGGCAGAACTGAACAGTGGTTCTCCGCTGACGATGTCCACATAAATGCCGTCTGCAAACAGTTTGTCGTATTCGTGGCTGAATGCGTATTCGGTACCGTTTTGCTGCGTAACGCGGTATTGTTCGGCAGTCAGCTGCTGTTTCAGTTCCGCATCGCTCGGTTTGCGGTAAGAATTTGAGTCAAAACTTTTTTCGGCTGCCGACAGTTTTTTCCCGGGCAGCGGTTCGTCTGCTTTGCGGATATCGATATGGCAGTAGCCGTTCGGATTTTTAATCAGATAATCCTGATGGTATTCCTCGGCTTCGTAGAAGTGTTGCAGCGGCAGGTTTTCCACTACCAGCGGCAGTTTGTATTTGGTTTGCTCTTTGTTTAAAGCGGCTTCTGCAACGGCTTTTTCGGCAGGATCGGTGTGGTAAATGCCGGTACGGTATTGCGTGCCTCGGTCGTTGCCCTGTTTGTTTAGGCTGGTCGGGTCGATAACTCGGAAATAATATTGCAGAATATCGTCCAAACTCAGTTTGTCGGCATCGTAAACGACTTTGACGGTTTCGGCATGGCCGGTATTGCGGTAAACGACATCTTCGTAAGACGGCCGTTCGGTTTTGCCGTTGGCATAGCCGGAAACGGCATCAATTACGCCGTCTATGCGTTGGAAATAAGCTTCCAGGCCCCAAAAGCAGCCTCCGGCGAGATAAATGGTTTTGCTGTTCATAGTGGAAACCTCCTTGTTCGGTTCGGTATGGTAAAACGGGTGCTGCAGACGGCTGATGTCGGTACTCGGGTCGGCAATCAGAGCCAAAGCCTGAGTGTCGCTCAAACTGCCTTTGACAATGCGGGCAAGTTTGCCGTGTTTATCGAAGAGTACCCAAGAAGGGTATACGCCGATATTGAGGCTTTTGGCAAGCTCTCCGCCCGGGTCGGTCAGAACGGGCAGGGCGGGATAGTTCAAACCGCCGTACCATTGTTCGAAGTCGCCCGGTTTTTTCTCGCCGAGAAAACCGGGCGAGGCAACAGTCAGCAAATTGGCCGATTGGAAACGGCTGTCTTTTACCCAAGATTCCGTGTGAGCCAGTTCGGACAGACACAAAGGACACCAACTGGCCCAAAATTTGACCAAAGTCGGCTTGCCTGTCTGCAGATAGGCGGCCGTCTGCCTGCCCTGAGTGTCGTGCAGATGGTCGAGAGCACGGACAGACGGAGATGCCAGTGCGGACGGCATGGGATTCAGTATAAAGATACAGATGACCGCCGCCAGCATAAAACCGATGGCCAACCATCTGTTCGATCGGGAAAAAAAGCATTTCATGACGACATTTCCTGGGATGCAGTATTGTATCGGACGGATAAAACAGCCGATTTCTTACAACGCCGTTTGCAGTACGCCCAACAAAAAACGCTTTATCGGTTAAAATCCACAGTTTGCATGCAAACGGCATCAGCCGCACGGCATACCTGCTACCGACAATATATTTTGATAAGGAACACATTATGGCAGAACGTCAGGAAATTTTGGACTGGTGCGACCGCACCTTGCAGACAGCCGTTTTTAAAGACTATGCACCGAACGGCTTGCAGGTCGAAGGCAGTCGCAGCATATCCAAAATCCTTACTTCCGTAACCGCCAGCCTTGCCGCCATCCGTCAAGCCGCAGAGCAGGGTGCGGATATGCTGTTGGTACACCACGGCATGTTTTGGAAAAGCGAACCCTTAACCGTAACCGGCTGGAAAAAAGAACGCATCGCCGCCTTATTGAAGCATGACATTAACCTTGCCGGCTACCATCTCCCGCTTGATGCACACCCCGAACTCGGTAACAACGCCCGACTGGCTGCCAAACTCGGTTTGCAAACCGAATACACCTGCGGCGACCAAAACCTGCTTCATATAGGCCGTCTGCAGCAGCCGAAAAGTTTGGCTGATTTTGCCGCCGAAATCGAGCGGCAATTGCAGCGGAAGCCCGTGATTGTCGGCAATTCCGAACAGATTCTGAACCGTGTGGCATGGTGTACCGGAGGCGCACAAGGCTTTTTCCAAGCCGCAATAGACAACGGAGCAGAAATTTATATCACCGGAGAAATTTCCGAAGCACAGTATCACCTGGCCAATGAAACAGGAGCAGCCTTTATCAGTGCCGGACACCACGCGACCGAACGTTACGGTATCCGTGCCTTGGGTGAAGCAGTTGCCGCCGCCTTTGATGTCGAAGTAGAACACTTTGACGAAGAAAACCCTGCTTAAAATCAAAAAAAGCCGTAAAACTTCTGCCGATTGTAAATAATTCTTTAAGAAATTATACAAAATCGGTTAGAATTGGACGGTTTAATGGCTCGGTATTCCCAATAAATTAGGATGACTGAATAATATGGATAATAAAGAAATCAACCAAGGACGCCGCCGCTTCCTAACTCTGGCAACAGCCGGGGCTGGCGGGCTGGCGGCCGTAGGTGTGGCCACTCCTTTTCTGGCCAGCTTCTTCCCGTCGGAAAAAGCCAAGGCCGCAGGTGCTGCCGTTGAAATCGACATCAGCAAAATCGAAGCAGGACAAATGCTGACCGCCGAATGGCGCGGTAAACCGATTTGGGTGGTCAACCGTACGGAACAGCAGCTCAAAGATCTGTCCGGTTTGGACGGTCAACTCGCGGATCCCAAATCAGAAGCAGAACAACAGCCTGCTTATTGTCAAAACGAAACACGCGCTATCAAGCCCGAATATTGGGTGGCAGTCGGTATCTGTACCCACTTGGGCTGCTCGCCGACTTACCGTCCCGATATCGCCCCGGCCGATTTGGGTGCTGATTGGAAGGGCGGTTTCTTCTGCCCCTGCCACGGTTCTAAATTCGATATCGCCGGCCGCGTGTACAAAGGTGTTCCCGCACCGACCAATCTTGTGATTCCTCCGCACAAATATTTGGACGACAACACCCTTCTGGTGGGTGAAGACTAATAAAGGGATAAATCATGGCAAACCAAACCAATAATGAAAACAAGTCATTGTTAGGCTGGGTGGACGCACGCTTCCCTTTGTCTAAAATGATGAAAGAGCACGTAACCGAATATTACGCGCCTAAAAACTTCAATTTCTGGTATTTCTTCGGTTCATTGGCAATGCTTGTGCTGGTAATCCAAATCGTCAGCGGCATTTTTCTTACCATGAACTTCAAACCGGACGGTAACTTGAACAGTTACAACCTGCCGGCAGCCTTTACTGCCGTCGAATACATTATGCGTGATGTGTCGGGTGGTTGGATTATCCGCTATATGCACTCTACCGGCGCATCCATGTTCTTCGTGGTTGTTTATCTGCATATGTTCCGCGGTCTGATATACGGTTCGTTTAAAAAGCCGCGCGAATTGGTATGGGTGTTCGGATCGCTGATTTTCTTGGCTCTGATGGCGGAAGCCTTTATGGGTTATCTCCTGCCTTGGGGACAAATGTCGTTCTGGGGTGCACAGGTAATTATTAACCTGTTTGCTGCAATTCCTGTTATCGGTCCCGATTTGTCTACTTGGATTCGAGGTGACTTCAACGTATCTGATGTTACTTTGAACCGTTTCTTTGCTTTGCATGTCATTGCGGTACCTTTGGTTCTTCTGGGTTTGGTCGTGGCGCACTTGATTGCTTTGCATGAAGTTGGTTCCAACAATCCTGATGGTGTGGAAATCAAGAAACAGAAAGATGAAAACGGTATTCCTTTGGATGGTATTCCGTTCCATCCTTACTACACGGTTAAAGACATCTTGGGTGTTGTAGTATTCCTGATTGTATTCTGTGCCATCATGTTCTTCGCACCTGAGGGCGGCGGCTATTTCTTGGAGGCACCTAACTTTGATCCTGCCGATCCGCTCAAAACGCCTGCACATATCGCACCAGTTTGGTATTTTACGCCGTTCTATGCGATTTTGCGTGCCGTTCCGTCGTTTGCCGGTACTCAGGTTTGGGGCGTGTTGGCGATGGGTGCAGCTGTTGTTTTGATTGCTTTGCTGCCTTGGTTGGATAAGGGCGAAGTAAAATCAGTTCGTTATCGCGGTCCGATCTTCAAATTCGCTTTGGTTATGTTTGTTATCTCCTTCATCGGTTTGGGTATTTTGGGTGCAAAAGTTGCTACCGATTTGCGTACCGTTGTGGCACAGATTTTGAGTGTGATTTACTTTGCATTCTTCTTGCTGATGCCGGTTTACACCAAAATAGATAAAAACAAAGAAGTGCCTGAACGCGTTACAATGGGTAACGGCAAGCAAAAAGTAATGTTCTTTGTTTATATTGCCATTACATTGGCAGGTGCTTATCTGTTTGCAACTTATATCTGATTTGATGAGGGCAGTAAAAATGAAAAAAACTTGGAAAAACTGGTTTGCTGCCTTGCTGCTGGCTGTGCCTATGGGGACAGCGGTAGCTGCCGGCGGTCATGCAAACTATGAAAAAGTGGATATTGATTTGGGAGATCAAGTCAGTCTGCAACGCGGTGCACAAATCTTCACAAACTACTGTTTGTCTTGTCATTCGGCTAGTGCGATGCGTTTTAACCGCTTGCAGGACATCGGCTTGAGCGAAGAAGAAATCAAAAAACACTTGATGTTTACGACAGACAAGGTGGGAGATGTGATGCAGGCGGCAATGTCTCCGGCTGATGCTAAGAAGTGGTTCGGTGCGGCACCTCCAGATTTGTCGCTGATTGCCCGTTCGCGAGGTGCGGATTATCTCTATGCCTATATGCGTGGTTTTTACGAAGATCCGACTCGTCCGACAGGCTGGAACAATTTGGTGTTCGATAAAGTCGGTATGCCTCACCCTCTGTGGGAGCAGCAAGGTGTCCGTGCGGTCGAGTTAGACGATAAAGGTCAGCCGGTGATGGAGAAAGACGAACACGGCAATATGGTTCCTAAGCTGTATTGGAAATCCACAGGTCTGCACAGCCGTGCTTTGCCTGATGGTAAAGTTATCAGCAAGGAATACGATAACTATGTCCGCGATTTGGTGAATTTTATGGTGTATATGGGTGAGCCTGCCCAATTGCAACGTAAGCAAATCGGTTACGCTGTGTTGATTTTTCTGCTGGCATTGTTGCTGCCTTTAGCTTATTTCTTGAAGAAAGAATACTGGAAAGACGTTCATTAAGGTATGTTTTCTGAAAAGCGGAACATTTATGTTCCGCTTTTTTGTTATAAAAATTAATAACTTATAATAATTTCATGGAATATTTGGTAGGTTTTTTATATAATTTTCCTTTATTTTCAAATACATCAAAGCCGTTGGGGGATTTGTTTGTTTTCGGGCGGCTTGAAACATTTTGGGAGCAAATGATTATGATGACTCTGTATTCCGGCATTACCTGTCCGTTCAGCCACCGTTGCCGCTTCGTGTTGTATGAAAAAGGTATGGATTTTGAAATCAAGGATGTGGATATTTTCAATAAGCCGGAAGATTTGGCTGTCATGAATCCGTATAACCAAGTGCCGGTGTTGGTGGAGCGTGATTTGATTCTGCATGAATCCAATATTATTAACGAATATATTGACGAGCGTTTTCCTCATCCGCAGTTGATGCCGGGAGATCCTGTGATGCGTGGCAGAGGGCGTTTGGTACTTTATACTTTGGAACGCGAGTTGTTTACCCATGTGCAGGTTTTGGAGTCTCCTGAATCTACTGCCAAAGAGCAGGCTAAGGCACGTGAAGCGGTTGCGGAGGGGTTGACTATGCTGGCACCGTCTTTCACAAAAAACAATTATATTCTCGGTGATGATTTTTCGATGATTGATGTTGCTTTGGCTCCGTTGTTGTGGCGTTTGGATCACTATGATATCAAATTGGGTAAAAATGCTGCTGCTTTGTTGAAATATGCCGAGCGTATTTTCCAGCGGGAAGCTTTTATCGAGGCTTTGACTCCGGCTGAAAAAGCCATGCGCCGCTAAGGATTCGGTATGGATAGTACAAGTAAGCCTTATCTGATTCGGGCTCTTTACGAGTGGTGTTGTGATCAAGGTTATACACCCTATATTGAGGTATGGGTAAACGGTCAGACAAAAGTACCGATGCAGTATGTTGAGGATAATCGTATTGTTTTGAATATCGGCGAACGTGCGGCAAACCGTTTGCAAATCGATAATGATTGGATACATTTTGCTGCCCGGTTTGCCGGTGTTTCCCATGAAATTTGGATTCCTGTAGGACATGTATTGAGTATTTTTGCACGTGAAAACGGGGAAGGAATGGGTTTTCAATTGGAAATATTGGAAGAGACCGGAAGGCCGTCTGCAGATGTTTCTAAATTGTCGCACTCTGTCGGAACAAGTTCCGATGCCAAAGAAGGCGGAAAAAAAGTTCTGAAATTTGTGAAACCGTCTTCTTAGCAGAGGAGTTTCGTGAAGTGTTTTTGAATCCGTAATATGCTAAGCCGTCTGCAGGAAGTTGCAGACGGCTTGTTTGCGAACAGGTGTTTACGGAATATTTTTCAAGCGTTTGCGGTCGTATTGTGATACGCAGTCGGGTTTCCCCATGCCGCACAGGACGTGAAGATGTGCAGCTGCGCTGCGGCTCATGGCTGCAATATTATAGCCTCCTTCCAGGACGGAAACGATTTTCCCTCTGCATTGGGGAGTATTTTTGATAACTTTGTGAGTAAGCCAGGCATAATCGGCTTCGTGTAGCAGCGAGTCTCCCAGTATTTCATCTTTATGACCGTCGAATCCTGCCGAAAGGAAAACCATTTCGGGTTGGAAGGCTTTGAGTCTCGGCAGCCATTCTTTACGTATCAGGCGACGGAAAGTCAGGCTGTCTGCAAAATCCGGTAAGGCTAGGTTAAACAGATGCGGATTGCTGCCGTCTGCATTTTCCTGCTGGTAGGGATAAAGTGAATTCTGACTGATTCCCAGCAGCATAACCCTGTTTTCATCGGCAAAAATTTCTTCCGTTCCGTCACCTCTGTGAATGTCGAAATCAAGTATGGCGATACGTTTCAGACGATGTCGTGAAAGTGCATGCATCACGCCGACAGCCAGATTGTTAACCAGGCAGAAACTTCCTGATTTGTTGCTTTGGGCATGGTGGCCTGGCGGACGGATAGCGCAAAAAGCATTATAGGCTTTGCCAGTTAAAACATAATCGACGGCGCGGACGACCGCACCGGCAGCCAAACGTGCTGCATATAGGGAATCGTGCGACATGACGGTATCGTCGTCCAATCTGCGGATATTGCCTGCAGACGGCACATTGGCTTCCAATTTTCCCAAATAACGGCGGGTATGTACCAAGGCCAATGTATGGTCGTCGGCTTCCTGTGCTTCGCGTTTCATCAGACGCGGCCAAATATTCTGCAGTTTCAATTCGGCTTCCAAGGCGGGAAGTCTTAGGGGGGAGTCGGGATGGCTGCCTATTGTTTCCAAAGAGTAGAACAAGGGGTGGCTGAACCATGCAGTGCGAGGTTTGAGACGCAGCAGGCGGCGCAGGGTGAGGGAAAAAAGAGAATGAGTCATGGAAGGTGGTTACGGACGACCGAGGTTGTTTTCTTGATATTAGCTGTGCAAAAGTATGGAAAATTCTTGGAAAAAAGTGTTGCGGCTATTAGAATAGCCTATTTTCGTCCTGTTTGCCAAACAGAAGCGGAACAATCTTTTCAATTTTATTTACAGAACGGATAAAAGATGGAACAAACAAATACATTGATGCAGTTTGCCCCCCTGGTTTTGATTTTGGTAGTGTTTTATTTTCTGATTATGCGTCCGCAACAGAAGAAATTCAAAGCCCATCAGGCAATGTTGGCAGAGTTGAAAGCGGGCGATCAAGTCATTCTGGCTTCCGGTTTTAAAGGAAAAGTTACCCAAGTAGGAGAAAAATTCTTTACCGTCGAAATCGCTCCGCGTGTCGAAGTGCAAGTCGAACGTAATGCCGTTGCTGCCAAAGTCGGGCAGTAATATTGGATCGGCCGCATATCCGTCCGAACCGTTTGCAAACGGTCGGCAGATGTGCGGCTGTTTGCTTTTGTTTGTAAAGGTTTGATAATGAACCGTTATCCTTTGTGGAAATATCTGCTGATTATCGTCAGTCTGGCTTTGGGTATGCTTTATACCTTGCCCAATTTCTTCGGCGAAACGCCTGCGGTGCAGATTTCAAGTGCCCGCCAGTCTATCGTTGTGAACGAACAAGTCGGAAGCCGTATTGGGCAAGCGTTGCAGCAGGCAGGCATTACGACAGAAGGCATGTTTGTTGCAGACGGCTCTTTGAAAGTACGCTTTAAAGATGCGGAAACCCAACTGAAAGCCCGAGATGTGATTGAAAGCACTTTGGGTGAAGGCTATATCACCGCACTCAATCTGATTGCCGACAGCCCGGAATGGATGGTCAAAATTCGTGCCAACCCGATGTTTTTGGGCTTGGATTTGCGGGGGGGTGTGCATTTTACCATGCAGGTGGATATGAAAGCAGCCCTGCAGAAAACGTTTGACCGCTATGCAGGCGATATCCGCCGGGAATTGCGCAAACAGAAAATCCGTACGGGCAATATCGTCCACGACGGCAGCAGTCTGGCTGTACCGTTTCAAAACGAAGCCGAATTGGAACGTGCTCTGCCGGATTTGCAACGTCTGTTTCCCGAGGCAACGCTTACCAGTGACGGCAGCCGTCTGATTTTGAGTTTGAGCGAACAGGCCGTACAGAATATCCGCAAACAGGCGGTTGAACAAAATATCAACACTCTGCATAACCGCGTAAACGAATTGGGCGTTGCCGAGCCGGTTATCCAGCAGGCCGGAGTCGAACGAATCGTCGTTCAGCTTCCGGGCGTTCAGGATACTGCGAAAGCGAAAGACATTATAGGTCGCACGGCAACGCTCGAAGTGCGTATGGTGAGCGACGATCCGGTGCTGATTCAGCAGGCTTTGTCGGGAAATGTGCCTTCGGGCTACGAACTACTGTACAGTGCGGGCGAGCAACCCCGTCCCGAATTGGTCAGTAAGCAGGTCGAGCTGACCGGCGACAATATCAATGATGCCCAACCGAGCTTTGACGAGCAGGGGGGGCCTGCGGTCAGTATCAATCTGGACAGTTCCGGTGCCGGTATTTTTGCCCAACTGACACGTGAAAATGTCGGCAAACGCATGGCGATGGTTTTGATTGACCAAGGTAGGTCCGAAGTGGTTACCGCTCCGGTTATTCGTCAGGAAATCAGCGGCGGCCGCGTACAGATTTCCGGCAGCATGAATGTGGCAGAAGCCAACGACACGTCTTTGTTGCTGCGAGCCGGTTCGCTGGCCGCGCCGATGGAAATTGTAGAAGAACGCACCATCGGTCCGTCTTTGGGGGCGGAAAACATTCAAAAAGGCGTGCAGTCGACCTTGTGGGGATTTGTTGCCGTTGCTTTGTTTATGATTTTGTATTACCGCCTAATCGGTTTGTTTTCGACTATCGCATTGGTATCCAATCTTTTGTTTTTGGTGGCGATTTTGTCTCTGTTGCAGGCAACTCTGACATTGCCTGGAATTGCGGCGATGGCTTTGACCCTGGGTATGGCGATTGATTCCAATGTTTTGATTAACGAGCGTATCCGTGAAGAACTGCGTGCCGGTGCCAAACCGCATACTGCGATTAGCGAAGGTTACCGTCATGCGTGGAATACGATTGTCGATTCCAATATCACGTCGCTGATTGCCGGTCTGGCCCTGTTGATTTTCGGCTCCGGACCCGTGCGCGGTTTTGCCGTGGTGCATTGTCTGGGTATTCTGACTTCGATGTATTCTTCGGTTGTGGTATCGCGAATGTTTGTCAATTTGTGGTACGGCCGCCGCCGAAAACTGCGGGGTATTTCGATTGGAGGCGGTATTCCGGAAACTGTGCCGTCTGCAGAAGGGAAGGAGTAAGGCATGGAATTGTTCCGTTTTAAGCGTGATATTCCGTTTATGAACTACGGTAAACTGACGACGTTTATTTCGTTGGCAACCTTTATTGCTGCCGTATTTTTCCTGTTTTCCAAAGGCTTGAATTTTTCGGTCGAGTTTACTGGCGGTACGGTGATGGAGGTGCATTATCAGCAGGGCGGAGATGTGAATAAAGTGCGTACCGGTTTGGAAGAGCTCCAAGTCGGCAGTGTACAGGTTCAGGCACTCGGGACGAACAAGCATATTATGATCCGGCTGCCCAATAAAGAAGGTGTCAGTTCCGCGCAATTGTCCAATCAGGTGATGGACATTTTGAAAAAAGAAGATGCGTCGGTACAGTTGCGTCAGGTCGAATTTATCGGTCCGCAGGTCGGCGAAGAACTGGTCAGTCAGGGTTTGTTTGCCTTGGGCATGGTGATTGTCGGTATTATTATTTACCTTTCCCTGCGTTTCGAGTGGCGGTTTGCCGTGGCGGCGATTATTGCCAATATGCACGATGTGGTGATTATTCTGGGCTGTTTCGCTTTTTTCCAATGGGAATTTTCGCTGACCGTGTTGGCAGGCGTGTTGGCCGTATTGGGCTATTCGGTAAACGAATCAGTGGTAGTATTCGACCGTATCCGTGAAAATTTCCGTAAAGGTTCGATGCGTAACAAAACCGTTGGTCAGGTTATTGATAATGCGATTACCGCAACCATGAGCCGAACCGTAATTACCCACGGTTCGACTGAAGCAATGGTGTTGGCCATGTTGATTTTCGGCGGTGCGGCTTTGCACGGCTTCGCATTGGCGTTGACCATCGGTATCGTTTTCGGTATCTATTCGTCGGTTTTGGTTGCCAGTCCCCTGCTGATGATGTTCGGCCTGAGCCGAGAAAATCTGGCCAGACCGGAGAAAAAGAAAGAGGAAGCAGTGGTTTGACCTTTGTATAAACGGAACGCCTGTTTTTTTAAGGAACAGGCGTTTTTTACGGATATCGGCCTTGGAAGGGGTGCAGACGGCCTGATTCAGCGGCTGCGGCCGGCTTCTTCGTCCAAACTGTTCAACCAAGCCATTTTCTCGCCGATTTTGATTTCCAAACCGCGTGGGACGGGTTGGTATAAATTAGGCTCGGCCATGCCGTCGGGCATATAGCTTTCTCCTGCGGCATAGGCGTGAGGTTCGTCGTGGGCGTAGCGGTAAGCCTTGCCGTAGCCGAGTTCTTTCATCAGTTTGGTGGGGGCGTTGCGCAAATGAACCGGCACGTCGTGTCCGGGCTGTTCGCGGACAAAGCGTTTCATTTCGCTGAATGCTTTGTAGCCCGCATTCGATTTGGCGGCAGCGGCCAGATAGAGAACGGCTTGAGCCAGAGCCAATTCGCCTTCCGGCGATCCCAAGCGGTCGTATGCGGCAGAGGCATCGGTGGCCAGCTGGACGGCGCGGGGATCGGCCAGACCTATGTCTTCCCATGCCATGCGGACGATGCGGCGGGCAAGGTAATGAGGGTCTGCACCGCCGTCCAGCATGCGGCAGAACCAGTATAAAGCGGCGTTCGGACGGGAACCGCGGACAGATTTGTGCAGGGCGGATATTTGTTCGTAGAAACTGTCGCCGCCTTTGTCGAAACGGCGGATTTGCGTGCCCAGAGCGTCGGCAAGAAAGACACCGTCTATGCGTGTTTTACCGTCCGTTTCGAGCTGCAGACGGCTTTGGGCAGCACGGAAGGTTTGTTCCAGCAGATTGAGCAGCCGCCGTGCATCACCGTCTGCATGAACGCTCAGCAGGCTTTTGGCTTCTTCCGTCAACTCGAAATTCCGGTATTCGGGCAGTACGCAGATTTTATCGGTTAAAGTTGCCAATGCTGCATCGTCCAAAGATTTGAGCGTATAAACCTGAGAGCGGCTGATGAGAGCGGGATTGACCTCGAACGAGGGGTTTTCGGTGGTTGCACCGATAAAGGTCAGCAGTCCGCTTTCCACATAGGGCAGAAAAGCATCTTGCTGGGCTTTGTTGAAACGATGGACTTCATCGACAAACAAAATGGTTTGCCGGCCCTGTTGCAGCGCGTTTTTCGCCTTTTCCACCGCTTCGCGGATGTCTTTGACACCGGAGAATACCGCCGACAAAGGCAGAAACTGCGCATGAAAACCCTGAGCCAGAATCTGGGCCAGAGAGGTTTTGCCCACGCCGGGCGGCCCCCACAGCAACATAGAATGCGGTTTGCCGCATTCTAAGGCGACACGCAGCGGTTTACCTTCTCCGGTGAGATGTTCTTGACCGATAACGTCATCCAAACATCGGGGACGCATGCGTTCGGCCAAAGGCGCTTCGGGTGTGCGGGCGAATAAATCGGACATGGTTTTTCCGTATCAGGTTGCAGACGGCATGAAAAGGCAGATTATAGTCGCTCTGCCGCCGATGTTGTACAATAAGCACTTTAAGCGGGCAGCGTGTGGGAGGAATATCATGCAAAGATTATCGTTTTTGTCTGCTGCCGTATTACTAATGGCCGCTTGCGCGGGAAACGGCGGTTGACGTACAGTGCCGTGAAGAATTGAACAAACGTCGGGAATGGCGCACGGCTGCTTTGCTTATGACAGCCGAACAAAAAAAATCGGCAGAAGATAAAATCTGCAGCTGCGTGAGCGAAGAAGTTCCCCGGCAGCTTGGGGCGGACGAATTGCTGCATTTGGCCGATGACTCGGCACGAGGCCGTATTTTGGCATCGGTAACCGCAAAAACCGTTACGGCATGCGTACAGCGTGCGTATAAGAAATAATGTTTTGACAGACGGTCAACCTTGGCCGTCAGAATTTTATCTATTTACTTCGGAAAACAGAGAACAATCATGAAATACATCAGTACACGCGGACAAACACCGGCCAAACCGTTCAGCGAAGTGCTGCTGATGGGGCTTGCACCCGACGGCGGTCTGATGCTGCCCGAACACTATCCGCAAATCGATGAAGCGGTATTGCAACGGTGGCGCGGTTTGAGCTATCCCGATTTGGCTTTCGAGATTATGAGCCTGTTTGCCACCGACATTCCTGCTGAAGATTTGCGCGACCTTATCCGCTGCACTTATACCGCTGAAACCTTCGGTACGGAGGAAATCACGCCCGTGCGGACACTTGCAGACGGC
Organism: Neisseria sp.; assembly: GCA_030528455.1. Classification (GTDB taxonomy): domain Bacteria; phylum Pseudomonadota; class Gammaproteobacteria; order Burkholderiales; family Neisseriaceae; genus Neisseria. The sequence continues at coordinate 73,036 of JAUMYW010000004.1, forward strand.
ATCAAAATCCAAGCCTTGTCCAACGGTCCGACGCTGGCGTTCAAAGACATGGCGATGCAGTTTCTCGGCAATGCTTTCGAATATGTGCTGAACAAAGAAGGCAAAACACTTAATATCGTCGGTGCAACCAGCGGCGACACCGGATCGGCCGCCGAATACGCCTTGCGCGGCAAAGCCGGCATTCATGTGTTTATGATGTCGCCTGAGGGCAAAATGAGTGCTTTCCAGCGTGCGCAGATGTTCAGCCTGCAAGACGACAATATCCACAATATCGCTGTCAAAGGTATGTTTGACGACTGTCAGGACATCGTCAAAGCCGTGCAGAACGATACAGAATTCAAACAGGCCTTTCATGTCGGTACGGTCAACTCCATCAACTGGGGCCGGGTTCTGGCACAAATCGTGTACTATTTTGCAGGCTATTTCAAAGCCACGCAGAACAACAGCGAAACCGTCAGCTTCTGCGTGCCCAGCGGCAACTTCGGCAATATCTGCGCAGGACACATCGCCAAACAAATGGGCCTGCCTGTCCGCCGCCTGATTGTGGCAACCAATGAAAACGATGTGCTCGACCAATTTTTCAGCAGCGGCGAATACCGTCCGCGTACATCGGAAAACACATATGTTACTTCCAGCCCGTCTATGGATATTTCAAAAGCTTCCAACTTCGAGCGTTTCGTATTTGATTTGTGCGGTCGGGACGGAGGAGAAATTTGCAGTTTGTGGCAGAAAGTCGGCAGCGGCGAGGGCTTTGATTTGAGCGCGAAACTGCCCGAAATCCGTGAAAAATACGGTTTTGTTTCCGGCAAATCGCTGCACGCCGACCGATTGGCGGTTATCCGTGCCGTTTATGAGAGCGACGGTGAGCTTTTGGATCCGCATACTGCAGACGGCATCAAAGTTGCCCGAGAGTTGCGCGAAGCAGGCGAAACCGTGGTCTGTTTGGAAACTGCGCTGGCGGCGAAGTTTGCCGAAACCATAGAAGAGGCGGTCGGTACAGCCGATATTCCGCGCCCTGCTGCTTTGAGGGGTTTGGAAGATTTGCCGCAAAAAGTGCAGATTGTCGGAAACGATGCGCAAACGGTGAAAAACATTATCCGTCAGGTCTTGTCTTGAACAGATGATTTGCAGACGGCTTGTTTTTCTGTCGGTTGCAAAATCAGATGCACCGTATGGAAGGGAGTTTCCATACGGTGCGTTTTTTTTCGCGTTTTTCGCGGCAGAATGGTTTTTCTGCCTGAAATCACGATGCAGGCCGTACTACCGTTGTGCCGCAAACCTTGAGCCGATGTTCAAGCCGGGAGAAAACCGCCGGAAGAAAGGTGATGGCGGAAAAGCCGATGCTCTCCGAAAAAACATATAGGGCTGTCGGACGGCATACCGGCATACCGTTTATTGAATCAGCTTGGAAACGGTTTTGAAAGAAGGATGTCCGGCATCGCCCAAAAGCATAAACAGCAGACTTTCGACATTGCTGACGGTAACGCCCAAGCCGCGCATCTGTTCGAGGGCATTGGCTTTGTTCAGCGGGTCGCGCGAAGTGGTGCATTCGAACGGTACGGCGACCTCAAAACCTGCCGAACGCAAATCTTGAGCCGTCTGCAGCATGCAGACATGGGTTTCGATACCGGCCAGAACCACATTTCGGATGTTTTTTTCGCGTAATATTGTTTCGATTTCGGGACGGAAAGCGGAAAAAACGGTTTTTTCCACGATGTTTACGCCGTCCAGTTCCGCTTTGACGGCCTCAACCGTGTGTCCCAAGCCTTTCGGGTACTGTTCGCAGACGGCTAACGGCACGCCCAAGGCTTTCAGTCCCTGTAACAGCAGAACGGTTTTTTCTACGCACAGGCCGCCTTCGTGCATGACGGGCAAAAGTCTCTCCTGAATGTCGACAACCAGACACAAGGTGTTTTCGGTGTTGAAGTTTTGCGTATTCATATTTTCTCCTTTGCAATGTGCCGTCTGCAGATGCCTACAAACGGTTATGAACGGTAGTCGGCGTTGATGGAAACGTAGTTGTGTGACAAATCGCAGGTGTAAACCTTGCCGCAGGCGGTGCCGCGTGCCAAATCGATGCGGACGGTGATTTCGCTTTCGTTCATAACGGCCTGACCCTGTTCTTCAGTATAGCCGTCTGCACGTCCGCCGTGTTCAGCAACCAATACGCCGCCTAACCATAATCTGACTTTGTCCGTATCCAAATCGGCGATATCGGCATAGCCGATGGCGGCCAGCAGGCGGCCCAAGTTCGGATCGGAGGCGAAAAAGGCGGTTTTGACCAAGGGAGAATGGGCGACGGCATAGGCGGTTTGGCGTGCTTCTTCCCGGTTGGCGGCGTTTTCGACGGCGATGGTGATGAATTTGGTTGCTCCTTCGCCGTCGCGTACGATGGCTTGTGCCAATTCGAGCGATACTTCGTCCAGCAGTTTTTGCAGTTCGGTAAAACGCGGATCGGCTTCATCGCTGATTTCTTCCATACCGCTGCGCCCGGTAGCGACAATGATAAAACTGTCGTTGGTACTGGTATCGCCGTCTACCGTGATGCAGTTGAAGGATTGATTTGCGCTACGTTCGGTCAGTTTTTGCAGAAGGGGAGCGGAAACGGCCGCATCGGTGGCGATATAGCCCAACATGGTTGCCATGTTCGGACAAATCATGCCGGCACCTTTGGAAATACCGCTGATGCGTACGGGCGTGCCGCCGATTTCGGCTTGGCGGCTTGCGGCTTTGGGAACAGTGTCGGTGGTCATAATGGCGCGGGCGGCATCGGTCCAGTGTGCGGGACGCAGATTGCCGAGTACGTTGATGATTTTCTCGGACGGCAAAGATTCCAAAATCACTCCGGTGGAGAAGGGCAGTACGTTTTCGGCGGCAATGTCGCAATGTTCGGCAACGGCACGGCAGATATCGAAGGCGCGGCGGCGACCGTCTGCACCGGTTCCGGCATTGGCGTTGCCTGTGTTGACGATTAGGGCGCGGATGCCGTCTGCAGCCGACAGATGCTCTTTGCACAGATAAACCGGGGCGGCACAGAAGCGGTTTTTTGTAAAGACTGCGCCGACGGTGCTGCCTTCGGCCAGGCGGAACAGGGTTACATCGTCGCGGTCGGAGGTTTTGATGCCGGCCCGGCCGACAAACAGTTCTACACCTTCTATCGGCAGGATTTCATCGGGATGTTTTTCATAGAAGTTTACTGGCATGGTTCTGCTCCTGTGGGGGCGGGGATTCGGAGTCCGAAGGCGGTATGTCGTTTGCAGAAGGCACTGTTCCGGCGGGTGCGGGAACCGTATGCAGGCTGCCGTATACATCGCTTTCGCTCGGTTTGCGTTCTTCGGACGGCTGTTGGTTTTGCTCTTGTCCGCGCTGTTTGCGGGCCGTCGTCTGTTCGGCTTCTGCGGCCAATATGTGTTGGCGGAAGCGGGCTGCCGCTGCATGATAGAAAGGCTTGGGAGAAAATTGGCGGGAAATCTGCGAGGCGACAATCGCACCGATTAAGAGCCAGAACAAGAAATTTTGACTGCCGGTCATTTCCATCACTACCACACTGGAAGTGAGCGGGGATTGGGTAGCCGCCGCCAAAAATGCCGTCATGCAGAGCAATACCAAAACGTTTGCACCTACGTTCAAACCGGCAATATCCGCCATGTGTTGGCCGAGCATCGCACCGATGGTCAGGCTGGGCGTAAAAATGCCGCCCGGAATACCTGCCCAGTAAGACAAAACGGTAGCTGCCCATTTTGCCGCTGCAATGCCGAAAGGCGCATCGTATACACCGCGCAGTGCGGCCGAAGCTTCGTGGTAACCCGTTCCGAAAGTTTGTCCGTTCGTCAGCGTACCGAGTGCGGCCAGTACCAAACCGATTAGTCCGGCAAACAGTACAGGATATTTTTTAATCAGGCTGCGGAAGGATATGGGAGCCAGCCAGCCGGCTCCCTGATAAAGCAGTTTGGCAAACAATCCGCCCGAAATTCCGCATACCAAAGCTGCAGCGAGCACCCAAGGCAGCATATATTTCATTTCGACACCGTAAAAACTCCGGAAATGCGGATTATTGCCTTCGATGGCGACTTGGACGAAACCTGCTGCCAGAATGCCGATAAAAATCTGTCTTTCCCAACGCAGCAGCACGCCGCGTCCCAATTCTTCAATAGCAAATACCACGCCGGACAGGGGCGCGTTGAATGCCGCAGCCAAACCGCCCGCCGCGCCGGCAGCCAGCAAATCGTTTTCCTGCAAACCGGTAAAGGCCAAGCCGCGTTTTTTGCACCATCTTCCCCAAGCAGCCATGACTGCTGCGCCGACTTGCACCGAAGGACCTTCGCGTCCGATAGATGCGCCTGCCAGCATACCGAGAAAGGTTAAAGGAATTTTTAACAGGGTTTGCCAGAAGCCGAGCAAACGATTTTTGGCTGTACCGTGAGGAAGGCTCAATGAGGCAAGTACTTGCGGGATACCGCTGCCGGAGGTGTAGGGTGCGAAACGGCGCGTCAGCCATACGATAAGCATCAGTCCGAAAGGCAGTGCAATCCAGGCAAACCAAGGATAGAGACCTACCCATTCGGCATTTTTTTCCAATGCCCATTCGGCGGCTTTGGCAAAACCGAGAGAGGTTAGAGCAACCAATGCGGAGCCTGCCAAAAGATACATTAAGGCAATGGTTTTGCGGGACAGGCGGCGGGTTTGCAAGAGTTTATGGGTCAAGCGGCGACCGAGGACGGAAAAAGCCTGTTTCATGGGAAAGGCGGCAGTTTAACAAAAGATAACGTATTATGAACCGTTTTTGTATCGAATGAAAGGTAGAATCTTACAATATACGGCCGTTTGGGAAGTCTTGCCTGATAAGTGTGCAATGGTTCCCAAGCGGTCTTTTCCGTGTATTTTCCAGACTCGTGGTAAAGTATACGGTCGGAACGCAAACTGAGAAACCAAATTTACTAAAATGAAAAATATGAAACGTTTAATTCCAAATGAAACCATGTCCTTAGAGCAGACGGTTGTGAATGCGAAACATACTGCGTCGATGTTGAAGCTGATTGCGCACCCCCACCGTCTGATGATTTTGTGCCTGTTGGCCGAAAGCGAACACAATGTAACCGAGTTGGTTAATATTTTGGGCATTAATCAAACGGCTGTTTCCAATCATTTGTCCAAACTGCGCAGCGAAGGTATTGTGGATTACACGCGTTACCACCGTGTTCTGCAATACCGTTTGGCTTCGGACGAGGTACGTGCGGTATTGGACGTGGTCGGTTCGCAGTGCACCCACAGGCATTTGCCGCAAGGCGTGCAGTAGACGGCGGTCCGGCTTGTCAAACTCAAATCTGATGCCGTCTGCAGGTCGGTAGAACGGAGTAATCGAAAGTGAAAATTGCTACTTGGAATGTCAATTCTTTAAATGTGCGTCTGCCCCATGTGCAGGACTGGTTGCAGCAGCAGAGTCCGGATGTGTTGGTGCTGCAGGAGTTGAAGCTGGATCAGGACAAGTTCCCCGCAGCGGCGATTGAGCTGTTGGGCTACCGTGTGGTTTGGAGCGGACAGAAAACTTATAACGGTGTTGCGATTATCGCGAAAAACGAGCTGCACGACGTACACACCGGCCTTCCCGATTTGCCGGACGATCCGCAGCGGCGTGTGATTGCGGCAACGGTCGGCGGCGTGCGTGTGATTGATGTGTATTGCGTGAACGGTGAAGCTTTGGACAGTCCGAAATTCAAATATAAAGAAGAGTGGTTTGCCGCATTGAACCGTTTTGTCGCTGCCGAATTGGCGCGGTACGAGAAGCTCGTTCTGCTGGGTGATTTCAATATCGCACCTGCCGATGCGGATTGTTACGATCCGGAAAAATGGCATGAAAAAATCCATTGTTCGAGCATCGAGCGGCAGTGGTTCGCAAATCTCCTGGACTTGGGGCTAACCGACGGTTTGCGTCATATCCACCCCGATGCGGTGATGTATACGTGGTGGGATTACCGGGGGGCTATGTTCCAACGCAAACAGGGTCTGCGTATCGATCATATTTTGGTCAGCGCGGCAATGAAGGAGGCTCTGCGTGATGTACAGGTGGACAACGAAGCCCGTGCACGGGAGCGTCCGAGCGATCATGCGCCCGTATGGGCTGTTTTTGATTTTGCCTGACTTGCAGACGGCATAAGCCGTCTGCACTTGAAGACTGCTGTTCTGGACGCTGAGAAAGTCAGCAAAAGCCAAACAAGTTTTGCAAACCGAATGCCGTCTGCAACTCGTAGAAATATGCGTTGCAGACGGCGTTTTCCGTTGATAAAAATGACAGTGTAGTCTGTGGCATACATCGGACCGGTTGGCAGGTATGCAGCGTTTTTTCGGCGGCCAGTTGTCGGAAAAACACCGTCTGCAACCGCCTGTGCGGATTTTCGGACGGTGTTTTGTTTTGACGGCTAGCTTCGGACACCTGATTTCCCGAGCAACGGTTGGCGGATTTTCGGACAAAAAAAGGCCGCCTGAAGAGCATCTTGCAGACGGCCTTTACCTCGCTAAATTGTCCTGCGGTGTATCAGTACCGCGTTGTCCGGATTACAGCAGACCCGGGTTGCCTTGGGCGGGATCGGTTGCGCGAGCGGCTTGCGCATCGGCAACGGTCATGCCCAGAGCTTTGGCAACGCCTTCGCCGTATGCGGGGTCGCAGGCGTAGCAGTTGCGGATGTGGCGGTATTTGATGAAATCCAAAGCATCGCCCATGCCGGCTGCGGTGTTGGTGAACAGGGCTTGTTTTTCAGCTTCGCTCATTTTGTTAAACAGAGCGCGCGGTTGGCTGAAGTAGTCTGCATCATCTTTGCGGTAATCCCAGTGAGCCGCATCACCGCTGATTTTCAGAGGAGGTTCTGCGAAATCGGGCTGTTGCTGCCATTGTTGGAAGCTGTTCGGCTCGTAGTGGATATTGCTGCCATAGTTGCCGTCTACGCGACCGTAACCGTCGCGTGCGTTGCTGTGTACGGGGCAGCGCGGTGCGTTTACCGGAATTTGTTTGTGGTTTACGCCCAAACGGTAGCGTTGTGCATCGGCGTAGTTGAACAAACGTGCCTGCAACATGCGGTCCGGAGACGCGCCGATACCGGGAACCAGATTGCTCGGTGCGAATGCGGATTGTTCTACATCGGCAAAGAAGTTTTCAGGGTTTTTGTTCAGTTCGAACTCGCCTACTTCGATCAAAGGATAGTCGGCTTTCGGCCATACTTTGGTCAAGTCGAACGGATGGTAAGGTACTTTTTCCGCATCGGCTTCAGGCATGATTTGTACGTACATTTTCCATTTCGGGAAGTCGCCGCGTTCGATGGCTTCGTACAGGTCGCGCTGATGGCTTTCACGGTCGTTGGCAATGATGGCCGCAGCTTCTTCGTTGGTTAGGTTTTTGATGCCTTGCTGGGTGCGGAAGTGGAATTTCACCCAGAAACGCTCGCCTTCTTTGTTCCAGAAACTGTAAGTATGCGAACCGAAGCCGTGCATGTGGCGGTAAGATGCAGGAATACCCCGGTCGGACATTACGATGGTTACTTGGTGCAGAGCTTCGGGCAGCAAAGTCCAGAAGTCCCAGTTATTGGTAGCGGAGCGCATATTGGTGCGCGGGTCGCGTTTAACTGCTTTGTTCAAATCAGGGAATTTGCGAGGGTCGCGCAGGAAGAACACGGGAGTGTTGTTACCGACCATATCCCAGTTGCCTTCTTCGGTGTAGAACTTCAAAGCAAAACCGCGGATGTCGCGTTCCGCATCGGCAGCACCGCGCTCGCCGGCAACAGTTGTAAAGCGTGCAAACATTTCGGTTTTTTTGCCCACTTCGCTGAAAATTGCGGCTCGGGTGTATTTGGTGATGTCGTTGGTAACGGTGAAAGTACCGAACGCGCCCGAACCTTTGGCGTGCATGCGGCGCTCAGGAATCACTTCGCGCACAAAGTCGGCCAGTTTTTCGTTCAGCCACAAATCTTGCGACAAAATCGGACCGCGAGGACCGGCAGTCAGGCTGTTTTGGTTGTCGACAACAGGAGCACCGTTGCTCATGGTCAGGTGGGTTACAGGGCATTTGGACATGGTTTGTCTCCTTAAAATAAATAATAGTAGAATTTATCGTTTGCGAGGCATCTCTGAGGCCGTCTGTCTTGCTGTGGCCAAAGTATTCGGGTTTTGCTTTTCGCTATGGGCCGTACTATATCAAAAGATATTGGCTATTAAAACTATGGAATCCATATCATTTTTAAATAATATGTTGTGAGTATATTTTTGACAGCCTTATACTTTCAGAGGCAGGGCATTTGCAGACGGCTTGGAGGCACGCCTGTATATTGTTTGCTAGAATGAAGCGTTTGTCGAACTGTCAGGAGGTTAAATGTTGCAAATTTTGAAGAGTACCTGCGACCGTTCGCGTCTGCTCGGCTTTGCTGCCTTTGTGCTGCGCCGCTTTGCCGAGGTGCGCGTTGCGGAAGTATCGGCCAGTCTGACTTTTACGACTTTATTGTCGCTGGTTCCGGTACTGACAGTGATTTTGGCTGTAGTATCGGCATTTCCGGTGTTTGAAGAGCTTTCAGAAACTCTGGTTGGCTTTATCCATGTAACGATAGTACCGGAAGGTGCAGATGTGCTGCTGGCTTATCTGGAAGAGTTCAAACGTCAGGCAGGCAGCCTGACGGTCATCGGCATAATGTTTCTCGGCATCACATCGTTATTGTTGATACGTACAATCGACCAGGCATTTAACCGCATTTGGCAGGTAAAGGCCGAACGGCCGCTATGGATGCAGTTTTTAGTGTATTGGGCTTTACTGACCTTCGCACCTTTGGCTTTGGGCGGCAGTTTGCTGGTGTGGGGTATGTTTTTGAAACAAGGTGCGGCAGATTTGCCTTTTATCGGAAAAGTTTTGCAGGTCAGCTCGTCAATGGTGGTCAACGGTTTGGTGTTGTTTTTGCTTTACCGCTTGGTGCCTAACCGTTTTGTACCGTGGATGCATGCATTTGTCGGCGCACTGCTGACCTCCGTCCTGCTGGAATTGGCAAAACGTCTGTTTGCATTCTATATCGGCACCTTTAACGGCTATCAATTGATTTACGGTGCATTTGCAGCTATTCCCGTATTTCTGATTTGGTTGAACCTATTATGGATGCTGGTGCTCGGAGGAGCCGTGCTGACTGCTGCGCTTTCTTACTGGGGAGACGAAGCTTTTCGGAGACCGCTTGGTGTGCGCGAACGTTTTGAAGATGTGCTGAATATTCTGCTTTTGCTGGACAAGGCGCAGCAAAACAGCCGGGCTGTGAATGTACGCGAGTTGAGACAACATATTAATTCAGGTTATGACGAATTAGGTGATTTGCTGGAAAAAATGGCCGAATATGATTATGTCTACAAAGGAAAACAGGGTTGGATTCTGAAAGGACGGGCAGAAACCGTACGTGTGGACAAGCTGTTTGCCCGATTTGTCTATAATCCGGAGCATGTTGTAACACCGGCCGGACGGCTTTTCGGAAGCTTGTCGGAGCAAGGCAGGGACGGTTCGGATATTTCATTGAGGGAATTGGCAAACCGTTTGAAAAACCATAAAAACCCGTAAGACAGGGTGTGCAGGCAGCTGTCTGCGATATTTTGAAGGTTTTGAGAAGCAGCGGTATGCCATATCCGCGTCGCATGGTTTGCTTTCCAGCGGTACGGATTGTCGGAGTGTCGGCAGTGGGCGATTGCTGCAATGTATCCAGCAAGGCCGCCCTTGCGCTCTTCTTTGGTTTGTTTTTTGACAGCGGTTGGGTCTGTGCCGTCTGCAATCATTCTTTTGGCTTCATCTCTTGCCGTTCGTACTTCTAATAAAAGGCCGTTTGTCGGATATGTGCCGATAGATAGGTTTTTTGCACTTGCAGTCAAAAGCATAATCAAACCGCCATAGCTTGCTGTTGCCCGACTTGGTAGTGTTTGAAGCCGCCGAGCGGGAAAAGCGGCCTACGAAAACATGCTGCACAACAACGAAAAGCTGCTTGATGCGGGAGGATGCGGACGATTGGGAAAAAGTAGGGCAAAGTTACCCAATCTTCAATCTATGTGAAAAAACCACGGCTAAATGCCGTGGTTTTGGTGCTCGAAATTTCGTTTTGACAGCTTTTAGAAAAAGCTTAGTGTCCCAAAAAAATGTCCCAAAACCCTGTAAGTTGTTAATTTTATGAAATTGCTTGGTGCGGAAGGAGAGACTCGAACTCTCACGCCTTGCGGCGCTGGAACCTAAATCCAGTGCGTCTACCAATTTCGCCACTTCCGCGCATTGTTTCAGGCAGCTTTATCTAACTGCAAACGCGAAATTATATTGGCTTTTCCAAGCAGAGTAAATAGTTTTGTTGCTTGTTGCTGATTATGGTATCGGCGCGTTATGGTAAACTGGTTGTTTTGTTGTTGGAGGGATTGCTGTGTCATTGGTTCTGGAGCAGGATTATCTGCGTACGCAGGGGCTGCGTTTGTCGGCGGAGACTGTGAGGATGGCTCATTTGGCGGCTCGTGCGGTGATGGATTTGGGACAGGCGGAAATTGATCGGGAAGTATTGTGGGCATTCGAAGGAGCGGATTATTTGTGCCGCAGCGAGGAAAACGGCAGGGCGTTGAAGCAGGTGTTTATGGCCTTGGATACGGCGTGTGAACGTGTGCGTTTGCAGACGGCTGCGGTTTATGTGCTGAATCCCGAACACGAAGTTTTGTTCTGTATCGTCCGGCGGGGTTTGCCGATAGAAACGGTGCTGCCGGTGTCCGATATTGCTGAGGAGCAGTTTCTTGCTGTGCGGACAGCGAAAACGGGTTGGTTGAATTTGATTGATGATGTGGCGGCTTGGAACGATATGCCGTCTGCAGCCCTGCGTTGCGGCGGGGTGATGAGTTTGCCGGTTTGCTTGGAAAGCGGACGGGTACTGGGTGTGCTGCATGTCGAAGCTGAAAGGGCAGGAATGTTTGATGAAGAAAGTCAGGCTTTGTGGGTCGGTTTGGCCTTGGCTTTGACGGAGCCTTTGAAGGTGTTGTCGGGCGTGGGGGAGCAGAGTGGTGATGATGAGTAAATTAAAATGTTCGGCGGTTTGCCGTTTGCCGACGCAAGCCGGCGTGTTTGAAATGTACGGATTTGAAGAGGAGGATGGTCAGGAGCATATTGCTTTGGCTGTCGGTGAAGTTGCAGACGGCTTACCGGTGCTGGCGCGTATTCATTCCGAATGTTTGACAGGTGATGCGTTTCTGTCGAAAAAATGCGATTGCGGCCCCCAGTTGCAGGCGGCAATGGCTGCAGTTCAGGCAGAAGGGCGCGGTGTGATTGTCTATCTGCGGCAGGAAGGGCGGGGAATTGGTCTGATTAACAAAATCCGTGCTTATGCTTTGCAAGATAAGGGATTGGATACGGTTGAAGCCAATTTGGCATTGGGTTTGCCGGTGGATGCGCGGGATTTCCGTTTGGCACAGCAGATTTTCGAATATTTGGGTATCCGTTCGGTCAGATTGCTGACCAATAATCCGGAAAAAATAGCTGTTTTGGAATCGGAGGGTATTGAAATTGCAGAGCGTGTGCCTTTAAGGGTGGGAGAAAACGGCGAAAATGCGCAATATTTGAGTACTAAGGCGGAAAAGTTGGGCCATTACTTAAAATAATTTTAAAATAATTTGTTTTTTATTTTACGATTAATCATTGATTTATGTTTTTTCGGTTGGAATTGTTTGGAAAAATCTTGTCTGATAAACAGGAATCTGTTTTAATAATGACTTCGCTTCAAACAAAACGGGTGATTAGCTCAGTTGGTAGAGCGTCTGCCTTACAAGCAGAATGTCGGCGGTTCGACTCCGTCATCACCCACCAAGTTTCTTTTTTTCATTGTTGCAAAACAGTGAATGCGCGGTGGTAGCTCAGTTGGTTAGAGTATCGGCCTGTCACGCCGAGGGTCGCGGGTTCGAGCCCCGTCCGCCGCGCCAATCCAAACAGCTTCAATATTATTTTTTATATCAGGCACCGGTTCGGTGCTTTTGTTTTGTTTGTGAAAAATGACACCGGCAAGGTGAACTGAACCCCTAAACTTGGACAGTTAATTTTCATTTCTCAGCCAAGGTCTGA
>JAUMYW010000017.1 GCA_030528455.1 Neisseria sp.
AGCAGGGCGACCAAATCTATCGTTACATGAATTTCAATGAAATCGACAGCTACAACGAAGTAGCCGAGAAAGTAAACGTTTAATACGGGCCTGCAGACGGCATTTATGCCGTCTGCAGTTTTTTAGCAGCCAATCCGGAGCGGTGCGCCGGAATCAGGATAGGAAATAAAAGCCGTCTGCAGACAGTTGTACTGCGGACGGCTTTTTCAACAAGAAACTTTAAGAAACTTGCTTATTTCGGACGGCGGAAGCTGTCATGGCAAGATTTGCAGCTTGCACCGACTTCGCTGTAAGCGGTTTTCAGTTCGTCTAATTTTGCGGTTTGTGCGGCGGTATTGAGATTTTCCACTGCTTGCAAGAATTGTTCCCGGGCAGCAGCAAATTCTTGCGGTTTGTCCCATACGTCAGACAGGGCATCACCGTTACCTTGAGGATCGCTTTCAAAAAATTCGAACGGTTTTTTTGCGTGTTCGCTGAATGCCGCAGCGGCAGAACGGAACTTGGCTTCATCAAATGCTTCTTCTCCTTTTACCATTTTGCCCATGATGGCAAAGTCGGGCATCATTTTTTTGAAGGCTGTCGTACGGTTTTGAGAAATTTCACCTTTCGGTACTTCGGGGGTATTTGATCCGCAGGCAGCCAAAAGCAGAGTTGCAGATATTGAAATCAGCAGGGTTGAGATGTTCATGGTTTGTTTCCTTGTGATTATATTTTTGGCTTAAACTCGCGTATCATACACGATGATTGGGTTAAGTTTTGAAAGGAGAATAAAATGACGGTTTTGGTTACCGGAGCATCGGCGGGTTTCGGGGCGGCGATATGTGAAGTATTGGTGGCAGCGGGCTATCAGGTTGTCGGGGCGGCACGGCGTTTGGAGCGTTTGCAGGAAATGCGGGAGAAGTTGGGTGCTTCATTTTATCCGCTGCAAATGGATCTGACTGATAAAGTCTCTGTGAGGGCGGCTTTGGACAGTCTGCCGGAAGCATTTGCCGAAATTGATGCTTTAGTTAACAACGGCGGTTTGGCTTTGGGTTTGGACAGTGCCGACAAAGCCGATTTTGCTGATTGGGAAACCATGATTCAAACCAATATTGTCGGCCTGACTTTCCTTACCCGACAAGTATTGCCTCAAATGGTGGAGCGTAAAGCTGGTTACATTATCAATATCGGTTCGATTGCAGGAACTTATCCGTATCCCGGCGGCAATATTTACGGTGCAAGCAAAGCTTTTGTGCGCCAGTTTTCCTTGAATCTGCGTGCCGACCTGCACGGTACTGGTGTTCGGGTAACGAATATCGAGCCGGGTTTGTGCGGCGGTACCGAGTTTTCAAATATCCGTTTCAAAGGAGATGAAGAGCGTGCGGCCAAATTGTATGAAAATGTTCGGTTTATCGAGCCGAAAGACATTGCAGACACGGTTTTGTGGCTGTATCAAACGCCGGTGCATATGAATGTGAACAGCATCGAAATCATGCCGGTGGCACAATCGTTCGGCGCATTGCCGGTACACAGGGAGGTGCAGACGGCTGTCGCACCGTTTGAGCAGCAGAGTGTGTCTTTATTTGGAAGAATCAAGGCTTGGTTTAAATAAACCAGATATGTCGTCTGCAGCACAGGCATTCAAACCGTAAAGGCGACCCGTCAGCCGGTTTGTATAATGCAGCGTACCGGCAGGTTTGCCCGAAGCCTGAAATTTGCCGTACACTCGCAAGCTAATTGTGAAAATTCGGATTTTGGGGAGGGCGTATGTACGTAGGTGAGAAATTCAATGCATACAGCCATTTGGCCGGTACAGTGCTGGCAGTGGCCGGTTTGGTGCTGCTGCTGGTTAAAGCAGCGGAAGATTTTGATGTCTACAAAGTAGTCAGTGCGGCGGCATATGGAAGCTGTCTGATTCTGCTTTATGCGGGTTCGACGGTTTATCACAGCATCTCCAAACCGCAAGCGAAAGCCGTGTTGCAGAAGATTGACCATTGCATGATTTATCTGCTGATTGCTGGTAGTTATACCCCCTTTGCACTGGTTACTCTGCGCGGCGCGTGGGGCTGGTCGCTGTTTGGTGTGTCGTGGGGCTTGGCAATTTTCGGCATCGTTCAGGAGTTGACCATCGGCCTTAAAAGCGAGAAACGGCTGCTGTCTTTGGTGCTGTATCTGCTGATGGGTTGGCTGGTGCTTGCAGCCGTGTATCCGCTGGTTCGGAACTTGGCGGCGGTCGGACTGTTTTGGCTGGTGTTGGGCGGTGTATTGTACAGCGCGGGCGTGTATTGGTTTGTCAACGATGAAAAAATCAAACACGGCCATGGTATTTGGCATCTTTTTGTTTTGGCCGGCAGTCTGGCGCAATTCATCTGCGTTTATTTTTACGTTATGTAAAGCTGTCTGCAGTCGCCCGATGACTCGCAGACGGCATAGCGGATAAGAAAATGAATGAAATTAAACAACGGATTATCAAACAGGCCGAAGCAGCCGGCGTACAGGTTACCTCCTTACGCGAACAGGTATTAGATTTGGTATTGCAGCATCCGGACGGCGTGATTAAAGCCTATCATGTTTTGTCGCAAATGCAGATGCAGAGCGGCAGTCAGGTTGCCCCGCCGACTGCTTACCGTGCTTTGGATTTTTGGGCTGAGCAGGGCGTACTGCATAAAGTGGCTGCGGTTAACGGTTATGTTCTGTGCAGCCATGCCCAACACGATTGCGGCAACAGTCGCTGCAACCACCATGCAGACGAACGGCATACTGCTTTTATTCTGGTGTGTACCGAATGCGGTGCTGCCGACGAACAGGCTTTAAACAAAGAGTGGGCCGCCTTGCAGCGGGGGGTGGCGGAGAATGGATTTGTATTAACGGAAAAACACGTTGTTTTGACAGGAATATGTAAAAAATGTCAGTAAAGAAAGCGAAAGTTCATCTGTTTTCAGGTTTTTTGGGAACAGGAAAAACAACTGTACTAAGAAGCCTGATGGAGCAGAAAAATCCCGCTGAAAAATGGGTGATTGTAGTAAACGAATTCGGCGAAATCGGTATTGACGGAGCAGTATTGAGCGAAGAGGGCATTCCTGTGGCCGAAATCGCCGGCGGCTGTCTGTGCTGTGTGGCCGGCGCGCAGATGGGAGGCACTTTGCAGAAAATGATTGCAGACGGCTTGCCCGACCGCGTTATGATTGAAGCCAGCGGCTTGGCACACGCTGCGAGTGTAATTGACGAGTTGAAAGCCGATCAGTTCCGCGACAAACTGGATATCGCCGCTGTGTTTACTCTGGTCGATCCGCGCCAATTCGTCAATCCGGATTATGCCGCCCAGCCTTTGTATAAAGACCAAATCGGCGTGTGCGACGTTTTGGTCGCGAGTAAAACCGATTTGTGCCCGCCCGAAATTCTGCAACAGTTTGAAGAACAGACACAAGCTTTGTTTCCGCCGAAATCCGCCATTGCCGTAACGGAAAACGGCAAATTGGATATTGCCCTGCTGGATACGCCGGTGGCGGAAAAACCCCGCTACCGTTTGAAAACACTGCCGGACAACAGTATGGGCTTCCAATCCCAAGGTTACACCTTTGCTCCGGGACAGGATTTCGACGGCGAACGGCTGACCGCTTTTTTCGACCGCCTGCCGGAAATGACCGAAGGCTTGGTGCGTGCAAAAGGCGTGTTTCAAGTGCTGGGCACGTGGGTGTGGCTCAACTGGGTTGACGGGCGCTGGGGTGCCGGGCAAGTATCGTGGCGGCGCGATTCGCGTTTTGAACTGATTGCCAAATCATTCGATGCCGACCGCATCGAGGCCGAATTGAATGCGGCTTTGGAAACACCGCAAGAACGGGAACGGCCTGCTTCGTTTTAATCGTCAGGCCGTCAGCAGTTTGCAGGAGGGGAACAGCTGCAGACGGCATGTGTCCGTTCGGATTATGGTGCGCTTGGTTTGATGCTCACAATTTTTTACGGATTTGCATAAGTTTTTTCATTTGTAAAATACAATAGCAATCATTTACTTGCTTCTTTTTTTCTGCCGTTTGCCGGCAAAGAGGGGAAAACCGCGCGACAAATGCAGCGTTCTTTGTTATGTTGGCAGCACCTGGTTTTTTACATAAATCCTTGTCATTTAAATCATTCCATTTTCGGGAGTAAAATATGAAATTGTTGAAAACCGCCGTACCTGCCGCAATGATGCTGGCCGTACTGGCAGCTTGTTCTTCTGCCGCCAAAGAAGCCCAACCTGCGGTTGCTCCTAAACCGGAAAAAACAGCCGTACAGGCATCCCAACCCCAAGTCTTTCCCAATGCTCTGCGTGTTGTCCGCGTCGATTCCATTGATGGTAAAACCGAAGTGGCATACCAATGCGGGGAAAAGGGGCAAGATCCCTTGTCTGTGATGTACGGCTTCAAAGACGGACAAGTGGTCGCGGCTCAAGTGAAATACAAAAACGAGCTGACAAACAACCTGTGGCGCGTCATTGATTTTGGCGACCGCAATATGTTTACCGACGGCCAGGTAACTTGGTCTGCCGGTTTGGCTTCGCCTGCGGATGTGGCAAATACGGACGGCAATATGCTGACCATCAAACAGGTTCGCGAAGTCAACGGCAAGCAGCAACAGATTGATGCGGTTGTAACCCGTTATTGCAAAGTGGCCAAGCCTGCCGTCGTACCGGCTGAATCGAAATCGAAAAAAGCCAAGAAAAAATAATCGGGTTTGAGGAAGATGCCGTCTGCATGAATAGCTGCAGACGGCATTTTGTTTGTCTGCATGAAGAGAGAAAGAGATTTCCCGTTTGGTTCAGGGGAAGCAGGAGGCAGACATTGCTCCCGTCTGTTTTATTGGGAAATAACCGCTGTAATTTCCGAACGGGCAAAGCGCAGGATTTCCGTATAAAATACGTCCTTCATGGAGTTTGTTGCCGACTCCGTAAAAGGATCGGACGGCAGGAAGGAAGAAATTGTGAGCGATAACATACTGATTGATATTCAGAATGTGATTGAAAGCCGTAAGGGGCGAAATCCCGAAACGTCTTATGTTGCCCAGCTTTTGCACAAGGGCGAAGACAAAATTCTGAAAAAAGTGATTGAAGAGGCAGGTGAAGTGCTGATGGCGTCGAAAGACGGAGGCGGCGAGCATTTGGTTTACGAAGTGGCCGATTTGTGGTTTCACACCCAAGTGCTGTTGGCGCATCACGGTTTGCGTGCGGAAGATGTATTGGAAGAACTGGCGCGGCGGCAGGGCTTGTCGGGTTTGACGGAAAAAGCAGCGCGGCAGGAAACGTGAAACTGTATTACAATTAGACTTGTGTACAAGCTATGCCGTCTGCAACCGTGAGGACGGCATCAGGCATATTCGGGAACATCAAAATGACTGACTGTATTTTCTGTAAAATCGTAAACAAACAAATCCCGGCCGACGTGGTGTATGAAGATGACGAAATGCTCTGCTTCAAAGATATTAATCCGGCTGCTCCCGTGCATCTTCTGCTGATTCCGAAAGTGCATTTCGACTCTTTGGCGCACGCACGTCCGGAACACGAAGCCCTGCTGGGTAAAATGATGATGAAAGTGCCTCAAATTGCCGAAGCCAACGGTCTGGCCAAAGGTTTCAAAACACATATCAATACGGGCAAGGGCGGAGGACAGGAAGTGTTCCATCTGCATATCCACATCATGGGACGGCCTGCCTGATATAATGCCGTCTTGCAAAAGCGGCTTCCTGATGTGTGCCGCACGACAATTTAAAGGAATGAAAAATGGGTATTTCCGGAATCTGGCAATGGCTGCTGGTGCTGGCGATCGTGGTTCTGATTTTCGGCACGAAAAAACTGCGCAATGTCGGCAAAGATTTGGGCGGTGCGGTGCACGATTTTAAAAAAGGTTTGAATGAGGGCGGAGCAGAAAACGACGGCTCGGCCGGGAAAAAACAAGATAAAGCCGAATAATGTTTGACTTCGGTTTCAGCGAAATGCTTCTGGCAGGCGTGGTGGCCCTCATCGTATTGGGACCCGAACGTCTGCCTGTTGTCGCACGTGCCGCAGGCCGCTGGCTGGGTAAAATCCAGGCGTTTGCAGCGGGTGTGAAGCAGGAATTGAACCGCAGCGGCGGTTTGGACGAACTGCGCGGCGTGCAGGCAGATTTCGAGCAGGCGGCACAGGATATCCGCTCCGATTGGTACGGGGTGCAGACGGCTGCGAAAGAAGCTGCCCGGCTGCCGGCGTGGGAACGCTTGCCGGAAATGAAAACGCCGGCCGATTTCGGCATGGATGAAAACGGCAGTCCTTTGCCCGAATGGGAAGACGGTCTCTTGCGGGGTCATACGGTTTCACTGCAGAAGCAGGCGGCGTTGCGGCGGCGCGATATGCGGCCGCGCGTGCGCATCAGACCGAAGTTGAGGGTGCGCCGGAAGGCGCGTTGAGGGTGTTTGGGAAACGGTCGGACAGGACGGCAGTATGACGGATCAGGCTCAGACTTTGGTTGAACATTTGGTCGAATTGCGCAAACGGCTGGTGTGGACGGTTGCAGTGTTGGCAGCGGCATTTGTGTCGCTGCTGCCGTTTGCGCAAGACCTCTATACTTTTGCGGCGCAGCCTTTGATGGCCAAACTGCCGCAAGGTACGAATATGATTGCAACCGATGTGATCGCACCGTTTTTCGTTCCGGTAAAGGTTGCATTGATGACGGCGTTCCTGCTGACGCTGCCGCACACGCTGTATCAGATTTGGGCTTTTGTCGCCCCTGCACTCTACCGTAACGAGAAAAGACTGGTTGCCCCCTTGGTTTTATCGAGTGTATTGTTGTTTTTCTGCGGCATGGTGTTTGCCTACACGTTGGTGTTTCCGATTGTGTTCGGTTTTCTGGCGGGTGTAACACCGGAAGGCGTGGCGATGGCGACAGACATCGACAAATATCTGTCTTTTGTATTGGGTATGTTTGCCGCTTTCGGCACGGCATTTGAAACACCGGTCGTGGTGGTGCTGCTGCACCGTATGGGGGCAGTATCGCTTGAAGCTTTGAAAAAGGCGCGCCCTTATGTGGTTGTCGGCGCGTTTGTTGCGGCAGCAGTGATTACGCCGCCTGATGTGTTGTCCCAAGTTCTGATGGCGGTGCCGCTGGTAGTGCTGTATGAAACAGGTATTCTGGCTGCGCGGCTGTTTTCTTCGACCGCCGGAGAAAAAGATTAATCGGAAGCCGTCTGCACCTGCTGTTTCCATTGGTGTGAAACAGTATGGACTGCAGACGGCTTTATCGCTGTATGGGAAAAGTGATGGGAAATCTGCGTAACAATCTGCCCTATTCGGCGGCTGTGTTCAGCCTACTGCTCTTAATTGCCGTCAGTACCGCTTGGGAACTGTGGCTGGCACCGCTGCGTCCGGGCGGCTCTTGGCTGGCTCTGAAGGCTTTGCCGCTCTGCCTGCCATTGACGGGCATTCTGAAAGGGCGGATATATACTTTCCAATGGGCGTGTATGCTGGTTTTAGCCTATTTTGCCGAAGCAGTGGTGAGATTGTTTGACGCAGCTTGGGCGAGCCGTGCATGCGCTTTTGCCGCCTTATTGTGCAGCACGGTGTTTTTCATATCCTGTTTGTATTTCGTGCGCCGCGCACGCAGGGAGGCGGCCGGTGGGCGTTGATTTTTGCAAACCGCGTACCGGAGCGTTTTGGCTGGTCTTTCCGCTGGGCCTGCTTTGTATTGCGCCGTTTCTCTCGCTGTGGCGGGTCGGTCCTCTGAGCAGTTTTTATTTGGAAGCCGGGGCATTACTGTTTGTTTTGCTGCTGGTTTTTTCAACAGGATTGGCAGGACGTTTGAAGCAAACCGCCGTGCCGCGCGGCAGCGTGTATTTTTTATTGCTGGCCGCTTATTGGTGGATACAGGCACGGGTGATGAATCTGCCTTATGTCGGGCAAAGCGATCAGGCGGTTTGGAGTTTTGCCGTCTTGGCACTCGGCATATGGGCGGTACGGGCGTGGCAGCGCGGTATCGGGCAGCGTGAAACAACCGACGTATTCGCAGCGGTTCTGCTAATCGGCGCGCTCTTGCAGGCTCTTGTCTGCTGGATGCAGTTTGCCGGGTGGGCGGCGGAATTTCCCGGCATTTTGGCCTATCGGGGACAAAACAATATCACGGGACAGCTCGGCCAGCGCAACCATCTGGGGCATTATCTGATGTGGGGCGTATTGTCGGCAGCCTATTTGTGGGCACAACGCCGTATCGTCTGGTGGGGTGGTGCTGCGGCAGTGTTGTTTCTGACAGGAACTTTGGGCTTGGTCGGTTCGCGTACGATTTTGCTCTATATCGCCGCATCAGGCCTGTTGGTTTTGTTGTGGCGGCTGCGTTCAGGGCGTGCAGGCAACCGTGCTTTTTTCATCATAACCTTTGCTTTGTTGTCGGTTGTTGCCGTACAGATCGGGTTGAACGGCATATTGGCATGGTTCGGCGGCACGCAGGTTGAAACGGCTTTGCAGCGTGTTGGCGGCAGCTCGTTTTCCGGTTCCGCACGAGATTTGGAATGGGCCAATGCTTGGAGGATATTCCAAACAGCCCCGCTTTGGGGGCAGGGTTGGGGAAGTTTTTCCCTGCAAGGTTTTCTCAACAGCCGCTTTGCAGACGGCTTCAGTCCGCACGGCATCAGCGTGCTGTTTACCCATTCGCACAACATCGTTTTGCAACTTTTGGCAGAAATGGGGCTGGCCGGCACGCTTTTGGTATTTGGAGGAGCGGCTTGGGTGATCCGGCCGTTTTTCAGGCAGTCTTTCGGTCTGCCTTCTTTGCTGGCATTGTCTCTGATGAGTGTCAGCTTATGTCACAGCCTGCTCGAATATCCGTTGTGGTATGTTTATTTTCTGGCACCGCTTGCCCTGCTGACAGGACTTGCCCCTTCTACCGAAGCGGAAGCCGCAGGCGGCTCGGGCGGAGTTACTTCGGTCAAGCCGTCTGCAGCCTGTCTGATCCTTATTCTCGCAGCAGTGTTTGCAGCGGGGATAGTGCGCCTGGCTTGGGTATATTACGGCTTGGTCGAAGCCGATCATCGTCCGCAAAACGAATCCGCAGAACAGGCTGCACAGAAAACCGACTGTTTGCGGCAGATTTCTCACAACGAACCGCTGCTGGCTTATTACGCCGATTTGGCATTGACCCGCCGTGCCGCGCCGTCAGATACTTTTATCCGGGATTGGGCAGTCGAAGCTGCCGGTAAAGCCCTGGTGTACCGGCCGTATGCCACCTCCTACCAATGGGGTTTGTACCAATATCGTCTGGGACGAAAAGAAGAAGGCCGCGAATGGATGCGTCGTCTTTACCGCTATTATCCCAACATGTTGCCGTTTTACCTCAAACAAATGAAAAATTCACCGTATTTTGCCGAACTGTATCCCGAAGCGAAACAATATTGCCGCGAATTCGCCCGGCTGCGCCCGCAGGCAAAAGCCTGCGAACCTTAATTGAGAAGGTAAAGAGCCTGAATCTGTATGAAAAAAATCGAAAATACAGCATCAATGAAGACACAAAAACCCCGCCCGTGTTAAGATAACCCGATTGTAAAGAGCGCATTGCCGCCGTCAGTCCGAATTCTGTTTCCGGTTTGTGAAACGGCATACTGCAGACGGCTTGCGGAGAGCAAAATCCAAACACAAAGGACAAAACAATGAGCCGAGTATTATTGGTAGATGACGATTCCGATTTGACCGAACTGCTGACCGAATACCTCAGCGCAGAAGGTTTGGAGGTAAACCGTATGCCCGACGGCGAATCCGGTGTTCACGAAATCCTATCCGGTCAGTACGATGTTGTCGTATTGGATTCCATGATGCCGAAAATGAACGGTTTGGATGTTTTGAAAACCGTCCGGGCAAAAAGTGCCGTGCCGATTATCATGCTGACCGCCAAAGGCGACGACATTGACCGCATCATCGGCTTGGAAATGGGAGCGGACGATTATGTTCCCAAACCATGTACCCCGCGCGAACTGTTGGCGCGCATCAATGCCATTTTGCGCCGTGCGCACAATCAGGCAGACCAAAGCAATACCCCCAACAGCATTTCCGTCAGCAATATCACACTGTATCCTGCCAAACGGCAGGCCAGTATCGGTGATGCGCCGTTGGAGCTGACAAGTACCGAATTTAATCTGCTGGAAGTTCTGATGCGCCATGCAGGTCAGGTTGTCAGCAAAGAGACTTTGTCAATCGAAGCCTTGGACAGAAAACTGGCCAAGTTCGACCGCAGTATCGATGTGCATATTTCCAGTATCCGTCACAAACTCGGCGATGCCTCGCTGATTCAAACCGTTCGGGGTTTGGGCTATCTGTTCGTTAAAAATTAATCAGACGAACATTTTTTCCGATGAAACTGTTTCAACGTATTTTCGCCACGTTTTGCGCAGTGATTATCTGCGCCATATTCGTGGCGAGTTTTTCTTTCTGGCTGGTGCAGAATACCCAGGCCGAAACACATTTCCAACAGCAGCGTGCCATTGAGCAGATGCTGTTGGAAAATGCAGTAGCCGCTTTTTCGGCACGCGGGGAGAGCGGTGTCAAAGAAGTATTGAAAAGCTGGAACGACCGGCCCGGTATGGAAAAAGTGCTGGTGGTTTCGGGGGATGAACGCAAAGATGTTTTAGGCAGGGCGATTAATATCAAGCGCTTGGAAGCTGCGCGTGCCTATGCTTTGAAGCATCCCGGTGATTCGAGTGTGCGGATTGAATTTGACCGCTTTGGCGAAGAGTATTTGTTTTTTATCCGTAATTGGGACAAAAACGAGGTCAAACGTCTGCCTAGTCCGCTGTATATTCCGGGTTTGCCTTTGGAGCCTGTTTGGCACGAAATTATTATTTTGAGTTTTATCTTTTTGGTCGGTCTGCTGCTTGCCTATATTCTGGCCAACAATATTGCCAAACCCATCCGTGTTTTAGGCAGGGGAATGGCGGCTTTGGCAAAAGGAGATTTGGATACCCGTTTGTCGGAACAGTTGCGCGACCGTGATGACGAATTGTCCCAATTGGGACAGCAGTTCGACAAAATGGCGGAACAGTTGCAGAAACTGGTTGAAAAAGAACGCCATCTTTTGCACCACGTATCACATGAAATGCGTTCTCCGTTGGCGCGTATGCAGGCGATTTTAGCTTTAATCGAGTCCCAGCCGCAGAATCAGGAGCGTTATATGCGGCGTTTGGAGGGAGAATTGGAGCGGATGAACATGCTGGTGGGCGAGCTGCTGACTTTGTCCCGTTTGGAAACCTCCCACGAGGTGTTGGAGAAGGAAGAATTGAAACTTGTGCCTTTCATCGAGCATTTGGTGGAAGATTGTCAGGAACTGGCTTTGAAAAACAGTCAAACTGTTGTCATTGATGAAATTGCGATTCCGCAAGATACCGGTTTGGCGGCAAACGAGAGTTATCTTTACAGGGCGGTAGACAATGTTATCCGTAATGCGCTCAATTACAGCCCTGAAGGCAGCATAATCAGGGTGCGTTTGGCGCAGACCAATCAGGCGTGGTTGGTTGAGGTTGCGGATAACGGTCCGGGTGTTCATCCTGAACAGATAGATAAAATTTTTACTGCGTTTTATCGTGCCGACAGCAGTGCGCATAAGCCGGGAACCGGTTTGGGTCTGGCATTGACCAAACATATTGTCGATCAGCACGGCGGTACGATTACTGTGGAAAACATTGTGCCGAACGGTTTGCTTGTGCGTTTCGCATTGCCGAAATCGGCTTGATAACTGATAATCTGTTTGGCAGAAAAGGGGAAACCGCCGGTTTTCTTTTTTTTGAGGGAGGCGGGGCGTAGGGAGTGCCCGACAAGAGAGAGCATCTGTATGCCGTCTGCAGCTTGGCAGGTGGTGCAGACGGCATATTTGTTTTATTTTGTTTCTTCTTTATTTTGTTCTTCATCATCGCCGTAATACTTTACGCCGATTTTGATGGGAGGACGGCCTTGCGATTTGCGGTGGTGGTTGGTGTCGCGCAGGGAATAGGCACAGCCGCAGTATTCTTGCTGGTAGAAATGTTCGCGTTTGCTGATTTCAATCATGCGCGCGCTGCCGCCGCCTTTTCGCCAGTTGTATTCCCAATAGCTCAAACCAGGGTATTTTTCCGCTGCGCGAACGCCGCATTCGTTGATTTGATTCATATTTTTCCAGCGGGAAATGCCAAGCGAACTGGTGATGACGGGAAAGCCGTTTTCATGTGCATATAGGGCGGTACGTTCGAAACGCATATCGAAACACATGGTGCAGCGGCGGCCACGTTCGGGATCCATTTCCATGCCTTTGGCTCGTTCGAACCAGTTGTCCACATCGTAATCGGCATCGATAAATGGAATGCCGTGTTTTTCAGCAAAGGCGATATTCTCGTTTTTGCGGATTTCGTATTCCTTTTTCGGGTGGATATTGGGATTGTAGAAATAAATGGTGAAATCAATGCCGCTGGCCAGCATGGCTTCCATGACTTCGCCGGAACAGGGTGCGCAGCAGGAATGCAGCAGCACTTTTTTTTCTCCGTTCGGCGGAGTGAGCACGGGACGGTCGATGGGCGTGAGGGCGGGTTTGTTTTGTTTTTCCATAAAATATCGGCGTTTGTGTTTGTTGGGCTGCAGACGGCTGATGTTGGAGCTTTATGCAGGGAAAAGCCCGTATTCTAGCAGATTTATACTTGGTGTCGCCCGATGATTGTTTCCCAGTCCGTATCACGATACCGGCTGTACAAATCCTGGAAACGAGTGCGCGGTGATTGGTTCGACCATGGTTTGGCGGCGGTATTGTAATGGACAATCAGCGGTACGATGTCGAGCAGGTTTTCAATCTGGTGGGCTTTGTCTTGGTCGGCAAGAATCCAGTCTAATCCCACTTGGTAATTGCAATTGCGGTGCAGACGCAGCCATTTGTTTTCAAATAAAATATTCAGAATACTTTGGTCGCTGTCGGGCAGTTCGTGGATGATGCGGTCGGATAAGTCCAAGGCAATACGGGTCAGGTCAATCTTCCTCCATTCGGCATTGTCGATAAGCATAACCCCCGCATTGAATTGAGGATTGTTTTCCGGCCGGTTGAATTTCGTGATGATATCGGGAACGGCGGCGAGCGGCTTGTTTTGCAAATCCAAGGCAAACAGCGGGGACAAATCTCCGTTGACCAAATCGCAATCCAAATAGAGTATGCGTTCTTGATGAATCAGTTCGGGAATGAAATAGCGGAAATAAGTACTGTCTGAGGCGATATGCGGGAGAGTGCGGTAAGTGCCGATTTGGCCGTTGGTGATTTTAAGATCTCCAATCCGACTGTCCATCAGGCTAAGAGTCTGATTTAATTCATCAAACCATTCGGATGGAAAATCGCGGTTGAGCAGATGAAAATAAATCCGGCTGTTGTGATAGCAGACGGACTTGATGGTGGTCATAAGCTGTTCGGCATAGCGGGCATCTGCACCGAAAGCAATATGTATTGTTTTCATAAATCACTTTCTTGGGGAAATCAAAATCCGGCTGCCTGAAAGTTTTTTCATCATTCAGGCAGCCTGTCGGATTTAGCGGCCGATTTTTTCCAACACTTCGGCAAAACAGGCAACTGTAGCATCTACATCGGCTAGTTTGTCCAATCCGAACAGCCCCAGACGGAATGTGCGGAAATCACTGCGTTCGCCGCATTGCAAAGGTACACCGGAAGCCGTCTGCACACCCTGTTCGATAAAGGCTTTGCCGCTTTGGACGGCAGGATTGGACGTATAGGAAACTACTACGCCGGGTGCTTCAAAGCCTTCGGCAGCCACACTCGGAAAACCGTTTTCGACCAGTAGCGTGCGGATTTTCCTACCCAGTTCCAATTGGCGTTCGCGCAGGAGCTCGAATCCGACCGCTTCGGCCTCTTTCATTACTTTGTCAAGCTGAAGCAGCGCATCGGTAGGCGGTGTGGCATGGTATGCGTGTCCGCCGTTTTCAAAGGCCTGCATGATGTTCAGCCATTTTTTCAAGTCTAGGGCGAAACTGTCGGACTGTGTGTGTTCCAAGCGTGCCGCCGCTTCGCTGTTGAGCATGACCAGACCGCAGCAGGGTGAGCCGCTCCAGCCTTTTTGCGGTGCGGAAATCAAAATATCGATGCCCAGTTTTTCCATGTCCAGCCATACGCAGCCGGATGCAATGCAGTCGATGACCAGCAGGCCGCCGACCGAATGTACGGCTTCTGCGAGTCGGGCAATATAAGTGTCCGGCAGCATAATCCCCGAAGCGGTTTCGACATGCGGGGCGAATACCACGGAGGGACGGAATGCGGCTATTTCGGCGCAGACTTCTTCAATCGGAGCTGGAGAAAAGGGTGCTTGGGGAGCGTCGTTCTGACGGGCGGTCAGCACGCGGGTTTCTGAAGCGATATGGCCGGTTTCCAGAATTTGCGACCAACGGTAGCTGAAAAATCCGTTGCGTACGACCAGGCATTTTTGCCCCCGGGCGAATTGGCGGGCAACCGCTTCCATGCCGGAAGTGCCGCTGCCGGGAATGATGGCAGTATGTTGTGCCCGATATACTTTTTTCAGTGTGGCGGAAATGTCGCGCAAGGCTGTTTGAAATTTTTGCGACATGTGGTTCAATGCCCGGTCGGTATAGACAACCGAAAATTCCAGCAGGCCGTTTTCATCGATTTCGGGGCGGGGCAGGGCGGTCATACTTTCTCCTTTCGGCAATTGTTTTGTAGGCAGATGTAGCCGGATATTAACATCAAATCCCGATGAGGGGCAAAAGACGAAATGCCGTCTGCGGAGGTGCAGACGGCATATGCAGGGAGGCAGTCAGAGTACCGATGCCGTGGCCGGAAGGCGCGAATCAAGCTACTTGGGTTTGGTGCTCGCCGTCGTTGCGTGTGCGGATTTCGCCCAAGCGGTAAACGGTTTCGCCTTGTTCGGTCAAGAATTTCTGCACTGCGTCGGCATCTTCTTTGGCGATGATGACGACCATGCCGATGCCGCAATTGAAGGTGCGGTACATTTCTTGTTGCGCCACGTTGCCCGCCTGTTGCAGCCATTGGAACAGCTTGGGCATTTCCCATGCTCCGGCATCGATTTGGGCAACGGTGTTTTCCGGAAGCACACGCGGCACGTTTTCGGTGATGCCGCCACCGGTGATGTGCGCCATACCTTTGATGGTAAATTGTTTTAGCGCGGCGAGAATCGGTTTCACATACAGGCGGGTCGGTGCGATGATGGCTTGGCGCAGGGTTTTGCCGCCGTCGAACGGTGCATCCAAATCGGGTTG
The DNA here is from genome assembly GCA_030528455.1 of Neisseria sp. GTDB lineage: Bacteria > Pseudomonadota > Gammaproteobacteria > Burkholderiales > Neisseriaceae > Neisseria. The sequence continues at coordinate 15,212 of JAUMYW010000017.1, forward strand.
GTCGCGCTCGATGATTTTGCGTACCAACGAATAGCCGTTGGAATGTGCGCCGTTGGAAGCCAGGCCCAAAACCACGTCGCCGGGCACGATGTCGCGACCGTTGATGACCCGGTCTTTTTCCACCACGCCCACGGCGAAGCCGGCCAAGTCGTATTCGCCTTCGGGATACATGCCGGGCATTTCGGCGGTTTCGCCGCCGATGAGGGCACAGCCTGATTCTTCGCAGCCTTGGGCGATGCCTTTAATCACGTCGGTGGCGCGGGCGACATCCAGTTTGCCGCAAGCGAAGTAGTCGAGGAAAAATAGCGGCTCCGCGCCTTGCACGAGAATGTCGTTCACGCTCATGGCCACGAGGTCGATGCCGACGGTGTCGTGTTTGTCCCAATCGAAAGCCAGTTTCAGTTTGGTGCCTACGCCGTCGGTGCCGGAAACGAGCACGGGGTTTTGGTATTTTTTGCTGATTTCCACCAGTGCGCCGAAGCCGCCCAAGCCGCCCAACACTTCGGGGCGCATGGTGCGTTTGGCAAAAGGTTTGATATTTTCAACGAGTTGGTCGCCTGCGTCGATATCTACGCCTGCGTCGCGGTAGCTTAAAGATTGGCTCATGTCGCGCTTTCTGAGTAAGGTTTGAGATCGGCGCGTATTTTACCTGATTTTGCAGCATAGGGGGATTAGTTTCGGCAGGGCGGACTGTGGGAGCTTTGTGGTATGCTTGGGCTTTGTTTTGCCGGAAATGTCGGACAGTTTATGTATTTGAAAAAGAAACAGGGAAGCCGCTTGGCAGCGGCAGCAGCGGTAGCAGTTCTGTCGGTTTTTCTGGCACTGCTTTATGCTTTGGGAAATGTCCTGACTCCGTTTGTGGTGGCAGCCGTACTGGCTTATATTCTGCATCCTTTGGTCGAATGGTTGGAACAGCACCGTTTCGGTCGGGCGACATCTTCCTTGCTGGTTACGTTGTCGGCATTGGCGGTTTTGCTCGGTCTGATGTTGGTTATGGTTCCGATGCTGGTAACCCAGTTTCAAAATCTGACGGCAAAATTGCCGGCTTTGGTGCAGTTCGTGCAGTTGAAAGTACTGCCCTGGCTGGCTGCGCATGCGGGCGAAGGTATACTGCCGGACAAAACGGAATTGTCAGCCTGGCTGTCAGAGCATATAGGTATGCTGCAGACGGCTGCCGGCAACTTGGCCAGGGCGGTACTCGGCCAAAGCGGTTTTGTAGCCAATACTTTGAGCAATGTTGCTTTGCTGCCTTTATTGCTTTATTACTTTCTGTTTGACTGGAACCGCTGGACCGAAGGTGTGCGTAAGGCTGTGCCGCGCCGTTTTGTGAAGGCTTATGACCGTGTCGGTACGGAAATCGACGAGGTATTGAGCGGGTTTTTGCGCGGACAGCTGACGGTTATGCTGATTATGGGGGCGATTTATGGTGCAGGTTTGGCGTTGGTCGGTTTGGACTCGGGCTTTGCAATCGGTCTGATTGCGGGAGTGCTGGTGTTTATACCCTATTTGGGGGCGTTTATCGGTTTGTTGCTGGCTACGCTGGCTGCAATGCTGCAATTTTCGAGCTGGCAGGATTGGCTTTGGGTGTGGGCGGTGTTCGGTATCGGCCAGCTGTTGGAAAGTTTTGTCGTTACGCCGAAAATCGTCGGTGATCGTATCGGATTGTCGCCGTTTTGGGTTATTTTCTCCCTGATGGCTTTCGGCCGCCTGTTGGGGTTTGTCGGTATGCTGGCAGGTCTGCCGCTGGCGGCGGTGTCGCTGGTATTGCTGCGCGAAGGAGCGCAGCTTTATTTCGGCAGCCGATTTTACCGGCAGCGGGGCAAATAATAAGATTAAGATGTTGCCGGCCAATATTTGAACTTCATTTTGGAAGAAATTCCCAGCCGGAAGGCGGGAGAGACGGCTGCAGACGGCATCCGATTGGCGAGATTGCGTCCGAGAATATCAGGTTTTTCAAACATGAAGGGGCAAACAAGGTATAATGGCACGATTTTTTTCCGCCCGGAATCCGGAAGCTGCTGTTGCAGAAGCGGCTCGCCGTTTACAGAGGTATTCGGGTCTTAACAGATAGAAAAATATGGCGTAACAATGGCACGGACAAAACGCAATCAATCGCAAATGCTTCCCCAAGAATGGCGGGCAAGCATTACTTTGGCAAGTGTGTACGCTTTGCGTATGCTGGGTATGTTTCTGGTATTGCCGGTATTTGCACTTTATGCGACCTCGCTGCCCGGAGCAGAAAACAACAAAGCCTTGGCAGGTTTGGCAATGGGGATTTACGGTCTGACTCAAGCATTGCTGCAACTGCCATTGGGGATGGTTTCCGACAAATTGGGCAGAAAAAAAGTGATTTATGCCGGTTTGGCGGTATTTGCAGCGGGCAGTTTTTTAGCCGCCTGGGCGCAATCTTTGGAAATGCTGGCGGCTGCTCGGGCTTTGCAGGGCGCGGGGGCGGTCAGTGCGGTGGTAACCGCCTTGCTGGCTGATTTGACTAGGGACGAAGTCCGCACCCGTTCGATGGCGATGATCGGATTGAGTATCGGTTTGACGTTTTCAGTCAGCCTGGTACTGTCTCCGATGTTGGACGCATGGATCGGCGTGCCCGGTCTGTTTGTACTGACAGCCGTCCTGACGCTGCTCAGTATTGCAGTCGTTGCTTGGCTGACACCGAATCCGGGGCAGTCCAAACTGCATGAAGATACGCAGGTGCAGACGGCACAATTTGGCGAAGTGTTTAAAAACCGCCGCCTGATGAGTTTGAATTTCGGTATTTTCGTGCTGCATTGCGGCATGATGTCGCTATTTGTTTCCCTACCCTTTGCCCTGACCGCAATCGGTTTGGAAAAAGCCGCACACTGGAAGGTTTATCTGCCTGCGACACTGGCCGGTCTGGTGCTGATGGTTCCGGCGATTATTATCGGGGAGACCCGTAACAAACTCAAAAACGTATTTGTCGGCGGTATTGTAGCGGTATTGGCTGCAATCGGCGTGTTGGCAGCAGGTTACGAAGTTTTGTGGATGATTGCAGTCGGTTTGATTGTTTACTTCGTCGGTTTCAATATTATTGAGGCGAGTATGCCGTCCATGGTGTCGAAAATCGCACCGGCAACGCTGAAAGGTACCGCAATGGGCGTATACAACACCCTGCAATCCATCGGTCTGTTTGTCGGCGGTGTGGTCGGAGGCCGTCTTCTGCAGAATTTCGGTTTCGGAGCAGTGTTCGGTTTCGTCGCCGTGCTGACGGTTGTGTGGCTGGTAATTGCTTTGAAAACACCCGCTCCGAAGCCGGTCAAAACAGTGGCCTGGGGTGTCGGAAAAACTTGGCAGGGTAGACGTGAGCAATTACACTCCGCCCTGACGCAGCTTGCCGGAGTGGAACAGGTTGTATTCAGCGCAGACGGCGAAACCGTATTTGTCAAAGCCTTGCAGAAAGGTTTCGACGAAGCCGCTGCAGCAAAAATTATTTCAGGAGCAGAATAAATGTCTTTGAACAAAGTGATTTTGATCGGTAATTTGGGCCGCGATCCCGAAGTGCGCTATATGCCGAACGGAGAAGCCGTCTGCAACTTTTCGATTGCGACGAGCGAAAGCTGGACCGACCGTCAGAGCGGTCAGAAAGTAGACCGTACCGAATGGCACAACATTACCATGTACCGCCGTTTGGCCGAAATTGCCGGGCAGTATCTGAAAAAAGGCAGTCAGGTATATATTGAAGGACGTATCCAAAGCCGCAAATATACCGGTAAAGACGGCATCGAACGTACGGCTTACGATATTGTTGCCAACGAAATGAAAATGTTGGGCAGCCGCCAAAACAGCAGTGGTGCGCAGTATGACGAAGGTGCCTACCAGGTAGCACCGCAACAAACCTATCAGGCTGCGCCGCAGCAGTCTTATCAAAACCCGCAGCCTACTTATAACAGCGAGCCGCCTGCCGCCCCGCGCCGTCAGGCACCTTCCGTACCCGTGCAGCCGGTAGACGATATCGATGACGATATTCCATTTTAAATTCCATATACCAAAACAACAAAAAACGGAAGCTTTGCTTCCGTTTTTCTTTTTAGGCAAATGATTTATTGCCTTGAATGTACATTTTCATAAATCGCTTTCGCCAATCTGCGGCTGACTTGGCTTTTTATCTTCGGATTATTCAGCACCTTGGTAACACTTTCGCTGAATTTTTCAAACAAGCTTACCAGCAAATCGTCCATTCTTGCATTGAAATACTCAATAAAAGATCCCAAAGGGTTATTGGTTGCTGCATTCACAATGTCCGGATGTTCTCGGGCGAATTTTTCAATAGATTCGAAAAACAGCAAATCCCCAAGGTTAAATTCGGTGGTGAACGAATCGTTTAATTCTTTGATCAGCTTATCGAGTTCTTCGATCAGACTCGCTTTGCCAGTACCGACATCGGTAGAGCCTTTCAGCGGGTCGGCTTTTCCGTCGTTTAAATTGATTGAACCTTCGCTGATTTGTTGCAGACGGTAATACTGCAATACCGCCATTTTCGACAAATCCAGCTTTTCGCTGCCTTCGCCGCGTGGAAGTTTCATCATCAGCGATTTCAGATAGACATAACGTTTCTCGTGAACCGAATCGGTATAAGGCAGGATTTGCGAGACAAACAAATACAAATTCAAATAGCTTTGCAACTGGCTTTTAAACAGTTTCTGTTGTGCGTCATTATGTTCGGGATCGTCTGAAAGGTGTTTGTATTTTTCCACTGCCAAATCAAGAATTGCATTGAGTTTCTTATGTTCGCCGCCAGTCGGGACAGTACGTCCGTTGAACCACACTTCGGCAAAGGCATCCATATCAGCTT
>JAUMYW010000005.1 GCA_030528455.1 Neisseria sp.
CTTTAAGTGTGCAGAAATCCACCGAATCCAAAATCATTCTGGATGAAACCGGTGCGGAAAAGCTGCCGGGCAAAGGTGACCGTCTGGTCAGATGGAACGGCAGACAAACCTATTTTCTGCACGGCTTCGACATATAGGAATAATCACCGGTTGAAATGAAAGCCGCTGGACAGTTGCATATATTCCAAGGTGCCTCGGGGAAAACGGTGTGGCGTATACAAACCGCCGAACCGTCGGTGCAGACGGCATAGATCGGCGGGTTTGCCTGATTTGCAGCAAGAGAACGGTTCTGCCGTCCTTTGCTGCCTGTTCAGATTGAGATCGACCGAATCGGCCGTTGCGTTTATTGCTGTGTTTACTGCCAATATTTTTTCTTCGATGTTTTTCCGATACCGGGGTTGAAACTGTTGGTCGGATCCAATTCTTTATAGAATTTCTTCAAATCAGGCTTGGCCTCATATAAGTGTCCCACATTGTGTTCGGCAGGATATTGGGCACCGCGCCGGTCGAGCAGAGCCAGCATTTCATGCTCCAATTCCGTACAGTTACAGCCTTTTTTGACGATGTAGTCCTGATGGAAGACATGGCACATAAAATGGCCGTAATAGAGTTTGTGGCTGATTTTGTTATCGATTTCCGGCGGCAATATTTCCTGCCACTCTCTGTCGTTGCGGCGTAGGGCGACATCTAAGGCCACAATGTCTTCCACTTCACGGTCATGGACTGCCCGATAACGTACGGCGGCCGAGGCTACGGCGAAACGGTGCAGCATGGCGGCCTGGCTCTCTTCGGGATTGCACTCGAAATAAGCACCTTTTGAAAGGTCGCCGAAATACTGTTGCAGATAATCGCGGGCTTCCCGTATGCCGCTGCCACCCATCTTGACAATCAAGTGATGTTCGTACCGGTCGCGGTACTGGCGCAGTTTTTCCGGCAGATGCTGCGGTAGGAGTTTTGAAACCGACTGCAAGATTTTGTCGCTGAAGTGCCTCGGCAGGAAATTGAGTTTTTCCGCCACTGCATCTGCTTTGGCTTTCAAAGCGAAAAGCTGAGGCAGGCGGTGCGTGCCGAGTTTTTTGATGACCCAGAAAGTGTCTTTGCCGTAGTCTGCGGCAATATCGAAAGCATCGCGGTGAATGTATTCGCCCGAAATCGGCAGTTGTTGGAAGTCGGACAGCATGTGGCGGCGTAAATCGGTCAGCGTGTCCGTCTGGTTGGTGCCGATATAGAAAACCGCCGTATCGGTTTCGAGCGGGAACGTATCCAGACGAACAGCGAAGACTGCTAGTTTGCCTGCGCTGCCGGAGGCTTCGTAATGTCGGGAGGCATCGGCGTTGAAGCGGGCGGGGGAGTTTTCGTCCACTTGGCGGACATGGCTGCAATAAGCGTGGTCGTGCCCTTTGCCGCAATCTTGTGCAATGTCTTTGCGTTGGTAGCGTTGCGATTGCAGGTTTTCCAGTATTTCTTCGGGCGTATCGCCCAAATCGATACCCAAATGGTTTTTGAGTTCCAATTCGCCGCTTTCGTTCAACTGTGCATATAGGGCCATTTCCGTATAGGCCGGACCGCGTTGTACCAGTGCGCCGCCCGAATTGTTGCACACGCCGCCGATTACCGATGCGCCGATGCAGGACGAGCCGATAACCGAATGCGGTTCGCGCCGGTGCGATTTGAGCAGCAGTTCCAGTTCGTTGAGGGTGGAGCCGGGCAGGCAGACTACTTGTTCGGCATTGTTAATCAGCTGGATGCCGTCGATCCGCATGGCGTTGATGATGACGATATCGCGGTCGTAATCATTGCCGTTCGGGGTCGATCCGCCGGTCAGCCCGGTATTTGCAGCTTGGGTAATCACAATCACATCAGAGGCAACACAGGCTTTGAGTACTTTCCAAAACTCCAATAAGGATGCCGGACGGACAACGGCCAGAGCATGACCGGAGCCGAAACGGTAGCCGCTGCGGTATGCTGCGGTTTTGTCCGGGTCGGTCATGATGTGTTTGGTGCCGACAATCTCGGTTAATCGGTTTAACAATTGTTGTGAAGTCATTTCGATACCTTGAACTTATGAATAAAATTCATATGATTATAGCAATAGAAAATCGGGTCGTTATAAAGTTTATCTAAGTGGCGGCAGGATTTTTCCGGAACGTTGTTTTTAATGGTTTGCAGATTTGCACATTTCGGATTTTTGGGTCGGAAAGTTTGAGGGTAAGAGAATTCTGCGGCATGAAAACGGGAAAGCCGTCTGCAGGCATTGATGCAGACGGCTTGATATAGTCAGACGACAGCTCCGAGATAGTTCAGTGCGATAAAGCGTTTTTCGGAATCGACTTCGCTGATGGAAAGTCTGACGGTGGTTTTGGGCGGCAGGTCGAACGGTATGCCGGTGGCGCGGACGGCGAGCGGCAGGCCGTTGATGCGGACCAAATCGTCTTTGAGGAAGGTGCCGCTCAATTCGCGCAGCTGTTCCTGTTCGATATACACCAGACTCCAATAGCTTTCCATTTCGCGTTGGAAATCGTTGTAGGCGGCGTAGGCGGATTCAAAATCGCGCAGGGCGGCGAACAGGGCGGCATCGTTGTTGCGGAAACGCGGTTCGCGGCCGTCTGCAAGGCTGAGCAGCTGCTGCTGGTTGATGTAGTCGGCAGCGCGGCGCAGCGGCGAAGTGAACCAGCCGTAGTGTTGTACGCCCATGCCGATATGCGGTTCGCTGTGCGTGCTCATGCGGACTTTGCCGACGGGTTGGACGCGGAACAGTCCGGCCGTGCCGCTGTTGTTCAGCATTTCCGCCCAGCGGCTGTTGGCCAGAATCATCATTTCGCTGACGACTGTGTCAATCGGAGAGCCGCGTTCGCGTTGGGAAACGGCAACTTTGCCTTCGGCGGTAAATTCGATGCCGTAGTCGTATTGCGGTGCGCGGTCGGCTTCGTATTTGCCGCGCTGTTTCTGCAATTCGATGGCGAGACGGTGCAGCCAAACCATTTCGTTGTGGAAGGGAAAAGCTGCCTGCCCGCCGTTGTTCAAATCTTCGGGCTGTCTGAAAAACGGCTCGATTTGCTGGATACGCAGGTTTTCGGCAACGGTAATCCGTTCGGCGCGGGTTTCTTTCATTTCGACTTCAAACTGCTCGTTTATGTCGAAATAAATACTCACGGCAGGCCGTGCTTCGCCTTTGTCCAGACTGAATGCGCCAATCCAGTTTTGCGGCAGCATGGTGATTTTGCCGCCCGGAAAGTAGGCGGTGCTTTGGCGTTGCGCGATGACTTTTTCTACGGCTGCATCGGCGGGCAGCGAGGGTGCGGCGATGTGGATGCCGATGCGTGTGATGCCGTCTGCAAGGTGTTGTACCGAAAGCGCATCGTCCACTTCGGTCGTGCTTTCGTCGTCGATGGAGAATGCGCGTACGATGTCGTTAAGTGGCAGTTCGGTCAGTTCGGGAAGCGGCAGTTCGGCTGTTTCTGCACCGCGCGGATAGTTTTTGATTTCAAAGCCGTCTAACAGAAATTGCGGCAGCGAGGCAACCGCGCCGGTTTGCCGTGCCAAATCGTAAGGCGTGGTTTTCAGCTCGGCGGCGGCTTTGGTGTAGGCTTTGTAGCAGAGTGACTGTTTGTCGGGCGCGTGCAGAATGGTTTTCAGTTCCGCCGCGATTTCAGACGGCATGATGCCTTGTTTCAATTCGGCAATCCATGCTTCCTGCTGCGCTTCCTGCTGTTTTTTGCGCTCGATGGCGGCCAGGGCTTGTTGCAGCACTTCGGCGGGAGCCGGTTTGAACACGCCTTTGTTTTTTTTGTGGAAATAGGCCGGTGCGCCATAGAGTGTAATCAGCATGGCGGCGGTTTCGGTTTTGCCTGCGGTTTGGAAATATTCGGCGGTCATGCCGTCTGCATCGAACTCTTCGCCGCCGGCTGCTTCCCAGACCAAGTCGATGTCGATTTCCGCCGCCAAATCTTGGGCGCGTTGCAGAAATTGCGCGGCATCGCCGTCAAACTCGACAAAAACGTTGCCGGCTTTGATTTTGGCGCGTTTGCCGTGCAGCGTGTCGGCCTGGTAGGTGGCGTCGTTTTTCTGTACGACGGCGGCCACTTTGAACTGGCCGGATTCTTCGTAAAAAATATTCATTTGTTTCGTTCGGTTCGTCAAATTCGGTTTCGGATTTTAGCAGAAAGCTGTCTGCGCTTGATGCCGGTTTGGTGCAGGGAGACCGCAGGCCGTCTGAAATCACGGTTTTCTTTCAGACGGCATTGCTCCGCCCGGCCATGTGTTCGGCGGCGCATACGCCGGAAGCCCAAGCCCATTGGAAATTGTAGCCGCCCAGCCAGCCGGTGATGTCGCAGACTTCGCCGATAAAGTAGAGTCCGCCGCACAGCCGGCTTTCCATGCTTTTGGGCGACAGTTCGCGAACATCCACGCCGCCGCGCGTAACTTCGGCTTTTTTATGGCCGTCCGAACCGCTGGGCAGTACCGTCCAACGGTTCAGACTGTTTCCCAAAGCCTGCAAGACGCGGTCGGGAATATCGGCCCATTTGTGCGAAGCGTAGGATATAAACTCGGGACGGTTCAGCCAATGTTCGGCCAAACGTTCGGGCAGCGCGGTGCAGAGCTGTCTGAGCGCGGTTTTCAAGAGAATTCTGCTGCCGTTTTTCAGACGGCATAAAGCATCCGCCAAATCGGTTTCGGGAACCAGATTGATATGCAGCGGCTGCCCGGGCTGCCAGTAGCTGGAAATCTGCAAAATTGCCGGGCCGCTCAAACCTTTGTGGCGGAACAGCAAATCTTCGTCAAAATGTTGTTGCAGACAGCCTTCGCCGCAGGAAATCCGCACCGGCAGCGAAATGCCGGACAATTCCGCAAAACCCGCCGTCTCCCAATCGGCAAAACGCAGCGGTACCAAAGCAGCTGTCGGAGCAATGATGTTATGCCCGAATTGCTTGGCCAATTCGTAGCCGAACGCGGTTGCGCCGACGGCGGGTGCGGCCAGACCGCCTGTGGCGACAACCAGAAAACGGCTCTGCCAAAGGACGTTTTCCGTTTCAACGAAGAATGCGTGCGTTTGCGCCGAATCACGGGCAACCGTTCGGACAGACGTGCTGTCGTGCAGACGGACACCGTAACGCGAACACTCGCTTTTCAACATGGAAACCACGTCTTGCGAACTGTTGCTGCAAAACAGCTGGCCTTTGTGTTTTTCGTGCCAAGGGATGCCGTATCCGGCCAGCAGGGCGAGAAAATCCTGCGGTGTGAAACGCGAGAGCGCGTGCCGCACGAAACGCGGGTTTTGCGAAATATAAAAGCGCGAAGGATCGCCGCCGTTCAGATTCAGATTGGTGAAATTGCAGCGGCCGCCGCCGGAAATGCGGATTTTTTCGCCGATTTTGGCACTGTGGTCGAGCAAAACCGTATCCAAGCCCGCTTTGGCCGAACGTGCCGCACACATCATGCCTGCCGCGCCCGCGCCGATAATTAATACATCGCAAGAAAAAACCGCCATCAAACAGCCGTCCGTAAGAGAAAACAAGCAAACGCACATTATCGCGGAAAAGAAATCCTCCTGCCATGCCGTCTGCAGACGGTAATGCTGCACAAACAGGCAATATCAGCTAAAATGCCGCCAATTTTTCAACGGGAACAGTGTTATGGCAAAACCCAAAGGCGGACTCGGAGGGAGAGGTCTGGATGCGTTGATGTCGTCCAATATTTCAGACGGCGCGGGCGACCGACTGACCAAAGTTTCCATTCATACTGTCAAGCCCGGACGCTACCAGCCGCGCGCTCAGATGGATGATGAAGCCTTGCGAGAGCTGGCAGAATCCATCAAAGCCCAAGGCGTAATCCAACCCGTCATCGTGCGCGAACACGGCTTGGAACATTACGAACTGATTGCGGGCGAACGCCGCTGGCGTGCCGCACAGATGGCCGGCCTGAACGAAATTCCCGTGGTCGTTAAAAATATTAATGATGAAGCTGCCCTGGCAATGGGACTGATTGAAAACCTGCAACGGGAAAACCTTAACCCGATTGAAGAAGCACGGGGTCTCAAACGGCTGGCGGACGAGTTCAGTCTCACCCACGAAACCATCGCCCAAGCAGTCGGCAAAAGCCGCAGCGCAATCTCCAACAGCCTGCGTCTGTTATCGTTGCCGGATCCGGTTCAAGAACTGCTCTACCAACGCCGCCTGGATATGGGGCATGCACGCGCACTCCTGACATTGCCGGTAGTTTCCCAATTGGAACTGGCGCATAAAGCCGTTAGACACGGCTGGTCGGTACGGGAAGTAGAACGGCGCAGCCAGGCTGCTTTACAGACGCAAAAATGCCGGAAAAAAGCGGGTGCGTACAGACAAAATGCTGACGAGGAACGTTTGAGCGGACTGCTGGTTCAGCATTTGGGTGTGGATGCGGAAATACGCAGCAGCAACGGGAAAAAAGGCAAAATCATTCTGCATTTCGACTCGCCGGAAACTTTGGATGCCCTGTTGCAGCGCATCGGTATAGACTTTGAGTAAATACTGCCGCAATAATCCGCTTTAATATATTGGAAAAATGATGCAGATACAGTAAAGAAAGCCGCCTGCAGACAATTTTTGTTTTAATTGAGTGTGGCAGCTTGTAATTTTGATTGCATATATTTGAAAATATAAATTTTCATTCCAAAATCCTGAGGCTGGGTGACGAAATTTCCAAAACCTGTCGGCAGTTTTGACGAAAATTAACAAATTTCTTGACGGAAAACCGCCCTTTTATTATAGTTCGCCTGTTAAATCGCGCAGGCTGTGTCTTCAGTTTCAGCAGCAGAGTTAGGCAGAAATGTTAAAAATTATTTTGTTGCAAATCTTGCTGGGCTCAGTTGCAGTAGGTATCAGCGGAATCTTCGGTGGCTCAAAGGCGGCTGGCTCTGCATTATTGGGCGGATTGAGTTATCTGCTTCCCTCGGTGGTGGCGGCATTAATCTTAAACATTTCCCGCCGTTATCCCGAATTGTCAGGATACGGTTTTATTTTGGGGGAAGGTTTAAGAATAGTGCTGGCTTTGGTTTTCATGGTGTGCGTATTTGCCGTATATGCCGAAAACCTTGCATTCTTGCCGTTTTTATTCGGTTTGCTGGTGGTCAGTCACGTGTTTTTTATCGTTTTTTGGAAAGTTAAATCTCATGGCAGGTGAATCTATGACCGCTGCCGACTACATCAAGCACCACTTGCAAAGCTTGACCAGTTTGTCGGATGTTGGGCACGGACAAGGTCTGAAAAATATTGCAGACTTTTCGTTTATCAATATTGACGCCATTTTCTTTGCGGTGGTGTTGGGTGTTTTGGGTAGTTTTCTTTTGTGGTTGGCTGCCCGAAAAGCAACCGCTGGCGTTCCAGGTCGTTTTCAGGCGGCTGTAGAATTGCTGTACGAGTTTGTTGATGATATGTGCAAAGGTATTATCCATAATGAACAGTCGCGTAAAGCGGTTGCGCCTTTGGGGTTGACTTTGTTTGTTTGGATTTTTCTGATGAATGCAATGGACTTGCTGCCGGTTGATTTGTTGCCTATGGCGTGGCAAGGTGTAACAGGTGATCATCATGCTCTTTTGCGTGTGGTTCCGACAGCTGACTTGAATACCTCTTTAGCATTGGCTATCGGTGTTTTGCTAGTGTGTGTTTACTACAATGTCAAAATCAAAGGTTTCGGCGGCTGGGTTCACGAGTTGTTTACCGCTCCTTTCGGTGCTCCTCTAGCTCCTGCAAATTTTTTACTGAATGTCTTGGAATTTCTGTCAAAAACAGTTTCGCACGGTATGCGGTTGTTCGGTAATATGTATGCGGGTGAGTTGGTTTTCCTGCTTATTGCATTGCTGGGTGGTGCATGGGCGGCTTCAGGTAGTGTCAGTCTGATGGATCCTGTATTGTTTGTGTTCCATATTATTGCCGGTTCGGCATGGGCAATTTTCCATATTTTGATTATTACTCTGCAAGCGTTTATCTTTATGGCATTGGCATTTGTTTATATTGGCCAAGCTCATGATGCTCACTAATGCGGTGTGATGATTAAAGTGTTTTTGTAGTTTGTTTTAATTGTGGTTTAACCTTTTGTTTTCTTTTAAGGAGTTTTAAAAATGGGTTTGATTGCTATTGCTTGCGGTTTGATTGTTGCGTTGGGCGCACTGGGTGCATCTATCGGTATTGCTATGGTGGGTTCTAAATATTTGGAATCTTCTGCCCGTCAGCCTGAATTGATTGGCCCGCTGCAAACCAAATTGTTCTTGATTGCTGGTTTGATTGATGCCGCTTTCTTGATCGGTGTGGCTATTGCACTGTTGTTTGCGTTCGTTAACCCGTTTGCAGGTTAATTGATAAAAGTCGGATTGTCCTTTGTAAAGGATCCGCTTTGTTTGATTAACTCTAATACGAAGGTTAAGTAAAGTGAATTTAAATGCAACCTTATTTGCGCAGTTAATCGTTTTCTTCATTCTGGTATGGTTTACGATGAAGTTCGTATGGCCTCCGATTGCGAAAGCGCTTGATGAGCGTGCTGAGAAAATCGCAGAAGGTTTAGCGGCAGCTGAACGAGGTAAAAGCGATTTTGAGCAAGCAGAGAAAAAAGTTGCAGAACTCTTGGCCGAAGGTCGCAATCAGGTTGCCGAAATGGTGGCCAATGCGGAAAAACGTGCAGCACAAATTGTAGAAGAGGCCAAAGGCCAGGCTTCTGCGGAGGCTGCTCGTATTACAGCTCAAGCAAAAGCAGATGTGGAGCAAGAAGCTAATCGTGCACGCGAAGCTTTGCGCGAACAGGTTGCTATATTGGCTGTTAAGGGTGCCGAATCAATTCTGCGCAGCGAAGTAGATGCTGCAAAACATGCCGAATTGTTAAGCAGCTTGAAACAGGAGTTGTAAGCTATGGCAGAGTTCGCAACCATTGCCAGACCGTATGCGAAAGCATTATTTGATTTGGCAGATAAACAAAATCAGATTGAATCTTGGTTGAGCGGACTGAAAGAGTTGGCATGGTCAGTGCAGCAGGCTAAAGTTTCTGTGTTGATCGAAGATACTGCAATCGGTAGTTCCGATAAAGCAAAAGCGTTATTGGATTTATTATCTGAATCTCCTGCTGTTAAAAACGAAATTTTCCATAATTTTGTTCAAGTAGTTGCTGAAGAAAAGCGTTTGCAGGTATTGCCTGAAATTTATGCCCAATATCAAGATTTGGCTTTATCACGCAATAATGCCAAGAAAGCGGTGATTTGCAGTGCTTTCGAAATCAGAGATAAAGCTCAGCGAGAGCAAATAATCAAAGATTTGGAAGGTCGTCTGAGTACCCGTTTGGATGCTACTTTTGCCACTGATTCATCATTAATTGGCGGCATTAAAGTTGAAGTGGGTGATCAAGTATTGGATTTGTCGGTACAGGGAAAATTGCAAAAACTGTATTCGGCAATGATGAATTAGGAGAGTTTTCATGCAGCTTAATCCTGCTGAAATCAGCGACTTGCTGAAAACCAAAATCGAGAACTTGAATACTCATCAGGAATTGCGTACTCGTGGTACGGTTATTTCCGTAACCGATGGTATCGTTCGAGTACACGGTTTGTCTGATGTGATGCAAGGTGAAATGCTGGAATTCCCCGGTAATACTTTCGGCTTGGCTATGAACTTGGAGCGTGACTCCGTTGGTGCCGTAGTGTTGGGTGAGTACGAGCATATCAAAGAAGGTGATGAGGTTAAGTGTACCGGTCGTATTTTAGAGGTGCCGATTGGCCGTGAATTAGTGGGCCGTGTAGTAAATGCTTTAGGGCAGCCGATTGATGGAAAGGGTCCGATTAATACTACTCTGACTGCCCCGATTGAAAAAATCGCTCCGGGTGTAATCGCCCGCCAATCGGTTGACCAACCGATGCAAACAGGCTTGAAATCCATTGATTCTATGGTTCCGGTTGGTCGCGGTCAACGTGAGTTGATTATTGGTGACCGTCAAACTGGTAAAACCGCAGTAGCGTTGGATGCGATTGTTAATCAAAAAGGTACAGGTGTTATCTGTATTTATGTTGCAGTTGGTCAGAAAGCTTCTTCTATTGCAAATGTTGTGCGTAAATTGGAAGAACATGGTGCGATGGAACATACCATTGTTGTGGCTGCAACTGCTTCTGAGGCAGCAGCTTTGCAATTTATCGCTCCTTATGCCGGTTGTACAATGGGTGAATTTTTCCGCGACCGTGGAGAAGATGCGTTGATTGTGTATGACGATTTGTCTAAACAAGCTGTTGCATATCGTCAGATTTCCTTATTGTTGCGTCGCCCACCTGGTCGTGAGGCTTATCCGGGTGATGTATTCTATTTGCACAGCCGCCTGTTGGAGCGTGCGGCTCGTATTAATGCCGATGAAGTGGAAAAGCTGACTAATGGTGAAGTAAAAGGTAAAACAGGTTCTTTGACTGCGTTGCCGATTATTGAAACCCAAGCTGGTGACGTGTCCGCATTCGTGCCTACCAATGTGATTTCGATTACAGACGGCCAAATCTTCTTGGAAACCGATTTGTTCAACTCGGGTATCCGTCCTGCAATCAACGCCGGTATTTCCGTATCGCGTGTGGGTGGTGCAGCGCAAACCAAAGTCATCAAGAAATTGGGCGGCGGTATCCGCTTGGCTTTGGCGCAATACCGTGAATTGGCTGCATTCTCGCAATTTGCGTCTGATTTGGATGAGGCAACCCGCAAACAGCTGCAACACGGTGAAGTGGTTACCGAGTTGATGAAACAAAAACAATTCAGCACCTTGAATACCGCTGAAATGGCTTTGACGCTGTGGGCGATTAATAACGGTTCTTATGCTGATGTGCCTGTACCTAAAGCATTGGCATTTGAAGCAGAATTTCTGAGCTTTGTGCGTACGCAACATCCGGAAGTTTTGGATGGCATCAATGCATCAGGGGCCATGTCTGATGAAAACGAGCAGGTATTGACTGCAGCCATGAAGTCTTTCAAAGCTTCTTACAACTATGCGGCGTAAGAGCTGAAGAAAGGAGTCTGAAATGGCAGTAGGAAAAGAGATTCTCACCAAAATCCGTAGTGTTCAGAATACCCAAAAGATCACTAAAGCGATGCAGATGGTGTCAACCTCTAAAATGCGGAAGACTCAAGAGCGGATGCGCTTGGCGCGTCCGTATGCCGAAAAAGTACGCTTGGTGATGAATCATTTGGCTGAAACCAATGAAAATCACGGTATCAAGTTGCTGGATGAGCGCAATGAAGTCCGCCGTGCGGGTTTCGTTTTGATTACTACCGATAAAGGTTTGTGTGGTGGTTTGAATGCCAATGTTCTGAAAAAATTCTTTGCGCAAGTGAAAGAATATCAGGACAAAGGTATTGATGTCGAAGTGGTTTGTTTCGGCAGCAAAGGCTTGGCAGCTTGTCAGCGTATCGGATTGGATGTTATTGCCAGTGCAGTCAATTTGGGGGATACCCCGAAAATGGAAATGCTGTTAGGCTCTCTGACCGAATTGTTCCAGCGTTACGAGAAGCAGGATTTGGACGTTATCCATTTGGTTTATTCGGGTTTCGTCAATACCATGCGTCAAGAGCCGACAGCAGAAATTCTGCTGCCTATCGGCCAAAACGCCGGCAAAGGTGGAGACGATGGCAGCTATAACTGGGACTATCGGTATGAGCCAAGCCCGGTAGCTGTATTGGAATACTTGGTCCGCCGTTATTTAGAGTCTGTGGTTTACCAGGCATTGTGCGACAACATGGCATCCGAACAGGCTGCCCGTATGGTTGCAATGAAAGCTGCAACCGACAATGCAGGTAATGCAATCAAGGAATTGCGTTTGGTGTACAACAAATCGCGCCAAGCGGCAATTACCACAGAGTTGTCAGAAATTGTGGCCGGTGCTGCTGCCGTTTAAGGCGCGGCAGGTCAAAAGAAATAGGATACGATAATGAGCCAAGGCAAAATCGTACAAATCATTGGCGCGGTAGTCGATGTGGAGTTTCCACGTGATTCCATCCCGCGCGTATATGATGCATTGAAATTGGTTGATACCGACTTGACCCTGGAAGTGCAACAACTTTTGGGTGACGGTGTGGTGCGTACCATTGCAATGGGCAGTTCAGACGGCCTGAAACGCGGTATGGCTGTAAACAGTACCGGTGCGCCGATTACTGTTCCTGTCGGCAAAGCAACACTCGGCCGTATTATGGATGTATTGGGTAATCCTGTTGATGAAGCAGGCCCTGTTGCAACCGAGGAAAAACGTGCCATTCACCAAGAAGCACCTAAGTTTGACGAACTGTCCAGCACAACCGAGTTGTTGGAAACCGGCATCAAAGTGATTGACTTGCTCTGTCCGTTTGCAAAAGGCGGTAAAGTAGGTCTGTTCGGCGGTGCGGGTGTGGGTAAAACCGTAAACATGATGGAGTTGATTAACAACATCGCGAAGGCGCACAGTGGTTTGTCTGTGTTTGCCGGTGTAGGTGAGCGTACCCGTGAAGGTAACGACTTCTACCACGAGATGAAAGACTCCAACGTATTGGACAAAGTGGCCATGGTATACGGTCAGATGAACGAGCCTCCGGGCAACCGTTTGCGTGTTGCTTTGACTGGTTTGACAATGGCCGAGTACTTCCGCGATGAAAAAGACGAGAACGGTAAAGGCCGTGACGTATTGTTCTTCGTAGATAATATCTACCGCTACACTTTAGCCGGTACCGAGGTGTCCGCGCTGTTGGGTCGTATGCCGTCTGCGGTGGGTTACCAACCGACTTTGGCAGAAGAAATGGGTCGCTTGCAAGAGCGCATTACTTCTACTCAAACTGGTTCGATTACGTCTATTCAAGCAGTATATGTACCTGCGGATGACTTGACCGACCCGTCTCCTGCGACCACCTTCGCCCACTTGGACGCAACCGTAGTATTGAGCCGTGACATCGCGTCTTTGGGTATTTACCCGGCTGTGGATCCTTTGGATTCTACTTCGCGCCAGCTTGATCCGATGGTTTTGGGTCAGGAGCATTACGATGTGGCGCGCGGCGTGCAATCCACTCTGCAAAAATACAAAGAGTTGCGCGACATTATCGCGATTCTGGGTATGGACGAATTGTCTGCCGAAGACAAACTGACCGTTATGCGCGCCCGTAAAATCCAACGTTTCTTGTCGCAACCGTTCCACGTAGCGGAAGTGTTTACTGGCTCTCCGGGCAAATACGTTTCTCTGCGCGACACGATTGCCGGCTTTAAAGCGATTTTGAGCGGCGAATACGACCACTTGCCGGAACAAGCGTTCTATATGGTCGGCGGTATCGAAGAAGCTGTTGAGAAAGCGAAAACCTTAAACTAAGGAGGCTGGCATGAGTGTCATGCAGGTTGAAGTGGTAAGTAACGAACAGAACATCTTCTCGGGTGAGGCATCATTTGTTGTGGTGCCGACCGTTCAAGGTGAACTCGGTATTTATCCGCGACACGAGCCAGTTATGAGTTTGGTGCGTCCGGGTGCTTTGCGTTTGCAGGTTCCCGGTCAGGCCGAAGAAGTTTTGGTGGCTGTCTCTGGCGGTTTGTTGGAAGTACGTCCGGATAAACTGACTGTGTTGGCCGATGTGGCCGTGCGCAGCACCGAAATGGATCAGGCGCGTGCTGAAGAGGCGAAGAAAGTTGCTGAAAGCCGTGTTGCCCAAGCACAAGATGAAGAGTCTTTGGCGAAAGCACAGGCAGCTTTGGCGGCGGCAATTGCCGAACTCAAAACGCTGGACTATATCCGCGCACAGAAACACAAATAATGGTGTTTGGTGTGATTTTAAAAAGCACGGCTTGTCCGTGCTTTTTTGTCGGTTTCTGATTGTGCGGCATTGTGTTAATATTTTAATAAATTATTATCCGGCCGTTTGGGGATTTGTTTTTGATGGTGCTGTGCCTGAATGTGTGGGAGACCGTTTGAAAACAAAGGATTGGACTGCTCTGTAATATGGATGGTTGTCGGATAGGAACATTGTCTGTTGTTCGGTTTGCCGTGTTTTCAGACGGCAAGTGTCCGGTTTATATGGGCTGGCAGGATAAGTTTGGTTGAATACGGTAGGAAACGGAGATTGATTGAAATGAATGCGGTGGTTGTGGCCGTTGTGGTCATGTTGGTGTTGTCGTTTGCGCGAGTGCACGTGGTGCTGAGTCTGCTGCTGGGGGCTTTGGCAGGCGGTTTGATTGGCGGTTTGGGTTTGGCGGAAACGATGTCGGTGTTTCAAAAGGGCTTGGCAAACGGGGCAACGATTGCTTTGTCGTATGCGGTGTTGGGGGCGTTTGCGGTTGCGATTGCCCATTCCGGTTTGCCGCAGGCCTTGTCTGATGCGGTTATCAGCCGTTTGAAGCGCAGCGGGATGCAGGACAATATCCCGGGGCGGGTAAACGGTTTGAAATGGCTGCTTTTGCTGGGCTTGTTGGCAATGGGGATTATGAGTCAGAATCTGATTCCGATTCATATTGCTTTTATTCCTCTGATTGTTCCGCCGCTTTTATTGGTGTTCAATCGTATGCAGATTGACCGCCGTCTGATCGGCTGTGTCATCACCTTCGGTTTGGTAACGACTTATATGTTTTTGCCTTACGGTTTCGGCGAGATTTTTCTGAAACAGATTTTGGTCGGCAATATTGTGAAAGCCGGTTTGGATGTGGAGCAGATTAATGTGATGTCGGCGATGGCGATTCCTGCTTTGGGTATGGCGGCGGGTTTGTTTCTGGCCGTGTTTGTCAGCTACCGCAAGCCGCGAAACTACCGAATGGAAGAAGCGGAGCTGCAGACGGCATCCAATAAAAAACAGCCGAAAGTTTCTGCTTACCGCAGCATGGTGGCGTTGTTGGCTGTTGCCGTATCATTTGCTGTACAGTTGTGGGCGGATTCGCTGCTGCTGGGTGCCATGTTCGGTTTTGCCGTGTTCATGGCTTTGGGGGTGGTCAAGTGGGGCGATGCCGATGAGATTTTTAACAGCGGCGTGAAAATGATGGCCATGATTGGTTTTATCATGATTGCCGCACAAGGTTTTGCCGAAGTGATGAAAGCGACCGGTGCAATCGAGCCTTTGGTCAAGGCCGCTGCCGATATGTTTGACGGCAGTAAAGGCATGGCGGCTTTGGCGATGCTGTTGGTCGGCTTGTTGGTAACGGTCGGTATCGGTTCTTCGTTTTCCACTTTGCCGATTATCGCGGCGATTTATGTGCCTTTGTGCGTCAGCATGGGCTTTTCGCCTTTGGCAACCGTTGCTCTAATCGGCACGGCCGGGGCATTGGGCGATGCCGGTTCGCCCGCATCCGATTCGACACTCGGCCCGACGGCAGGTTTGAATGCAGACGGTCAGCACGACCATATCCGTGATACCGTTATTCCGACATTCCTGCACTACAACCTGCCGCTGCTGGCTGCCGGTTGGGTGGCGGCGATGGTGCTGTAATGGGTGATTTGCAAAAACGCATCACGGAGCTGGAAATTCAGACTGCCTTGCAGGACGAACTGCTGCTCAGTCTGAACGATACCGTTGCCAAGTTGAGCGAACAGCTTGATTTGCAGCAGGCGCAGCTCCGCCTGCTTTATCAGCGTACGCAGGAAAAAAGTGCGGACGACAAACCGTACAGCCTATTGGATGAAATCCCACCGCATTATTAACGCGGAATATGGGCAAAAGCCGTCTGCAACTCTGCTTGCCGCCAGTCGGACGGGACGGGGTGCAGACGGCTTTCTTTGCCCGTTGTTGTCAAAAAGTGTAGAATACACGCCGTTTTTAACAGACAGACCTGCCGTGCCGCAGGCCGCCGCTATGGATCTTCCCGATTCGTCTTTCATTTCCCACCAGCAATAATCTCCGCCTGAATGCTTCGCCGCAACACAGGCGGTCGGAGCATTTATGAGCACCGAACCACAAGAAAACGAACACATCACCCAAACCGAACGCATGGCTTTCGATATCGACCGCCTGCACGAACTCGCCCTTGCCCTGCTGCCCGACTTTGAAGCTATCGAAACGGGACAAATCCTGTCCGAACCCGCCCAACAAAGCCGTCTGCAGGAGATGAGCGGTATTCTGCATGAACTCCACCCAGCCGATATTGCCGTTTTGCTCGAATCGCTGCCGCAAAAAGAACGCGCGCTGGTGTGGCATTTGGCCGCTCCCGAAGACGACGGCGACGTATTGCTCGAAGTGTCCGATGCCGTCCGCGAAACGCTGATTGAAAGCATGGACAAAGACGAGCTTTTGGCCGCCGTTGAAGACATGGACGCGGACGATTTGGCCGAGCTTGCCGATGATTTGCCGCATCAAGTCGTTTACGAAGCCCTGCAAACGCGCGATGAAGAAGAGCGCGAGCAGGTTAAAGCAGCCATGTCTTACGAAGACGACCAAGTCGGCGCAGTCATGGACTTCGAACTGGTCAGCGTGCGTGCAGATGTTGCCTGCGAAGTCGTGTTGCGCTATCTGCGCCGTTTCGACAGCCTGCCAGACCATACCGACAAAATTTTCGTCTTGGACGAAAACGAAGTTTTAATCGGCGTTCTGCCTATCCGGAAACTGCTGGTTTCCGACCCCGAGGATTTGGTTGAGAACGTGATGGCGCGGGACGTGGTACGTTTCCGACCGACCGATGACGTAGAAGAAGCGGCACAGGCCTTCGAGCGTTACGACTTAGTAACCGCACCGGTTGTCGATGAAGAAAACAAACTCATCGGCCGTATCACGGTGGACGAAATGGTGGACGTTATTCGCGAAGAAAGCGAAGCGGATTTGCTGAATATGGCCGGTTTGCAGGAGGAAGAAGACCTGTTTGCTCCGGTGTGGGACTCGGTGAAAAACCGCTGGGTTTGGCTGGCAGTCAATTTGTGTACGGCTTTTGTTGCCAGCCGCGTAATCGGTGCGTTTGAAGACTCGATTGCCCAAATCGTTGCATTGGCGGCTTTGATGCCGATTGTGGCGGGTATCGGCGGCAATTCGGGCAACCAGACGATTACCATGATTGTCCGCGCGATGGCGATGGGACAAATTACCGGTTCTCAGGCCGGCCGCCTGTTGAAAAAAGAAATCGGCGTTGCTTTGGCCAACGGTCTGATTTGGGGGGCGGTAATGGGCTTGGTGTCGGTTGCCCTGTATCAGAGCATCGGTATCGGTTTGGTGATGGTGGCGGCGATGACGCTCAATCTGCTGCTGGCGGCAACGGTCGGCGTGCTGATTCCGGTGGTGATGGACAAACTCGGTCGCGATCCCGCGCTGGGCAGCTCGGTTCTGATTACGGCGGTAACCGATTCCGGCGGTTTCCTGATTTTCCTCGGCCTGGCGACCGTTTTCCTGCTGTAAGCCGATTTCAGGCCGTCTGCAACTGTTTTCAGACGGCCTTTGTTTTCCACTTCTTTTGCAAGGTTTCGCAATGACCCCGCGCCAATTCCTGTATTCCGCTGACTTGCCGAAAAACGAAGCACGGTTGCTGCTGCAACGCGTTTGCAACTGCACAGCCGCCCAACTCATCTGCCGCGACCAAGAGCGTTTGAGCGAAATTCAGACGGCCTTGCTGAACGATTTGGCCGTACGCCGTGCGGCGGGCGAGCCGATGGCCTATCTGCTCGGCAGCCGCGAATTTTACGGCCGGCCGTTCAAAACCACGTCTGCCGCCCTAATCCCGCGCCCCGAAACCGAACATCTGGTGGAGGCTGTGTTGGAAAAACTGCCTCCGCAGGGTCGAGTGTGGGATTTGGGCACGGGCAGCGGTGCGGTGGCTGTTACGCTGGCCTGCGAACGCCCCGATGCGGCGGTGTTTGCCAGCGATGTGAGTACGGCGGCTTTGGCACTTGCCCGGGAAAATGCGCGGCTGCTCGGTGCGAAAGCCGCCTTCGGCAGCGGTTCGTGGTTTGACGTTGAAAGGCCGGCCGAGTGGGTGGACGGTTACGATGTCGTCGTTTCCAATCCGCCCTACATCGAAGCTGGCGACCCGCATTTGCAGCAGGGTGATTTGCGCTTCGAGCCGCAAAACGCCTTAACCGATTTTTCAGACGGCCTCTCCTGCATCCGAACGCTGGCCGCCGAAGCCGCAACGTATCTCAAACCGCAAGGCTGGCTGGCGGTGGAACACGGTTACAATCAAGGTGAGGCCGTACGGCGGATTTTTGCGGAAAACGGCTGGCAGAATATCGAAACCCGCCGGGATTTGGCGGGTTTGGAACGGCTGACGGTCGGGCAGAAGGCCGTCTGAAAAACGTTGCGGAGAAGGTGGATAAATGAAGCATCAATGTACGGAATGCAGCCGAGCCATCGGTTTTGAAGGTATGTGTTACGGCTGCCGCCAAGAGCGGAAAAAGGCGGAATACGAAAGCTTGTCTGCCGAAGAAATTGCCGTGCGGTACGCAGAAATCGAGCGGGAAATCCGTGAAACGGGTGATTTGCGCGAACATTGCGAAGCGTTTGCCGCGCTGCTCGGCTTTTGCGAAACCGACACGGCAGCCTTGGCGCAGGCGGCGTTTGAGAACAGGCTTTACTGGCCGCCGGAACTGTATCGCGACGCTTCGGAGGAAGTGCAGAACGGCTTGATTGCCTTATTGGAAACCGAGCAAAACCTTCTGACGGCCAATCATGTTTTGCAGGCTCTGGCGGTGTGCGGCAGCGAAACCGTGCGGCAGGCGTTTGTGCGCTGGAAGGCCGATCCGCCTGCTTGGCGGAAAAGAATGCACGTTGATACAGATATTTACGCGCGGCAGGGCGGTTGGACGTTTGACGCGCAGGGCAAACGTCAGGAACTGGTTTACCGCCCGTGTTTCGCTTTGGACAAAGGCGGATGCGGCGCGGTTAAGGTAGCTGTGCCGCGCGAAGACGTTTGCGCGGATTGCGGCTGCCGTTCGGTCGATTTGCTGGATATTGAAGGCAGCGATTCTCGCTTGGCGTTTTTGAATGTGCGCGGCAGGGTGCGTTTGCCCGTATGCCCGAGCTGTGTCGGCTTGTCGGATAAAACCCTTATCCGTTACGATGAAAACGGCGGTGCGGAATATGAAATCATCGGTTCGTTCGGCGAGAAAAACCAAGTTTCGCCGGAAGAATACGGGCAGTTGGCGGCCAACGGTTTGCAGCTTTCCGCCGTGCCGAAGCAGCCGTATTATGTTTACGGCGGGGAGTTTTCCGCAATCGGCGGTATGCCGGATTGGGAACAGGAACCGCAATACGAAAGCTGCCCCGATTGCGGTAAAACGATGAAACAGCTTGCGGTGTTGCGCGAAGGGCAGTTGCGGGAATACGGCGAGGGTTCGCTTTATGTGCAGCACTGTTCCGAATGCCGCGTGGCTGCCGTTTTCGCACAATATACTTAACCGATGCCGTCTGAAAAGCGGGTGTGCTTGGAAACCGTTCCGGTTGCGCCCAAGTTCTGTTTTGGCTTCGCAGAAGCCTTCGGTTTGCAGACGGCCTGAAACAGGAGCAACCAATGACTATCCGTAAATTTTTGGAACACGAGCCGAAAATCGGCGCAGACGTTTATGTGGACGAAGCGGCTACGGTAATCGGCCGAGTGGAATTGGGCGATGAGACGTCCGTATGGCCGGGCGCGGTGCTGCGCGGCGACGTGCATGCCATCAGCATCGGCCGCCGCAGCAATATTCAGGACGGCAGCGTGCTGCACGTTACCGGTGCAAGCGAGGGCAATCCGCAAGGCTCGCCGCTGGTGGTTGGCGAAGAGGTAACGGTCGGTCATCAGGTTACGCTGCATGGCTGCACCATCGGCAACCGCGTGCTGGTCGGCATGGGGGCGATTGTGTTGGACGATGCGGTGGTGGAAGACGAAGTGATTATCGGCGCGGGCAGTCTGGTGCCGCCGCGCAAACGTTTGGCAAGCGGTTTTCTGTATATCGGTTCGCCGGTAAAAGCCGCCCGCGAGCTGACGGACGGAGAGAAAGCCTTTTTGCGCCAGTCCGCACAGAATTATGTGGAAACTGCTGCGGCGTATTTGGCGGCAGAGTAAGGCTGAGCAGATTGTTTGTAGATTCTGGAAGGATAAAATTTCAGGCCGTCTGCACGGGGTGCGGGCGGCCTGATTTTTCGAGTTCCTCCAAACGGCGGCTGCAGACGGCATGACCGTTCAGCCTATTCGTCTGAACGGCGGCAATCCGGCCAAAAGTTGTTTGCCGTAGCGTTGGGTTCGGATACGGTTGTCGAGAATGGTAACGCGGCCGTAGTCGTGTTCGGTGCGGATGAGGCGGCCGACAGCC
The DNA here is from genome assembly GCA_030528455.1 of Neisseria sp. Classification (GTDB taxonomy): domain Bacteria; phylum Pseudomonadota; class Gammaproteobacteria; order Burkholderiales; family Neisseriaceae; genus Neisseria. The sequence continues at coordinate 20,183 of JAUMYW010000005.1, forward strand.
TGAATCAGTTTGATGCCGGCTTCGGGTACGGTTACTTCGATAAAAGGGTTGCCGCCGCGCTGTTCGATCCAGCGGTTTTGGGTTTTTTCGATGGGGTTGTCGGGCATGGAAAACGGCAGCTTGACGATAATGACCTGAACGCAGGCTTCGCCGGGCAGGTCCAAACCTTCGGCGAAACTGTCCAAGCCGAAAATGATGCTGGCTTTGCCGTCTGCAAGGGCTTGGCGGTGCTGTTCGAGCAGCACGGTTTTGGGCAGTTCGCCCTGTATCAGCAGAAGCGGCAGATAATCGGCGTGCAGACGCATGGCGACTTCGTTCATCTGTTTACGAGAGGTAAAGAGTACCAACGTGCCGACCGCTTCGGCAGAATCGATGAGTTTGGGCAGCCACTCGACTACTTCGGCAGTGTGGGCGGCAGGGTCTTTCGGGCTGGCCGACATCGGCGGAATATACAGTTCGCCCTGTTTGGCAAAGTCGAACGGGCTGTCGAGTGCGAGCGTGGCGGTGTGCGGCAGCCAAATCAGGCCGGTTTGCCACAGCAGGAGGTCGAAATTGCCCAGCGAACGCAGGGTGGCGGAAGTGAGTACCGCGCCTGCCGCACGCCGCCACAAGCCGCTTGCCAGCTGCGCCGCGCCGGAAATCGGGCTGGCGTTGAATTGGTAGTCGTTGCGTTCGCCGGTCAGCCGTTCCACCCATTTGGCCAGCGGCGGTTCGTTTTCGGACGGCGTGGCAGCAAGCAAATCCCATACTGTGTCTATATTTTCCACGCGGGCGACCAGTGCGCCGAACTCGGTGCCGAGACGGTCGATTAAAGGCTGTTCGGCATCTTTTTCGCGGCGGGCGGCGGAGAGTGCATCGTTGAGCCGGCAAACCTGTTTGAGCAGGGCTCGGACGGATACGGCGGTATTGCCCGCGAGTTGTTCCAATCCTTCGGGAATGCCGCCGTCCTGCCACAGCCAGACGGGATTGTTGCCGTCTGAAAGCAAGTCTAAGGACGGTTCGGCGTTCAAATGAAACTGCCATTCGTTGAAACATTCGTTCAGGCTGTCGACGGCTTCGTCCGCCAGTTCGCCGCACTCTGTTTTGCCGGTTAGGGCAACGATTTTGTCTGTCAGCAGCGGCAGCTTGTCGAGCAGCCACAAAGCCTGGTTGAGCGAATGTTCGGCGGCAAAGCGGCTGACTGCTTTTTTCGGCAGGTGGTGCGCTTCGTCGATGCAGTAGAAGCTGTTTTCCGGAGCGGGCAGAATCACGCCGCCACCCATTGCAATATCCGCCAGCAGCAAATCGTGGTTTGCGACGATGACATCTGTATTGTCCAATACCTCGCGTGCCAGGAAAAAAGGGCATTCGGGGCGGTTCGGGCAGGCCGATTTCAGGCAGCCGTGGCGGTCGTTGCTCACTTTCTGCCACAAGCCGTCTGCAACTTTTTCCGGCCAGGTGTCGCGGTCGCCGTTGAAGCGGCGGGCAGCAAACTGCTCCGACATTTCGTGCAGAACGTCCAAATCCTCGCGGTTCGGTTTGCTGTCCCACAAAACGGACGGCGGCGCGTCGAAGCCGGGCAGACTGCCCTGCGCGTTGTTTTGCGTGAGTTGGTAGAGTTTGTACGGGCAAAGATAGCGGGCGCGGCCTTTGGCCAGTGCGAAACTCAGCTCCAAACCGCTTTTCTCCACTAAAAAGGGCAAATCCCGTTCCACCAGCTGTTCCTGTAAGGCGATTGTGGCACTGGAAACAATCAGCCGTTTGCCGCGCGTTTGTGCCATGATGCCGCCTGCCAGCAGATAGGCCAGTGATTTGCCCACGCCGGTCGGTCCTTCGATAACGGCAATGCTCTCGCCTTCGCGCGGAGGTCCGTCGCCGCCTTCTTCGCGTTCGATGCTGCGCGAAAACGCATTGGCCACCGCCGCAATCATAGCGCGCTGCGAGGTGCGCGGACGAAATTGCGGCAGATTCTCGGAAATTGTTCGGTAATGGTCGCGGATGGCGTTTTTTTCGAGTTCGGTGAGCATGGCGGGGCTATCTTATCGTTCGGCGGATTGTAACAAATATGCCGTCTGCAGCCCGAAGTTTTCTGCACTATCGAGCTGCCGACAGGCAGAGGGCCGTTCTCGGTATGTCTCAAAGCCGGAATCCGACCGGTGCAAAACAGGATTGCCGGTTTTATTGGGTTGCAGACGGCTTGCCGCTGCCGTGCAGGGCTTGGTAGGCCGGTTCGAGCAGGCGTTGGATCATGGCGAGCTGCTGCCAGAGAATGAACAGGTGTTCGTGGCGGCCGTCCGGTCGCAGGGCCTCGGTTTCGGCGGCGGTTTCGGCCAGTTGTGCGGCGAAGTCTTCGGGCGCAGCGGAGGCGATGTTTTCAAGCAGCGTGCAGATGCGCTCGGCCAGTGCGAAATAGGGGGCGGCCAGGCGGTCGAGCTCTTCGTCGTGGCGGATTTGGCTGCGGTATGCGCCGAGCGCGGAAATATAGCTGATGAGGGAGTAGTTGATTTTCAGCAGTTTGAAACCGTCTTGCAGGCGGCTGCCGTATTTGTCCGGTTCGACCGACATATCCGACAAGGTGCAGGCAAGGGCGGCAGCACATTCGTGGTTGCGGCGGCGGATCAGGCGGTAATCGACGTTGTCGTAACCGCTGTTTTGCAGTTGGTCGATGATGCCGCGCAGATAGCGTGCGTTGCCTGCCATCGCTTTGGTGCCGGTTTGGTTGAGATTGAGATAATTCCAGTCAGGCCAGAGGTAGGAAACGGCCGCAAAAGCGAGCAGCGAACCCAGTACGGTATCAAACAGTCGCAGCGGCAGGGAGGAAGCACTGCCGTCACCGGTAATGGAAAAGCTGACAATGGCCTGAATGGTGATGAAAAAAGTGGAATAGCTGTATTTGTAGGCTCGGAAGAAGAAAAACAGCGTCGTGCTTAGGGCCAGAATCATCAGTTTGGCCTCCAAGGACGGGGTGAAATAAGGCAGCAGCGAGCCGACCAGAACGCCTGCGAGCGTACCTGCAATACGTTGTTTCAAGCGATTTTGGGTAGCTGAATAGTTGGGCTGGCATACAAAAACGGCAGTCAGCAGAATCCAGTAGCCCAATTTCAGTTGCAGACTTTCGATGAGTAATACGCAGACCAATGCCAGTACGGCCATGCGGACAGCATGGCGGAAGGTGGACGATTCCGGTGTGAGGTTGTTGCGTACATTGTGCCAAGCGTCTTTGAAACTGCTGCTTTCGCCTGGTGCGATGCGGAACATGTCGCCTGACAGGATAGGTTCTTTGCTGTTTTCCGTTTCCGGGTTTCTGTCCAGATGCGTCAGTTGGTAGCTGATGCAGAGCAGATTGGCTTCCAGCCTTTGCAGCGTATGTGTTTCGGGATCGCCGGAGTGTTTGTCTGCATAATGCCGGACCGACTGCTGCAAACCTTTTCCTGCCCGGTGCAGGCGGTTGCTCTGTGGCGGCGGCGCGCCGTTTTGCCGAAGGCTGTCCGCAAGATCGCGGCAGCTTTGTGCCTGCAGCTCGATCAGACGCAGGAAGCGGAACATCAAATCGCTGTTTTGCAGTTTGGTCGCCAGCTGCCGATAGTCGGTATGGCTGGAAGATACCCGTTCGTGAATATCTTGGGCGGCGAAATAGTAATGCAGCATTCTGCCTGTGCGCGGATGATGGTGCTGGCCGCGCATGCGGTAAAACAAGGCCGATCGGCATTGGTTGAATGCGCCGATAACTTGCCGGTTGTCCATAGCCAGTCGGATTTGCTGCGCTTCAAAGCCGTCTGCATCGTTGTCGGGATCGAAGAAAGCCGCTTTGGTGTCGAGATACGATCCCAAGGCTGCGTAGGCCGAGGCAACGCTTTCCTGCACGGGGCGGTTTGGAAAGAACAGGTGGACCAAGATGGTTATGATGCTGTAAGCACTCGCGCCGATGAGAATAAGCAGCGGATTGAGATACCAGATATGATGGTTGTCGTGGCGGTGCGCCAAAACGGTGTACACCGCCACCGCAAGCGTAGCAAATGCAATTGTGCGGTAACGCAGGCCGACGGCACCGCTCAAGGTAAACACGAAGGCGATAAAGGTAAACGATAAGGCCAGCAGCAGCGGGCTATGAAGGGAAAATTCAATCAGCAGGGAAGAAAACGTAAAGGCCAGCAGTGTGAAAAACAGGTTTTTCAGCCGTCCGGTCAGGCGGTTGTCCAAATCGGCCAATCCGCCGCCGATAATGCCCAAAACCAGAGGTGTGGTCAGATGGGATAGATTAAAACGGAAGACGATGCAGGCCGCTGCCGATATGCTCAGTGCTGCGGGCAGGGCGGCGATAACTTTCGGGTTGACGGGAGGCGTACGGAATTTCATGCTATGTCGGCAAAGCCGTCCGGAAGACGGACCGGGTAATGGGATATACCGGATTATAACGGTTTTTCCGGCAAAAAGCCGTCTGCAGACGGCTTTCCGGCTGTTTACGGACGGTATTGAGGCATCACGCCGTTGGGTAGAAGCTGCCACACATAGCCCGTATGTTTCATTTTCCCGGCGACGCGTCCGGCTTCGTCGCCGTAGCCCCAGAAATAATCCACGCGTACCGCACCTTTAATCGCGCTGCCCGTATCTTGCGCCATCAGCAGGCGGTTGAGTGCGCGACGGGTTTCCGGATGTGCGGTGGCAACGAACAGCGGCGCACCGAGCGAAATATAACGGCGGTCCACCGCAGCGGCATAGCCGCCTGTCAGCGGCGTGCCGAGCGCACCAATCGGCCCGTCGTTGTTGTCTGCCAAACGGCGGAAAAATACGAAACTCGGATTTTGTCCCAAGATTTCGGCCAGGCGGTGCGGGTTTTGCTTCATATACGCTTTGATACCCTGCATGGTGGTCCGAGCCAGAGGCAGATAGCCGCGCTCGGCCATATAGCGGCCGATGGAAACATAGGGGAACTCGTTTTTGTCGGCAAAACCGAGACGGATATAGCGTCCGTCAGGCGTTTTCAGACGGCCCGAGCCTTGGATTTGCAGGAAAAACAGTTCAACGGGGTCGTCCGCATAACCCAAAACCGGTGCTTTGCCGTCCAATGCGCCGCCCATGATTTCGTTGCGGGTGTGGTAAGGCACGAAGCGGTTGCCGGAAAAGCGGCCTTTCAGGGCGTTGCTGCGCTCGTTAATCGGAAAATGCGACAAATCCGCGATGTGGGTGCCGTCTGCTGCGATGATGCCTTCGTTCCGTCCCGTTTGACGCACGCGCACTATGCTTTTGCTGTGGCGCAGACGGGCGGGAAGCGGCACGGAAACAAAATCGGCCGGAATACCGTAAATCGGAAAGCGCGAGCGTGCAGACGGCTTGCTGTCGCCGTGCAGGACGGGCTCGTAATAACCGGTTACCGTGCCGTCCGATTTGCCGTTTTCGCTGACCTGCCAAGGCGTGAAATACTGTTCGAAAAACATTCGCGCCGCTGCATTTTGGCGCGGCGTCTGTACGGCCCGGGTGCAGACATCGCGCCAATCGTGCTGATATTGCAATTTCGCGCAGCCGCTGATAAATGATTCCAAAGCCGCCGTAAAATTCTGTTTCCGCCAATCCGGCATGGCGGCAAAATCCACTGCCTGATACGCCGCCGGACTGCCATGCGGCCGATGCACGGCTCCGGCAGGCGTACGTACGCCCGCAGACAGCGGCGCACCCGAAACCGCAGGCGTGGTTTTCGGCAGATTGTCAAAAGGCGTAACGGAAGACGTGCCGCAGGAGGCCAATACTGCCGCTGCCGTGCCGGACAATACGATACGGCAGAAAAGAGAAAACTGTTTGTTCATGGTTGGCAAATGAGGAAACGGGCGGCTGCCCGAACGGGCAACACTATAACAGAAAAGCGTTTTAGGCGTGGTTTGTCGGTCGGAAGGGTCTGTATACCGTCGAAACCGCATTTGTCCCGATATGCGAAATACTTTTTACATTCAAAAATTTACGTTCGAAAATCCGGCAAGGTTTGATTTTGTCTGTCGGCTTCCGCCGGTGCCGTATTTCCGTCTGCTTTTGTCGAAGCAAAAACAAAACAGCCCGCATGCGGGCGAAAAGGTCGGGAATATGTCGGCAGTTTGTTTTCAAACGGTTTCTGTTCTGCCGATCAAACCAGATTCTGCGCCGCGCCGCGCATAAAGCCGTTAATATTGTCTTGCAAAATGCCGAAGAGGCAGTTTTGCGCTTCGGTGCTGGCCCAGGCAATATGCGGAGTAACAATCAGATTGGGCAGTCGTGCTTTGAGCAGGGGATTGCCGTTTACGGGCGGCTCTTCGCTTAAAACATCGAAACCTGCGCCGCCGAGTGTACCGTATTTGAGGGCGGCAATCAGGGCGTGTTCGTCCACAAGGCCGCCGCGTCCGCAGTTAATCAGTACCGCGCCCGGTTTCATTGCCCGCAATTCGACTTCGCCAATCAGATTGTGCGTATTCTCATCGAGCGGACAGTGCAGAGACACAGCATCGGCCTGTGCCAAGGCTTCATGGAATGCGGTGTACCCTTCGCGGACGGTTGCGGCGTGTTTGTGTTCGGCAAACAGAACATTCATATTGAAAGCACGGGCGTAACGGGCGAGCATTTTGCCGATATTGCCGCGTCCGGCAATCATCAGGGTTTTGCCGTTCAGGTCGCGCATCGGTGCGCCGAAATGACAGAAAAACGGCGATTTTTCCCATATTCCTGCTGCAATGTCGCGCTGGTAGGCAGGCAGATTGCGCATCAGTGCGATCATCAGCATAAAGGCGTGTTCGGCAACCGATTCGTTGCCGTAGGCACGGATGTTGCAGACGGCTATGCCGCATTTTCGGGCGGCGGCCAGATCGATATTGTTCACGCCGGTGGCGGCCACGGCAATCAGTTTCAAATCGGGTGCGGCGGCCATTTCCGTTTCGCCGATGACGACTTTGTTGGTAACGGCAATCTGTGCGCCGGCGATGCGTGCCGCTGTTTCAGACGGTATGGTACGCGGGTATTCGGTCAGGTTGTGCGGAAAATCGAAGTGAAAAGGTGTGTTCGGCAGTGTGTCGCGGTCGAGAACGACGATGGAGGTCGGCATATGTTCTCCTTTGGATGTGGCAGTTGAAAAATGCAGAGACGGATATGCCGTCTGCAGCAGGATTGTAAACGATGCCGCCCAATTTGACATTGTCTGCCTGCGGTTGATAGATCCGGCATGATGGGCAAAGCATAAAAATGCTGATAAAGTCGGTATTTTATGCAGCGAAGGAATGAATTATGACTTTACACAGCCGTCCGGCTTTGGAAACCGCTTTGGCGCACCGTTCCGTACGCCGTTTTACCGAAGAGCCGATTGCTCCCGAAATGTTGGAAGCGGTTTTGACCGCAGGCCTGTTTGCCTCCACTTCCAGCTATCTGCACAATGTCAGCATTATCCGCGTAACCGACCAAGCTAAACGCCAGGCACTGCGTGCCGTGTCTGCCGCGATGGGTGGCGGCGGTCATGCTTATGTCGAGCATTGTGCCGAATATCTGGTGTTCTGTATGGATTCCAGCCGCCACCACGCGCTGGCACCGCAGGTGCAGACCGATTGGACGGAAGTAACGCTGATTGGTGCGATTGATGCCGGCATTATGGCGCAAAATGTGGTGCTGACTGCCGAATCGCTCGGTTTGGGTGCGGTCTATATCGGCAGTTTGCGCAACGATATGGCGAAAGTGCGCGAAGTGCTGCAAACTCCGGAGCACGTTGTGCCCTTGTTTGGCGTGTGCTTGGGGCATCCGAATCAGGAAACCGCGCAACGTCCGCGCCTGCCCTTGTCGGTTGTGGTATCTGAAAACACCTATCAAGCCGCTTCCGAACAGGATTTGCAGGTGTTTAACGGCGTGGTGAAAGAGTATTATCAGGGGCGCGGCGTGGATTCCGATTGGGCGCAGCAAATCGGCGCGGTTTTGGGTAAGGAAGTCCGCCCCGAAATGGCAGACTTTTTGAAAGAACAGGGTTTTGCCAAGCGTTAAGGCCGTCTGCAAAGTCTGTTTTCCGTAACGGGGAGACAGGCTTTTTGATTGTGCGGACCAAACGTCAAACACATTGTTAAAAGGAATGAATATGTCTTTGAAAATCGAAGAACTGCAAATCGGCCAAGGCAGAGAAGCTGAAAAAGGTAAGGAAATTACCGTGCATTACACCGGCTGGTTGGAAGACGGAACGAAATTCGATTCCAGCATCGACCGCCGTCAGCCGCTGACGATTACTTTGGGTGTCGGACAGGTGATTCAAGGCTGGGACGAAGGTTTCGGCGGCATGAAGGAAGGCGGCAGACGCAAGCTGACCATTCCACCGGAAATGGGCTACGGCGCACGCGGTGCGGGCGGCGTGATTCCGCCGAATGCCGTGTTGGTATTTGAAGTCGAACTGTTGAAAGTGTACGAATAATTTTCCGGCCGACGAAGCCGTCTGCAACCCGAATGCAGACGGCTTTTCACGTCCGCATATTTGTTATAATCTGTTTTTTTGCTCATGTAACGATAAAAGGAACACGAAATGAGTTATCCGGCTTGTCCGCAATGCCAATCCGAATATACTTACCACGACGGCGTACAGCTCGTCTGTCCGGAATGCAGCCATGAATGGCAGGAAGGCGAAGCCGCCGGTGCGGAAGAGATTTTGCAGGTAAAAGATGCCAACGGCGTACCGCTTGCAGACGGCGATACGGTTGTTTTGATTAAAGATTTGAAAGTTAAGGGTTCTTCCTTGGTTATCAAACAAGGCACCAAAGTCAAAAGTATCCGCTTGCAGGAAGGCGATCACAATATCGGCTGCAAAATCGACGGTAGTCCGATGAACTTGAAATCCGAATTTGTGAAAAAGGCGTAAATCGGAATACAAAAGGCCGTCTGAATCCGGACGGCCTTTTGTGTGTTTGAACGCTTAAACCCGTTTCGCCAATTCTTCGGCTTTGCCCACATACAGCGCAGGGGTTAGAGCCAGTAGCTGTTGTTTGGCATCGGCGGGGATGTCCAGCGATTCGACAAACACTTTCAGCACTTCAGGCGTGATGCCGTCTTTGCCGCGAGTCAAATCTTTCAGTTTTTCATACGGATTGGCTACACCGTAGCGACGCATCACGGTTTGGATCGGTTCGGCCAGAAGTTCCCAAGTGGCATCCAAGTCGGCGGCCAAGGCGGCGGGGTTGGCTTCCAGTTTGTTCAGGCCGCGCAGGTGTGCGACCAAGCCCAGCACGGTGTAGCCTGCGCCCACGCCCATGTTGCGCAGCACGGTGCTGTCGGTGAGGTCGCGCTGCCAGCGGGAAACAGGCAGTTTTTCCGAAAGGAAGCCCAACACGGCGTTGGCCATGCCCAAGTTGCCTTCGGAGTTTTCGAAGTCGATGGGGTTGACTTTGTGCGGCATGGTGGAGCTGCCTACTTCGCCTGCTTTGACTTTTTGTTTGAAGTAGCCGAGGGAGATGTAGCCCCATACGTCGCGGTTGAAGTCGATTAAGATGGTGTTGATGCGGCTGAGGGTTTGGAAAAACTCGGCCATGTAGTCGTGCGGCTCGATTTGGATGGTGTAGGGGTTGAAGGTAAGGCCCAACGATTGCTCGACGAATGTTTGGCAATGCGCTTCCCAATCTACGTCGGGGTAGGCAACCATGTGGGCGTTGTAGTTGCCGACCGCGCCGTTGATTTTGCCTAAGAATTCTTGTGCGGCAAGCTGTTTGATTTGGCGTTGCAGGCGGTAAACGACGTTGGCGATTTCTTTGCCCAAGGTGGAAGGTGTGGCGGGTTGGCCGTGGGTGCGGCTCATCATCGGCACGGCGGCTAAGTTGTGCGCCATTTCGGTGAGTTTGGCGGTGATTTCGGCCAGCTTCGGCAGCAACACGGCTTCGCGTGCTTCTTGCAGCATCAGGGCATGGGAAAGGTTGTTGATGTCTTCGCTGGTGCAGGCGAAGTGGATGAATTCGCTGGCGGCGGCCACTTCTGGCACGCCTGAAAAACGTTCTTTCAACCAGTATTCGATGGCTTTTACGTCGTGGTTGGTGGTGGCTTCGATGGCTTTCACGGCGGCGGCATCTTCCAGCGAAAATCCGGCGATAACGCGGTCGATTTCGGCAACGGTAAAGTCGCTGAATGCGGGTACTTCGGCGATTTTCGGTTCGGCGGCCAATGCTTTGAGCCAGTTCAGTTCAACTTTCACACGGGCTTTCATCAGGCCGTATTCGGAGAAAATCGGGCGCAGGGCTTCTACGGATTTGGCGTAGCGGCCGTCCAGCGGAGACAGGGCGGAGATAGGATCAATCATGATGGTTCCTTTGAAGTCGGTATGGTGAAAATCGTTGCAGATTATACAGCAAGCAGGTGTTAAGCGGGCGGAGTCGGGCGGTTTGATGCTGATTCGGGGCGGAATGCCTGCCGGTATGTTTTAATTGATGAGATTAATTGCAAATTTAATTACAATCTGTCATTTTTATTGATTTTGGTGGTCATGCAGATTGTCGAGGGGATTTTTTTATGTTGAAGTATAAGTACAAAAGGTACCGTCTTCCTGAACTGTTATCGCTGGTGTTGCCCTTGGCGGCATGGGTGCTTTATTTTTTCGGTATCGGAAGCAGCGGCTGGCTGCAGACGGCTAGCGGTTTGCTGCTGGTGGGCTGCGTGTTGTCGGCCGTGCATCATGCGGAAATTGTGGCGCATAGAGTGGGGGAACCGTTCGGTACGATTATTCTGGCATTGGCGATTACGGTCATTGAGGTGGCATTGATTGTATCGCTGATGATTGCGGGGGGAGACAGTGCGGCAAAATTGGCAAGAGATACGGTTTTTGCTGCCATCATGCTGATTCTTAACGGAATTTTGGGTTTGTGTCTGATGGTGGGGGGCTTGAAGCACTATGAGCAGTTTTTCGGTAAGAAGTCTGCCAGTACTGCGCTGGTAACCTTGGTGTCGATTTTGGTTTTGACTCTGGTGTTGCCGAACTTTACTACCAGTACTGTGGGTCCGACCTACAGTACCGAGCAGATGGTTTTTGTGGCAGTGGTCAGTTTGGTGCTGTATATCTCGTTTATGCTGATGCAGACGGTTCGGCATCGTGATTATTTTCTGCCGGAGGGGGTGGTGCATCAAGGGCATGCCGCACCTCCATCTTGGGGGGCAGCTCTGACCAGTTTGTGTTTTCTGCTGATTTGTTTGGTGATTGTGGTATTGTCGGCCAAATCACTGTCGCCGACTGTGGAGGCTGTTCTGGCGGATTGGGGAGCTCCGCAAGCATTGGTCGGGGTGATTATTGCGGCAGTTGTGCTGATGCCGGAAGGCTTGGCTGCTGTCGCGGCGGCCCGGCGTAATCTGCTGCAAACCAGTATTAATCTGGCTTTGGGTTCTGCCTTGGCCAGTATCGGACTGACGATTCCGGCTGTTGTGTTTGTTTGTTTGATGTACGATGTTCCGGTAGTTTTGGGTTTGGATTTCAAGTCGATGATACTGTTGGCTTTATCGTCATTTGTGGTCATGCTGTCTTTGAACCAGGGGCGGACGAATATGATGTACGGTATTGTTTTGTTGGTTAATCTGGCTGCGTATGTATTTACGGTGATTGTGCCCTGAGTGTCGGTGTTTGTCGGTATCACGGGCGGCATTTGAACAGGGCCGTCCATGTGCCTGCCAGTACAACAGCGGAAAACAGCAGACTCCATACAGGAAGGGGCAGGCCGAACAGCCATTCGCGTGTACCGCAGTCGCCCAAACCGCGTACGGCGAATTCCCAGTAGTCGAACAAGGGCCATTCGCGCAGACGGAATGTCCACGGCGCGCCGCAGCTCGGACGCAGGTCGGATGGCAGTGATTGCAGCCAAAGCTGGTATGCGGCGACAGTTCCGCACCATAGTGCGGGCAGGCTCATCAGCAGTGTGGCGGTACGGCGTGCGGCGGTTTTGCGTGTCGGCAGCAGAAGCGAGAGGGCGGCTGCCAGTGTGAACGACAAAACGGAGAGGCGTTGTACGATACATAGCGGGCAAGGGTTGAGCAGTAAAACGTATTGGGCGAAAAACGATGCGGCAGAACAGACAATGCCGACTGCCAGCAGCAGGAGATTGACGGTGCGGTAGGTCATGGTGTGTAAGAGGCGGGGTCGGATGGTTGATATATGATTGCAGTGTGTGCAGACGGTAAAACCGGGAATTTGAAACAGCGGTTCCGATGCCGTCTGCAGCTGTTTTGAGATACCGGCGGCCTTTACAAGCCGTTCCAATATGTGCTTGCCATTATCAGCAGCAGTACGGCGGCGGTAATTGCCAGTATGATTTTCAGGGAAATGTCGGCTTCGGGTGTCCGGTAGTCTTTCGGCATCGGGCTGCCGATACGTTCTTCGCGCAGGACGGTTTGCTGTTCGGCAATCCATTTGTCGTGTGCACGGCGGCTTTCGGGGTTGCTCAAAACGGCGTAGGCTTGATTAATCAGCCGAATGATGCGTTCGGCATCGGGTGTTGCCGGTTTGCAGTCGGGGTGGTATTGCCTGCACAGGCGGCGGTAGGCGGTACGGATGTCTTCGTCTGTGGCATCGGGGGGGACTTTCAGATTGTCGTAGTGGGTGTGAGGCGGCTGTTTCATGGCATCATTGGCGTATCGGAAGCCGTCTGCAGGTGTTGCAGACGGCTTGTAGTTTACAGGGTGGTATCGAGTGCGGCGGCAATGTCTTGGTAAATATCTTCGATGTCTTCGATGCCGACCGAGAAGCGCAGAAGCCCCATGCGGATGCCTGCGGTGGTTTTGACATCGTGCGGCACGCCGCTGTGCGACTGCGAGTAGCTGTGGTTGACCAGGCTTTCCACGCCGCCCAGGCTGGCTGCCATTTTAACCAGTTTCATATTTTTGATAACGCTGTTGGCGGCTTCTTTACTGTCGTTTTTCAACAAAACGCTGACCACGCCGCCGCGTCCTTTCGGCATTTGGCGCAGGGCGAGTTCGTGGTGTTCGTGGGACGGCAGGCCGGGATAGTAAACCCGTTCGACGGCAGGGTGCCGTTCCAGGCGGCGCGCCAGTTCCAAGGCGTTTTCGCAATGGCGTTCCATGCGTACGGACAGGGTTTTGATGCCGCGCAATACCAGCGCGCAGTCCATCGGACCGGCCACGCCGCCGGTGTTCACCATCATGTTTTGCAGCGGTTTGACGAGCGTTTGATTTTTCACGACGACAATGCCCATCAAAACATCGGAATGGCCGCAAAGGTATTTGGTTGCCGAATGGAAGACAATGTCGCAGCCCAGTGCGAGCGGATTTTGCAGATAGGGTGTGGCGAAAGTGTTGTCGATGCCGACCAGTGCGCCAGCGGCTTTGGCTTTGGCGGCCAGCGTTTCGATGTCCACCAAGCGCAGCAGCGGGTTGGACGGTGTTTCCAGCCAAACCATCTTCACATTTTGATGTTCGGCCAAGGCGCGGTCGAGGTTTTCGGGGCGGCTCAAATCGGCGAATACAACGTTCACGCCCCATTGTGCGTACACTTCGGTCAGCAAATCGTAGCTGCCGCCGTAAATATCGCTGACGGCGACAATCGTGTCTCCCGGGCGCAGGAATGTACGGAAAACGCAGTCGATGCCCGCCATGCCGCTGGCAAAAGCGAAACCGGCCGTGCCGCCTTCGAGAGCGGCAACCGTGTCTTCCAAAACCTTGCGGGTCGGGTTGCTCAGGCGGGAATAGCGGAAAGGAACGGATTCGCCGATTTCTTTCAATGCAAACATCGAGTTTTGGTAAATCGGCGGCATGACGGCGCGGTGGTGTTCGGTACAGTCGTAAGACGAATGGATGGCTTCGGTTGCAAAGCGGTAGGGCATGGCGTTCTCCTTGAAATGCCGCGTTATTTTAGGCTGTCTGCAAAGGGCTGACAACACGGTCGGCAGGCAGCCATAGTCTGTTGCTTCCGAAGTATAGTTATTCTCAATTTGACGGCGATTGCCCGTCGGGCGTTCGGTCTATATACTTGCGCCTGTAAAAACAAGGCTCGGGCCGTTCACACACATATACATAAAGGATACCTTCGCATGACCGCCATTGCAGACGTGCAAAGCAGCAGAGACCTGCGCAATATGCCGATTAACCAGGTCGGTATTAAGGATTTACGTTTCCCGATTACGCTTGATACTGCAGACGGCATACAGCCGACCGTTGCCCGTCTGACCATGACCGTGAGCCTGCCTGCCGATCAGAAAGGCACGCATATGTCGCGATTTGTCGCTCTGATGGAAGAGCAAACCGCGCCGTTCGGTGCGGCCGAGCTGAAAAACCTGACGCGGAAAATGCTGGATCTGTTGAATGCGGATTCTGGTAAGATCAGCGTGTCGTTTCCTTTTTTTCGCCGCAAAACCGCGCCGGTTTCGGGCATTACATCGCTGCTGGATTATGATGTTTCCGTTTGCGGCGAGTTTGCAGACGGCATCTACCGCCATACGCTGAAAGTTTTGGTACCGGTAACCAGCCTGTGCCCGTGTTCCAAAGAAATTTCCCAATACGGCGCGCATAACCAGCGTTCGCACGTTACCCTTACCGTAAACGGCAGCGGCAGCGAAACCGTACAAGTCGAAGAGCTGATTGATTTGGTGGAAAACCAAGCTTCCTGCCAGCTTTACGGCCTGCTCAAACGCCCCGATGAAAAATACGTTACCGAACGTGCTTACGAGAATCCTAAATTTGTCGAAGACATGGTCCGCGACATTGCTGTTGCTCTGCGCGACGATAAGCGGGTGGAAAGTTTTGTGGTGGAAAGCGAAAATTTCGAATCCATTCACAATCATTCGGCTTATGCGGTAATCATGTATCCTTGATTCGCTGTTTCAAAAGCCGTCTGCAGCCCGGAGTGCTGCGACGGCTTTTGTTTGCGGTTCGTATTGCGGAGCGTCCGACCGGCGAGATGCTTGCCGGAAAACGTTCAGCGGTATTGCCACCATCTCCCCAACGCCCGCGCAGCCGCGTCCAAGCCCCAGCCGATGATGCCAATCAGCACAATCGCCGCCATCAGTTCCGAATAGGCCAAACGGTCGCGCGTGTCCAAAATAAAATAGCCCAAGCCCTCGTTTACGCCCAGCATCTCGCACGGCACCAGCACCACCCACACAATGCCAATCGCCAGCCGCAGCCCGTTCAGAATATCGCCCACCACCGCAGGCAGCATGATTTTCAACAGCATTTCCGATTTCGTTGCCGACAGCGAACGCCCCAATTCCAACCATTGCGCATTGATGTGGCGCACGCCCGAAGCCGTGTTCAGCATCAACGGCCACACCGCTGCAAACGCCAACAGAAAATACACAGGGGCATCGCCGATGCCGAACAGCATCACCGCCACCGGCATCCACGACAAAGGCGAAATCATGCGTAAAAACTGGAACGGCGGATTGAGTGTCTGCTCCGTGCGCGGCGACAAACCCAGCGCGAAACCGAGTGGCACGCCCACCGCCAAGGCACACAGCAGCCCCACTGCCACCCTTTGCAAACTTGCCCAAATATGAGGCCACAAAGTGCCGTCTGCAATCAGGGTGCTCAGGCTGCCCAGCGCGGCGGCGGGCGCCAGCAGATTGGCAAGCGGCAGGGTTTGTGCTAACAGCCAAGCACCCAGTTGCCACGCTGCCAACAGCAGCAGCAATCCCGTGCCGCCGTGAAAATAATGTTTGGATTTCATCGTATTTCTCTTTCTTTAATGGTTTCAGGCAGCTTATTTAAAGTGCAAACGTTTCTTGCCGCGTCAGCGCGTTCAGTCCAAACGTCTGCATCAAACCGTTCTGCTGCAAAGCCTGTTCTACAAAACGGCTGTCAAACAATTCCTGAGCGGCTTCGGCGGGATTCAATTCCTGCAAAAAGGTGTTCACGCCCGCCAAATGGGTTTCTTTCAGTAGTTTAATCAGCAATTCGCTGTAAGACGGAAACGGATAAGGCTGAAAATCAATGCGTTGCTGCTGCCAATCGCGGTGGCGTATCGCGCCGTCCCGCTCGTATTTCGCCCACACGACAGGTTCGGGTTGTAACACGGCGCGTAATACTTTGGCATCGTGCGGGGTGTATTTTTGTACGCCCTGTTTCGCCAGCAGCGCGGCGGCTTCGGCGCGGTGGTTTTTTGCCCACGCGGCTGCCTGAACGAGACTGTTGATGACGCGCTGCACCCATTCGGGGCGGTTTTGGATATTGTGTTCGTGCATCATGGTCAGACAGCAGGCGTGTTCGCGCCAGATGTCGCCGCTAAAACGCAGGATTTTGCCCACGCCTTTGGCTTCCGCCAGCGCGTTAAACGGCTCGGCAACGATAAAGCCGGCAATCTGTTTGGAGGCCAGTGCGGCCACCATGTCGGAGGGCGGCATCACGGTCAGACGGACTTGCCCTGCCTGCGGATTTTTTTCGACGACCTGCAAACCGGCGTGGCGAAGCATCTGTTGGACGATGATGTTGTGTATCGAATACCAAAACGGTATAGCAACGGTCTGACCCTGCAAGTCGCGCAGTTCGCGTAGGTCTGGGCGGACGGTGAGTGCGGAGCCGCAGGTATGGTTCCACATTAGGGCGCGCACGGGTGCACGGCTGCCGTAGCGCATCCACACGCTCATCGGCGACAGAACGTGTATCAGATTGACTTGTCCGCTTAAAAACGCTTCCACCAAGCTTGCCCAAGAGCGGAACAGGACGGGCTTTACTGTTGCCACGCCTGCCTGTTCGAACAGTCCCAGGCCGTGTGCGACTAAAAGCGGAGAGGCATCCAAAATCGGCAGGTAGCCGATGGTGAGCGGTGCATCGGGTGATGCTGCGGCGCGGCGCGAACAGGCTTGCAGCAGGGGCAGGGCGGCTGTTGCGCCGAAGAGGGCGGAAAGTTTTAAAAAATCGCGGCGGGTATGCATATCGGATATTCTTTGCCAATTATTCGGAATCGGTTATTACCAAACCGTCCCGGCCGTCTGTAAAACGGCAGACGGAAATCAAATTACAAAATCAACCGTTTTGGTCTGCGTGTTATGCTGTTGTGCCTGTTTCAGGTTTTGCAGGATGGCTATGCGCAGTGCGCTCATTTCTAACAGTCTGTTTTCACGGGGAAAGGGTGTTTCGGGCTGCCAAGTGCCCACCGTTCGGCCGGGTGTGCCGCCGATGAGTACGATGCGGTCGGAAACCAGTAGGGCTTCATCGATGTCGTGCGTAACCAAAACGGCGGCAGTACGGTATTTGCGAACAATTTGGTGAAGAAGTTCCTGCATCTGTGTACGGATGATTTCATCCAGTGCGGAAAACGGTTCGTCCAATAATAAAAGTTGCGGGCGGCGGGCGATGGCCCGAGCAAGGGACACGCGCTGAGCCATACCGCCGGAAAGTTCGGACGGATATTTGTCTGCGGCGTGTGTCAGGCCGACATCTTCCAAAGCCTCTTCGGCACGGTGTTGCATTTCCTGTCTGCCGATGACGGGCTGGTGTTTGAAGTTCAGGCCGAATGCCACATTGTCGCGTACGTTCAGCCAAGGCAGTAGGGCGGCGGTTTGAAACATAAAACCGATGCGCGGATGCGGACGGACGACGGTTTCACCGCCGAGCGATACGCTGCCTGACAATGCCGACTTCAAGCCCGAGATTACGCGTAACAGAGAAGATTTGCCCACACCGCTGGGACCGAGCAGGCTGACCAGTTCGCCCGATGCGATGTCGAGCGAAAAATCTTGCAGGATGGTTTTCAGACGGCCTTGTTCTTCGTAGCCTAGTGATAAATTACGGACGGATAAAGTATTCATAGGGTTTTCCGGGTAGTTGGTATTATTTTGCAGACGGCATTCGAAATACGCCGTCCGCAATTCCCTTGTTATCGGTGTCTGAAGCCCGATTTGAGTTTTATTTGAATCGGTTTCAAATAGAAAACTCGCCTTCACTCATAAATTCCAATTCGCTGATTTCGCGGCGGAGATGTTTGACGGAAGGTGTAACAATGGCGACAAACGCGGCCTCGCGCTGGCGGCGTTGGACGGGGCTGGAAAGCAGATAGCCTTTCGCACCGGCGTGCAGTACGGCGGATTGGGCGGCGGTCAGGCTCAATTCGGAGGCGGCTAGGCGTAGTTGCAGTGTTTCCAGCATATTGGCTTCGCCCGACCACGCTGCTTCGGCCAATTGGCCGGTCTGAAGCCATGAACGTTCCAGGCGTTTGGATAGTTCCGCTTTGCCGTTTTCCAAAAAACAGTTGGTTTCGCAGCCGACATCGGCCAAGGCGATGTCTTGAATGCAGCCGTCGATGATGCCTGCGCCGATACCGATTTGAAGCAGGATAAAGCCCGCTTTGATGGATTTTATATAATCGGCAAACTGTTCGGGATGTGCCAAAACGTCTTCATCCGGAACGAAAACATTGTTTAACTTGACGGCAAAAGTGCGCGTGCCTTCCAAGGCGCAGAATTCGGGGGTGGGAACCAGTTCGACACCTTCGCGGCCGCCGCCGGTAACAAACATGACGTAGCTGTTGCCGATTTGCGCGGTGTTTGCCCAAACATGGTCGTCGCCCAAATTGGATACCCACGGCAGCAGTCCGTTTACGATGTAGCCGCCTTCGGTTTTTTCTGCCTGCAACAAATGCTCTTCGATACCGGCCAAATGCTTGACCGTGTTCGACATACCGGTTCCGGCCAGCGTTTTACCGCTTAAAATGTCGGGCAGATAGCGTTTGACCGCCGTGTTCGGCGTTTTGTGCAGATACCAGGCGCAGGCACTTTGGCACCAGACGGAAAACGCGGTAGAACCGCATACTTTGCCGATTTCGCGGATAACGCCGATTTGGGCGAACAGACCCGAATCCGAGCCGCCTTCTTCTGCCGTACCAAGCGAGGCATAACCGCCGATACCGCCCAAGGCATGCATAAATTCTTTCGGATAAAGGCCTTTTCGGTCGATGTCTTCAACCAGGGGCAGCAGTTGTCGCTGTACCAGTTCGGCAACGCGTTCGTGCAGTGCGGTGTGCGGCATGGGAATCTCCAAAGGGTGTGAAAAGGCCGTCTGAAAAACGTGCAGACGGCCTGTCGGGTCAGGCAAAGGCCTGCAATTCGGGATTGATTTCGGTCTGCGCCAAATTGTTGGTGTAATTGCACAAAGTGGCCAATGCTACGCCCAAAACCACTTCCACTGCCTGTTGCTGGCTGTAACCGGCATTGAAAAATGCCTGTAAGGAGGCATCGGAAACTGCTCCTTTGTCTGTCATGACGGCAATGGTAAAGTCGGCCAAGGCAGACAGTTTGCCGTCTTCAAAGGCGGAGGCATCAACGGCACGGCTGGCGGCGATTGCATTGTCGGACAAGAGTTTTTTCAAAGTGGCCAATTTGGTATGTCCGGCTACGCAGAAACCGCACTCGTTGGTTTTAGCGGCAATGATTTGTACGACCTCGCGTTCTCCTGCATTCAGGGAGGTGTTGCCGTTGAGTTTGCCGACTTCCTGGTAGAAGGCCAATGCTTCGGGAGAGTTGGCCAGCACGCCGATTAAGTTCGGCAGGAATCCGTTGTTTTTCAATGCGGCTTCAACACGCGGCTTGGCTGCTTCAGGGGCGGTTTCCGGTGTGTGTACGGTCAGGCGGGACATCTTGTTTCTTTCAGGAAATTATTTGGAAAGCCGATGATACGGATTCCTGTGCCGTTTGTGAAAGAATGTATTCTGAGGTTTCTAGAAGTAAAAGTTATATGGCGTAAAAAGCCGTCTGCAGCAAAGTTGCAGACGGCATCACAAATGCGGAGCCGGTCAGCCGAATACAGACCGCAGAATGAAGAAACAGATGACGGCCAGCAGGGAGGCGGCTGGCAGGGTGATGATCCAAGCCATGGCAATCGGTTTCATTGCCTTCCAGTTGGCATTGCGGTTGACCAGTCCGATGCCCAAAACCGCGCCGACCAGAATATGCGTGCTGGAAACCGGCAGACCGAGCAGGGAGGCAGCCATGACGACCGAGGCCGCCGACAATTCGGCACTGAAACCTGACGAAGGGTGCATTTCCGCCAGATTCGTGCCGACCGTGGCAATGACTTCCTTGCCGATAAACCACAGGCCGACCACCAAGGCGATGCCGAAGGTCAGCAGTACGATAGGCGGTATAGGAGCAACCGCTCCCATATCTCCCGTACGCAGCACGTCCATAATCGCAGCAAACGGCCCGATGGCATTGGCAATGTCGTTGGCACCGTGACTGAATGCGAAGCCGGCGGCAGTAAAGACCTGCATCCATGAGAACATCAGGAAGGTGGATTTTGCCAGGTCTTTGCGTTTCAGGGTTTTTGCGTAGATGAAAGTGGCCAGCCAGATGCCGGCACCCACCATCAGAATGGTAACGTAGCTGGCCAGTTCGCTCAGGCCTAAATCCAGGTTTTTCAAGCCTTTGAAAATCAGCATGGTGGCAATTGACATGCCGCCGATGGCAGAAATCACCGGTACCCATGAATGCAGGGCTTTGTATGTGTCGATATCGGCTTTGCGTCGGCTGATTTCGTGCAGGCCTTTGTAGTAGTCGGATTCCAGTTCGTTCGGGTCGAAATCCGGTTCGTTATAGATTTGGGCATCCCGTGCCATGGCGGAAGCCGCTTCGATTTTTTCTTGTTCCGGTAAAGCTTCGAAGCGCAGGCGGTGTTCTTCTTTATAGGCTTTTTTCTCGGCCTTGACTTGTTTGAGCTGTTCTTCTACGCGTTTGTTGTAGTCCAAAACATTTTTTTTGACCAGCGAGAAGACGCAATACGATACCAAACCGCCCAGTACGGGCGACAGTACCCAAGATACGGCAATCGAACCGATTGCATTCCATTTGACCAGGGACAGCGAACCGTCTGCGCTGCCGGTCATCAGGTAGCCTAAAAGCATCGAGCTGCCGACAATGCCGCCGATAATGGCGTGTGTTGTCGAAACCGGCAGCCCCCGTTTGGTGGCAAACAGCAGCCATAATGCCGCTGCAAGCAGTGCCGCCATCATCACATATACAAAGTCCATCGGATTAATCGGCAGCGACGACATATTGACAATGCCGCTTTTGATGGTTTTGGTAACTGCACCGCCTGCGATGACCGCACCGCTTACTTCAAAGACGGCGGCCACCATCAGTGCCTGCGGAATAGTCAGCGTGCCTGCGCCGACCGAAGTGCCGAAGGAGTTGGCGACATCGTTTCCCCCGATATTGAATGCCATAAACACGCCGAACAGAGTGGCGAGAATGAAGAGGGTGGGGTGGTTGTGGTTGGTGTAGCCCAAGCCCCAGAAAATGAAATAGCCGACCATGCCGATGAGCATGACGGCGAAAGCCAGATTGGTTTTATACATAGGGCGCGGGACGGTATTCGTCTGAGCCATGATGCGTTTTCCTTGTCGGATTGGTTGGAAACGGAACTGATTATAGGAAGCCAATGTTACCGTTTTATTACAAATGTAAACTTTGCCGCAGCAAACGATATTATAATTTCAATATTTGCAAACCGAAAGATTGAGATGACTGCCGAAGCTGCTTTCGCGCCCCTGCGCGTGCCTTTGCGTTTTTATGCCGTAGTGCCGACTGCCGACTGGGTGGAAAGAATGGTTGCCGCCGGTGTCGATACCGTGCAGTTGCGCAACAAAATTCTGCAAGGACGCGAGCTGCGGAGCGAGATTGAACGCTGCGTTGCCGTCTGCAGCCGCAGTCCGACTCAGCTTTTTATCAACGATTATTGGCGCGAAGCCGTCGAGGCGGGCGCATACGGCGTGCATTTGGGGCAGGAAGACTTGGACGGTGCCGATGTTGCACTGATTCGCGAGGCCGGTTTGCGTTTGGGTGTCAGTACGCATTCGGTTGCCGAACTTAACCGCGCTTTGTCGGTAGGGCCGAGTTATGTGGCCAGCGGTGCGATTTTTCCGACCACGACCAAAGTCCTGAAAAGCGGGCCGCAGGGCTTGGGCAGGCTGCGCGAATATGTCCGCCAAGCAGGCGATACGCCCGTGGTGGCCATCGGCGGCATCGATTTGCACAATGCGAGGGCAGTGTTGGAAACGGGCGTGTCGTCTTTGGCGGTGGTACGGGCGGTAACCGAAGCAGAACATCCGGAAGCGGCGGTGAAGGCGTTTCAGGCTTTGTGGGCGGACGGCGGTGTCTGATGCCGTCTGTCCGGGCGGATAAAAGCTGCAGACGGCATAGGTGTCCCGGTTGCGTGCTTGTCTTGAACGCTTTTGCAAATCTGTTAAAATACACGGTTTTAGTGATTTGGAGAAACGGTATGGACAGCAGTTCGGAGCATATTTTCCATCGTTGTACAGCCGTTTCCCGTTATTTGCAAGCAGCCTGCTTTGAGCCGGCTGCTTTCTGTTTTTGGAATAAAACAAAATGAAATTGTATATTTACGATCACTGTCCGTTTTGCGTGCGGGCGCGTATGGCCGCCGCTTTGCGCGGTATGGTTGTGGAAGAGGTAGTCCTGCTCTCGGACGACGAGGCAACGCCGTTGGCAATGATCGGCGTGAAGCAGCTGCCGGTTTTGCAGAAGTCCGAAGGCGTTTATATGGGTGAGAGCCTGGATATCGTGCATTTTTTGGACGGACTTGCAGACGGCATCCGTCTGCGTCGGGAAGTGAGGCTCCAAGTGCAGGAGTGGCTCGATCGTGTGTCGGCATATGCCGGCAAACTGCTTTTTCCACGCTGCATCGGATTGGGGCTGCCGGAATTTGCGACGCAGGCGGCAATAGATTATTTCGTTGCCAAGAAAGAGCAAACGGCAGGAAACTTTGCCGACCTGATGGCGCAAACTGGCGAATACCTGAGGCAGCTGGATGCCGATTTGGCGGAAGCAGATGCGCTGCTGCGGTCGGAACAGTTTGCAGACGGCATCGGAGCGGGCATGGAGGATATTCTGCTGTTTCCCGTTTTGCGTAATCTGACCATGGTGGAGGGAGCGGTATTCGCACCGAAAACCCGTGCGTATTTGGAAAACATGGCAACCCGTTGCGGTGTGGCTCTGTATTTTGACCGTGCTTGCTAGGCAGGAAGAAGGAAGATGGACGTTTCTTGGTTGGCCGATCCGCATACGTGGATTGGTTTTGCAACGCTTTTGGTGTTGGAAGTCGTACTGGGCGTGGACAATCTGGTGTTTGTGGCGATTTTGGCCAACAAGGTCAAGCCCAAGCTGCGGGACCGTGCGCGGCAGGTCGGCCTGACCCTTGCCGTGCTGATACGGATTGTCATGCTGGCTTTTATGGCGCAAATCATGACGCTGACGGCACCGCTGTTTCATGTTTCGTCGTGGGCGGTGTCCGGCAAAGACCTGATTATGCTGGCGGGCGGTTTGTTTCTTTTATATAAGGCAACCACCGAACTGCACGAACGCCTGGAAGGAGCAAACCATTTCGCTGTGGCTGACTCTCATAAAAAGCACGTTCCGTTTTGGAGCGTTGTTGCACAGATTTTGGTGCTGGATGCGGTATTTTCCATTGATTCGGTGATTACTGCCGTAGCGATGGTCGACCATATCGTGGTGGCGATGGCGGCGGTAGTGGTGGCGATGGCGGTGATGCTGTGGGCGAGCAAGCCCTTGACCGATTTTGTCGAACGGCATCCGACCGTGGTGATGCTCTGTTTGGGCTTTTTGCTGATGATCGGTTTCAGTCTGATTGCCGAAGCTTTCCGTTTCCATATTCCGAAAGGCTATCTCTACGCCGCTATCGGTTTCTCGATCCTGATCGAACTGTTCAACCAGATTTCGCAGAGAAATACCCGCCGCAACGACTATATCAGCAGTTCCTGGCGGCAGCGTACGGCGGAAAACGTGCTCGGCATGATGGGCATCCGCGACAGTGTGCTGGCGGCGGCAGGCAAGAAAGGGAACGAAGGCGAAGACCGGTTTGAAGAAAACGAAAAATCCATGATCCGCAGCGTGCTGACTTTGGCCGAACGGCCGATTTTGGGCGTGATGATTCCGCGCCGCGACATCGAACGCCTGGATATTTCACAGAGTAAAGAAGAACAGAAACAGCAGTTGCGTAACACGCCGTACAGCCGCCTGCTGGTAGTCGGCAAGGCAGGCGTAGACGAACCTTTGGGCTATATCAATAAAAAAGACCTGCTTGGCCAGCTGCTGGACGGCAGCGGCTTGAACATTCAAACAGCCTTGCGCGAACCTCTGATTCTGCCCGACAGTACGACGGCTTTGAACGCAATCGAGCTGTTCCGCAAAAACAGTGCGGACTACTCGCTGGTTGTGGACGAATTCGGCGCGGTGCTCGGTATGGTAACCATGAAGGATCTGCTGGAAACGATTGCCGGCGAGTTTCCCGAGGAGTTCGAGCGTGGCGAGGAGGCGGCACTCGTACAGGAGAATGCCGAAAGCGACAATCTGATTGTAGACGGTGCGTTGGAATATGTGGAATTGGCCGCGCAGTTGGGTTTGCCGCCGCAGGATGACGATGCGGAATTCCATACGGTGGCCGGTTTGATGATGGAGGAAATGCAGAGCATTCCCGAAGTGGGTGAATCTGCCGATATTTACGGTTGGCGGTTCGAGGTTTTGGAGAAGACGGCACAGCGCATAGACCGTATCCGTATCAGCCGTCTGCCGGACGAAGAACGGGACGGCGAATAAGCTGCAGACGGCTTGTTGCGCGAATGCGGCCGTCTGCAGCCGTACGGAGACGAAGGTTTTATGCGCAGCACGGGCGGCACGGGTATAATCGTGGCGCAACACAAATCAAGGAAGGGATAATGAGCGCATTGGACAGGGTTTTGGAGCATAACCGCGAATTTGTTGCCAGCGGTGCATACGAGCGTTTTGCCACCAATAAGTTTCCCGAACGCGGCCTGGCGATTTTATCGTGCATGGACGCGCGCATGGTCGAGCTGCTGCCTCACGCTTTGGGTCTGAAAAACGGCGATGCCAAGCTGATTAAAAACGCAGGCGCGCTGGTGTCCCATCCTTGGGGTTCGGTAATGCGCAGCCTGTTGGTGGCCGTTTTCGAATTGAAAGTCAGCGAGATCATGGTTATCGCACACTACGACTGCGGCATGCGCGGCATGAATGCGGAATCGTTTCTCGAAAAAGCCGGCACGCACGGCATTCCAGAAGACCGCCTTACCACCCTTCGCAACGCAGGCATCAACCTCGATGGCTGGCTGACCGGCTTTTCCGACGTGGAAGACAGTGTGCGTCATACGGTCGGCATTATCCGCCGACATCCGCTGATGCCCGAAAGCGTTGCCGTCCACGGCATGGTAATGGATCCTGCCACCGGCAAACTGACTATGGTAGTTGACGGACGCAGGAAAAACTGATGCCGTCTGAACGGCAGCCTCAATTTCAGGGAAGTTGACAATGAAAAAAATCGGTCTGTTCGGCGGAACTTTCGACCCGATACATTTGGGTCATACCCGCATGGCCCGCACGTTTGCCGACGAAGTGCGGCTCGATGCGGTCATTTTTCTGCCGGCGGGCAATCCTTACCATAAAACCGCCGCGCAAACGGCAGCCGGACACCGTTTGGCGATGACGGAGCTGGCGTGTGCGGCCGATGCGCGTTTTGCCGTCAGCGATTGCGACATTGTGCGCGAAGGTGCAACCTACACGTTTGACACCGTGCAGATTTTCCGCCAGCAGTTTCCGCAGGCCGAACTGCACTGGCTGCTCGGGATGGACAGCCTGTTGCAGCTGCATACTTGGAAAAAATGGCAGACTTTGGTGCGGCAGATTCGATTTGTTGTTGCCCAACGCGAAGGCGGCAGGCTGACCGCCGCGCCGCGCGAGTTGCAGGAATGGCTCGGCGGAGCACTTGCAGACGGCAGTGTGCGGCTGCTCAACGCGCCTTTGACGAACATCAGTTCCAGCGGTATCCGAAGCCGTCTGCAAAGCGGCGAAAGCGTAGAAGATATGCTGGACGGCAGAGTGGCCGACTATATTCGGACGCACGGTCTGTACGGAACAAATAATTAATTTTTGATTTTAAAGAAAGAACGAAATGAACGAACAGGAATTGCTGGATTTGCAGAAAATGGTAGACACCGCCGTCAATGCTTTGGAAGACATCAAAGCCAAAGACATCATGGTGCTGGACACGCATGAAAAAACCTCGCTGTTTGCCCGCATGATTATCGCCAGCGGCGACAGCACGCGCCAAGTGAAAGCCTTGGCGAACAATGTGGCTGTGGAATTGAAAACCGCCGGTTTCGAGATTTTGAGCAGCGAAGGCGAAGGCAGCGGCGAGTGGGCTTTGGTCGATGCCGGCGATCTGCTGGTTCACGTCATGCTGCCCGCCGTGCGTGATTTTTACGACATCGAAGCTTTGTGGGGCGGCGAAAAACCGTCTTTCCATGCGGGTGCGGCCAAACCTTGGCACGCGGCCGATGCGGTTTGATCGGCCGGAGCGTCTTCATCAGGCGGGGTACGGTAATCATGAAAACAATATTATTGTCGGCGGTATTGCTGACGGCAGCCGCACCGGTTTGCGCTTATCGGTCCGCCGAATTGCACGGCGAATGGCAATGCAATACCGCGTATCCCGATATTGGTGCGGAAACGCGCGACCGTATCCGTTTTGCGGCGGACGGTAAAGTCGATGTGCAGAGCAATATTCTGTTCCGATTTGGAAATCATACGTTCGGCTACCGCCTGCCGTCTGTTGGGACTTGGCAGTTTGAGAGCCGGCTGCTGACTTTGCAACTGACGGACGGCAAACTGCAACGCGATCATGACGAAACCACGCGCCGCGCGCTGGTCGAAAATCCGGCTTTGCGGACTTATGATTTGATATCGGTAAAAGTTTTGAGCAGCCGCCAGCCGGGCGAACAATTTTTCCTGCGGATTGACAAATTGGACGGCAGAATCATGAAGCAGACCCAGTTGGCAAGTGCGGACGGTCAAGAAATGGCAAAAACCGTTTGTACGCGGGTGATGGTGTAACCGAATGCGGTTTTGCAGAAGACGAGAAAGGGAGTATGAGATGAACAAGCTGTTTTTGGGGGTTGCGGCACTGTGTCTGGCAGCCTGCGCCGGCCGCCTGTCCGAAGGCGTGCAGCAGCAATATAAAACCCGTGCCGATGAGTTTATTTGTGAAAACGGCGAAACGGTCAAAATCAAAGTATTGAATACCGAGCAGGTATTGTTGGAAATGAAGGGTCGTTTCGCAACGATGAAGCTGGCCGAAAGCGCATCCGGCAGCCTTTATCAGGCCGACAGCGGTTTGTACGGCAAGGGCGGCGAATGGCATTTGGGCAAACGCGGTGAGGCATATTTTGCTTATACCGATGCGGCAGGCAGAGAATCGGGTACAGCTTGCCGTCTGAAAATCCGTCCTTAACCTTTCAAAGAACGGACAAACTGATTTTTCCGCAGAAAAACCGTCTGAAACGATTGTTTCAGACGGTTTTGTTATGTGCAGACGGCTTTACACATCGGTGTCGTCAACCAAACCTTCGGCAGTCGCTTCCGGCCGGAAGCGTACCGACTGCGGGTAGGGATAGAAATCGTCAAACAAACCCTGCTGTACGCGCTCTTTTTTCTCCTGCCAAAATTCGGCACTCAGCAGGTCTTTGTGGTGTTTCATAAATACCTGCCGCACATCCGGTTCTCCGAGCAGGAAAGGGCCGAACTCTTCGGGAAACACATCGCCTTTGCGTACCGGATACCAAACTTCGCCCGACATTTCCATTTCGGGGTTCGGTGCAGGCGGGATTTTGCGGAAATTGCAGTCGGTCATGTATTCGATTTCATCGTAGTCGTAGAAAATCACACGGCCGAAACGCGTCATACCGAAGTTTTTGTAGAGCATATCGCCCGGGAAGATATTTGCGCTGGCCAATTCTTTCAAGGCGAACCCGTAATCGATGACCGCCGCCGCTTTTTCGGCAGGGGTTGCCTGCTGCATAAACAGATTGAGCGGTTTCAAACGGTATTCGATATACACGTGTCTGATGATGACCCAATCGTCGTTTTCTTCAATCTGGTTGGGCGCGAGGGTACGCATTTCGTTCAAAAAATCCTCGCTGCAACGCGCTTTCGGCAGAGGAACATTGGAAAATTCCAAAGTATCGGCCATGCGTCCGACGCGGTCGTGTTTTTTCACCAAGAGATATTTCTGCCGAACATATTCGCGGTCGAAATCTTTATTGTGGCCGAACACGTCTTTGATGACTTTGAACACATAAGGAAAGGAAGGCAGCGTAAACACGCTCATGACCAAGCCTTTAACGCCCGGTGCCAAAATGAACTTGTCGTCCGAATATTGGAGATGTTGGGTAAATTCCCGCCAGAAAATGTTTTTGCCCTGTTTGTGCAGACCGAGCAGGGTGTACAAATCGCCGTCCGAGCGCATCGGCAGCATCTCGCGCAGAAAACGCACATACGCGCTCGGTACCGGCATATCGACCAGAAAATAGGCGCGGGCAAAGGAGAACAGTACGGAAATCTGTTTGGCATCAAACAGGGCGGCATCGATATTCAGACGGCCCTGTCCGTCGTGGGCGACCGCCAGCGCAAAAGGGTGTTTGCTGCTGCCGTTGATGATTTGGCCGAAAATATAAGCCGATTTGTTACGGTAAAAAGCAGACGACAAGATTTGGATTTGCAGGTTCATTTCCTGCAAGGGCCACTCGCTGCCGAAATGCCGCCGTGCGGCACGCAGAACGTTGGCAAGCTGTCGGGCGGGACGGCAGAAAGGCAGCGACCAGCCGAAGTGGGAGAGAATTTGCCGCAGCGTGTGCCGCAAGCCCGACTGTGTGGGGTAAAACGCGCGGAAAGCGGGCGGGTCGGAGTCGATAAATTCGGTGCTGATGGCCGGTTTGACAAAGATGAAATTATTGTTGAAATAGGATTTGTCCAATACCTTGGTGGAAACCGAATTGAAAAACGTTTCGGCCAATTCCGGCTGTTTGTGGTTGACCAGAAGTGCAATGTATTCTTTTTTAACCTCCGCCCAAGCTTCGTCCGGAAGCTGTCCTGCCTGGAACTGCCGCCTCAGAATTTCTGCCGCTTCGCATACGCGCGTGTCGTACATCTGAATGCGGTAGGCCGACAAGTCCTGGATACCTTTCCAATTGCCTTGCTCAAATAACGGTTTGGCTTGCGAAGAGGCTTCGCGGTAGAGCCGGTAGTGTTTGTTGAAACCCGCCAGCATGGTTTCGGCCACGGCCCGTATGCCTGCTTGCTGCATGATGTTCTCCTTAATTTTGTTTTCCATATGCCGTCTGCATGTCGGTAGGGCATCAACCTTATGGGGTTTCGGCAGCAAAATCAAGCACGGACGGGTTCTCCGGCGGTCTTTTATGCTGCAGACGGCTTGAAACCCGTCTGTTGCGGCCCTATATAGCGTGCATTATGAAATTCCCACCGTTTTTCCGCAAAAAAAGGAAACCCTATGAGCGAACACAAGCAGACCGCCGACAACGAAGCGGCAGTTGAAGCGGCTGAAAACGCAGAAGTGCAAACCGAAGAACAAACCCCGCCGACTTACGAGGAATTGCAGGCGCAGATTGAAGAATTGGAAGGCCGTCTGAAAGACGAACAGCTGCGTGGTTTGGCCAACGAACAAAACCTCCGCCGCCGCCATCAGGAAGAGCTGGTAAACGCACATAAATTCGCCGGACAGAAATTTGCTGCCGAAATGCTGCCGGTCAAAGACTATCTCGAAATGGCCCTGCTCGACCAAAGCGGCAACTTTGAGGCTTTGAAAATGGGCGTTCAAATGACCTTGAACGAACTGCAAAAAGCCTTTGATGCCACGCACATCAAAGAAATCAACCCCCAACAGGGCGACAAGCTCGATCCGCACCAACATCAGGCGATGCAGACCGAAGCGAGCGAGCAGGAGGCCAACTCAGTTATCCGCGTGCTGAAAAAAGGCTATGCCATGAACGAACGCGTATTGCGTCCCGCCATGGTGGTGGTGGCACAAGCGGACGACAAACCGGAAGATGGCAGCGCGGCATAAACCGCAGAAATACCGGCAAACCGTTGCCTTATTCCGGTTTTCAGACGGCCTTATTCGGCCAATGAAAAGTTATCCACATATTCAATGAATTTGCCTTTTAGAATAACATATTGATTTAAAAATATAAATTTCTAAATTTGAGAAAATAAATTTTTTATCCACACTTGAAAAGCCTGCAAACAACCTTATCTTGCGGAGCATGACGCAGCGGCGCAGGCAGTATGCCGAAGCCGTCTGCAAACCCATACAGATTATTTATATTGATACATTCAGGAGCAAAATATTATGGCAAAAGTTATCGGTATTGATTTGGGTACAACCAACTCTTGTGTGGCCGTTTCCGAAAACGGTCAAACCAAAGTGATTGAAAACGCCGAAGGCGCGCGTACAACGCCTTCCGTTATCGCCTATTTGGACGGCGGCGAAATCCTGGTCGGCGCACCGGCCAAACGCCAAGCCGTTACCAATGCGAAAAACACCGTTTATGCCGCCAAACGTTTAATCGGGCATAAATTCGAAGACAAAGAAGTTCAGCGCGACATCGAAACCATGCCGTTCGAAATCGTCAAATCCGCCAACGGCGACGCTTGGGTGAAAGCGCAGGGCAAGGAATTGTCTCCGCCGCAGATTTCCGCCGAAGTGCTGCGTAAAATGAAAGAAGCGGCCGAAGCGTATTTGGGCGAGAAAGTAACCGAAGCTGTGGTTACCGTTCCGGCCTACTTTAACGACAGCCAGCGTCAGGCCACCAAAGATGCCGGTCGTATCGCGGGTTTGGACGTAAAACGCATCATCAACGAGCCGACTGCCGCTGCTTTGGCTTTCGGTATGGATAAAGTTTCCGGCGGCGACCGCAAAGTTGCCGTATACGATTTGGGCGGCGGTACGTTCGACATCTCCATCATCGAAATTGCCGATGTGGACGGCGACAAACAGTTTGAAGTGCTGGCTACCAACGGCGATACCTTCTTGGGCGGCGAAGACTTCGACCAACGTATTATCGACGACATCATCGCCGAGTTCAAAAAAGAACAAGGCATCGATCTGAAAGGCGATGCGATGGCGATGCAGCGCGTGAAAGAAGCGGCAGAAAAAGCCAAAATCGAATTGTCCAGCGGCCAGCAGACCGAAATCAATCTGCCGTTCATTACTATGGACGCGACCGGCCCGAAACACTTGGTACAGAAAATCACCCGTGCCAAATTCGAAGCCTTGGTAGAAGATTTGGTGCAACGCTCCATCGAGCCTTGCCGCATTGCCTTGAAAGACGCGGGTCTGTCGCCGTCTGAAATCGACGATGTGATTCTGGTGGGCGGCCAAACCCGTATGCCTAAGGTGCAGGAAGCCGTTAAAGCCTTCTTCGGCAAAGAGCCGCGCAAAGACGTGAATCCCGATGAAGCTGTTGCGGTGGGTGCGGCGATTCAGGGCGAAGTATTGGGCGGCGGCCGTAACGACGTGCTGTTGCTGGACGTTACTCCGTTGTCGCTCGGTATCGAAACCATGGGCGGTGTGATGACCAAGCTGATTCAGAAAAATACCACAATTCCGACCAAGGCTTCTCAAACCTTCTCAACGGCGGAAGACAATCAAAGCGCGGTAACGATTCACGTTTTGCAAGGCGAGCGCGACCGTGCGGCGGCCAATAAATCTTTGGGTCAGTTCAACTTGGGCGATATTGCACCTGCGCCGCGCGGCGTACCGCAAATCGAGGTAACGTTCGATATTGATGCCAACGGTATTCTGCACGTTTCCGCCAAAGACAAAGGCACCGGCAAGGCTGCCAACATTACCATTCAAGGTTCTTCCGGTTTGAGTGAAGAAGAAATCGAACGTATGGTGAAAGATGCCGAGGCGAATGCCGAAGAAGACAAAAAACTGACCGAATTGGTGGCTTCGCGCAATCAGGCCGAAGCATTGATTCACTCGGTGAAAAAATCTCTGGAAGAGCACGGCGACAAGCTGGCTGCCGATGAAAAAGCGAAAATCGAAGACGCGCTGAAAGCCGCAGAAGAAGCCGTCAAAGGCGAGGACAAAGCCGATATCGATGCCAAAGCGGAAGCTTTGGGCGTTGCCAGCCAGAAGTTGGGCGAAATCGTTTACGCACAAGCTCAGGCGGAAGCCGAAGGCGGTGCGTCTGCCGAAGCGGCTTCGGGCAAAAAAGACGATGATATTGTCGATGCCGATTTTGAAGAAGTGAAAGACGATAAGAAATAATACCGTTCAGATATCTGTGTCAGGAATGTCCGAAAGGCAAACGCGGAGTGGGAATACTCCGCGTTTTTAAAGGTTCCGGCAATAAAGCCGTCTGCAGGTCCGACAGGGCGAAGTTGCAGACGGCTTTATGATTTTTCGGGTATTACGGGACGGTATCTCTCAAATCGGGGGGCTGTGTTGCAGAGTGAACACGGCGGCATCAATGAGCGGCGGTACAGTTTCGTCCAGATTGATTTGCGGTTTGTGCTGCCACATTTGGATAATGCCGCAGATAACCATATACAGATATTGAGCGGCACGTTCGTGATGGAGCTCGGGCGGCAGTTCGCCATTGGCGGTGCATTTTTTCAGGAGTTGGCAGAAATGCTGCTCCCATAAGCCGATATAGTGCAGATGAAGTGCGACAATGGCACTGTTTTCTTCTGTGTGTTCGCATTTGGTGTTTAAAATGATGCAGATCTTGCGTTGCTGCTCGTTGTGTTGCAGACGGTCGAACGGTTCCAACAGAATCTGACGCAGGCTGTTGCTGCTGCCGTTTTGTTCGGCAAAAAGGGTTTGGAAGTTTTGGAAGCCATGCTGTATCAGGGCTTTAAACAAATCTTCTTTGTTTTTGAAGTGCCAATACAGCGCGCCGCGCGTAACGCCTGCATTTTGGGCAATCATGTGCAGAGATGTTTTGGAAACACCGTGTTGGAAAAATGTGTCGAGAGCCGATTGTAATAATTGTTCGCGGGTCTTTTCTGCTTCAGCTTTGGTTTTACGCATGATGGTAAGTGTAAGGTTTTTAATTGGTGGAACCATTTATTATAATTGAAAATCTAATTCTATTACATACATATTCGTATGTATAATTCCTGTTTTTTAAAATTTTTATGATGCATGAAAAGGCCCGGTGTGCAGACAGCATCCGACAGGCCTGTTTTCAAGCCGTCCGGAAACCCTATATCGGATTTGCAGACGGCTTTCTGCAGTTTGTAATTTGGTAAAATGTTCTGAATAATCGTTGTATTAATCGTTGTATGTAGATAAGGAATTTTAAAAATGAAACCTTCGGTGATTTCCGCAAATGCGGGACGGAATATTCTGCTGGCGGCGGTCATGCTGGCTCTGGCGGCCTGCGGCGGTCAGGATAATAAGGGCGCGGCAGGTAAGCCTGCGCAGCAGGGCAGGGAAATGCCGCCGCCGTCTGTGGGTGTGGTTACGGTGCAGCCGCAAACGGTTACGTTGAGTGCGGATTTGCCGGCGCGTTTGGAAGCCTACCGAACGGCCGATGTGCGCGCGCAGGTCGGCGGCATTATTCAGCGCCGTTTGTTCCAAGAGGGTTCGTTTGTCCGTGCGGGACAGCCTTTGTTTCAGGTAGATGCTTCGACTTACGAGGCTTCTTTGCACAGTGCGCGTGCAGCTTTGCTGTCTGCCGAGGCGAATTTGGCCAAGGCTGATGCGGATTTGGTACGTTACCGTCCTTTGGTGGAGGCCGATGCCGTGAGCCGTCAGGAGTTTGATGTGGTGGTAACGGCACGCCGTGCAGCGGCCGCGCAGGTTGAGGCGGCGCGTGCTTCGATAAAAAGTGCGCAAATCAGCATGAACCGTTCGCGCATCAGTGCGCCGATTTCGGGTGTAATCGGGGCGGCGAAAGTGTCGGAAGGCAGCCTGGTGGCGGCGGGCGATCCGACCGTGCTGGCAACCATTCAGCAGACCAATCCGATGTATGTGAACATCACGCAATCCGCTGCGGATGTCATGAAGCTGCGCCGGCAGTATGCGGACGGCAAAGTCAGGGCGGTCGGTAAGGGCGGCATGGAGGTCGATATTCTGTTGGAAGACGGTACGCCTTATCCGCATAAAGGCCGTCTGATTTTTGCCGATATGACGGTGGACGCGGCAACCGGACAAGTGAAAGTGCGTGCCGAAGTGCCGAATCCCGATAATGTGCTGATTCCGAATCTGTATGTACGCGTGCGTATGCCGCAGGCGGATGTGGCCGATGTTTTTGTCGTGCCGCAGCAGGCGGTTACGCGCGGCGGGCAGGATACGGTGATGGTGGTGAATGCAGACGGCACATTCGCGCCGCGTACGGTGGTTGTGGCCGGTCGGCAGGGCGGCAACTGGATTATTACCGAAGGCTTGCAGGCGGGAGACAAGGTGATTGCAGACGGCTTGATGATTGCCGATATGACGGGCGCGAAAAAAGTAACGGTGCGCGAATGGACGCCGCCTTCCGCTTCCGGAGTGCCGTCTGAACAAGCAGCCTCCGGGTTGCAGACGGCTTCAGAGCCGAAAAATGCGTCTGCTGCGAAGTAAGGAGCGTTCCGATGGCAAAATTCTTTATCGACCGCCCGATTTTCGCATGGGTGATTGCGATTTTCGTGATTCTGGCGGGCATCATCGGCATCCGCAGTATGCCGGTATCGCAATATCCCTCGGTCGGCGCGCCGACTATCACGCTGAGCGCGGTTTATCCCGGAGCTTCGGCCACAGTTTTGGAAGACAGCGTATTGTCGGTTATCGAGCGCAGCATGAACGGTGTGGAAGGGTTGGATTATATGCAGACCAACGCCACGTCCAGCGGTGCAGGCTCGGTTTCTCTGACTTTTCATTCGGGCACGGACGAAAATTTCGCCCAGCTCGAAGTGCAGAACAAATTGTCGCAAGTGGAAGCCCTGCTGCCGGCTGCCGTGAAGCAGAACGGCGTGATGGTTTCCAAATCGCGTTCCAATTTTCTGATGGTCTTGATGATGTCGTCCAAAACCATGGGTACGGCGGATATTGCCGATTATGTGGAAAATACCATCAGGCCGGAAATCCAGCGTGTCGAAGGGGTGGGCGAAGCCCGCTTGTTCGGCTCGCAACGCGCCATGCGTATCTGGGCAGATCCGCAGAAGCTGCAAAACTATAATCTGTCGTTTGCCGACATTTCTTCCGCCGTTGCCTCGCAAAACGCACAAATTTCCGCCGGTACGCTCGGCTCGCTGCCGAACGTTCAGGGTCAGCGCATTGCCGCAACGATTACCGTGGACGGCCAGCTTTCTACGCCCGAACAGTTCGGCAACATCATTCTGCGCGCCACGTCCGGCGGTGCGAACGTTTATCTGAAAGACGTTGCGCGGATTGAATTGGGCAGTCAGGAATATGCAACGTCCACCCGTCTGAACGGCGAACCTGCGGTCGGATTGGCGGTGATGCTGTCCAGCAAGGGCAATGCGATGGCCACTGCGGCTGCGGTTACCGAAAAAATGGAGCAGCTGCAACACTTTTTCCCACAGGATTTGGAGTGGAAAGCACCGTATGACACCTCTAAATTCGTGAAAATTTCGATTGAAAAAGTGGTACATACTTTGCTTGAAGCGATGGTTCTGGTGTTCATCGTGATGTATCTCTTCCTGCAAAATCTGCGTTATACGGTTATTCCGACCATTGTCGTGCCGATTTCTTTATTGGGTGCGTTCGCTTGTATCTGGTTTTTGGGCATGTCGATTAACGTTTTGACCATGTTTGCCATGGTGCTGGTCATCGGTATCGTGGTGGACGATGCCATCGTGGTGGTGGAAAACGTCGAGCGGATTATGGCGGAGGAGGGTTTGCCGCCCAAAGAAGCGACCAAAAAAGCGATGGGACAGATTTCCGGTGCGGTTGTCGGCATTACGGCGGTTCTGGTGTCGGTGTTTCTGCCTTTGCTGTTTATCGGCGGCGCGAGCGGCAAGATTTACACGCAGTTTGCCGCAACCATGGCCATCGCCATCGGTTTTTCAGCTTTCTTTGCGCTGACGCTCACGCCTGCTCTGTGCGCCACTTTACTGAAACCGGTTCCGAAAGGGCATCACGAAGAGAAGAAAGGCTTTTTCGGCTGGTTCAACCGCAAGTTTTCCAGCGGTACGTACAAATACGAGGGTTGGGTGGCCAAAGTCTTGAAACGCGGCATGCCGATGGCTGTGGTGTACGTGATGCTTGCGGGCGTGGCAGGTCTGCTGTACAAAAACATTCCGAATTCGTTTCTGCCTTCCGAAGACCAAGGAAGTCTGATGATGATGGTCCAGCTGCCGCCCGGGGCAACCAAAGAGCGCACTGATGCGACTCTGGCGGCAGCAAACGAAGTGATTACTTCGATGCCGGAAGTGGAAAGCTTTATCGGCGTTTCCGGTTTCAGCTTTGCCGGTTCGGGTCAGAATATGGGTTTCGGCTTCATTACCTTGAAAGATTGGAGCGAGCGCACCGATATTATGAGTACGGCGGGTATTTTGTCGCGCCGCATTACCGGCGCGCTGATGGGCAAGGTGCAGGACGGTTTTGCCATTGCCATCAATCCGCCTGCGATTATGGAACTGGGCACGGCAACCGGCTTTTCGATGTATCTGCAAGACCGCAACAACCAAGGCCGCGAAGCTTTGCTGGTCAAGCGCAACGAATTGCTCGACAAAATGCGTCAAAGCCCGATGTTCAATCCGCAGAATACCCGTGCTTCCGGTTTGGAAGATGCGCCCCAGCTGCGTATCGACATCAATCGCGAAGCCGCTGCCGCACAAGGTATTGATTTTTCTGCTATCCGTTTGGTGTTGGGTTCGGCTTTGAGTTCGTCCTATATCAACGATTTTCCGAACCAAGGCCGTCTGCAAAGGGTGATTGTGCAGTCCGATGCCGCTGCGCGTATGCAGCCCGAAGGTATTTTGGCTTTAACCGTGCCGAACCGTCAGGGAACTGCCGTGCCGCTGTCCACCATCGCCACCGCGAAATGGGTGGTCGGCGCGGAGCAGAGCGTGCGTTTCAACGGCTATCCGGCGATGAAAATCGAAGGCGCGGCCGCTGCCGGTTATTCTTCCGGCGAAGTGATGGCGGAAGTGAAGCGCATGGTCGATGAAATGGACGGTTACAGCTTGGAATGGGAAGGCCAGTCGCGCGAAGAAGCCAAAGGTTCGGCGCAAACGCTGATGGTGTACGGTCTGGCGATTTTGGCGGTATTCCTGGTGTTGGCCGCGCTGTATGAAAGTTGGTCGATTCCGCTGGCGGTGATGCTGGTGGTGCCGCTGGGCTTTTTGGGTGCCGTGTTGGGCGTGTCGGGCCGCAACGGTTTCTTGGGCTTGTTCGGTGTGCCGCCGCAGTATCTCGATGATATTTATTTCCAAGTCGGCCTGATTACGGTCATCGGTTTGAGCGCGAAAAACGCCATTCTGATTATCGAGTTTGCCAAAGACCTTCAAGAACAGGGTATGGACGCGGTAAAAGCGGCCTTACAGGCAGCACATCTGCGTTTCCGTCCGATTATCATGACATCGTTTGCCTTTATTTTGGGCGTGGTGCCGCTGTATTTCGCTTCGGGCGCAAGCTCTGCTTCGCAAAAAGCCATCGGCACGACCGTGTTGTGGGGCATGTTGGTCGGCACGGTTCTGTCGGTGTTTCTGGTGCCGCTGTTTTATGTGGCGGTGCGCGGACTGTTTGCCGGAAAACGCTCTAAAAGCAAGGCTTCTGTGTAATTTTTATGCCGTCTGCACCTCAATCTGCAGACGGCATACCCAGCAATGAAAGAAACATTCATGAAAACCATGCAAGTGAAAAGCGGTGCGGCGGCAGTGCTGTCGGCAGCCGTGTTGTCGGCCTGTTCGATGATGCCGAAATACGAGCGGCCGCAAGTGGCCGTTCCTTCCGTATTCAAATACGACCATGCGGCAGAGCAGGCCGTACAAGCCGCTTCTTTGGGTTGGCAGGATTATTTTGCCGACCCGCGTCTGCACCGTCTGATTGATTTGGCTTTGGAGCGCAACACCGATTTGCGTATTGCCGCACTCAATGCCGAAGCCGTCCGCAAACAATATATGATTTCCCGCACCGCCCTGCTGCCCGGCATCAATGCCAACGGCAGCGGTTCGCGCACCGGCGGCGTGGGCAGCAACGATGTTCCCGTCCGGTCGGCTTACCGTGTCGGTTTGGGTATTACCGCATACGAACTGGATTTGTTCGGCAAAGTACAAAGCCAGAGCGAGGCCGCCCTGCAAAGCTATTTCGCCTCCGCTGCCGCGCGTGATGCCGCACATTTGAGTCTGGTATCGTCCGTTGCCAAAGCCTATTTCAACGAACGTTTCGCCGAAGAAAGTATGGCTTTGAGCCAACGCGTATTGCAAACCCGCGAGCAAACCTACCGCCTGACGCAGCTCAAACACAAAGCAGGCGTGGTTTCCGCCGTCGATTTGCGCCAGCAGGAAGCCCTGATTGAAGCTGCCAAAGCCGATTACGCAAAAGCCGTTCAAGGCCGCGAAACCGCGCGTAACGCATTGGCCCTGCTGATTAACCGTCCGATTCCCGAAGACCTGCCGCAAGGCTTGCCTCTGGACAAACAATACACAATCAGTCGGCTGCCGGCAGGTTTGAGTTCCGATGTCTTGTTCAACCGTCCCGACATTCGCGCCGCCGAGTTTGCCTTGAAACAGGCAGATGCCAATATCGGTGCCGCCCGCGCCGCATTCTTCCCCAGCATCAGCCTGACTGCCACGGTCGGTACGGGTTCGGCCGAATTGGGCAGACTCTTCTCCGGCAACGGCGTATGGACCTTCGCGCCGAGCATCAGCCTGCCGATTTTCAACTGGGGCAGTCTGAAAGCCAACCTCAATGCTGCCGAAATCCGCAGGCAAGTACAAATCACCCAATACGAAGGAGCAGTACAATCAGCTTTTCGCGATGTATCCAACGCCCTGGTCGCGCGCGAACAGCTTGAACAGTCGTACGATGCTGCCGTCCGCCGAAGCAAGGCGCAAAGCGAAACCCTGCGACTGGTCGGCCTGCGTTACAAACACGGAGTAGCCAGCGCATTGGCACTCTTGGATGCAGAACGCAACAGTTATGCTGCGGAAAGCGCGGTATTGGCCGGCAACTTGGCACGTTTGGAAAATATGGCTGATGTATATAAAGCCTTGGGTGGCGGTTTGAAACGCTTGGGCAGCGACTAAACCGCCAAGCCGTCTGCAGCCGGTATTCGGGCTGCAGACGGCATCAGGAAGCAACAGGCAGTAAGCATTACCGATTGGCGGCGGAATTTGTCAGGAAATCATGCAGAAGTTTTGTCTGAACATGACACACCGAATGTTTTTGGGTTATAATCGCCGACTATTTTCCCAAGATAACTGTTTGGGAAAAACAACAATTTGCTGCGGTTTGTTTCCCATTTCCTCAAAATCAGGGCGCGATTCCTTGATAAGAAAAGGAATTTTGTGGTATAAACCGCGTTTCGATTTATTTTTGATAATAGAAGTTTGGAGTCCAATCATGGCACGAGTTTGTAAAGTGACCGGTAAACGCCCGATGAGCGGCA
This sequence comes from Neisseria sp., assembly GCA_030528455.1. Taxonomy (GTDB): domain Bacteria; phylum Pseudomonadota; class Gammaproteobacteria; order Burkholderiales; family Neisseriaceae; genus Neisseria. The sequence goes on from JAUMYW010000005.1 coordinate 59,520, forward strand.
ACAACGTGTCACACGCCAACAATAAAACCAAACGTCGTTTTTTGCCTAACTTGCAAACACGCCGTTTTTGGGTTGAAAGTGAAAACCGCTGGGTTCGCTTGCGCGTTTCCAACGCAGCATTGCGTACCATCGACAAAGTAGGCATTGATGTCGTTCTGGCTGATTTGCGCGCCCGCGGCGAAGCCTAATTTCAAAACATTGATTAAGGAATAGTGCAATGCGCGATAAAATCAAACTGGAATCTTCAGCCGGTACTGGCCATTTCTATACCACTACCAAAAACAAACGTACCATGCCGGGCAAATTGGAGATCAAAAAATTCGATCCTGTTGCCCGTAAGCACGTTATTTACAAAGAAACCAAATTGAAATAATTCGGTTTCGAAAAGCCGCAACAAATGTTGCGGCTTTTTTAATTTTTTATGAGATTGGATGTGTTTGATTTTTCCGTGCCTTATCGATGCATGTTGGGTTGTAGTTATTGTTGTTCTTTAACGATTGGAGGAGCGAACGTTGTTAATGGTTGGTTTTTCTGTTTTTCTCTGATACTTTTACTTTAAAAAATCTTAAAAACGGATAATAGCGTAAAAAATATTTCCCATAAAGAGAAGCTGCTTCATTGATAGTCTTCCGGAGAAACATGATTTTTGATAACGAATCTGGAAATAAGGGTGCATATAGTCAATAAAGATTGTCGAACTTGATAAGGACAGACATTTGTCCTCATATCTCCTAAGCGGATAAACTCTTTTTGCAGCAGATAAAAAATAATGACTTGGATAATTTACTCCAAGTCATTATTTTTTATGGTGGAGGTAAGCGGGATCGAACCGCTGACCTCTTGCATGCCATGCAAGCGCTCTACCAACTGAGCTATACCCCCGAAAAGTGGTGGCGAATCAGGGACTCGAACCCCGGACACAAGGATTATGATTCCTCTGCTCTAACCGACTGAGCTAATTCGCCGTGTTGAAGTGGTGCATTATACGGTTTTCTTTGTTTTTGTCAAATGCTTGTAGGGGCTTTTATTGTTGGTTTTTATAAGAATTTGATAGTTATATAAATTTTATAGTTTATGGCAGATGTCCCCGAAGCGGAATCCCCGCCAGTCGGGGTCTATATTGCGACCGAAAGCAATGACTTTGAATAATTCTCCCATTTCGTGTTGGCCGATGAGTATGTGTAGATTGGCGGTTTCGCGTATGTATTCAGGGCTGTCGGGTGTACCTGTGGTTTGCAGTTTGTCGGTGATATCTAGATTGAGCAGGAAACGGCTTTGAGGCAGATAGCCGATTAAATCCAAGCTGCCGTCCGTGCCGGCTTGGGCTATGTCGGTGAAATTGACATGTGCGGTCAAATCGGTCAGACCGACGAGGTAAAACGGGTCGTGTACGGTGTGGTGGCGGTAGTGGCCGATAAGTGTGCCTTGGCTGCGTTGAGGGTGGTAGTACTGGCCTGCATCGAAACCGTAATCAATCATGATGATGCCGCCGCGTTGCAGTTTTTCGGCCAGCGTGCGGATAAAGGCGTGCTGGGTCGGGTGAAGTTCGGATGTATAGTGTATTAGCGGCGGCAGATAGTTTAGAGCAGAGGCACTTAGAGCATCATCGCTCAGTTTTCGCGGTTGCCATTGCAGACCGTCCTGCCAGCCGACACCCATATGCTTTAAGCCGTCTGCAGTGTTTTGAACGATTTCAACTGGCATAGCGTCCAAAACTTCATTTCCGATAATGATACCGTCAAATTTATTTGGTAATTCAGTGAGATGAATGACTTTTTCTGCAACAGCGGGGATTTGCTGCCGGATGTGCTGCTGCTGTCGGGCAGCCAGTTCCGGAGAAATCTCGATAATATAGTAATTTTTAAGGAGATCTGTCCGAATATGTTCGAGCAGTCCGGCCGCCAATGCGCCTGTGCCTGCGCCGAATTCGTAAATATTGCCGGCCGTTTGAGGTAGGAGCTCTTCTAGCTGGGTAGCCAAACATCGGGCGAACAGCGGGGATAGGACGGGGGCGGTGATGAAGTCGCCGTCGCTGCCGATTTTATGCGAACCGCCGGTGTAGTAGCCGTATTGTGGTGTGTACAGAGCAAGTTCCATAAAGCGGGAAAACGGAATCCAGCCGCCGGCTTGTTCGATGGTGTTGCGGATAAGGTTGAGCAGTGTGTCGGAGGCGGCTTGAGCTTCGGGAGACGGAGGAGGTAATTCGGTTTTTTGCATTGTTAGAGTTTGTAAAGTTTTTAGATTGCGGACAGCATTATAACCTGCTTGATGTGCCGATGGTTTGCAGTTTTTGGGCATTATTATGGAAATAAGTTTATGTATTATTGGAATTTTTGTTTTTCGATTTGTTACTTGAATGCCGGAATACTGGATTTCGGGGGCATTTTCTCCCGATAAGTATTTGTCTGTAAGGAAATTTTCCTGATTTTTCAATTTGACCGGATTTGCAAAATTTTTTATAGTGTCGATTGAGTGGGGAAATGTGGTGTAAAGTGGGTTATTTTCCCAAAATGGAGAATGGGCAGACTTTCGGAGAGGTTGGCGGTGTTCGGCGGTGTCCACGAATTGAACATAGACAACAAAGGACGCTTGGCGGTTCCTGCAAAGTTTCGCGAGTTGTTGATGCGCCGCTATACGCCGGCGTTGGTGGTAACTTTGGATTCTCGCCGCCGGCTGTTGATGTATCCGGAGGTTGAATGGGAGCGTGTGGCGGGTGATTTGCTGAACTTGAAAACGGCCGGCAATCCTGCTTTGCAGCGTTTTCAGAATTTGTTGCTGCATAATGCCGAGACCTTGGAGTTTGATGTCTCCGGCAGGATTTTGCTGCCTGCTGGGTTGCGCAGACGGGTTGATTTTGAAAAAGAGGTAACTTTGGTCGGGCGAGCGAACCGTTTGGAGCTTTGGGGGCGCGAAACTTGGGAGGCGGAAATGGAGGCGGCTTTGGATATCGACCCGGATGAGTTGGCCGAAGAATTGAATCAGGCGGATTTGCGTTTATGAGTACGGCCGAGTTTACACATATTACCGTGATGCTGAATGAGGCAGTGGATGCGTTGAATGTTCGTGCAGACGGCATTTATGTCGACGGTACTTTCGGTCGGGGCGGTCATTCGCGGCTGATTTTGTCGAAATTGAGCGGTCAGGGCCGTTTGGTGGTGTTTGACAAAGATCCTGAGGCAGTTGCCGTGGCGCAGGAGCTGGCGATGCAGGATCCGCGTGTTTCCGTAGTGCACGATGGTTTTGCTTCTTTTCAGGCTGCTTTGGACGGCTTGGGTGTCGGAAAGATTGACGGTGCTTTGTTTGATTTGGGTATTTCTTCGCCGCAAATCGATGATGCTTCGCGCGGTTTCAGTTTCCGTTTTGACGCGCCGCTGGATATGCGCATGGATACTACACGCGGCCAGTCGGCGGCAGAATGGTTGGCCGGAGCTTCCGAAAACGATATTCACGAAGTGATTAAGAATTACGGTGAGGAGCGTTTCAGCCGCCAAATCGCGCGTGCAATTGTGGCGCAGCGGGCGGAGTCGCCGATTGATACGACGGTCAAGTTGGCCCGGCTGGTTGCACAAAACGTGAGGACCCGCGAGCGCGGGCAGGATCCTGCCACGCGTACCTTCCAAGCCATACGGATTTTTATCAACCGCGAATTGGACGAAGTGGCGGCCGTGCTGCCACAGGTTGCAAGCCGTCTGCAGCAGGGCGGACGTTTGGCGGTGATTGCTTTTCATTCTTTGGAAGACCGTATTGTCAAGCAGTTTGTCAAACAGCATTCCACTCACGCGCCGCTGCCTAAATGGGCGGCTGTGCGCGAAGCCGATTTGCCGCAGCCGCCTTTGAAAGCAGTGGGCAAGGCGCAGAAAGCATCGGCGGAAGAAGTGGCGGCCAACCCGCGTTCGCGTTCGGCGGTTTTGCGTGTGGCGGAGCGGACGGCAGGCCGTTTTGAGGCCGTCTGACAAGTCAAAGGCTGCCGATATGAATTTCATCAATCTGATTTTGCTGTTGCTGGCGTTTGTTTCCGGTTTGGCTGCGGTTACGGTTCAGAACCAGTCGCGCGAATACTTTATCGCTTTGGATAAGGCGCAGAAGCAGGAAATCAAGCTGGAACAGGATTTTGCCCGTTTGAAACTGGCTCAGGCGGGTTTGGCCAGCCATCAGCGTATTATCGCAGCCGCAGAGAAAAACCGTTTGAAACCGCCGAGTGCAGCCAATACGGAAATTATTGAAACCCGATAAGTAAGTAAATTTTTTGAAAGAAATACCTAAATGCTGATTGACAACCGATACAAGCCGCGCATGCTGCCCAAGCCGTCCAAAAGGAAGAAAACGGTGGGCAGCAGCAGCCGCAATTTGTTGCTGTTGGCGGTTTTTGCCGCTGGCACGGTCGGTTTGCTCGGGCGCGGTATTTATATGCAGACGGCAGGTTTCGAGCTCTTACAGAAGGAAAGTGAAAAGCGGATTGTCCGCACGCAGATTATTCCTGCATCGCGCGGCATGATTACCGACCGTAACGGAACGACTTTGGCTTTGAGTGCGCCGGTTGATTCGCTGCATGTAGTGCCGATAAAGATGCTGCGTATGCCGTCCGCACGGGAGGCTGCTTTGCTGTCGGTATCCTTGGGGGTGCCGGAAAAGGAACTGAAAGAAGGTTTGGCAAACGGCAGCGGCGCGTTTGTCCGAAAATACAAATTAAGCGATAAGGATATTGCACTTTTATCCGATACGCTGCTCGAATTGCCGTCTGCAGAACAGATGGACAGACTCTCTGCTTTACTTGGCGTGCCTTATGAGAAACTGGCCGCTCAGATGTCCAACCTGAAAAGCGACTTTATCTATCTGAAACGTCAGTTGGACCGGGATACTGTCGATAAAATCCGTGCTTTGAATATAAAGGGGCTGGAATTCCGAAAGGAAAGCAAGCGGCATTATCCGATGGGCGGAATGTTTGCCCAAATCATTGGCTTTACAGATATTGACGGCAAAGGTCAGGAAGGCTTGGAGTTGGCGTATAACGACCTGCTTAAAGGCCAAGACGGTAAAAAAGTGATTTTGCGCGACCGTAAAGGCAATGTGGTGGACAGCCTTGAGTCTGACCGTAACAGTGATCCTGTGGACGGGCAGAACATGGTTTTGTCTTTGGATCAGCGTATTCAGACTCTGGCGTATGAAGAATTGAACCGAGCTGTGCGCCACCACCGCGCCAAAGCGGGCAGTGCCGTGGTTTTGGATGCGCAGACAGGCGAAATTCTGGCGATGGTGAACAACCCGTCTTTCGATCCGAACAATCCTAGAAAAGTCAAACCGGAAGACCGAAAAAACCGTGCCATCAGCGATATGATCGAACCCGGTTCGGCGATGAAGCCTTTCCCTGTCGCCAAAGCTTTGGATGACCGAAAAATCAGTACACAGTCTTGGTTCAATACGGCATCGTATAACATTGGTCCGGCAACTGTGCGTGATACGCATACCTATCCGTCTTTGGACGTGCGGGGCATTATCCAAAAATCTTCCAATGTCGGCACTAGCAAAATTTCCGCCATGTATTCTCCTGAGGAAATGTACCGTTTTTACAGTGATATAGGTGTCAATCAGGCGGCGAAAATTGGATTTCCTTATGAAGCGAAAGGCCGTCTGAGAAAATGGCAGAATTGGAAGCCGATCGAACAAGCAACTATGTCGTTTGGTTACGGCTTGCAGTTGAGCCTGTTGCAGTTGGCTCGTGCTTATACGGTGTTGACGACAGATGGCAAACTGATGCCTGTTTCAATTAAAAAACAGGAAGGTTTTCTTGAAGGCCGTCAGGTTATCCGTCCCGAAACGGCACAAGCCATGCGCCGGATTATGGTGTCGGTAACCGAGAAAGGCGGCACGGGTATGCAGGGTGCGGTAAACGGTTTTGATGTTGCTGCAAAAACGGGTACCAGCCGCAAACTGGTGAACGGTCAATATTCCAGCAATAAGCATATGGCAACTTTTATCGGCTTCGCTCCGGCGGAAAAACCGCGTGTGATTGTGGCCGTCAACATTGATGAGCCGTCTGTAAACGGCTATTACGGCGGTTCGGTGGCGGGACCGGTGTTCAGCAAAGTGATGGGCGGCAGTCTGAATATTTTAGGCGTTGCGCCGACCAAGGCTTTGAGTGAGGTAGAATAAGCCGATGCCCGGTCGGGCGGAAAGAAGCATTCATGTTCAGCAGAAAAATTCCTTTGGCGGAAACAACATTCCCGTCCCTGCGGTGCGAGCTCACGGCAGGGCGTTTGTTGCATTCGGACAGCCGTAAAATCCAGGCGGGCGATGTGTTTGTCGCCTGCCAGGGCGAATACAGCGACGGGCGACAATATATTCCGGCCGCGATTGACAACGGCGCATCATTTGTGTTTTGGGACGATGACGGCACATTTGTCTGGCAAGACGAATGGCAGGTACCGAACCAAGGTATCCGCAATCTGAAAGAAAGTGCCGGCATATTGGCGGCGGAAGTGTACGGCAATATTTCAGACGGTCTTGCCTGCTGGGGCGTTACCGGTACCAACGGCAAAACATCCGTCAGCCAGTGGTTGGCACAGGCGGCAGACTTGCTCGGCGGAAAATGTGCCGTTATCGGCACGGTCGGCAACGGATTCTGGGGCAATTTGCAGGAGGCCACGCACACTACGCCCGATCCGGTTTCCGTGCAGACTCTGCTGTACGACTTCAAACGGCAGGGCGCAACTGCCGCTGCAATGGAAGTGTCCAGCCACGGCCTCGACCAATTCCGCGTAAACGGTGTGCCGTTCCGTTCCGCCGTTTTTACCAATCTTACGCGCGACCATCTCGATTACCACGGCAGCATGGAGGCCTACGGCGGCATCAAAGCCCGTCTGTTTTACTGGTACGGCCTGAAAAATGCCGTGATTAACAGCGACGATGCGTTCGGAGAAGAACTGGTATGCCGTCTGCAACACGATTTGCCTGAATTGAATGTATATCGCTACGGTTTTAACGAAACAGCCGACATCCGCATCACATTGTTTGCTGCTTCTTCGTCCGGCATGAAAGTGCAGTTTGAAACGCCTTGGGGACAAGGAGAAATCGCCAGCCGTCTGTTCGGCCGCTTTAACGCGCAAAATCTCGCCGCCTGTGTGGGTTTGCTGTGCGCCGAAGGTTACGCTTTGGACGAGGTTTGCCGCGTGCTGGGGCAAATCCGTCCCGCTACCGGCCGTATGGACTGCATTATGAACGAAGGCAAACCGCTGGTCGTCGTCGATTACGCGCACACTTCCGACGCGCTCGAAAAAGCCTTGTCCACTTTGCAGGAAATCAAGCCTCAGGGAGCCGAACTTTGGTGCGTGTTCGGCTGCGGCGGCAACCGCGACAAAGGCAAACGTCCGATGATGGGCGCGGCGGCTGCGGCAGGCGCGGATAAAGTAGTCGTTACCAGCGACAATCCCCGCTTGGAAAATCCGCACGACATCATCGCTGACATTCTGCCCGCCGTTCCCAATCCCGAAAAAGTCGAAGCCGACCGCCGCGCTGCGATTGCCTATGCCGTGCGGCACGCTGCGCCGAACGATATTATCCTGATTGCCGGCAAAGGCCACGAAACCTATCAGGACGTGCAGGGTGTGAAGCACCACTTTTCCGATTTTGAAGAGGCGGAAGCTGCCTTAGCCGCCCGTTGAATCTGTTTTCAGACGGCCTGAAACCGTATCCGGCAGGGAGTTTGTTCCTGCCGTTAAAACCGAAGCCGTCTGCAGCTGACATAAGGAACGAGTAATGAGAAAAATCGTATTCGGATTGTTGTTGGTTTTGCTGTCGGCGGCGGCATTCGGCAAGGGCAAGCCCGAGCAATACGTTTATCTGTTTGATTTGGTCAAGAAACAGCCGTACAAAGCCGTGTGGCAGAAAGACATCTGGCAACAGGTGAAGCGTCAGCCGCACGGTATGAACGTGGCGTGGGTAAACGGTGCCAACGGCGTATCTTCGCCGGTGGAAACCGTCCGTATCGACGGCCGGAAATATTATCTTGCCACATTGTGCGAACCGCATAACTGCGGCGTTCACATGATGTATGTATTGTTCGACAGCCGGAAAGCCGTTGCGATGCGTCAGGTTGATTTGGACGTGTATGTGTATCACGGCAATCCCAACCGGACACTGCGTGATTATTTGAACGACTGGCGGAAAGCCGAGATGAAGAAAAGAGGCTATTGAGGCCGTCTGCAAGTATGGTTTTTACGGTAGAAATGACCGTATTGCCTTTTTCAGACGGTATTCGGAAAGAAAAGTAATAATGAACGGTTTGGATTTGCATTTTATTTGCAAGGCGTTGGAACTGCCGGTGCCGTCTGCAAACTGCGCAGTCGGCAAAATTACCACCGACAGCCGCGAAGCGCAGGCGGGCGATGTGTTTTTTGCCTTGGCCGGCGAACGCTTCGACGCGCACGATTTCGTGCCGCAGGTGTTGGAACGCGGCACGTTTGCCGTGGTGTCGCGCGAAGATTGCGTGAGCTTGGGGGGCGTATTGTTTGTGTCCGATACGCTCAAAGCCCTGCAAGATTTGGCGCGCGCGTGGCGGGAAAATATCAACCCGTTTGTATTCGGCATCACCGGTTCGTCCGGCAAAACCACCGTCAAAGAAATGCTGGCCGCCGTATTGCGCCGCCGTTTCGGCGAAGAGGCCGTGCTGGCGACGGCGGGCAATTTCAACAACCATATCGGCCTGCCGCTCACTCTGCTCAAGCTCGCGCCCGCGCACCGCTATGCCGTGATTGAAATGGGCATGAACCACTTTGGCGAATTGGCCGAGCTTACCCGCATTGCCAAGCCCGATGTCGCGCTCGTCAACAACGCTCTACGCGCCCATGTCGGCTGCGGTTTCGACGGCGTGGGCGATATTGCCAAAGCTAAGAGCGAGATTTATCAAGGGCTGGATTCAGACGGTCTCGCCCTGATTCCCTGCCAAGACCCGAATGCCGCTGTTTTCCAAGCCGCAACACAAGGCTTGAAATGCCAAACTTTCGGCGCGGAAGAGGGCGGTATCCACGTGGAAAATATCGTGTTGAACCCGCTTTCCTGTGAATTTGATTTGGTGTGCGGCAACCAGCGCGCCGCCGTCAAACTGCCCGTGCCCGGCAAACACAATGTCCACAACGCCGCGGCCGCCGCCGCACTCGCCCAAGCAGCCGGATTGAGCCTGCAAGAAATTTCAGACGGCCTCGCCGGTTTTGCCAACATCAAAGGCCGTCTGAATATCAAAAAAGGCATCAAAGGCACAACCGTGCTCGACGACACCTACAACGCCAACCCCGACAGCATGAAAGCTGCGATAGACGTGCTCGCCCAACTCCCCTCCCCGCGCGTGTTCGTGATGGGCGATATGGGCGAACTCGGCGAAGACGAAGCCGCCGCCATGCACGCCGAAGTGGGCGCGTACGCACGCAACCAAGGCATCGAAGCGGCTTATTTTGTCGGCAGCGACAGCGCGCACGCTGCCGAAGCCTTCGGTGCAGACGGCTTGTGGTCTGCCGCCAAAGACCCGTTAATCCAAGTATTGGTGCACGATTTGCCCGAAGGTGCGAACGTTCTCGTCAAAGGCTCGCGTTTTATGAAGATGGAAGAAGTGGTTGAAGGATTGTTACCGTAAAACGGCAGATTTTTCTCACGGCACTTTTGTTATATGCCTGTTCCGTTTCGGCTCAGCCGGTCGTCAGAGAATCCCGAGACGGAAAAATGTATCCGCCCTCATCAACAAACATGACCGACTGCTGGCGGAAGACCGTCAGGCTTGTCTGAACCGTTGGATTATTATGGACACCGTCCGCTTGATTAATCCTGGCTTTTAAGGCCGTTCTAATTATTGCAGACGGCATGAACGCAAAGCGGAACGCAGTTTCCGCATGGTGAAAAAGCAGAAAAAAGGAAACACAAAATGTTTTTATGGCTCGCCCACCTCAGCGGCTGGATTTCCGCGCTGAACGTTTTCCAATACACCACTTTCCGCGCGGTTATGGCCGCGCTGACGGCTTTGGTGTTCTGTTTGGTACTCGGCCCGTGGACCATCCGCAAGCTGACGGCATTGAAAGTCGGGCAGGCCGTGAGGACGGACGGGCCACAAACACATTTGGTGAAAAACGGTACGCCGACCATGGGCGGCTCGCTGATTCTGACCGCGATTGCCGTTTCTACGCTGCTGTGGGGCAGTTGGGGCAACCCGTATATCTGGATTCTGCTGCTCGTTCTGCTGGCAACCGGCGCGCTTGGTTTTTACGATGATTGGCGCAAGGTGGTTTATAAAGACCCGAACGGCGTGTCGGGCAAATTCAAGATGGCGTGGCAGTCGGCAGTTGCATTGGCGGCGGGTGTTTTTCTGTTTTACGCGGCGGAACTGCCTTCCAGTACTATGTTCATCGTGCCGTTTTTCAAGCAGATTGCCTATCCTTTGGGCGGCATCGGCTTTATCGTTCTGACTTATTTTGTGATTGTCGGCACGTCCAATGCCGTAAATCTGACGGACGGTTTGGACGGTTTGGCGGCATTTCCCGTGGTTTTGGTGGCGGGTGGTTTGGGTATTTTCGCCTATGCCAGCGGCCATGCCCAATTTGCGCCGTATCTGCAACTGCCCTATGTGGCCGGAGCGAACGAAGTGGCCGTATTCTGTGCGGCAATGTGCGGCGCGTGTTTGGGCTTTTTGTGGTTTAACGCTTATCCGGCGCAGGTGTTTATGGGCGATGTGGGCGCGCTGGCATTGGGTGCGGCACTCGGCACGGTGGCCGTCATCGTGCGGCAGGAAATCGTTTTGTTCATTATGGGCGGCCTGTTTGTCGTGGAAGCCGTTTCCGTGATGTTGCAGGTATTTTGGTACAAGCGTACCAAAAAGCGCATTTTCCTGATGGCGCCGATTCACCACCATTACGAACAAAAAGGCTGGAAAGAAACGCAGGTTGTCGTACGCTTTTGGATTATTACCATCGTGCTGGTACTGATTGGTCTGAGTACGTTGAAAATCCGTTAAAGCCGTCTGCAGACGGCATAGGGTTGGGAAAATGATTTGGCAGAACAAAAAAATCCTGGTCGCCGGTTTGGGCGGCAGCGGTTTGTCGGCATTGGCATTTCTGCGCAATGCAGGAGCGGAAATGGCTGCGTACGATGAGGCGCTGACCGCCGAACGCGTGGCAGAACTGCAAGAGCGGTTTGAGGGCTTGCAATGCTACTCGGGCTGTTTGGAAAACGCTTTGGAACAAGGTTTCGAGATTTTGGTACTCAGCCCGGGCATTACGCGCCGCCGACCGGAAATTGCGGCGTTCGAACGCGCGGGCGGCGAAGTATTGGGCGATGTGGAAATTCTCGCACGCGAGCTGCGGGGCAAACGCGATAAAGTCATCGCGATTACCGGCAGTAACGGCAAAACCACCGTTACCAGTCTGGTCGGCCATTTGTGCGCGGTCTGCGGGCTGGATACGGTGGTTGCCGGCAATATCGGCACGCCCGTTTTGGAAGCCCTGCGGCAGCGCGGCGGCAAAGAAGCCGATGTCTGGGTGTTGGAGTTGTCGAGCTTTCAGCTGGAAACCTCGCCCAGTCTGAACGCCGATGCGGCGGTTTGCCTGAATATTTCGGAAGACCATTTGGAACGTTACAGTGATTTGTTGGACTATGCGTACAGCAAAACCGCTGTTTTCAACGGCGGCGGCGTGCAGGTTTTGAATGCGGACGATGCGTTCTGCCGTGCGATGAAACGCCCCAACCGCGAAGTAAAATGGTTTTCTTTGCAGCAGGACGGAGAAGAGGCGAGCGTTTACCGTGCCGATTTGTCCGAAGGCCGTCTGCAAAACGGCGGCGAAACGCTGCTGGACTTGGCAGAACTGCCGTTGCAGGGGCTGCACAATGCGGCCAACGTGTTGGCGGCACTGGCTTTGTGCGAAGCGGTCGGACTGCCGCGCGGCAGCCTGCTTGGGGCGGTGAAAAGTTTTAAAGGCCTGCCGCACCGGGTAGAAAAAATCGGTGAGAAAAACGGCATCACCTTTATCGATGACAGCAAAGGCACGAATGTCGGCGCAACTGTAGCCGCCGTTGCCGGCTTGCAGCAGCCTTTGGTGCTGATTGCGGGCGGGCAGGGCAAAGGGCAGGATTTCACGCCTTTGCGCGCGGCCTTGCAAAACAAGGCGAGAGCGGTGTTTCTCATCGGCGTCGATGCGCCGCAAATCGAGCGCGATTTGGCCGGAGCCGTGCCGACCGAACGTTGCGAAACCTTGCCCGAAGCCGTGCGCCGCGCGTACGAAACCGCGCAAAGCGGCGACATCGTTCTGCTCAGTCCGGCTTGTGCCAGCTTCGATATGTTCAAAGGCTATGCGCATCGGGCGGAAGTGTTTGCGGAGGCTGTCGGGAAACTTTAGATGCGGAGCTGCAGATGGCATCGCAGAGTAAGGCCGTCTGCCCCCGACGATGGATACGGAATGAGAAAATTCGGACGAATCAGCGAACAGAAAATTTTCGGCAGCAAACCCCTGATTAACGGCAGTTACGACCGTTCTTTACTGTGGGTAGTGATACTGATGACCGCATTCAGCCTGCTGATGATTTATTCCGCCTCAATTGTAGAAGCGGCACACAAACACGGTAATAGCTGGCATTACTTCCAGCGTCAGGCTGGCTTTATTCTGGTCGGCGTATTGGCCGGCCTGACGGCTTTTGCCCTCAATATGCGGCGTTGGCGCGAACACAGCAAGAAACTTCTGGTGCTGGCATTGGCCTTGCTGGTGTTGGTTTTGTTTGTCGGGCGGAATATTAACGGCGCGGTACGCTGGATTCACATCGGTCCGGCCAATATCCAGCCGACCGAGATTTTCAAGCTGGCCGTGATTATCTATATGGCTGACTTTTTTATGCGCCGGGCCGACGTATTGCGTAATTTGAAAAAGATTTCCTGGGTCGGTCTGCCGCTGGGTTTGGGTATCGGACTGATGATGGCGGAACCGGATTTCGGTTCGACAGTTGTAACGGCAGCGATTGCCGTGGGCTTGTTTTTTCTGGCCGAACTTCCGTGGAGATGGTTTGTGGTAACGGTCGTTGTCGGCCTGCTCGGTATTGCGGCAGCGATTGTGTTTTCGCCTTACCGTATGGCACGGGTGATGTCGTTTACCAACCCGTTTGACGATCCGTACGGCGACGGCTACCAGCTCAGTCATTCTCTGATGGCAGTAGGACGCGGAGAGTGGTTCGGCGTGGGCATCGGATCGAGTATCGAAAAGCGTTTTTACCTGCCCGAAGCGCACACTGACTTTATTTTTGCCATTATTGGCGAAGAATTCGGCTATGTCGGCTGGATTCTGCTGCTGGCGGCTTATTTATGGTTGGTGTGGAGGGCGTTTGCCATCGGTACGCGGGCAAGGGAACTGGAACTGATGTTCGGTTCCTACGTAGCCAAGGGCATCGGAATCTGGATCGGTATCCAGAGTTTTTTCAATATCGGCGTCAACACCGGCGTGCTGCCGACCAAAGGCCTGACGCTGCCGTTTATGTCGTACGGCGGTTCTTCCGTTGTGATAATGATGGTGTGTGTCGGTTTGCTGATGCGTGTCGATTACGATAACCGGCGCGCGCAAAACGGACGCTCCGTAGAAAGTTGAACATGAGCAAAACATTTATGGTGATGGCGGGTGGAACGGGCGGACACATTTTTCCCGCGCTGGCCGTGGCTCGGGCGTTGCAGGCGCGCGGCCATCATGTGATTTGGTTGGGCAGCGAAGGCGCGATGGAAACACGAATCGTACCGCAATACGATATTCTGCTGGAAACGCTGGCAATTAAAGGCGTACGCGGCAACGGGCTCAAACGCAAGCTGATGCTGCCTTTTACTTTGTACCGAACCGTTTCCGCTGCCAAAACCTTGATAAAAAAACACCGCGTGGCCTGTGTTATCGGTTTCGGTGGCTTTGTAACCTTTCCCGGCGGTGTGGCGGCAAAATTGTGCGGCGTGCCGGTTGTGATTCACGAACAGAACGCCGTGGCAGGTTTGGCCAACAAAACCTTGGCGAAATGGGCTTCGCGCATATTGTATGCCTTCCCGAAAGCTTTTGATGCTGCAGACGGCTTGGTCGGCAATCCCGTGCGTGCCGAAATTGCCTCGCTGCCTGCGCCGCCGCAGCGTTTTGCCGGACGAGAAGGTCGTCTGAAAATCAGCGTGGTCGGCGGCAGCCTGGGGGCGCAGATCTTGAACGAACTGGTGCCCGAGGCCATGGCGAAACTGCCGCCGGAGATGCGTCCGCTGGTGCGCCACCAGTCCGGGAGAAACCGTTTGCAGGCTTTGCGGGCGCGTTACGCAGAGTTGGGCGTGGAAGCCGAATGCAGCGAATTTATCGATGATATGCTGTCGGTGTACCGTGATTCAGATGTGCTAATCTGCCGCGCCGGCGCGCTGACGATTGCCGAACTGACGGCAGCAGGCGTAGGCGCGCTGCTGGTGCCGTATCCGCACGCGGTGGACGACCACCAAACTGCCAATGCGCGTTTTATGGTGAAAGCCGATGCCGGACTGCTGCTGCCGCAGTCGCAGCTTGATGCCGGCAAACTGGCTGAAATCTTAGGTGGCTTGACGCGCGAACGCTGTCTGAAATGGGCCCGAAACGCCCGTACGCTGGCAATGCCCGAGAGTGCCGACAAGGTGGCGGAAGCCGCGTTGGAATGCGTAAGCTGATGCCGTCTGCAAGATGTCCGGAGGCTGCCGGATTGCCGTGAGGACAATCGGAAATCCGTGTCCGGTTTCGGTCGTTTTCCCGCCGCGTAAAGAAAAAAGCAAAGTACGGGGCGGAATATGGCAGAGAGCGCAGCAAATGTTTACAATCTTTAATCTTGCAGGCATGCGTTTTGCAGCCTCGAACCAGAGCCTGCGGGAGAGAAACAGCATTATGATGAAAAACAGAGTCAAACATATCCATTTTGTCGGTATCGGCGGATCCGGCATGTGCGGCATTGCCGAAGTTCTGCACAATTTGGGCTTTACCGTTTCCGGTTCCGATCAGGTACAAAGCGCGGTAACGCGCCATTTGGCCGCTTTGGGCATCCGGGTGTATCCCGGGCACACGGCCGAGCATATCCAAGGTGCCGATGTGGTGGTAACCTCAACGGCCGTCAGCCGTGAAAATCCCGAAGTGGCGGCAGCAAACGAACAGCAGATTCCCGTGATTCCCCGCGCCCTGATGCTGGCCGAACTGATGCGTTTCCGTGACGGCATTGCGGTTGCAGGTACGCACGGCAAAACCACAACCACCAGCCTGACCGCCTCGATTCTGGCGGCGGCTGGTCTTGATCCGACTTTCGTAATCGGCGGCAAACTGACTGCTGCCGGTACGAACGCCCGTTTGGGCCAAGGCGAATACATAGTGGCCGAAGCAGACGAATCCGATGCGTCTTTCCTGCATCTGACACCCGTGATGTCGGTGGTAACCAATATCGACGAAGACCATATGGACACCTACGGCCACAGTACGGAAAAACTGCATCAGGCCTTTATCGATTTTATCCACCGTATGCCGTTTTACGGTAAGGCATTCGTCTGTATCGAAAGCGAACACGTCCGTGCCATTCTGCCGCGCGTGAACAAGCCGTTTGCCACTTACGGCTTCGACCCAAGTGCCGATATTTATGCAGACGGCATCGAAAGCTGTGGCGCACAAATGAAATTCACCGTGCATGTAAACGGCAAAGGCCGGAGGCCGGAACCGTTCGAAGTGGTATTGAATATGCCTGGGCGGCATAATGTATTGAACGCGCTTGCCGCTGTCGGTGTGGCTTTGGAATGCGGTGCGGATATTACTGCCGTCCAGCAGGGTCTGCTCTGTTTTGAAGGTGTGGGCCGCCGTTTCCAAAGTTACGGCGAAATCGAGCTGCCGAAGGGCGGCAAAGCTTTGCTTATCGATGATTACGGCCACCACCCCGTAGAAATGGCGGCAACTCTGGCGGCTGCACGCGGCGCCTATCCCGACCGCCGCCTGATGCTGGCTTTCCAGCCGCACCGCTATACGCGCACGCGCGATTTGTTTGATGATTTTACAAAAGTGCTGAACACGGTTGATGCCTTGGTGCTGACCGATGTTTACGCCGCCGGCGAAGACCCGATTCCGACTTCCGATTCCCGAGCGCTGGCACGCAATGTCCGGGCTTACGGCAAGGTCGAGCCGCTGTATTGCGCCGATGTGGACGAATTGCCCGATATGCTGTTGGAGGTGTTGCAGGATGGCGACGTGCTGCTGAACATGGGAGCCGGCAGTATCAATAGAGTGCCGCAGGCTCTGGCAGACAAAGCCTCGGTTTGAGAATCAAGAAGGCCGTCTGCAGGTGCAGACGGCATCTCCATACATCAAGAAGGAAAATATGCAGCAATTTGGTAAAGTGGCCGTGCTGATGGGCGGTTTTTCCAGCGAACGCGAAGTGTCGCTTAACAGCGGTCGCGCCGTTTTGAACGCTTTGCGCGGTGCCGGTATCGATGCGCACGCTTTCGATCCGAAAGAGCAGCCCCTGACTGATTTGAAAACACAAGGGTTTGCTTGTGCTTTCAATATCCTGCACGGCGCATACGGCGAAGACGGCACGGTTCAGGGCGCATTGGAAACATTGGGAATCCCGTATACCGGTTGCGGCGTGATGGCTTCGGCAGTCGGTATGGACAAATACCGCTGCAAACTGTTGTGGAAAGGCTTGGGGCTGCCGGTCCCCGATTACGAAGTGCTGCATGACGACAGCGATTTCGATGCGGCGGAGGCTCGACTGGGTTTGCCGATGTTTGTCAAACCCAGTGCCGAGGGCAGCAGCGTCGGTGTGGTCAAGCTGAAAGAGCCGGGCCGTCTGAAAAACGTTTATCACGAATTGAAACAGTTTAAAGGCGAAATCATTGCTGAAAAATTCATCGGCGGCGGCGAATATACCTGCGCAGTTTTAAACGGACGCGCGCTGCCGTCCGTCTGCATCATTCCGGCCGTCGAGTTTTACGATGCCCAAGCCAAATACGAACGGGACGATACACAATATCTATGTCCGTCCGATTTGTCGGCACAAGACGAAGACTTAATCGGCCGCTTGGCTGTGCGTGCCTTCAAAGCCATCGGCGGCAGCGGCTGGGGACGTATAGACTTTTTGAAAGATGCAGACGGCAAGCTGTATCTCTTGGAGGCCAATACGCTGCCGGGCATGACCGACCACAGCCTGGTACCGAAAGCGGCTGCTGCGGCCGGCATAGGTTTTACAGAGCTGTGCATCGAAATTTTGAAAACGGCCTATGTCGAATAATGTTTATGCCTTGCGCCGTTTGAGCGGCTGGCTGGTGGTCGCGGTGGGACTGCTGCTGATGGTTTCGGCAGTGGTGTGGCTGTACCGGTCGCCGTATTTTCCGGTCCGCCAGATTAAAATCGAAGGGAGATTGAAACATGCCGACGCGGGTGAAATCCGCGCACTGGCGCAGCAATATATCCGGGGCAATATTCTGAATACGGATGTTAACGGGGCGCAGGCCGCCTTTGCCCGACTGCCTTGGATTGCCGATGCGCAAGTCAGCCGTCTGCTGCCGGATACGGTGGTAGTCAGGTTGGAAGAAAGGATAGCGGTTGCCCGTTGGGACGAAGAAACACTGGCGGACACGCAGGGAGAACTGTTCGGTGTGCCGTACGACCAGCCACTACCCTCTTTGGAGGGACCTGCGGGTACGGAAAAGGATATGGTTGAACATTTGCTGTCGTTTCAAAATATCCTGAAAAAGCGCAATTTGACGGTTGCAAAATTGGTGTATACGCCCAGATCGGCGTGGAGTGTCGTTTTGGATAACGGCATAACCGTCAGATTGGGCAGAGAATACGAACGGGAACGCTTGAAGCGTTTTGCTGAAGTTTGGCCGGTTTTGCTTGAACCGCAGGCAGCCGAACTCGAATATGTAGATATGCGGTATAAAGACGGTTTTGCCGTTCGCAAAACAAAGTTATGAACAGTAGCGGCAGTCCAGGCACTTCCGCTCCCGAATAACAGAAAAAGAAGATAGGACATTATGGTAGCAGCCAAACAATACATCAGTGCCATCGATATCGGCACGTCGAAAGTTATCGCTGTCATCGGAGAAATCCAAGAAGATAACGAAATTCATATTGTCGGTTGGGGAGAAACACCTTCGCGCGGATTAAAAGCTGGCATGGTTACCAATATCGATGCGACGGCCCAAGCCATCGAATATGCGGTTAGAGAAGCCGAACTGATGGCCGACTATAAAGTAGGCCGGGTAGCTACCGGTATTGCAGGAAGCCATATCCGCAGCATCAATTCATGTGGCATGATTAAAATCGGCAAAGGAGAAGTTACGCAGACCGATATCGAACGCGCCATCGATCAAGCCAAATCCCGCTATATTCCGCCGGAATACGAAATCCTTCACACGGTCGTACAGGAATACATTATCGATAACCAGCCCGGGGTGAAAGACCCTATCGGCATGAGCGGCGTCAATATGGAGATGCGGGTGCACATGGTAACGGGTGCGGTAACGGCTTTGCAGAATATCGAAAAATGCATTAACCGCTGCGGTCTGCACATGGATAGGGACAAAATCGTTTTACAGTCTTTGGCGAGCGGACAGGCAGTGCTGAGCGAAGACGAAAAAGAGATGGGCGTATGCCTGATAGACATCGGTGCCGGTACAACCGATATTGCGGTTTACACTAACGGCGCAATCCGTCATACGGCAGTCATTCCCGTTGCAGGCAATCTGATTACCAGTGATTTGGCGCAGGCTTTGCGCACCCCCTATGCTGCCGCCGAACAAATCAAGATTCAGTACGGTGCGGCGCATCCCGATTTGGATAATCTGGACGAAATGGTCGATGTACCGAATGTGGGCGGCGACCGCCGCTTGCGCCAGGCGGACCGCAGATTGCTGGCAACCGTTATCGGAGCGCGTGTCGAGGAAATTTTCGAATTGGTTCTGCGCGAACTGCATCAGGCCGGATTTTCCGAGGAGGTATTGATTTCCGGAGTAGTGCTGACCGGCGGAGCATCTTTGCTGCCGGGCGTTGTCGACGTGGCGGAAGACATTTTCGGCATGTCGGCACGCATCGGTGTGCCGGAAACCATGTCAGACGTTTTCGAGCGTGTCCGCAATCCGCGTTATGCAACCGTAGCCGGCCT
This sequence comes from Neisseria sp., assembly GCA_030528455.1. GTDB lineage: Bacteria > Pseudomonadota > Gammaproteobacteria > Burkholderiales > Neisseriaceae > Neisseria. The sequence continues at coordinate 78,654 of JAUMYW010000005.1, forward strand.
GCTGCTGGCGGCACGCGATGCTGCGGCGGGTTCGGTCGGCGGAATGCAGGGCAGTCGTTCCGGCAATACCGGCTGGTGGGAGAAAGTAAAAGAAATTTTCCGCAATTTCTAAATTTTCAGCGGCTGCAGACGGCTTGCCGTTCCGCAGCCGTCTGCAAGCGAGAAGCCTTAATTTTTGTCGGTTTTTCTTCTTTCCTGTATAATAGAAAGAATTTTTATTTGAAGATGAACGTCCTAATACAGGGCGCGGGGAGTATCTAAAAAATGGATTTGGTTTGTGATGTGGTCGATTCGGTTGTCGGCCCTGCTGTAATTAAGGTGATCGGTGTCGGCGGCGGCGGCTGCAATGCCATCAACAATATGATTGAAAACCGGATTCCCGAAGTTCAATTCATCAGTGCCAATACCGATGCTCAATCTTTGAATAAAAGCCGCGCGGACAAACGCATCCAGCTCGGCTTGGAGCTGACCAGGGGCTTGGGGGCCGGCTCGAAGCCGGAAGTCGGTCGTCAGGCTGCCGATGAGGCGCGGGAAGAAATCGCTGAAGCCATCCGCGGTGCCAATATGCTGTTTATTACCACCGGCATGGGCGGCGGAACGGGAACCGGAGCCTCTCCCGTTGTGGCGGAAGTCGCTAAAGAATTGGGTATCTTGACTGTGGCGGTGGTAACCTGTCCGTTTGCCTATGAAGGCAAGCGGATTCATATCGCGAAACAGGGAATTCGGCAATTGAAAGATCTGGTCGATTCGCTGATTGTTATTCCGAACGATAAGCTGATGACCGCATTGGGTGAAGACGTTACCATGCGTGAAGCGTTTCTTGCGGCAGACAATGTTCTGCATGCCGCCGTTTCAGGGATTACTGAGGTAGTAACGCGTCCGGGACACGTCAATATGGACTTCTCCGATGTTGAAACCGTAATGAGTATTACGGGTATGGCGATGATGGGTTCTGGTGCGGCAGAAGGCAAAGACCGTGCGCGCGAGGCGGCGGAAGAGGCGATTTCCAGCCCCTTGCTGGATGGTGTCAGCCTGGATGGTGCGCGAGGCGTACTGGTTAATGTAACGACTGCGCCTAATTGTCTGAAAATGTCCGAGTTTAATGAAATCTTGGGTATTGTTCAGAATTGTATTGATCCGGATGCCGAGTTTAAATTCGGTATGGCCGAAGATGAGAATATGCCGGAAGATGCAATTCGCGTAACGATTATTGCAACGGGTTTGGTGGAAGACGACGAAGTTCGTGCCGGTTCGTGCCGTGTTTCGCGCAATTCAGACACTCTGCGGGTGCAGGACGATTTCGGTGCTTTGGGCGAGGGTGTAATTGTAACCAATCGGGGGCGCAAAATGAATTTGTCCGCCCAAGATAATACGCCGTTTCAGGAAGATTTTGAAACACCGGCATATGCCCGCCGCATCAAACAGTTCGATTAATTCGGAAACCGCTGCAATGCCGTCTGCAAGTACTTGCAGACGGCATTGCAGTATTGGTGGACAATGTTGCAAAAGCATCAAGAAATCATTGTCGCAAAAAGTCTTTTATTTTTCGATTGTTGACCTTGGTTGCAAAAAAATAATATACTTACAAGCTTGCCGACATGGTGTCGGCAAGTATTTAACTCAACAGGATGAGAAAATATGCCAACTATTAACCAATTGGTACGCAAAGGCCGTCAAAAGCCCGTGTACGTAAACAAAGTGCCTGCACTGGAAGCGTGCCCGCAAAAACGCGGCGTATGTACCCGTGTATACACCACAACTCCCAAAAAACCGAACTCTGCATTGCGTAAAGTATGTAAAGTCCGCCTGACCAACGGTTTCGAAGTGATTTCGTATATCGGCGGTGAAGGCCACAATTTGCAAGAGCACAGTGTGGTTCTGATTCGCGGCGGTCGTGTAAAAGACTTGCCGGGTGTGCGTTACCACACCGTCCGCGGCTCTTTGGACACCGCAGGTGTTAAAGACCGTAAACAGGCCCGTTCGAAATACGGTGCCAAGCGTCCTAAATAATAGGGGCTTGTATAGGCACGTCGGCCGCCTGAGCTGAAAAAACGGCCGAGTAAGTGGATATTCGTTTGGATATCCGGTGGGCATCTGCCCGACTGAATAGATTAAAGGAAATTTAAAATGCCACGACGTAGAGAAGTCCCGAAGCGCGACGTATTGCCGGATCCTAAATTCGGCAGCGTAGAGCTGACCAAATTCATGAACGTTTTGATGATTGACGGTAAAAAATCGGTTGCCGAGCGCATCGTTTACGGTGCCTTGGAGCAAATCGAGAAAAAAACCGGCAAAGCAGCAATCGAAGTGTTTAACGAAGCTATTGCAAATGCCAAACCTATTGTGGAAGTGAAAAGCCGCCGTGTCGGTGGTGCCAACTACCAAGTTCCTGTTGAGGTTCGCCCTTCACGCCGTTTGGCTCTGGCAATGCGCTGGTTGCGCGATGCGGCTCGCAAGCGCGGTGAGAAATCTATGGATTTGCGCTTGGCCGGTGAATTGGTTGATGCGGCGGAAGGCCGCGGCGGTGCGTTGAAAAAACGTGAAGAAGTTCACCGTATGGCCGAAGCCAACAAAGCGTTCTCCCACTTCCGCTTCTAATTTTGAAAGGCTAATAAAATGGCTCGTAAGACCCCGATCAGCCTGTACCGCAATATCGGTATTTCTGCCCATATTGATGCGGGTAAAACCACAACAACCGAACGTATTCTGTTCTATACCGGCTTGACTCACAAGCTGGGTGAGGTACATGACGGTGCGGCAACCACCGACTACATGGAGCAAGAACAAGAGCGCGGTATTACCATTACTTCCGCTGCCGTAACCTCTTACTGGTCCGGTATGGCGAAACAGTTCAAAGAGCACCGTTTCAACATCATCGATACCCCGGGGCACGTTGACTTTACCGTAGAGGTAGAGCGTTCTATGCGCGTGTTGGACGGTGCGGTAATGGTTTACTGTGCGGTGGGCGGCGTTCAGCCTCAATCTGAAACCGTATGGCGTCAGGCAAACAAGTACCAAGTTCCGCGCTTGGCATTTGTAAATAAAATGGATCGTCAAGGTGCGAACTTCTTCCGCGTAGTTGAGCAAATGCGTACTCGTTTGCGCGCCAATCCTGTACCTATCGTGATTCCGGTAGGTGCCGAAGATAACTTCACCGGTGTGGTGGATTTGTTGAAAATGAAATCCATCGTTTGGGACGAAGCCTCTCAAGGTACTAAATTCGAATATGCCGATGTTCCTGCCGATTTGCTTGAGACTGCCGAAGAATGGCGTCAAAACATGATTGAAGCAGCTGCTGAAGCCAGTGAAGAGCTGATGGACAAATACTTGGGCGGCGAAGATTTGACCGAAGAAGAAATTATCGGTGCTTTGCGTCAGCGTACTCTGGCTGGCGAAATCCAACCTATGCTGTGCGGCTCTGCCTTTAAGAACAAAGGTGTACAGCGTATGTTGGACGCGGTAGTCGAATTGCTGCCTGCGCCGACTGACATTCCTCCTGTTCAAGGTGTTAATCCGTCAAGCAACGAAGCTGACAGCCGTGAAGCCAGCGATGATGCTCCTTTCTCTGCGTTGGCATTCAAAATGTTGAACGACAAATACGTTGGTAACCTGACCTTTATCCGAGTGTATTCGGGTGTGGTGAAATCGGGCGATACCGTATTGAATTCAGTAAAAGGCAGTCGTGAACGTATCGGTCGTCTGGTACAGATGACTGCTGCAGACCGTACCGAAATCGAAGAAGTACGTGCGGGCGACATTGCAGCTGCCATCGGTTTGAAAGATGTAACAACCGGTGAAACCCTGTGTGCCGATAATGCACCGATTATCTTGGAGCGTATGGAGTTCCCTGAGCCTGTGATTCACGTGGCCGTTGAGCCGAAAACCAAGGCCGACCAAGAGAAAATGGGTATTGCCTTGAACCGCTTGGCAAAAGAAGACCCGTCTTTCCGCGTGCGTACTGATGAAGAATCGGGCCAAACCATTATTTCCGGTATGGGCGAGCTGCACTTGGAAATCATTGTTGACCGTATGAAGCGTGAATTCGGTGTGGATGCCAATATCGGTGCACCTCAGGTGGCCTACCGCGAAACCATCCGTAAAGCTGTTAAGGCTGAACACAAACATGCCAAACAGTCCGGTGGTAAAGGTCAATACGGTCATGTGGTTATCGAAATGGAACCGATGGAGCCGGGTGGTGCAGGTTACGAATTTATCGATGAAATCAAAGGCGGTGTGATTCCTCGCGAATTCATTCCTTCTGTCGATAAAGGTATCCGCGATACATTGCCGAACGGCGTGGTTGCAGGCTTCCCTGTGGTGGACGTGCGTATCCGCTTGGTATTCGGTTCTTACCACGATGTTGACTCGTCTCAATTGGCGTTTGAATTGGCTGCTTCGCAAGCCTTTAAAGAAGGTATGCGTCAGGCTTCTCCGGCATTGCTGGAGCCGATTATGGCTGTTGAGGTGGAAACTCCGGAAGAGTATATGGGCGATGTGATGGGCGATTTGAACCGTCGTCGCGGCATCGTATTGGGTATGGATGACGACGGTATCGGCGGCAAAAAAGTCCGTGCCGAAGTGCCTCTGGCTGAAATGTTCGGTTACTCTACTGATTTGCGTTCCGCCACCCAAGGCCGTGCGACTTACTCTATGGAATTCAAAAAATACTCGGAAGCACCTGCTCACGTAGCTGCTGCCGTAACCGAAGCCCGTAAAGGCTAAGGTGTGTCAAGCCGTCTGCAAAGCAGACTTGAGTTGCAGACGGCATCATTTGTTCTTTAATCGATCTTTATTGAAAAGGAATTAGCTCATGGCTAAGGAAAAGTTTGAACGTAGCAAACCGCACGTAAACGTTGGCACCATCGGTCACG
>JAUMYW010000006.1 GCA_030528455.1 Neisseria sp.
AAAGCAGTGCCGAAATCAAACAGGCAAGCGGTTTGGGTTGGAAGTGGTGTGTCATGGTAGTACCTACTTTACTTATTTATTCAAAACAAGATGAATAAAACGGATGAATAAAACGAAAATACAGGTTCCGAAAGGAAAGCGGTTTGTATTTCGACCATATGCACGAGTTAAAATTTATCTTAACAGAGAATTGCGTTTTCGATACTGTTTTTTACAATGGTGGAAAATATTTTTCCAATTTCCCAATTTTTTTGAATTTTTATTTTAATATTTTCTTATTAAAGGGTGTTGATGCAGGTCATGATTTGGTGATGGTTCTGTTTGTTCTTTAAGTGTGATACGCTTATCGGATTTTGTTTATGAGGATTGGAAGTCGGTTTTTTTGCTATGATGCTTTTTGGGTAGTCGAAATGGTTAATTGAGAGATTAGGGTGCATACACAAAAGAATTTCCCTTTGATTGCAGTGTCTGTCGGCGAGGCCTCGGGTGATTTGCTCGGAGCGCATCTGCTGCAAGCCCTGCGCGAACGTTATCCCGATGCGCGTTTTGTCGGTATCGGCGGTGCGCGGATGACGGCTTTGGGTTTTGAAAGCCTGTACGAACAGGAAAAGCTGGCCGTGCGCGGTTTTGTGGAAGTGTTGCGCCGCTTGCCGGAAATCCTGCGTATCCGGAAAGGCTTGGTGCGCGATTTGCTGGCTTTGAAACCGGATGTGTTTGTCGGTATCGATGCGCCCGATTTCAATTTGGGTGTGGCGGCGAAGTTGAAAGCGGCAGGCATTCCGACCATTCATTACGTCAGTCCGTCCGTATGGGCGTGGCGGCGGGAGCGTGTGAATAAAATCGTCAAACAGGTCGATAAGGTTTTGTGTCTGTTTCCGATGGAGGCCCCCTTGTATCTGGAAGCGGGCGGTGATGCGGAATTTGTCGGCCACCCTTTGGCGGAAACCATGCCTTTGGAGGCGGATCGTGCCGCCGCGCGGCGGCAGATGAAGTTGGACGACGGCATTCCGGTTTTCACCCTGATGCCCGGCAGCCGTGTCAGCGAAATCGACTATATGGCACCCTTGTTTTTTCAGACGGCCAAACTGCTGCTGGAACGTTATCCGAATGCCCGCTTCCTGCTGCCTGTTGCTACCGCCGCCACGCGTCGCCGTTTGGACGAAATAATCAATTGCGAAGATTTCCGCCGTTTGCCCGTACAGTTGATGAGCGGACATTCCGCCTTGGCCTGTACCGCCGCCGATGCGGTGCTGGTAACCAGCGGAACGGCTACTTTGGAAGTGGCTTTGTGCAAACGGCCGATGGTTATCAGTTATAAAATTTCCCCACTCACGTATGCCTATGTGAAACGGAAAATCAAAGTGCCGCATGTCGGTTTGCCGAATATTCTGCTCGGCAAGGAGGCTGTGCCGGAGCTTTTGCAGGATAAGGCCTGCCCTGAGCTGTTGGCTGCCGCCCTTGCCGACTGGTACGAATCACCGGTTAAAACAGCTGCTTTGCAGGCCGACTTCTCCCGTCTGCACCTGATGTTGAAAAAAAATACCGCCGAGCGGGCAGCAGCTGCCGTGGCCGAAAAAATCACAGCGGCTTGAATCATACGTTCCGACGTTTGGAATACAGTAACCGACAGCCAGACAAGGACGGATTCGGTATGGTTGCAGACGGCTTGTCCGTCTGTCGGAATATCAAGCCGTCTGCAGTCCGAGAATGTTCTATCATATTATGAATATACACCTTTCCTTATTGTGTGCAGGTGTTGACGAGGCGGGGCGCGGGCCTTTGGTCGGCAGCGTCTTTGCCGCCGCCGTTATTTTGCCGCCATATTATTGCCTGCCCGGCCTGACCGATTCGAAAAAACTCAGCGAGAAAAAGCGCAACGGATTGGCGGACGCCATTAAGGAGCAGGCTGTCGCGTGGTGTATCGCTTCTGCCGATACCGCAGAAATCGCCGAGCTCAATATCCTGCATGCTACTATGCTGGCTATGGAACGGGCGGTTGCCGGATTGAGTATCGACCCGCAGAAAATCCTGATAGACGGTAATCGGGTGCCGCAAAGTTTGGCAGTCCGTAACGCAGAAGCGGTGGTGAAGGGGGATGTCAAGATTGCCGAGATTTCCGCCGCATCGATTTTGGCTAAAACCGCCCGCGATGCCGAGATGTACGTCCTGGCCGAACGTTATCCTCAATACGGTTTCGACAAGCACAAAGGTTACGGCACGGCTGTGCACCTGGCTGCTTTGCAGAAATACGGCGTATTACCCGAACACCGAAGCGGATTTGCACCTGTAGCGAGGTTGTTGGCGCAGGGTAGATTGTTTGATACTGTTTGAGTACGCGGCAGAAACACATATATTGTTGCAAATAGTGTACAAAAACAAAATTCTTGTGTAAGTTTTGTTTAAAATTGCGCTGTGCGGGGTGTTGCGAAGCAAATTCGTGTATATTGCCGAAACTTATACCTTGCCCCGATTGAAATAACAGTGCGACGGTAAGACAAATAACCGAATGAAGGAAATCCGGCTCGGACGGTCGTTTTTCAGGCCGGTCGTTCGGGAGGATGTATTGTTTAAACTACTGTCTGATTCGCACATATCAGACAAGAACTTGTGTTAGAATCTGAAGCGTTCGAATTGCCACGAAAAATTAAAGGAAAGAAAATGAAATCATCAAAAACCTGGTTGAAAGCCGGTCTGTCTGTTGCGGCATTAAGCGTGTTGGCCGCCTGCGCAACCAAAAGCCATGTAACTCGGGAAGGTACAACCGACAACCCGATTTTCCCGGATCCGTCTTCCGTAACCTTTACCAATGAACGCGGCACTTTCCCGACTTCGTTGCAGCTGGCTGCCGTGAAAAGCGGTGTAACAGAAGACCAGCTGTATACTTTGCTGGGTCGTCCTCATTTTGACGAGGGTATGTTCTTTGTCCGCGAATGGGATTACTTGTTCCACTTCCATACTCCGGGTCAAGGTACCGACAATATCACTACCTGCCAATTCAAAGTTGTCTTTGATAAAGATAAATTGGGCCGCAGCTTCTTCTGGCGTGCGGTAGATCCGGTTGATGCCGTATGTCCTCCGGCAGCCCCTGTCGCTCCGGCGTTACCTTTGGCTCCGCAATCCAAAACCCACCGCCTGACTTTGGGTGCTGATGCTTTGTTCTACTTCGATAAGAGCAGCCAATCCGATATGTTGCCGGAAGGTTTTGCGAAATTGGATAAATTTGCTGCCGACATCAAGCGTTTCAGCAAAGTTGATTCTATCCGGATTATCGGTTACACCGACCGTAAAGGCGGTCATGATTACAACATTGCCTTGTCTCAACGCCGTGCGGAAACCGTACGCCGTTACTTGGTATCGCGCGGTGTTCCTGCCGGTATTATGAGTGCCCAAGGTTTGGGTAAAGCCAATCCGGTTCAAGAGTGTTCTACCAAATTGCCGCGTACTCAGGAAATTGCGTGTCTGCAACCTAACCGCCGCGTAGAAATCGAAGTGGACGGTATCGGCGAGTTGACCAACTAATCTTACGATTGGTTTTTAAACGATTAAAAGCCGCTTGGTTTTGCCAAGCGGCTTTTAATTTTGATGTCGTGTAAGTATTGCAGACGGCATGTGCCGTCTGCAGATTTTTGAGGTTGGATTTGAATCAGGCGGCAAAGCGGGATGTGAGAATATCTGGTAGTTCCGATAAATTATTTAAAATGGCCACATGCGGGCGGGAAGACAGCAGTTCGCGTTTATGTGCTCCGGTCAGCACACCTATGGAGGCTGCACGTGCGTTGGAGGCCATGTCCAAATCGTATGTGGTGTCGCCGACAATCACTGTGTCTGATATGGAGATGCCCAGACGGTCGCAGATTTCCCATACCATATCGGGGGCCGGTTTGGCAGCGGATTCGTCGGCGCAGCGGGTTTCTAGCCAAAAAGCGGCGGTACCGGTTTCGCGAATGGCTAAATTCAGACCTTTTCGGCTTTTCCCTGTGGCAACGGCCATCCAATACCCCTGTTTTTGCAGTTCGTTTAAGCAAGGTAGGACCTCGGGGAATAAGGCGGCCGTTTGATCGGGTCTGTGCGCGCGGATTTGGTAGGCACGTGTCAATTCGGCTTGTTGCCGATCTGACAGGCGGGGAGCCAGTTCGTGAATCACTTGGTGCAGACTGCGGCCGATAAGATGGCGGATATCGTCGGCGGCAGGGGCTTGCAGACGGCAGTCGCGGAAGGCCTGCTGCATATTGGTTGCAATCGCGGCAGTACTGTCGGCCAGCGTTCCGTCCCAGTCGAAGATAATCAGTTTTTGGCGGTTCATTTTTCAATCGGGTATCAGTGTTTGGTTGGTTGTAATGGGGGGCGTTTGCACTTGAACGACTGTGTTGTCGGCCTGTCGGTCGTTCAAATCGTTTAGTACGGCCTGCAAATCGTCGGGTAGCGGTGCGTAAAGGTGCAGCATTTCACCGCTTAGAGGGTGTGCCAGATGCAGTTCGGCAGCGTGAAGGAACATCCGTTTCAGGCCGATTTTCTGTAAACGCTTGTTTGCTGCATAATCACCGTAACGTTCGTCGCCTGCAATCGGACAGTCTTGTGCTTGCAAGTGGACACGGATTTGATGCGTGCGGCCGGTTTTCAGCGTGGCCTCGACCAAAGTCAGCGAGGAAATACCGATTTGGTGCAGACGGCTTGTGCCGAAGCGTTGTAGAACGCGGAAAACGGTGTGGGCGGATTGGCCGCCGGCATGGACGCGTACCATTTTTTCACCTTGCGCACCGGTGTATTTGAACAGAGGCAGTCTGACGTGAAAACGATTGTGCTGCAGACGGCCCAAACCCAGAGCCAGATAGACTTTTTTCGGGCGATCGTGACGGATGGCCTCGTGCAGTTTGACCAGCGCACTGCGTTTTTTAGCAATCATCAGCAAACCGCTGGTGTCCTTATCCAAGCGATGAACCAATTCCAGATATTTGGCATCCGGCCGGGCACGGCGCAACTGTTCGATAATGCCGAAACTGATGCCGCTGCCGCCGTGTACCGCCACACCGCAGGGTTTATTGATGACCAGCATTGCATCATCTTCGTAAACAATATCGAATTCTCGGGCAGGTGCGGCGGGAGCAGGCGGTATCTGTCTGAGTGTTACACGAACCGGCGGTATACGCAGCAAATCTCCGGCCTGCAAACGGTCGGTGGCAGAACAGCGTTTTTTGTTCAGACGTACTTCGCCGGCACGGATGATACGGTGGACATGGCTTTTCGGCACGCCTTTGAGGATTTTTATCAGAAAGTTGTCCAGCCGTTGTCCGGCTTCCTCTTCGTCTATGGTCAGATGGTTGACTAAGTCTTTGCTAATCGGCTGCATTTTATCTATAATCCGCAAACCTGTTGGAAACAGCGGCAAACTTGTCGCAACGCTACCGCCGGCCGGATATAAGTATTTGAAAAGAAAATATCCGTACCACAGCCGGCATGTCGGCAGGCACGAATGTGAACCCGCTATTCTATCTTAAAAAAAACGCACTCTACAAAGCATTTCCTTTCTACGGCAAAAGCCTGCCGGAGAAAGAACGTAATTAAGTTTGACTTGATTTGACCGCAACCGCCTTGTCGGTAAGACGCTTCGGCGCACGGGGCGGTTGTCCGCGCCAACGCGGTACGGGAAGATGTGGCTCTTGTTTAAGTCTGGCAGTGTTTTTCTGAAAATCACAACACGCAGACGGCGCAGACAGACTGATTCTGCGCAATTTGTTCTTTAATTCCTTCTTGTTTCCGAAAAAGCCTGCACAGAGCCGTCTGCAGACGGCCTGCAACATTGCAGGGGAAAAGTTCAAATACTGATTACCTGCCTCGTGAGTGCAAAACGAGGTTGTTATGAAACGAATGTTATTTAATGCCACGCAGGCCGAAGAGCTGCGCGTGGCGATTGTTGACGGCCAAACCCTGTTGGATTTGGACATCGAAACGCTGGGTAAAGAACAGCGTAAAGGCAATATCTACAAGGGTGTGATTACCCGAATCGAGCCTTCGCTGGAAGCGTGTTTTGTCGATTACGGCACCGACCGGCACGGTTTTCTCCCGTTCAAAGAAGTTTCCCGCTCCTATTTTCAAGATTACGACGGCGGCCGGGCACGCATCCAAGACGTACTGAAAGAAGGTATGCAGGTCATCGTGCAGGTTGAAAAAGACGAGCGCGGCAACAAAGGCGCGGCATTGACAACCTTTATCAGTCTGGCCGGCCGTTATCTCGTTCTGATGCCCAATAACCCGCGCGGTGGCGGTGTTTCGCGCCGTATCGAAGGCGAAGAGCGTCAGGAATTGAAAGCAGCGATGGCCGAATTGGACGTACCGCGCGGCATGAGCCTGATTGCGCGTACCGCCGGTATCGGCCGCAGCGTGGAAGAGCTGCAATGGGACTTCAATTATCTGCAACAGTTGTGGAAAGCCATTGAAGAAGCTGCCGCAGCGCACAGCGAACCGTATCTGTTGTTTATGGAAAGCGCGCTGGTGATTCGCGCCATCCGCGATTATTTCCGTTCCGACATCGGAGAAATCCTGATCGACAATCCCGAGGTGTATCAGGAAGTGTCGGAATTTATGAGTTATGTGATGCCGAACAATGTAGGCCGTCTGAAACTCTATGAAGACCACACGCCGCTGTTTTCCCGCTTCCAAATCGAACACCAAATCGAGAGCGCGTTTTCACGCAGCGTCAGCCTGCCTTCCGGCGGCGCGATTGTTATCGACCACACCGAAGCCCTTGTTTCTATCGATGTAAACTCCGCCCGTGCCACACGCGGTGCCGACATCGAAGACACCGCTTTCAAAACCAATATGGAAGCGGCGGAGGAAGTTGCACGCCAGATGCGCTTGCGCGACTTGGGCGGCTTGGTGGTCATCGACTTTATCGACATGGAAAACCCGAAGCATCAGCGCGATGTGGAAAACGTTTTGCGCGATGCTTTGAAAAAAGACCGCGCACGCGTGCAGATGGGCAAGCTGAGCCGTTTCGGACTGCTCGAACTGTCGCGCCAACGCCTGAAACCTGCATTGGGCGAAAGCAGTCATATCGCCTGCCCGCGCTGCGCCGGTACCGGTGTCATCCGCAGTATCGAATCGACTGCGCTGCATGTTTTGCGCATCATTCAGGAAGAAGCCATGAAAGACAACACCGGCGAAGTGCACGCGCAAGTGCCGGTTGATGTTGCCACATTCCTGCTCAATGAAAAGCGCGCCGAGCTGTTCGGCATGGAAGAGCGTTTGGACGTATCCGTGTTCTTGATTCCGAACATTCATTTGGAAAACCCGCATTACGAAATCACCCGCGTGCGTAACGATGATGTGGACGAAAACGCCGAACCGAGCTATAAGCGCGTCGCCGCTCCGGAGGAAGACGAAAAAGCCAAGCCGTTCGGCGGTGAAAAAGCCAAAGCTGCACGTCCCGAACCGGCGGTCAAAGGCGTGAAACATACTCAGCCTGCGCCTGTTGTGAAAGAGCCGTCTGCAGGTGTTTGGACGGCGGTGGCATCATGGTTCAAAGGTTTGTTCGGCGGTAAAAAAGCCGAAGAACCGAAAGAGAAACGCAAACCGCGTCAGGGCAGCCGCCGACACAATAACCGCCGTCAGAACCAACGCCGTAATGCACGCCGTCCGCAGCAGGAAGCCGAGGAGCTGAAAAACGAGCAGAACCGCGTCCAGCAGGACGGCGAGCGTCAGGAGCGTAACGAGCGAAACGACCGCCGAGTACGCCGTCAGGAACGTAACCGTTCAGCGGAAGCAGATCATCCGGCAGTGGAAGGCCGTCTGAAAAACGAGCAGGAAACGGTTGGGCGCGATGAAAAGCGCGAAGAGCGCGAAGTGCGTGAGAACCGCGAGCCGCGCCGACAGCGCGACCGCCGCGAGCAGAAGGCCGAACATGCCGCTGCTGCCGTGCAGCTGCCGGAAGCCGAAGTTGATGCTGTTGCGGAAAACGGCGAAACGGCGGCGGAAAACAGTCGCGAACGCCAAGACCGCAACGAGCGCAGCCGTTCGCGCGACCGGAACGACCGCAACCGCAGCCGCAATCAGCGCGACCGCAACCGCCGTAACGATAAAAAGCGTTACATTCCGTCAGCGGAGAAAATCGAACACTATCTGATGATTGACGAAGCGGCAGAGAAAGTCCGCCTGGCTGTGGCGCATGTATGTGGCGGAGTAGTGCAAGGGCAGCCGTCTGCAAATTTGCCCGAAGAGCCTTTGAACATTATTCTTCCCGTGCAGAACCCGGTTTCTGAGGCAGCACCGTCTTTTTCCGGTTTGAGCGACGAACAGGCAGTTATTCTCAGCAGTAGCGAAAAAGCGGTTGCTGCCGTTGCCAGAATTATGGGTGTTCAGCAGACGGGCATGGTATTCGGGCATGCGGCAGGAGAGAAACCCGAACGGCCGGAAGTCGAAGTCGGAGGATGCCGTGAAACGGCGGACGAAGTGGTGCAGGCGCAAGGCAGCATTGAAGAGAGTGATGAAACGAAGCTGTTGCAGGATTCAGATGCAGACGGCTTGATATTGGTTCAGACATGTGCGGAAGCGATGGCTCGGGCAGCCGCGCAGATTCAGCCCGAACAGCCGAGAGGTTTGCGCCGTTCCGATGTATCGTCTGTTGTCGAAATTGAAAGCGAACCGCCGGAACTGGTACAGGTAGAAACCAAAGCTTAAAGCTGCCGATAATCGGTGAGATGCCGTCCGCATCAGAAGTGCGGACGGCATTTTTGTGGCCGATAAAGCATCAACTTGGATTTAAATTTTTTGGTAAAACAAAGAGTAATCTTTTTATGATGAAATAGAAACAATTTAATGCTTGACGAAATGCATGGATATTTTTATAATTTATTCTTCTTCCCCGATAGCTCAGTCGGTAGAGCGACGGACTGTTAATCCGCAGGTCCCTGGTTCGAGCCCAGGTCGGGGAGCCAGAATTTCAAGCCCTGAACATGTGTTCAGGGCTTTGCTGTTTTGAGTGTGCGCGAAAGCAGTTTGAGTTGTGGCATAATAATACTTTTTTAAACTGGTGCAGACGGCTGCGCTGATGAAATTTGCCGGATACTTGGATACTGCCAACGCAGCAGGAAAAGGGAGGCCAAATGATTTTACAGATGCCGGTCAGCCGTTTGAACGGAGAAAACAGTGAACTCTTTTTCATCACTCGGTCTGGGGCAGGAAATTGTTTCCGCCCTCAGCGAACAAGGTTATGAAACACCTACGCCGATTCAGGCGGCAGCTATTCCCAAGGCTTTGGCGGGACACGATCTTTTGGCGGCCGCCCAAACAGGTACGGGTAAAACAGCAGCCTTTATGCTGCCGAGTCTGGAACGTTTGAAGCGCTTTGCCAGCACCTCTACTTCTCCCGCCATGCATCCGGTGAGAATGCTGGTGTTGACACCGACACGGGAGTTGGCAGACCAAATCGATCGGAATATCCAAGCTTATATCAGAAATCTGCCGCTGCGCCATACGGTATTGTTTGGCGGTGTCGATATGAAAAAACAGACGGCAGACTTGCGTGCAGGTTGTGAAATTGTTGTGGCAACAGTGGGGCGTTTACTCGATCATGTGAAGCAAAAAAATATCCAACTCAATCGTGTGGAAATCTTAGTTCTGGACGAAGCAGACCGTATGTTGGATATGGGCTTTATTGATGATATCCGTATGATTATGCAGATGTTGCCGAAACAGCGCCAAACACTGTTGTTTTCAGCAACTTTTGCCGATCCTATCCGCAAGTTGGCGCGTGATTTTATGAACAGTCCCGAACAGATTGAAGTTGCTGCGCAAAATATTGCCAATGCTAATGTGGAACAGCACATAATTGCGGTGGACGGATATAAGAAACGGCATTTGCTTGAACGTTTGATTGTCGATTTGAATATGAATCAGGTGATTGTGTTTTGTAAGACCAAGCAAAGCGTCGATCAGGTTAATCGGGATTTGCAGCGTAAAGGGATTTCTGCTCAGGCGATTCACGGGGACAAATCCCAGCAGGTGCGTTTGGAAACACTCAATGCGTTTAAAGAAGGTAATGTGCGGGTATTGGTTGCAACCGATGTGGCTGCCCGGGGTTTGGATATTGCCGAATTGCCTTTTGTTATCAATTACGAACTTCCGACACAGGCTGAAGATTATGTGCACCGTATCGGACGTACCGGTCGTGCAGGGGCCGATGGAGTGGCGATTTCTATGATGGATGAGACCGAACAGAAAATGTTTGAGGCCATCAAGGAGCTGACCGGCAGTGATTTGAATGTGGAGCGGATCGAAGGTTTCGAACCGCGTTGGTGGGGACGGGAAGCGAAGCCGTCTGCAGGCCGTGATAATCACGGAGGTGTCGGTGATGTACGTGCCGAGCGTCGCGAACGTACGCCCCAAATGCCTCAAAGAACACGTGAAAGTACGACGGTGCGTCAGTCGGCTTATGAAGATGCCGGGCAGTCGTGTACAAAAATCGCGGGACGCAGCCGCCGTCGCGGAGAGCGTACCAAGTGTGCTTTGGTCCAACCGGGATTTGGTGTGTTGGTTTGATAATGATTGGATAAGCAAGTCTGTATATACAAGGCCGCCCGAAATGGATTTTCAGGCGGCCTTTTTGAATATCAAAGTTTTATTAAAGCAGGAACAGAGTAGCGATAACCGCAGAGATGATGCCGTAAATAAACATCGGGATAGCGGTTTTTTTGATAATTGCCCCCTCTTGGTTTTGGACGTTCAAGACAGAGCAAACAGCAATAATGTTATTGATGCATACCATATTGCCCATTGCGCCACCGACAGACTGTAAGGCCAGAACCAAAGTAACAGACAATCCGGTGGTTTCGGCAATCTGCATCTGTATGGCGCCGAAAGTCAGATTGGAAACTGTGTTCGAACCGGAGAAGAATGCGCCGATTGCACCCAGATAAGGTGAGAAATATACCCAGTGTTCTCCGGTCATTGCAGCAAATTCTTTGCCGATGGTTTTTACCATAGAGGCATCGCCGCCTACCAGCATCAGTTTGACCATAATCAGTGCTCCCAGCAAAGCAAGGAACGGTTTGCGGACTTGTTTGAGTGTGGCACTGAAAATCGATACAGAATCAGATGATTTGGTTTTAAACAGCCATAAAGACAGCAGTACGGCAGCCACAAACGGAATCAGTGCAGGTACGTACAGCATCTGGTATCTGTCATGTACTGCCTCACCTAAGATATTTTTGAAGTTGAAAATCAGAGCACGGCTCAATTCGAAGTCGAAAATACCTAAAGGCAGGTTGAACAAGGGAGTATTGTCGGTCAATAGACCTTTGATGCCGAGTTGTTTGATACGGGTAATAACCAGAATGCCGATCAGCATACCCAAAGGGGATAAAGCTTTAAGTACGGTTTTAACCGGCAAGTGTTCGTTTTCTTGCTCATGGCGGTGTTCTTTATTCAGACCGATGCCTTTGTTGGCTAAAAATACGGAAATCAGCAGACCGATTGCACCGCCGACCAGTGCAGGGAATTCGTAATTCATGGTGGCTAGGATGCAGTACGGTACGGTACATGACAAAATACTCAGGTAAATAAATACCAGATTTTTGCGGATTTCAGTCCAGGGGCGGATAAAGGTCAGTGCAATAACAGGAATGACGAAACCGGCAAAAAAATGAATTAGAGCTGTTTGTTTGCCGATAGACAGGATATCGGCATCATTGAGGTTCAATGGGCCGAAGCCGAACCAAGTCGGAGTGCCGACCGCGCCGAAAGAAACCGGAACAGAGTTCATGACTAAGGCAAAAATTGCAACGCGCAGGGGATTGAAACCCAGACTCATCAAAATCGGAGCAGCAATGGCGGCAGGTGTGCCAAAGCCTGATGCGCCCTCAATCATAAAGGCAAATGCCCAGCCGATAATCATTAATTGTGCAATTGGATTCGGATTGATATTGCCCAGCCATTTGCGCAGGATATCGATATTGCCGGTGGTTTCCATCATGCGGTTGAATAAAATCGCGCCAAAAATCACGGTAATGGGTGTAAATGTGGAAATCAGACCGGAAATAATGTTGGCATTAAGCAGATTGAACGGATTGCCGAAATAGGTAATTTGCAGGATGTAAATCAATATTGCAGTCAGAGGGAGTGCAATGTAAGAGGGTATGCTGTTTTTTTTCACCATCATCCAAATGAGCAGGACGATGGGAAGGATGCTGAGAAAGAGAGCCATGAGCTTGTTCTCCGAAAAAGTTGGTTGTCAGTGAAACGTTGCTGTCTCCGGAAAGGAGGGATTCCGACCGTTGCCAAACAATGTTTGTAATGTATTTATATGTGCAGATGACGGTGCTGCAGACGGCTTTGTTGGTTCAAGCCGTCTGCAGCACCTGCTGTCTCCAAAGCAGACAGAATGCAGCGGGCAGGATTATATCGTCTGCTTGTTCATTCTGTTGGACTATTTGTAGTTTGATTGGCTGATTTAAAGATGTTTATCGCGCTCTGCTATCAGTTGGTGCAGGGTTTTTGCGGCGGGTTTCATCGGTACGCGGTAGTCGGTCCAAGAAAGTTGTTTGCCCGGCGTGAGTGCGCGGAATGTGGTTGCTGCCCAGCCGAAAGCGCGGTAGGCTTTTTTGCCGCTGAAAATTCCGTCAAATGTGCGCCACGCCAACGCTTCTCCGATGGAGTATGAGGCACCTTGTCCGCGTATCGGGTAAGGGACGGTTTCTTGCGGAGGACGTTGAGCTTCTTCCCGCCAACGCTGCATCTGTTCGGTAATCGGGATTTTGACGGGACAGACTTCTACACAGGCACCGCACATCGAACAGGCAGTCGGTAAATCGCGGGTTTTATCCAAGCCGAGCATGTGCGGCGAAACGATTTCCCCAATCGGTCCGGGATAGGTTGTGCCGTAGGCGGCACCGCCGATACGGCTGTAAACCGGGCAGTGGTTCATGCATGCGCCACAGCGGATGCATTGCAGTGTACGGCGCATTTGTTCTTCGCCGAATGCCTGGGTACGGCCGTTGTCGAGCAAAACGAGATGCATTTCCTGCGGGCCGTCCAATTCTCCGCTGCGGCGGGGGCCGGTAATCATATTGAAATAAGTGGTGATCGGCTGACCGATGGCAGAGCGGGGCAGCAGGCTGTAGAGCGGGGGAATGTCGGACAGTTTGGCTACCACTTTTTCAATACCGGTAATAGCGATGTGTACGGGCGGTACGGTAGTAGTCAGACGGCCGTTGCCTTCGTTTTCCACCAGGCAGAGTGTGCCGGTTTCGGCAACAGCGAAGTTGACACCGCTCAAACCGATGTCCGCTGTGCGGTAGATGTCGCGCAGGGCACGGCGGGCGATGCCGGTGAGTTCGTCTACATCGTCGGTCAGAGGCGTACCCAGATTATTGTGGAACAGTTCGCTGACCTGCTGCTTGGTTTTATGGATGGCCGGCATCACGATGTGAGTCGGCTTTTCGCCTGCCATTTGTACGATGTATTCGCCCAAATCGCTTTCTACGGCTTGAATACCTTTTGCTTCGAGATAGTGGTTCAGCTCGATTTCTTCGCTGACCATGGATTTACCTTTGACCATCAGGCTGCCGTTATGTTTGGTAACGATGCCGTGAATGATTTGGCAGGCTTCTTCGGGGGTTTCTGCCCAATGGACGTGCACGCCCAAGCGTGTCAGATTGTTTTCCAATTCTTCCAATAAATCAGGCAGCTTGGAAAGAGAACGCTGGCGGATATGTTCGCACAGGCTGCGCAGGCCTTGCAGTTCCACTTCGTCCGACAAGACGTTTTTGCGCTTGGTCATCAGCATATCCATGGCAGTACGCAGGCTTTTGCGCAAAGG
The DNA here is from genome assembly GCA_030528455.1 of Neisseria sp. GTDB lineage: Bacteria > Pseudomonadota > Gammaproteobacteria > Burkholderiales > Neisseriaceae > Neisseria. The sequence goes on from JAUMYW010000006.1 coordinate 13,811, forward strand.
TTGGTCGGCCAGTGCTTCGCGGGCATTTTGTTTGAATGTTTCCGGCAGGAAGTGTACGGTTTGAGTGTTCATAGCGTGTTCCGTGCGTTCTGCAGACAGCATATTCGGTTGCAGATACCGTCTGCAGAATGTTTGTTTTATTGTTTTTCGTCTTGCAAATCGGCCAAATCGATGTGATCCGGCACGATGGCCAATACCGCCATATCGCGGGGACCGTGTGCGCCGAATGCCAGAGTTAGCTGGATGTCGGCGGTTTTGGACGGGCCGGAAACCAGTACGACATTGGTCGGCATGCCGTCTGCAAGTTGTTCTCCCTCAACCGCTTGGTGAAAGTCGTTGTACATTTTCCGCGTGTCAAACAGGCATATGTGTACGGGAGGAACCAGGCTCTGGCTGCGCGGCTCCAGAGAGGTAGGTAGAAGCATCAGTGTGCCGGTGTGGGCTATGCCGCAGAGGGAGTCGGTAAAACCTGCATCGATGTCGGCGAAAAATTCGTCTTTCCAGTCTTCGATTTTGCGGTCGAATGTTTTGACTGTTATGTCGGCCTGAGACAGGACTGAAGCTGCGCGTCTGCCGTGGGGGGTGTCGGGAGAAAGCAGCAGATTGTTTAATTTTTTTTCTTCGGCAATTTTGACCAAAGCATGTTCCCAGTCGTTTTCGCGCACCCAGTAGATTTCGGTTTTCACCGCACGCATAGCGGCAGCCCAATGTTTCAGGCGGGCCGTTTCGCTTTCCCATACGGGCGACATTTCGCGGTAATACTCGAAAGTGTCCGGCTCGCGCATCGGATAAGGATTGGCTTGACGCAGTTTGTTCAATATGTTTTCACGCGCGCTCATGCTTTGCCTCCGGTGCGTTCCAGTAGAAATGTGGCGATATGTTTCGGTTTGGGCATATCCGGTTCGCTTTTGGCGATTTTGCCGCCGATATTGAGCAGGCAGCCGCCGTCGGCACTGATAATTTCCACTGCTTCGGTGTCTTTCAGGGCCTGTACTTTGTCGGCAACCATAGCACCGGAAATATCGGCCTGCTTGATTGAGAATGTGCCGCCGAAACCGCAGCATTCGCTTTCGTGGTCATGAACGATGCGTTCTACATTTTGCAGACTGTCAACGAGTTTCCAGCCGGTCAGGTGAACGCCCATCTCTCGGCGGGCGGAGCAGGAGGTATGGACGGCGACTTTGGCCGGTCCGCCTTTGTCTTGCGGTTTGTAGCCGATATTGACGAGAAAGTTGGTAAATTCGACGATGCGTTCGGAGATTTCTTTGGCTTTCGTTTCAAATTTGCTGTTTTTGAACAATTCCGGCCAGTGGTGCTTCATCATGCCGCCGCAGGAGCCGGACGGTACGACAACCGGCCAGTTTTCAGGGAATAAATCCAATTGGGCTTTGGCGACTTCAAAGGCTTCGCTGCGGTGTCCGGAGGAAAAGGCGGGTTGGCCGCAGCAGCTTTGCGCCATGGGAAAATGTACGCGGATGCCCTGTTGTTCGAGCAGAGTAATCGCATCCATGCCGGCTTCGGGCATAAAAATGTCTAACAGACAGGTACCGAAGAAATAAACATCGGTCGGTGTGGAAATGTTTGCGTTCATGGTCGTATTCTTTATCGGACGCATTCGGAATGCGCCGTTTTTTGTAGGTAACCGATAACTTTAAGTAATAGTTATGGGCGGGTCAAGGGTTGGTGTGAAAATAGTTGTTCCGGTTGCTTGGCAGGTAGGGATATTGTGTTGCAGACGGCATGGGGCTGCTTAACCGTGTGTGGAAGGGGTATGCTGCAAATAGGTGCGTACGCCGTCGGCAATGGCTTGGGCGCAGCGGCGGCGGAAGTCCATGCTGGCCAGCAGCTGTTCTTCGACCGGATTAGACAGAAAAGCCGTTTCAACCAAAATAGACGGAATGTCGGGTGCCCGCAATACGGCAAAATTGGCTTGGTCGACCCGGCCTTTGTGCAGTTTGTTCAGTTTGCCTAATTCGTTCAGCACTTTTTGACCGAGAATCTGGCTGTCTTTATTGGTAACGGTTTGTGCCATGTCGAGCAGGGCAGTGTCTACATGGCGGTTGCCGACGGTTTGTACGCCGCCGATTAAATCGGCATCGTTTTGTGTTTGGGCAAGGAATTTTGCGGCGGCACTGCTTGCGCCTTTGGTGCTGAGCGTGTAAACGCCTGTGCCGCGTGCGTTGGGGCTGGTGAAGGAGTCGGCGTGGATGGAGACGAAAACGTCCGCTTTCAGTTTGCGGGCTTTTGCAACGCGTATGCCCAAAGGGATGAATACGTCCTCGTTGCGCGTCATACGGACTTTGTATCCCATCTGTTCCAAGCGTTTTTTGGTTTCCCGGGCAATCGACAGGACAACGTCTTTTTCACGAAGCCCGCTCGGTCCGATGGCACCCGGGTCTTCGCCGCCGTGGCCGGGATCGAGCATTACGAGGGTTTGCCGCCGTTTGCCGCGTGCGGACGGCTTTTCAGATGATGCTTCGGCAATCTGCGGTGTGGGCGTTCCCTGTTTGGAAATGCGGCCTTGCGAATAGTCGTTGAGCAGAGCCATCAGCGGATCGTCGGCATCTTGGATACTGCTCGGATAAAGGTCTACAACCAGACGGTGTCGGAAGTTGGCAATCGGGTTGAGGGCAAACAGTTGAGGATTGACCGGTGTTTTCAAATCAATCACGATGCGGACGGTGTCGGCAGTGTTTTGACCGACGCGGATATTGCCGATATAAGGATCGTTGCGTTGGACTTTGCCGCTGATGCTGTGCAATACATTGTCCAATCGGGTGTTTCTCAAATCGATGACCAGCCGGCGCGGGTTGTCGAGCGTGAAATATTTGTAGTTGAGTGCGCGGCCGGCTTCCAAGGTCAGGCGCGTGTAGGAGCTGGCCGGCCAGATGCGTACCGCGATAAATTGAGATGCGGTTTTGGCCGGGGTGTGCGAGGCGGTGAACAGCAATCCTAGTGCTGTGTTGCGGATTAAATGTCGGCGGGTAAGTTTTTGTACCATTTTTCCAGATGTTCCAAACCGTTCGGTGTGTGGGCGTTCAGGTGTGCTTCGCGTCCGTCTGCACGACGGACGAGTTCCAGGGACAAATCGGCCTGCGGTATAAAGCCTTCGCCTTTGTGCGGCCATTCGATCAGGCAGACGCTGCCGTCTGCAAGTTCGTCCAAACCGGCATCTTCCCATTCTTCGGGGATGGTGAAGCGGTATAAGTCGAAGTGGTGCAGCGGAAATTCGGGCAGGCTGTAGCTCTCTACGATGGCGTAAGTGGGGCTTTTTACTGAGCCGCAGTGTCCCAAACCGCGCAGTAGGCCGCGTGTAAAGGTTGTTTTTCCCGCGCCCAAGTCTCCGTCCAGATATACCACCAGCGGTGCGGATAAAACGGGAGCGAGCGATGCGCCGAGGGCAGCGGTGGCTTGTTCGTTGGCAAGGAAAATCGGGCGTGGCGGCATGTCGGACGGCCTGTTCGGACAAAATTGCGATTATCCGTGAAACGGCGTGCTTTGCAAACCGCAGGAAGGTTAAATCTGCTTAAAACGGTGCTAAAATGCCGGTCGGCTGCTGCAGACGGCATATTGGCGGAACGGAGTGTTATGAAAAATTTGAAGCAAAGACCGATAGGTGTATTCGACTCGGGTGTGGGCGGGCTGACGGTGGTGCGTGCGTTGATGGAACGGCTGCCGATGGAAGACATTGTTTATTTCGGCGATACTGCCCGTGTGCCTTACGGTGTGAAATCGCGTGCGACAATTGAGATGTTTACTGCGCAGATTGTGGAGTTTCTGCTGCAAAACGAAGTGAAGGCTTTGGTGGTGGCCTGCAATACGATTGCGGCAGTGGCCGGGCAGAAAGTGCGCCAGATGGCGGGTAATATGCCGGTTTTGGATGTGATAACCGCCGGAGCGCAGGCGGCTTTGCTGGCCACCCGTAATAATCATATCGGCGTGATTGCCACCAATACGACCGTGAACAGTAATGCTTATGCGCGGGCTATCCATGCCGCTAATCCGCAAACACGTGTGCAGTCGCAGGCCTGTCCGTTGTTTGTGCCGTTGGTTGAGGAAGGTTGGATAGACCATGAGGTTACGCGTTTGACTGCTCAGGAGTATTTGAAGCCGTTGCTGGCGGAAAACATCGATACGCTGGTGCTGGGCTGTACGCACTATCCGCTGCTCAAGCCCCTGCTGCAAAAACAGGCTGCAGGCATCAGGCTGGTTGATTCTGCGTTGACGACTGCCGAAGCGGTTGCACAATCGTTGAAAACCTCCGGGCTGCTGAACAGTCGGTCCGATAACGGTGATGCGGATTACCGTTTTTATGTCAGCGATATTCCGTTGCGTTTCCAAACCATAGGAGAACGGTTTTTGGGGCGAAGTCTGCACCAGATTGAGATGGTGTCGCTGGGCTGAGCCGTCTGCAGGCTTGTTCGGAATCGGAAAATGCCGTTTGCACGGGTGGGTGCAGACGGCATTTTCGCATTTTCGATGGTGGATAATGAAGGCGTGAGCCGTTTGCGGCTTAGATCTGCGACCGGATTTGCTGCAAAAAGCGCCGTGTGCGTTCGTGTTGCGGCTGCTCGAACAAATCTTGCGGTGCTCCTTGCTCCACAATCACGCCGCCGTCCATCACGATAACGGTGTCGGCCACTTCCAGAGCAAATTTGATTTCGTGAGTAACGACCACCATGGTCAATCCTTCTTTAGCCAGCTCCTTCATAGTGTTCAAAACATCCTGCACCAATTCGGGGTCGAGTGCGGAAGTAGGCTCGTCAAACAGCATCAGCTCGGGCTGGATAGCCAGTGCGCGCGCAATGCCGACACGCTGTTGCTGTCCGCCGGAAAGTTGGTGCGGATACAAATCGGCTTTGTCGGCCAAGCCGACTTTGGCCAACAGGTTTTCGGCTGTCTGTCGAGCCTCTGCCGCATTTTTCTTTTGAACGACAATCTGACCTTCCATGACGTTTTCCAACGCGGTTTTGTGCGGGAACAGATTGTATTGCTGGAATACCATGCCGGTTTTGCGGCGCAGAGCGATAATGTCTTTTTTAGGTGGTTTTTTTGAAAAATCAACACTTAAAGGATGATTTTTCTGAAAAGAAACTGTGCCTTGTTCGGGTATTTCCAAGGCGTTAAGACAGCGCAGGAATGTGGTTTTTCCTGAGCCGGACGGACCGAGAATAACGACTACGCGGCCTTTCGGAATGTCCAAATCAATGCCGCGCAAAATCGCGTTTCCACCGAAGGTTTTATGGATATTGCGGATTTTAATCATAAGCGACTACCTTGCCACATAACGGTCGAGCCGTTTTTCGATGCGCTCCTGCAACATAAACAGCACCCAGCAGAAACACCAATATACCAATGCGGCTTCGATATAAACCGGCAGAAAATCGTAAGCCCGGTTGGCTACTTGCTGTGCGACACGGAACAATTCGGTTACCGTAACCACGGCTGCCAAGGAGGTGTTTTTGAACAGGCTGATAAATTCGTTGCTTAAAGGAGGAACGGATACACGGAAGGCCTGCGGCGCAATAATGCGCCGGAAGGTCTGCATATAAGTCATGCCGATGGAAAAGCCTGCTTCCCATTGCCCCTTGGGAATGGATTGGATGGCTGCACGTATGGTTTCGGAAGCATAGGCACCGATGTTCAGCGAAAAGCCGATAATGGCGGCAGGAATTTCGCTGATGGTAATACCCAAAGCAGGCAGACCGTAGAAAACGATACAGAGCTGGACCAGCAGAGGTGTGCCGCGGATAATCGAAATATAGATTTTTACCAGGCGCAGGACAAAAGCGTGAAATACGCCGCCTTGCGGCATGACGCGGATAAGTGCGGTGCAGACGGCAATAACCATACCGATGGCAAACGATGCAATTGCCAGCGGAACGGACACCAGAAAGCCCGCTTGAACCATCGGCCAAAACGCGCTGACGACCAAGTCAGCGCGCTCAGGTGTCATGAACGGCAGAGAAGCGAGAAAATTATTTAACACTTACGTCTTGCCCGAAAAATTCTTCGCCTAATTTTTTCAGCGTACCGTCTTGGCGCAATTCCTCTACGGCCGCACTGATTTTCGCCAATGCTTCGTCATTGCCTTTGTTGGCGACAAACCCCGCACCTCTTTTTTCTTCCGCACCGGCAGTCCAGGCGGTTTTCAGTCCCGAATCGGGATTTTTCTTCAAGTAATCCAAGAATGCCAGAGAATCATTCAGGGTCAAATCGGCACGTTTTTGCTGAACCAGTGTAAGAGCCTGAGCCATACCGTCTACCGGTACGATTTTGGCTTCGGCGGCAACGGCCATTTCACCGTAGTTGCTGCTTAAGGTTTGTGCGGCTTTTCGGCCTTTGATGTCGGCTAACGAATTGATGCCGTTTTCATCTTGGCGTACCAGCATCATCGGGCCGCTCCAGCTGTATTCCGCAGTTTTGTCGAATGTGGCTTGGCGTTCGGGTGTAGTCAGACTGACTTGGTTGGCAACCAAATCGAAGCGGCCTGCTTTCAGACCTGCCAACATGGCATCCCATTGGGTTTCTTTGAATTCGACGGTGATACCCAGTTTTTCGGCGACTGCACGGCTTACTTCAACATCGTAGCCGGTCAGCTTGCCGGCGGCATCGTGGTAGGTGAACGGTGCGTACGTACCTTCGGTGCCGACGGTAATCGTTCCCTTGTTGTTGATACGTTCGAGCAGGGAGCCTGTAACGGCGGTTTCGCCGGTGTTCGCTGCGTTGTCGGCAGCAGAGGTTTGCGATGCGGCGTGGGCAGTTGGAGCGGCAGAGGTTTCGGTAGTCGTCTGCTGGCCGCAGGCTGTCATCAACAAAGCGGTCAAGCCGGCCAATACAAAAGGTTTCAGCATAATCAAATCTCCGGAAAACGGGGTTGTGTCTGTTGTGTGCGGCATTGTACGGCAAAGGCAGCAGCGAAACAAAGAATTACTGGTGTGCTAGTTATAACAGAAAATTATAAGGATAAGGCAAATCGACAACACCGTCTGAAATGGCGGATTTCGGACGGTGTGCTTCGCAGGGCGGATTTAGGGTTTCAGGCCTAAAACGTCCTGCATGTCGAACAGGCCGCGCTGTTTGCCCAGCCATACGGCGGCCCGCACCGCACCGGAAGCGAACGTCATGCGGCTGCTGGCTTTGTGGGTGATTTCCACGCGCTCGCCGTCTGTGGCGAACAGGGCGGTGTGGTCGCCGACGATGTCGCCTGCGCGGACGGTGGCAAAGCCGATGGTGGAAGGGTCGCGCGGACCGGTATGTCCTTCGCGGCCGTACACGGCACAGCTTTTCAGGTCGCGTCCCAAAGCGTCGGCAATCACTTCGCCCATGCGCAGAGCGGTGCCGCTCGGCGCATCGACTTTGTGGCGGTGGTGGCCTTCGATGATTTCGATGTCGTAGCCTTCGCTCAACACGCGGGCAACGGTATCCAAAATATGGAAGGTCAGGTTGACGCCGACGCTGAAATTGGCGGCGAAGACCACGCCGATGGTTTCTGAGGCCGTCTGAATTTGCGCCTTGCCCGCGTCATCGAAACCGGTCGTGCCGATAATGATGTTTACGCCGTGTTCCACGCATTTTTGCAGGTGCGCCAAGGCTGGTTCGGGGCGGGTGAAATCAATCAGAATATCGCTTTGCTGCAAGACGGCATCAATATCGCTGCTGATGGCAACGCCTGTTTTCAGACCGCAGGCATAACCCGCGTCCAAACCCAAAGCTTCGGAAGCGTCATGCTCCAATGTGCCCGAAAGAATGGTGTCGGGATGTTTGCAGACGGCTTCGACCAATACTTTGCCCATTCTGCCGTTGGCACCGGCGATGGCGATTCTTAAAGGATTCATTTCGGTGGTTCCGGATTATGGTTGGCGGGCTTTTTCGTGCCGGAGTTGTTCGCGGGCGTATTCGACAGCATTGCCTTCGGCTCGTACTAATATGTCGTTTTGGAAGTAAAGCGTCAGATTGCGCGTTTCTTTTTCTTCGGCTACGCCGTTGCGGCGGACTTCGTAAGTGTAATCCCAACGGCCGGCGTGGAAAGGATCGCGCAGCAGCGGCGTACCGAGCAGCAGCTGCACTTGGTCGCGGCTCATGCCGCTTTGCAGGGAGAGTACGGCGCGTGCATCAAGCTGGTTGCCTTGCACGACTTTGAGTTTGTAAGACGGAAAATAGGAAAAACGTTCCGCAGAACAGGCACTGAGGCCGAGGGCGGCGGCAAGGAAAAGGGCAAAAGTTTTGTTCACGGTAGAAGCCTTTCGCGTGGCGGCAGGAAGCCGCAATCGGGTGGAAACGGCTTTTCTGAAAATTGAAAAGCTTTATCGTCGGATAGTGGGCAAAGCCGCTAAAAGTGCGTATTATAGCGAGAATTGTACAACTGCGGTATGGAATGAGCGATGGACAGCAATATTGCCCAATTAAAAGATAGCGGCCTGAAAGTAACCGGCCCGCGTTTGAAAATTCTGGATTTGTTTGAAACCCGTCCTGACGACCATATGAGTGCGGAAGATGTTTACCGTATCCTGCTTGATGAAGGCGTGGAAATCGGCGTGGCTACGATTTACCGCGTGCTGACCCAGTTTGAACAGGCAGGTATTCTGCTGCGCCACCATTTTGAAACCGGCAAGGCGGTATACGAACTGAACGGCGGCGGTCATCACGACCATATCGTCTGCGTCAAATGCGGCGGGATTACCGAATTCTGCAATTCGGAAATCGAAAATCTGCAAAACAAAATCGCCGAAGAGCACGGCTACCGCATTGTCGATCATGCTTTGTATATGTACGGCGTGTGCGGCGGCTGCCAGAAAAAAGAGAAACGCTGATTGCGTGTTTTCAGACGGCCTTTCAAGGCCGTTTTTGTTTGCGGCGGAATGCGGTGGAATATTTTTATTTAATCTTGTTTATATTGGTTTTTTCGGCCAGTTCCGTGCTGCATGTCGATACTCTGTTTTTTGAAACGCGGCATTGGAGCGGCGGGCGCGGTCGGCTGATGTGTGCCGTTCTGGTGTTGAGCGGCACGCTGTTTGTTTATTTCGTTAACCCGTCCGCTCGGCGCAGGGGTTTGGTGCAGTTGTTTCTGCTGTTACTGATGTTGGCAGTGTTGTTTGCTGCAAAATTTTCTGTTGCAAAATCATGAATGTTCCCTTTCTTGTGCCAAACGATTTTTCTTATCTCGATGTCGAAACCGCCGTGCGCGAATATGACGGCTTGGTCGGCGTGAGTGCCGACCTGCAGACGGCACGTCTGCTCGATGCCTACCGGTGCGGCATATTTCCTTGGTTTTCCGAACGCGGCCTGTTTTACTGGTTTGCCACAGTGCCGCGTACCGTGCTGTTCCCTGAAAAGTTTCACATCGGCAAATCTTTGGCGAAAACCTTGCGGAACAAAACTTATCGCGTAACGGCCAATCGGGATTTTGCCGCCGTTATTTCGCATTGCGCCGCCGTGCCGCGCGAGGGGCAGGACGGTTCGTGGATTGCACCCGAATTTCAGACGGCCTACCGCCGTCTGCACGAACTCGGACACGCGCATTCCTTTGAATGTTTTATGCCCGATGGCGATGGCCGTCTGAAATTGGAGGGCGGTTTTTACGGTGTGCAGATCGGCCGCGTGTTTTACGGCGAATCGATGTTCGCCCTGCGCCCCGATGCTTCCAAAATCGCTTTTGCCTGTGCCGTGCCGTATCTTGCGCGTTGCGGTATCGCTTTAATCGACTGCCAGCAGGACACGCAGTATTTGCGCCGTTTCGGTTCGCAAACTTTGCCGTTTGCCGATTTTCAGACGGCTCTGCACCGTTTGAACGGAGAGCCGCTGACTGCGCCGATCGGCGGCTTGGTTGCGGAAAACGGACTTGCAGACGGCATCGGTTTTTGTGTCAATCCGTGTGTTTGATTTTCCATATCGGCTTTCGCGGGGGAAGCGGTTTTCGGGTAGAATAAACAGGTTTTTTATCGGGCTGCCGATGGTGATGCTGTATTTCGGACGGCCTTTCTTTTCATTATCAGATTTTATCGGGAATAAAAATGTCATTGCAAAACATCATTGAAACCGCGTTTGAAAACCGTGCCGAAATTTCTCCTGCCACTGTTACCGCCGAAGTCAAAGAAGCGGTTTTGGAAACCCTGCGCCTGCTGGACAGCGGCGAATTGCGCGTAGCCGAACGTTTGGGCGTGGGCGAATGGAAAGTAAACGAATGGGCGAAAAAAGCCGTGTTGCTTTCTTTCCGTATTCAGGACAACGAAGTCGCCGAAGACGGCGTGAACAAATATTTCGACAAAGTACCGACCAAATTCGCCGATTGGGGCGAAGCCGAATTCAAAGCGGCCGGTTTCCGCGCCGTACCGGGCGCGGTGGCACGTCGCGGTAGTTTTGTCGGCAAAAACGTGGTGCTGATGCCGTCTTATGTGAACATCGGTGCGTATGTGGACGAAGGCGCGATGGTGGATACTTGGGCGACTGTCGGTTCGTGCGCGCAAATCGGTAAAAACGTGCATCTGAGCGGCGGTGTAGGCATCGGCGGCGTGTTGGAACCGTTGCAGGCAAGCCCGACCATTATTGAAGACAACTGCTTCATCGGCGCGCGTTCGGAAATTGTAGAAGGCGTGATTGTGGAAGAAGGCAGCGTGATTTCCATGGGCGTGTACATCGGCCAATCCACCAAAATTTTCGACCGCGAAACCGGCGAAATCCATTACGGCCGCGTGCCTGCCGGTTCGGTTGTCGTGCCGGGCAGCCTGCCTTCCGCCTGCGGCAAATACAGCCTTTATGCCGCCATTATCGTGAAAAAAGTGGACGCGCAAACCCGCGCCAAAACCAGCGTAAACGAATTGTTGCGCGGCGTGTAAGGCTTGAAGGCCGTCTGCAGACAGAGCTTTTTCAGACGGCATCATGCGGAGCGGAACGGCAGGCTGCGGCGGCCGTTCCGCTTGTTTTTTGCCGGATGCGTGCGTTTGGCTAGCCGTTCGGCAGAAAACGGCCGGTCAAAAATATTCAAACGGAAAGGAAGAAAATGCGTGCGGTTATTCAAAAGGTTACGCAGGCGCAGGTGGACGTATTAAGCGGAGAAATGCGCGAGACGGCCGGAAAAATCGGCAGCGGTCTGATGGTTTTGCTGGGAGTCGGGCTGGGAGACTGCGAGGACGATGCGCGTTATATCGCTGATAAAATCGCCAATCTGCGGATTTTTGAAGATGCAGACGGCAAGTTGAATCTGTCGGTCAAAGACATCGGCGGCAGCGTACTGCTGGTGTCGCAGTTTACGCTTTATGCCGATGCGCGCAGCGGCCGCCGCCCGTCTTTTTCCGCTGCCGCCCGTCCCGAAGAAGCCGACAAATGGTACGGCTTTACCGCCGGTTTGCTGCGCGGACACGGTCTGACGGTGGAAACCGGTCGTTTTCAAACCCATATGCAGGTAAGTTTGTGCAATGACGGACCTGTAACGGTTTTGTTGGATTCCCAAAAGGGATTTTGAATTGCCTGATAAACGCCGTCTGAAAATATTGGATGTTCGGGCGGCGTTTTGTCGTTTTTGTTTCTTGCATTTGAGGGGCTTGCGGATTTTATCGTTTGCCACACACGGGGCAGTCGGGATTTTTCGGGATTTGGAACGACTGCCATTGTCCGCTTAAAGCGTGATAGGTGTGCAGACGGCTGTGTGCTGCCTTCTTGCCGATGATGATTTTTAAGGCTTCGGCGGCTTGTGCCGCGCCGATGATGTGCACCAGCGGAGCGAATACGCCGAACAGGGCGCAGGCTCCGTCCGAAGCGTTCGGATCGTCAAACAGGCAGGCGTAGCAGGGCGTGTCGGGAAGGTCGGGACGATAAACGGCAATCTGCCCTTCAAAGCGCACGGCCGCACCGGAAACCAGCGGCTTTTCGGCCTGAACGCAGGCGCGGTTCAATGAGTGCCGGGCGGCGGCGTTGTCGCTGCAATCGAGCGCGAAATCGGCTCGGGAGAGTGCGGCGGCGATGCCGTCTGCATCAAGTTTTTCGGTAATCGGGCGGACGGTGCAGCGGCTGTTGGTGTTTTTCAGACGGCCTGCAAGGGCAAGGGCTTTGTTTTTACCGATGTCGGCTTCGGTGAAGGCGGTTTGGCGTTGCAGATTGGTATCGTCCACGCAATCGCCGTCTGCGATAATCAGCGTGCCAATGCCGGACGCGGCCAGTATCGGCAGGGCTGCGGAAGCAAGACCGCCGCAGCCGAGTACGAAAATGCGGGCATCGAGCAGTTTTTGTTGGCCTTCGATGCCGATTTCGTCCAGCAGGATGTGGCGGCTGTAACGCAACAGGTCGCGGTCGTCCATTACTTGCGGCTTTCGAGCACCTGCATCATGGTTTGGTGCATGGCTTGTGCGTCAATCCAACCCATCAGGTTGAACAGGACGGTCAGGCTCATGCCGACCAGCAGTAGCAGGAGGAGAGCAATCAGATAGCTGATGATGACTCTGCCGGCACTTTTGCCGCTCAAACGCATCAGGCCGATGATTTGTACGGCAAGTGCCCAACCTTGCCACAAACTGGCGGCAAAGGCCAGCTGCGGCAGATAAAAAACGGCCAGAATCGGTACGGACAGAGCTTCCGTTGCCAGAATAAAACCGCGTGCAGGAAGCTGCAGACGGCTTTGCATTACCGCAGACAATACTGCCCAGCGTGCAACGGCAAACGCAATGGCCAAGGCAATGACGGCAGGCGAATTGCCGAACAGCGGCGAAATACCGGCTGCGTTGGTCAGACCGAGCAAGAACAGGATAGCGGCGAATACGATCGGCGGATAGCGGTAATCGGCAGCAGGCAGCAGACGCAGACGCAAAATATTGGCGGCATCGCAGACAAACTTGTAAAGCATGATTTTTTGATGGCAGTTGATTGTTGATTTCGGGTTTGGACGGGCGGATGCCGTCTGCAATCGAGCGAAATACGGTTTTCAGACGGCATTCGGTTTACATTTTACATTGCATCATGCAGTTCGGCGGCGTGCAGCGTATTTTCCATCAGAGTGGCAATCGTCATCGGGCCGACACCGCCCGGAACGGGCGTAATCATCGAAGCACGCGCTTTTGCCGCTTCAAATTCCACATCGCCGCACAAGGAGCCGTCTTCCAAACGGTTGATGCCCACGTCGATTACTACCGCTCCGGGCTTAATCCATTCGCCTTTGACAAAATTCGGAATGCCCACGCCGACCACGACAATATCTGCCGAAGCGACCTCTTCAGCCAGATTCTGCGTCGCACTGTGGCAAATCGTTACTGTGGCGCGCGCCAGCAAAAGCTCCAACAGTTGCGGCCGGCCGACAATATTCGATGCGCCGACCACAACGGCTTTCTTGCCTTTCGGGTCGATGCCGCAGCTTTCCAGCAGCGTCATCACGCCGCGCGGCGTGCAGGGACGCATCAGCGGCATTTTGACGACCAGACGGCCGACATTGTAAGGATGGAAGCCGTCCACATCTTTGTACGGCAGAATACGTTCCAAGACCAACTGGCTGTCGATTTGCGGCGGCAGCGGCAGTTGCACCAGAATGCCGTCCACTTCGGGGTTGGCGTTCAAATCATCGACCAGTTTCAGCAAATCCGCTTGGGCGGTGTCGGCAGGCAGTTCGTAAGACAGCGATTGGAAGCCGACCTTCTCACAGGCGATTTTTTTATTGCGGACGTAAACCGCGCTGGCCGGATCGTCGCCGACCAAAACCACCGCCAAACAAGGCGTGCGCTTACCTTCTTCTTTGCGTTTCGCCGTGCGTTCTGCCAATTGTGCCAGACGTTGTGCCGATACTTCTTTTCCGTTGATGATTTGTGCGCCCATAATCTGTTCCTTGCTTTTGATACGCTAAAATGAACGTATTGTCGCATTTTTCAGCGTTTTTTTCAGCCGTTTCGAGATATTGTTTTTTTACTGCGTTCGGGCTGCTTTGCCGACGGCAGACTTTTGTTTCGCGATTTGCTCTGCCGAAGTAGGATAGGCGGAAGTTCTTCTTTCCGACAGGAAACAGAACGGTATGGCTGCTGTGATTTTTAATTTTTTGAAATCATGTTCTTGGGAAGCTGTACGGTAATTTTTGCAGAAGGCGGGTTGACCTGTTCGACAGTTGCCTGTATAGTTCCAATTTCAGTCGGGGCGTAGCGCAGCCTGGTTAGCGCATCTGCTTTGGGAGCAGAGGGTCGTGAGTTCGAATCCCACCGCCCCGACCATTCTTTATATGTGGTGGCTGTAGCTCAGTTGGTAGAGCCCCGGATTGTGATTCCGGTTGTCGTGGGTTCGAGCCCCATCAGCCACCCCATTTGAATACGCCGCTTTTGACCAGCGGTTTTTTTGCGTCTGTTGTTTGTGTTTGTTTTCTGTTTCGGGTGTCTGATGTCTGTGATGGGCAGGGTGAACGGCGGGCTTGACATTTTTTTTTTGGATAGGTATAGTCTCGTTTTTCAGTCGGGGCGTAGCGCAGCCTGGTTAGCGCATCTGCTTTGGGAGCAGAGGGTCGTGAGTTCGAATCCCACCGCCCCGACCATTTCCGTTTTTATCGTTCGATAGGTGAACGGTTGAAGCGCCCGTAGCTCAACCGGATAGAGCACCCGCCTTCTAAGCGGGCGGTTACAGGTTCGATTCCTGTCGGGCGTGCCAAGTTCTGCGGTGGCTGTAGCTCAGTTGGTAGAGCCCCGGATTGTGATTCCGGTTGTCGTGGGTTCGAGCCCCATCAGCCACCCCATTTGAATACGCCGCTTTTGACAAGCGGTTTTTTTGCGTCTGCCGTTTCTATGTGTGTTCGGCAGACCGGAAAGGCTGCAGACGGCTTTGTGTCTTTCTTTCGGGAGGCCGATGGGCTATTATCACGCGGTTTTTGTGGGAGGTTTTATGCACGATTGGGCTTTGCCGGATTTTGAGGCGAAAATCTGTGCGCCGGAGGACTTGGCTGCCCGTTTGGCGGTTTTGCCGCGTCCGCTGGTGTTTACCAACGGTTGTTTCGATATTCTGCACCGAGGACATGTTACGTATCTGGCTCAGGCGCGTGCTTTGGGAGCGGCGATGGTGCTGGCTTTGAATACCGATGCATCCGTACGCCGTTTGGGTAAGGGGGACGATCGGCCTGTGAATCCCTTGGCGAACCGTGCGGCGGTTGCGGCGGCGTTGGCGAGCGTTGATGTGGTAACGTGGTTCGACAGCGATACGCCTGCGGAGCTGATTGATGCGGTCAAACCGGAAATATTGGTCAAAGGCGGTGATTGGGCGGTGGAAAACATTGTCGGCGCGGCGGAAACGCTGGCACGCGGCGGCAAGGTGTTTTCCATTCCGTTTCTGCATCAGA
Organism: Neisseria sp.; assembly: GCA_030528455.1. Lineage (GTDB taxonomy): Bacteria > Pseudomonadota > Gammaproteobacteria > Burkholderiales > Neisseriaceae > Neisseria. Next base: position 29,100 of record JAUMYW010000006.1, read on the forward strand.
CTTCTACGACTCGGATGCTGGCAAAAATCCGTGAAATCCGGCAGGACGGTCGGGCATGATGCAGGAGATGCATTGGCTGCTTCTGTCCGCACTTGCAGACGGTCTGCCTCGGCATATTGTGAAACTGGCCGGGCGTTTGAATGTTCAGCCGCAGATGTTGAACGCTTTGTGGCAGGGAATGCCGTCGCATTTGCGCGGCCTGTTGCGCCAGTATGACGGACAATGGCGCTTGGTGCGCCCTTTGGCGGTGTTCGACAGGGAGGTTCTGCTGCAGACGGCTTCGGGCTGGCAGGTACGTTTGTTGAACGAATGTACGTCGAGTAACGATATTGTGTCGGAGGCTGTGCGCTGCCGCCCCGAGGCGGCGCACCGCTGTCTGTGTGTCGCGCATACTCAGAGCATGGGGCGCGGACGGCAGGGTAAGAGCTGGCAGAGTCGTGCCGGTGAGTGTCTGATGTTCAGCTTTTCATGGGTATTCGAGCGGCCGCAGGCGGAATTGGGGGCTTTGGCTTTGCTGGTTGCATTGGCCTGTCGCCGGGCTTTAGCCGTATCCGGTATCGAGGTACAAATCAAATGGCCCAATGATTTGGTGGTCGGCACCGACAAGTTGGGCGGTATTTTGATTGAAACGGTCCGCAGCGGCGGGAAAACTGTTGCCGTGGTCGGTATCGGGCTGAATTTTGTGCTGCCGAAAAATGTGCCGCAAACAACCTCCGTTCAAGCTGTTGGGAAAGGCGGGATTCGTGCTGCCGATGTGTTGGGAAATATTTTAAGCGAAATCGAAACGATGTTCGGCAGATTCGAGCAGCAAGGCTTTGCTCCGTTTGCAGACGAATATCAAACCGCCAACCGAGATCACGGTCGTACGGTACGTCTGCTGCAAAACGGCAGCTTGTTGGCCGAAGGAACGGTGCTGGGGACGGATGACGACGGGGCATTGCGTCTGCAGACTGCAGACGGCATCAAACGCATGGTCGGAGGTGAAATCAGTTTGCGTCCGGAGGATATGCCTTTGCCGAGCCTTCCTGTCGGGCGTACGGCGGCTGCCGATAGAATTTTGCTGCTTGACGGCGGCAACAGCCGTTTGAAGTGGACTTGGGTTGAGAACGGCAAGCTGGGCGAAGTGCGTCGTGAAGCTTATCGAGATTTGGCCGACTTGGGTTCGGAGTGGGCAGAACGAGGCGGAGTGCATGTGCCGGTGGTGGGTTGTGCCGTCTGCAGTTCAGAAAAAAAACAGGCAGTGGCCGAACAGCTCGGCTTTATGCCCGACTGGTTGCCGTCGATGGACAGCGCGATGGGTGTGCGCAACCATTACCGCACTCCGGCCGAACACGGATCCGACCGTTGGTTTAACGCGCTTGGCAGCCGTTGTTTCAGCCGCAACGCCTGTGTAATTGTTAGTTGCGGCACGGCGGTTACCATCGATGCCCTCAGTGCGGATAACCATTATCTAGGCGGTACGATTATGCCCGGTTTCCATCTGATGCGCGAAGCCATGGCACAGAAAACCGCCAATCTGAACCGTCCGCCCGGTCGGCTTTATCCCTTTCCTACCACTACTCCCAACGCTTTGGCCAGCGGTATGATGGATGCCGTCTGCGGTTCGCTGATGCTGATGCACGGGCGTTTGGCTGCCCGTCATGAAGGCAAAACCGACATAGTAATGACCGGCGGCGGAGCTCCGCGCGTAGCGGCGGCTCTGCCCGACGACTTTAAAGCGCAGTACCGTGTGATTGTTGCCGACAATTTAGTACTGCACGGTTTGCTGGCATGGTATTTGGCTGGAAACCGGCTTAAAGATACGAAGATTTGAATGCGTTTTGGAACAAAATGAAGCCGTCTGCAGCTCTGCAGACGGCTTTTGTTGTCAGACTTCAATTTGTACCCGACTGATAAAGCTCGGAATGAATAACGGTATTTTATTTTCAATATTAAGCTGCAAGCAAGGAACACAAGTTTGGCTCAGTGTCGGCTTGGCTCTTCTGATTGCAGCATGGTGCTGAGTTTGTCCGCAGCTTCCCGGATATCGGGCAGACAGGCACGCAATTCGTCCAAACTTTTCCGTATGGTGGGACAGTGCACAATCAGGCTGGCTGCATAACGTCCGTTTCTATCCACTACCGGTACGGCGATGCCTACCAAGCCTGAAGCCAATTCTTCATTATCTTCGGCATAACCCTGCTGCTCGACACGTTTGATGTCCTGTTTGAGTTCTTGGGACGTAGTCAGCGTGTTTTTGGTCAGCGGGACCAGTTGTATGTGCTCGATAATGGTATTGCGGCGGGCGGATGGCAGCATACTCAGATACAGCTTTCCGCCGGCAGTGCAATACATAGGGACTTGCGTGCCGGTCGGCAGGTAGATTTGAATGGGAAAATTGTCTTGCACGCGGTCGGTATAAGTCATGGTCTGTCCGTTGGGAACGGACAGACCGCAAGTCGCACTGATTTTGCGCGAGAGGTCGGATAACACAGCCTCTCTTTCAGCTTTGTAATATTTGTTTTGCCAAATGGCGACCCCCATTTTCAAAGACCGTATGCCCGGCACCACTTTGCCTTGTATGTCTGTCTGAACGAATTTTTCCGTTTCCAGAAGTTGAAGCAGCCTGTGCAGGCTCGGTTTCGGAATATTCAAGTTTTGAATCAGGTCTGAAGGAGAAATAGGGCGGTCGGATAAGGCGACGGCTTCAATAATTTCTAAAACGCGGCTGATGGACGAGCCGCGGTCTCTTTGATTGGATAACATAGATTGTTAATGGCGGTTTGTTGGGGCAGGGAGGCAGATGCCGACCTGGCGCATATTGTTAAAACTGTCTCTATTTTTTTTAAAATCAATTATATAACAAAACAAATAATCTGACACATCAAAAAAAATCATTTCTCTTCGTCAAAATAAGCAGATAATTTTTAATTTGATACAAATTGTATCAAATTAAATCAAAATATATTATATATCGGAGAAGAGGATTATGTTGAGTCTGACAGGTATTGTGCTGTCGCTGATTCTGCTGATGTATTTGGCTTATCGGGGAATCAGTGTTTTGATTTTGGCACCGGTTTTGGCGATGTTGGCGGTTCTGTTCAGTGCGCCGGGTAACGAGCTGTTGGGAACATATACCCAGGTTTTCATGCAGGGTATGGGGGGATTTGCTATTAAGTTTTTCCCGGTATTTTTATTGGGAGCGGTATTCGGCAAGCTGATGGAAGATTCGGGAGCCGCCCACAGTATTGCGTATGCCTTGGTTAATAAGTTTGGTCGCCAGAGAGCATTGTTATCGATTATTTTGGCTTCTGCGGTACTGACTTACGGAGGCGTTTCCGTTTTTGTTGTGACATTTGCCGTCTATCCGATTGCGGCGGCTTTATTTCGCGAAATCAATATTCCGAAACGCTTGATTCCCGGAGCCATTAGTGTAGGTGCATTAACATTTACGATGACGGCTCTGCCCGGCACGCCTTCTATTCAGAATGCGATTCCTATGCCGTATTTTGAGACTGATGCGTTTGCTGCTCCGGGTTTGGGGGTGATTGCCGGTATTGTGATGTTTGCAGGCGGTGTTTGGTGGATGAACCTCCGTCTGAGAAACGCGATAGCTTCCAATGAGGGATACGGTAATCATCAGGATGCTGACGTGAAAGAGCAGGATTTCAAACATCTGCCTCATTTGTTTGCGGCTTTGATGCCGATTATTGTAGTCATCGTGCTGAATTATGTATTAAGTAAGTTCGTGTTCCCCGCAATGGACACGTCGTTTTTGGCCGATAAGAAATTCGGTTCGGTATCGTTGAATGCTGTGAGTGGTCTTTGGGCGATTATTGCTGCTTTGGTTGCCGGCTGTCTGTTTTTGATAGTAGCCAATATCAGACATTGGATGAATTTGAAGAAATCCGTCAATGACGGTGCTATGGGTTCGTTATTGCCGATTTTTAACACTGCATCCGAGGTGGGGTACGGATCGGTGATTGCAACTTTGGCAGGTTTTGTGATTTTGCGTGATTTTATGGTCGGGTTGTCTCCCGGGAATCCGCTGATTTCGGAAGCTGTGGTGATTAATGTAATGGCGGGTATTACAGGCTCTGCTTCGGGCGGTATGAGTATTGCATTGAAAGTGATGGGCGAAACCTATATGCAGATGGCGCAACAGTTTGGTATTTCACCGGAATTGATGCATAGGGTTGCTTCGATTGCTTCGGGCGGATTGGATGCACTGCCGCATATCGGTGCGGTGATTACCATGCTGGTTATTTGCGGCCTGACTCACAAGGAATCGTATTTGGATGTGTTTGTGGTGGCTGTATTGGTACCTTTGGCGGCTCTGGTTGCGGTGGTGGCCTTGGGAACGGTATTCGGGTCGTTTTAAGTGCGGTTTCGCAAAGTAGGGCCGTTAAGCGGCTGCTTTGGAAAAGGAGTTGGGAAATGACTGTTCAATCGGTAATGCTGCCGGGAACGATGCATATCGGTTTGGGTGCTTGCGGGAAACTGGCGGAAACGATACGGTCTTTGGGTTGTAGCCGGCCGTTGTTGGTAACCGACAAAATCATGTTGGATTTGGGTTATGTCGCTCTTTTGACCAATCAATTATCCGGTGCGGGTATACAGGTTGATATTTATAGCGACACGGTGCCGGAACCTACTGCGAGTTCGATTGAGAACGGGGTGCGTATGGTTCGGGAAGGGGGATACGATATTCTGATTGCATTGGGAGGAGGAAGTCCGATTGACAGTGCCAAAGCGATTGCCGTATTGGGCAAACAGGGGGGCAGTATTCGGGACTATTGTGTTCCCAAAGTGGTCGATGTTGAGGCTTTGCCGTTAATCTCTATCCCGACCACAGCCGGTACGGGCTCGGAATGTACCCGTTTTACGGTGATTACCGATGAATCGAACCAAGAAAAACTGCTGTGCTCCGGTCCTTCGTTTATGCCGTCTGCAGCATTGGTGGATTACGGTTTGACCCACAGTGTTCCGCCAAGAACGACGGCGGATACCGGTATTGATGCTTTGACTCATGCAATTGAGGCTTATGTCAGCCGCAAGTCCGGTTTGTTCAGCGATATGCAGGCGTTGGCAGCCATGCGTCTGATTGCGCCCAATCTGCGCACGGCATACCGTGACGGAACAGATAGCGGCGCGCGTGAGGCCTTGATGCTTGGTTCTTGCTTGGCTGGAATGGCATTCAATAACGCTTCAGTTGCTCTGGTGCACGGCATGAGTCGGCCGATTGGCGCGTTTTTCCATATTCCGCATGGTCTGTCGAATGCGATGTTGCTGCCGACGGTAACAGCATATTCGTTGGAAGCGGCACCTGAACGGTATGCGGATTGTGCCAGGGCAATGGGAGCGGCACAGGAATTCGATGACACGGAAACAGCCAATCGCAAACTGCTGGCCGAACTGGAAGCACTCAATTGGGAACTGCATGTGCCGACTTTGGAGCAGGCAGGTGTCAGTCGCTCATTATTTGAGAAAGTAGTCGGGACGATGGCAGAACAGGCTTTGGCCTCAGGTTCTCCGTCTAATAATCCGCGCGTGCCGGATAAAGCGACTGTGGTGGAACTTTATCGAAGTCTTTGGTAAGACGTTTTATCGGCTCAAACATTCCACATTCCATTTAATTCTTACATGTAATGTAAAACACAAAGGAGAAAATCATGACCCATATCGTAGGGCATTTCATTAACGGCCAAATGGTTTCAGATAATGCGCGTACGCAAGACGTATATAATCCTTCCACGGGAGAAGTAAGCAAGCAGGTGGCTTTAGCCGCTAAAGAGACCGTTGAAGAAGCGGTTGCGGCAGCGCATGCCGCTTTCCCCGCATGGCGTACGACACCGGTGATGAAGCGGGCGCGGATTATGTTCCGTTATAAGGAGTTGTTGGAGCAGCACAGAGAGGAGATTTGCCGTTTGATTGGCGAGGAGCACGGCAAGATCGTTCATGATGCGGCAGGCGAGTTGCAGCGCGGTATCGAAAATGTTGAGTTTGCTTGTGGTGCAGCTCAAATGCTGAAGGGAGAATACAGTAAAAATGTCGGACCGGACATCGATTCTTGGAGCGATTTCCAGCCGCTGGGTGTAGTAGCAGGGATTACGCCGTTTAATTTCCCGGCTATGGTACCTTTATGGATGTTCCCGTTGGCCATCGTCTGCGGCAATACTTTTGTATTAAAGCCGTCTGAAAGGGATCCGAGCGTGTGCTTGTTCTTGGCCGAACTGCTGCAAAAGGCGGGTTTGCCTGACGGTGTATTAAATGTGGTCAATGGTGATAAGGAAGCAGTCGATGCTTTATTGACCGATGAACGCGTACAGGCTGTCAGCTTTGTCGGTTCGACACCGGTGGCCAAATATATTTATGCGACTGCAACGGCTAACGGAAAACGCTGCCAAGCGATGGGAGGAGCGAAAAACCACGCTATTATTCTGCCCGATGCCGATTTGGATAATGTGGTGAATTCTTTGTTGGGTGCCGCGTTCGGGTCTTCGGGGGAACGTTGTATGGCTTTGTCTGTAGCTGTGGCAGTAGGAGATGAGGTAGCCGATCGTGTGGTGGCAGGTATTAAAGAAGGTATGAAAACCATGAAGGTTGGTCCGTTTTTCGACCGGAACAATCATTTCGGTCCTTTGATTACGGAGGCGCATCGTGCCAAAGTTGAAGGGTATATTGCCAGCGCAGAAGAGCAGGGAGCGGAGATTGTCGTCGATGGTCGTAATCCCAATGTGCCCGGATATGAAAACGGCTTCTATCTCGGCGGTACGCTGATTGACGGTGTAACTGCCGATATGCTGAGCTATCGGGAAGAAATCTTCGGTCCTGTTTTACAGGTTGTGCGTGTCAAAACCATGCAGGAGGCTTTGGATATGATTAACCGCCATATATATGGTAACGGTACATGTATCTATACGCGTGATGGTGAGGCCGCCCGTTATTTTGCGGATAATGTGCAAGTCGGTATGGTGGGTATCAATATTCCGTTGCCGGTTCCTGTTGCATATCACAGTTTCGGCGGCTGGAAGCAGTCGATGTTCGGCGATTTGGGTACTTATGGTCCTGACGGTATCCGATTCTATACGCGCCGTAAAACGGTAACGCAACGTTGGCCGAGTTCGGAGGTGCGGGAAGGCGCTTTGTTTTCTATGCCGACACTAGGCTGATAGCCATACCGCCGCCCTTAGGGCGGCGGTGTTGTTTGCGAGTCAGTTTTTTGTGTCCGACAAGGTTTTCAATACGGCTGTCTGACGGTAGTCGCGTTGCCGGCAGGCAGCCGTATATTGGTCGGCAGGATAGTCCCGGTTGGTTAAACGGCTTATTCGGTCAATGCGTTCGGCAGACAATTTTTCTTCCTGTCCGATGCAGGCTGCCAGAGAACGTCCGATATGATTAAGAAAATGGCTGATGCCGTCTGCACCTCCGCCCAAATGTGCCGAGTGAAGAGGACCTGTGCATGCCCAACGTATGCCGATTGAATGGGTAACGATTTCATCCAGTTGTTTCGGAGTACAGATGCCCTCGCTGACCCAATAGACGGCTTCGTTGAGTAGGGCAATTTGCAGGCGGTTTGCTACAAATCCCGGGATTTCCTTATTTAATATGACGAGATGTTTGCCAATCGAACGGTAAAACGAACAGGCCCGGTCCAATAAAGTATGCGGCGTATCGGCATTCGGGCACAGCTCGACCAGAGGCAGTATGTGGGGAGGATTAAAGGGGTGGGCAATCAGCAAGCGGTGCGGTATTTCCATTTTGAGACTTTGTCGGGAGGCGGGAATACCCGAGCTGGATGAGCAAAAGAGTGCATCATTTGGTGCTGCTGCTCCCGCAGTTTTCCAGAAATCTTGTTTGAACGCGATATTTTCAGGTCCGCACTTTTGAATCAAAAATACATTTTCCAATGCACCGTCCAAGGAGCGGCAAAGCCGGATATTGTGTTGCAGACCGGTGTGCTCTCCGGAAACGTGCAGCATGGTTGTCAGGAATGTTTGTACGGCATCGGCCAAATCATCACGGGGGTCGTACAGATTGACAGTAAAACCGTATTCGGCAAACAGGGCTGCCTATGACAGTCCGATAGTACCTCCTCCGATAACGGCAATTGGCTGATTATGCATATATATCCTTTGGTGCAGGCCGGTGGACAAGGTTCGTAACAAGGTTGATGAATGATTCCGGCAGCAAAAATTCATGCGTTTCCCGGTTGTCATGCCGGATGATTTTTACAACTTATTTTTTTCATAAAATAATACGATTTGTATTGTTTAGCAATTATTTTATATATTCGTTTTTGTTGTCCATAACCGAATCTAACAGGAGGCGAATATGATGGGGCAATTGCAGAATATTGCATTTATCGGATTGGGAAATATGGGTGCTCCGATGGCTTTGAATCTCGTCAGGCAAGGTTACAGAGTAACTGTTTTTGATTTGAATCAGGAGGCAGTTGCCGTCTTGGAGCAGGCCGGTGCGGACAGAGGAGAAAATCCTGTAAAAACAGTGCAAACAGCAGATGCGGTAATCACGATGCTGCCGGCGGGCAAGCATGTGAAAAGTGTGTGTTTGGGAGAGAACGGCACATCGGGTATTTTTGATATTTTACCGGAACGTGCGGTTGTCATAGATTGCAGTACCATTGCTGTAGAAGATGCACACTGTTTGGCAGAGGCAGCGGAGCGGAAAAAACTTGTATTTTTAGATGCGCCGGTATCGGGGGGGACGGCAGGTGCGGCAGCAGGGACGCTCAGTTTCATGGTTGGCGGCAGACGGGAAGATTTTGAACGGGTCAAACCGGTTTTGGAAATCATGGGCAAAAATATTTTTTATGCCGGAAACAATGGAGCCGGTCAGGCGGCAAAAATCTGCAACAATATGCTGTTGGGTATTTTGATGGCGGGTACGGCAGAAGCTTTGGCGTTGGGCGTGCGGAATGGGTTGGAGGCATCAGTACTGTCCGACATTATGGCGAAAAGCTCCGGCGGAAATTGGGTGCTTAACGTCTACAATCCCTATCCGGGAGTCATGCCGTCTGCACCGGCCGGCAGGGGGTATATGAATGGTTTTATGTCAAAGCTGATGCTGAAAGATTTACGTTTGGCAGCCGAACTGTCTGCTGCCACCCGTCAGGAAACGCCGATGGGGGAAAGAGCCCTCGAATTATATGAGAATTTTTCCGAACGGTATGGAGACTTGGATTTTTCGGCCATTTTGAGCCGTTATGTACCCGAGGTATTGTCCGAGTAGGAATGGCGGGTATGAAAAGCCATGATGCCGTCTGCAGGCCTGCAGACGGCATTTTTGCCGGTTTCCGTATGTTCGGACATCCGTACAAGGCGTGTGCAGGAGTAGGGCATTACCGGAAAAACGGGTTGCAGCGTTTTTCGTGGCCTATCGTGGTGGTGCGGCCGTGGCCGGGAATGACGACGGTGTCTTCGGGCAGAACAAACAGTTTTTCGCGTATGCCTTCGATCAGGTCTTCGTGATTGCCGCGAGGGAAGTCGGTACGGCCTATGCTTTCGTAAAACAGTACGTCGCCGGCAATCAGCAGTTTCTCGGCGGCGCAATGGAAAACGAGATGGCCGGGCGTGTGGCCGGGAATATGCAGTACGTCGAAACGGAAACCGTCGGCTTCCAGCGTATCGCCTTCTTCCAGCCAGCGGTCGGGCAGGAAGGCCGGGCAGAGGGGAAAACCGTATTCGGCGGTAATCGCAGGCAGATTTTCCAATAAAAAACCGTCTTCGCGGTGCGGGCCGAGAACGGGCAGTCTTGCGGCCGTACGCAAATCGGGAACGCCGGCGGCGTGGTCGAGATGCCCGTGCGTGAGCCAGACGGCTTCAATCTGTATGCCCAATTCTTGTGCGCGGCGTAGCAGGAAATCCGCATCGCCGCCCGCATCGGTCAATACGCCTTTGCCGCTTTCCTCGTTCCAAATCAGGCAGCAGTTCTGCCTGAATGCCGTTACCGGCATGATTTCTATTTGCAAAGCCATGTTTCTTATCCTGAAAGTTCCGCTATACTGAAAACCGGTTGTGGATTATACCGATAAAGGAGGGCTTATGAGAACTTTGCTTTTCGGGTGGTTTTTTCTGCCCTTGCCGACACTTGCAGACGGCTTGATGCTGGCTCGGGAATATCGGGATGAGAATGTATCGGGCTGGCTGATGAGTGAGAAGCTGGACGGCGTGCGCGCGTATTGGGACGGCAAACGTTTGATCAGCCGTCAGGGATATGTGTTTTCCCCGCCCAAGGGATTTGCCGACGGCTTCCCGCCTTATCCGCTTGACGGCGAGCTGTACAGCCGCAGGGGGCAGTTCGAGCAGATTTCGGCGGCGGTGCGTTCTTCGGGCGGGAATTGGCAGGGCATCAGGCTGCATGTTTTCGATGTGCCTCAAGCGTCCGGCGGTTTGCGCCGACGGCTGGCTGTTTTGCAGGCGTATTTGAAAACGCATTCCGCGCCCAATCTGGTAGTAATCGAGCAGAAAACGGTCAAGGATTTTGCTGCCGCCAAAGCGTGGATGGAAGAAATCGTGGCGGGCGGCGGAGAGGGAGTGATTCTGCGTCATCCCGATGCGTCTTACGGCAGCGGCCGCAGCAGCCATTATTTGAAGCTCAAACCTCATCAGGACGCCGAATGCCGTGTAACCAAACATCATGAAGGCAAAGGCAAATATGCGGGCAAACTCGGTTCGCTCAGTTGTCGGAACGAGTTGGGCGAATTCAAAATCGGCAGCGGTTTCAAAGATGCCGACAGGGAAAATCCGCCCGCAATCGGTACGTTGATTACCTACCGTCATCGGGGGTTCACGCAAAAAGGTCTGCCGAGGTTCGCCACGTATTTGCGCGTACGCAGGACCGTCCTTAGTCGGTCGTGTTGCGGTAAAGCGGCAAGCCGTCTGCAAACGGAGCTGCAGACGGCTTGTTTGTCGGGAAGGAACGTCAATGTTCCGTCTGTTTTGAATCGCCGTGCCACGGGGCAACTTTAAACAGCAGCAGCATACCCGGAACGGCCAGAGCGAAGCAGAGCCAGAAAAACGATACATAGCCCAAGGCTTCGATCAGATAGCCGGTGGCCGCATTGATAAAGGTGCGCGGAACGGCCGACAAACTGGTGAACAAAGCCAGTTGGGTGGCGGTGAACAGAGGATTGGTTTCGCGTGCCATGTATGCGACATAAGCCGCCGTACCCAAGCCCACGCCGACCGCCTCCGCACCGATAACGGCGGCAAGCACCGTGCGTTCGTACCAGCCGACGGTGTCAAACGGCCCCAATCCTGCCAGCCAGACAAAGCCCAAAATCGTAACGATTTGCACCAATCCGAACAGCCATAAAGCTTTGTTGATGCCGATTTTCAACATCCAAATGCCGCCGATGATGCCGAAAATGACGGCAGGCCAAAGTCCGGCGTTTTTCGCGATGAGGCCGATGTCGGTTTTGCTGTAACCCATATCGATATAAAACGGCGTGGCCAGCGCGGTAGCCATGCTGTCGCCGAGTTTGTAGAGAAAAATAAAAGCCAGCACCCATAATGCCTGGGCAATGCCTTTACGTTGGAAAAACTCTCTGAAAGGGTCGCTGACGCGCTGTGCAAATGTGCGGGGTGCAGACGGCATGATTTCCGGTTCGCGCGCCAGAAGCAAAGTCATTGCCAGTCCGGGCAGCATAAACAGAGAAGTTATCAGAAATACATTCTGCCAAGGCATCAAATCTGCCAGAATCAGGCTGAGCGAACCGGGAACCAAGGCGGCGATGCGGTAGGCATTGACGTGTATCGAGTTGCCCAAGCCCAGCTCGTTGTCCGACAGAATTTCGCGGCGGTATGCGTCCAGCACAATATCCTGACTGGCGGAAAAAAACGCCACTGCCAGCGACAAGCCCATAATGACCGGCATATGCCGGTGCGGATTGAGCAGGGCGTAGGCCGCCAGCGTCAGCAGCAGGGCGATTTGGGTAACGAGCATCCAGCCGCGCCGCCGTCCGAGAAAAGGCAGGCGGACATAATCCAGCAGCGGCGACCAAATAAATTTCCAAGTGAAGGGCAAACCGATTAAGGCAAACAGACCGATGGTTTTCAAATCGATCTGTTCGCTTCTGAGCCAGGCCGGAATCAGATTAATCAGGAAATACAGCGGCAAACCCGATGTAAAACCGGTAAACACGCAAATCAGCATTTTGCGGCTGAAAATCTGCTGCCAAGCGGAAGTCGGGGAAGTCATGATGCGGTTTGTCCGAAATAAAAAGGCGTTTATTGTAGCAGAGCCGCCGTTTTCCCGCTGCGGCGGTGATAAAATACGCTCCTTGTTTCCCTTGATATTTTTTCAGACGGCCTTTTTTATGACGCAAGAAACTTTAAATCTGATTTTGTCTGCCGCCGCAGGGCTGTTATCCGGCGCACTGCTGCTGTATGTGTTTTTGAGCGCGCATTACCGCAAACAGGCGGCGCAGGCGCAGGAAATTCGGGCGGAACTGGCTGCACAGTTGGCCGCTGCCGAAGAACAGCGGCGTTTTGCCGAAACCTTAGGCAGCCGTGCCGAGCAGGAATTGGCGGCATTGAATGGCCGTTTTGCCGACTTGGACGATGCTTTTGACGAAAAATGCCGCGAACTGGCCGTGGCCGAAACGGCGAACCGCCGTTTGGCACAAGTGGAAGAAGAACTGGCCGACAGCCGCTGCCTGGCGCAGGACGTGCAGCATCAGGCGGGCGTACTGGCGCAGCGTTATGCTGCCGCACAGCAGCAGATTGAAGATTTGCAGCAGCGCGAAGCCGAAGCAGGCCGTCTGAAAAACGAATTGGCCGAACTGCATGCCCGTTTGAACGAAAGCGAGCTGGAAAACGGCCGTCTGCACACCCGTTTGGAAGAAGAACGCAAAGCCGCAGCCGAAAAACTGGCCCTGCTTGATGAAGCCAAAACCGCCTTGGGCGACCAGTTTCAAAATCTCGCGAACCGCATTTTGGAAGAAAAAGCCCGCCGTTTCAGCGAGCAGAACCGCGAAAGTCTGGGCGTGCTGCTCAATCCTTTGAACGAGCAGATTGCCGGTTTCAAAACCCTGATTCAAAACACTTACGAAAAAGAAACCAAAGAGCGGCTGACTTTGGAAAACGAAGTCAAAAACCTGCAAACGCTCAATACGCGGCTCCACCGCGATGCCCAAGCATTAACCGATGCCCTGATCGGCACGCGCAACAAAACGCAGGGCAATTGGGGCGAAATGGTGTTGGAAAGCGTATTGCAGAATTCGGGGCTGCACAAAGGCCGCGAATACATCGTGCAGACGGCAGGCGAACGGTTGGACGATGAGGGCAGAAGCGTGCGTATCCAGCCCGATGTCATCGTCAATCTGCCCGACAACAAACAAATCGTGATTGATGCCAAAGTATCGCTCAACGCCTATGTGCGCTACACGCAGGCCGAAGAGCCGTCTGCAGCCCGCGCCGCCTTGAACGCCCATCTGCAATCTTTGCGCAGCCACGTCTCCCAGCTCTCCGCCAAGCGTTACGAAACCATGGAAGGCATACGCAGCCTGGATTTCGTGTTTATGTTCGTGCCGGTCGAACCGGCTTATCTGCTGGCTTTGCAGCAGGACGCCGAATTGTTCCAAGAATGTTTCGACAAACGTATCATGCTGGTCGGACCGAGTACGCTTTTGGCAAGCTTGCGGACGGTGGCCCACTTGTGGCGCAACGAACAGCAAAACCAAAACGCGCTCAAAATTGCCGAAGAAGGCGGCAGACTGTATGACAAGTTTGTCGGTTTCGCCGAAACCATGAACGACTTGGGCAAAAGTTTGGGACAAGCCCAAACCCGTTACGAAACCGCGATGAAGCAGTTGAAGGAAGGCTCCGGCAATCTGGTCGGCCGCGCCGACAAACTGCACCGTTTGGGTGTGAAGGCCGCCAAGCAGCTTGACAAGGAATGGCTGAGGCAGGCACAGGACAGTCTGCCGCCGGCGGAGCGGGACTGATGACGGCATCGGCACGGTTTGAACCGTGCCGTTTTTGCAACGTCAAGCAGCCGAACAGATAAAGACTGCCGGGCAGTCACTCGCGTACGAAAGGATAGAGAGGTTGGCCCCAGTCGGGCGAATCGGGGTGCTGCATCATAATATGGAGAATGGCGGGAATGCAGGCTGCCAAAAAGGCATAGCCGTTGCGCAGCTGGTTGCGGTTGGCCGAGCTGTTCCAAGTTGCGCCGCCGTGGACAAGTTGGTTGCGAAGGGTATAGAGACGGTCGAAGATGATGAACAGTACGGTTTCCGTATTCTGGTCGGCCAGTGCGGTTCGTGCCCGTTTGCGTGCCGCATCGAAACGTTCCAGCCATTCCTGCTCACCGATGCTGCCGTTTTGGAAGTCCCAAAAGGCTTGGAAAACGTAGCGGTTGTCGAGCAGCAGACGGATGCTGTCGGAAAATTCTTCCCATACCAGGCGGTAGAGCGTGCGTTGTTTGTCCAAGCGGCAGACGGCACACAGAAATTGGCGCAGATTGTGCCGTTCGGGGCTTTGTACGGCGGTTTCCCAGTCGCGGGCATAGGCGGCGTTGAACGCAATCCATTGGGTGATAAAGGCAATATCCAAATCACTCGCGGCTTTGTGCAAACCGGCTTGCAAATCGGTACAGAGGGAGCTGTGGCGGGAACGAATGTGTTCTTCCAAAATACGGCGGTGGTCGTCGGCAGCGGATCGGGCGCGGGAGAGCCAGCTGAGCGAGCGGTGTATGCGCAGCCGGAAAGATTCGGGAAAATCGGCGCGGTGCTGCCGGTAATATTGGTTCAAATTGTCGAAATCCATCATTGGCTCCTTGCGGACTTTGCAGTTTTGGTGGAGGAAGGTGCAGACGGCATAATCGGTTTCGGTGTGCCGATGTAACGGTTTTTATTGTTCTCCTGTTTTGCCGTTCAGACAAAATCGCCCCAGAGTGTCTGCATGGCGGCGATGGCAGCCAGTGAGGCGGTTTCGGTACGCAGTACGCGGCCGCCGAGCAGGACGGATTGGAAACCGGCGGCAAAGGCGGCGGCTTCTTCGGCTTCCGTCCAGCCTCCTTCCGGACCGATCATCAGAACCGCGCTTTTCGGTTTGGTGAATGCGCCGAGTTTTTGCGCGTGGTTCAGGCTCATGAGCAGTTTCAAATCCGTATCGGCGGGCAGCCCGGCGAAGGCCTGTTGCAGGGTTTGCAGCGGGGCGATGGCCGGAACGATGTTTCTGCCGCATTGTTCGCAGGCGGAAACGGCGATTTCCTGCCAACGCTGTATGCGTTTGTCGGCGCGTTCGCCGCTGAGTCTGACGACCGAACGTTCCGCGCTGACGGGAATAATCGTATTTACGCCCAACTCCACGCTTTTCTGTATCGTGAAATCCATACGCTCGCCAGAAGAGACGGCTTGGATAAGTGTGATGTGCAGATGCGATTCCTTATCTGCAGACGGCATTTCGCCGACAATCCGGGCTTCGGCGGTGCGTTTGCCGACGGAGGTCAGCACGGCGCGGAAGGCGTTGCCTTTGCCGTTGAATAAAACGATTTCGTCCTGTTCGTGCAGGCGCAGGACGCGGATGTGGCGGACAACTGAGTCGGGCAGCGGCAGGCTTTGGCCGTCTGCAAGCGGGTAATCGGTGAAGAAACGCGGCATTTTGGCTGGTGGTTAAAATCGGTTAATATAGCGGACTATTATAGCCTAAGCCGAAAATGCCGTCCGAAAGTGCGGTTTTGCAAAGCTGAACCGCAGTTTTTGAAGCATGATTACGGCAGGTTCGGGTGTTTTTCCGGTCGGGCAACAGGAACAATCATGTCGGAAACATTATTCAAATTGCAGCATTTGGTGCGCGAAATTGCAGCGGAAGAAGTGATGCCGCGCTTTTTGGCGGCGGAGGCCTGTACCAAGGCGGACGGCACGACGCTGTCGGAGGCTGATTTGGCGGCGCAGGCAGCTTTTGCCCGCCGTTTGCCCGAATTGATCGATTGCCCGATGCTCGGCGAGGAAATGAGCGAAGCGGAACAGCGCGATTTGTGGCTGCACAACCATCAGGGCTTGTGGGTGGTCGATCCGATAGACGGTACGACCAATTTTGTGAACGGCTTTCCGCATTTTGCCGTTTCCGTTGCTTATGTGCGCGAAGGACGGTCTGAGCTGGCGGTGATTTTCAATCCGGTAAACGGAGAATGTTTCTATGCCGAACGGGGCGGCGGTGCGTTTTTAAACGGCCGCAGGCTGCCGCTGGTGTTGCGCGACAAACGTTTGTCCCGCGCGATGGCGGCGGTGGAAATCAAATATCTGCGTTCGGGCAAACTGTCGAGCCGCATCAATACGCTGTCGCCGGTCAGCAGCATACGCAGCTTGGGCAGCAGCACTTTGGATTGGTGTTATCTGTCGGCGGGGCGTATCGATGTTTATCTGCACGGCGGGCAGAAATTGTGGGACTACGCGGCCGGCGCGCTGATTTTCCAAGAGGCCGGCGGCCTGCTCGATACTTTGGAAGGTGATGATTTTTGGAGCGGCGAACACGTTTTTACGCGCTCGGTGATTGCTGCGCTCCATCCCGATTTGTTTGCCGCCTGGGTGAAATGGATTCGGGAAAACCAGTAGGGCGGATAGCAGTGCCGTCTGCAAGCGAAGCTTGAAAAGGGCTTTTCAGACCCTTTATGGTGTAAAACGGATAAAAAACGGAAGCCTTTGACGGGCTTCCGTTTTGTTTTCGTGTTTTGTTTACACCACGATATTCACCAGGCGGTTCGGCACGACGATGATTTTCTTCGGTGCTTTGCCTTCCATGAATTTCTGCGCGCCTGCGGTGGCGAGCGCGGCGGTTTCGATGCGCTCTTTGGAAGCATCTGCGGCAACGGTGATTTTGTCGCGCAGTTTGCCGTTTACCTGAACCATCAGCTCGATTTCCGATTTCACCAATGCGGTTTCATCGACTTTCGGCCAGGCGGCTTCCCACAGCGGCTGCTCGGACAATTCCTGCCACAAAGCTTCGCAGATGTGCGGCACAATCGGCCACAGCAGACGGACAACGGTTTCCAATACTTCCTGTGCGACCGCGCGGCCTTGTGCGGACGAGGTGTCGGTTCGGTCGTATTGGTTGAGCAGTTCCATGACGGCGGCAATCGCGGTGTTGAACTGCTGGCGGCGTTCGCAGTCGTCCGTTACCTTGGCGATGGTGGCGTGCAGTTTTAGGCGCAGCTCTTTGAGCGGTTTGTCCAAACCGTCTTGGCTGCCGCAGAAGGCTGCGGTTCTGCCGCCGTTTTGTATGAAATCGTACACCGTGCGCCAGAGGCGGCGCAGGAAGCGGTGCGCGCCTTCCACGCCGGCATCGTTCCATTCCAGCGATTGTTCGGGCGGCGAGGCGAACATCATAAACAGGCGGGCGGTGTCTGCGCCGTATGCGTTAATCAGCTCTTGCGGATCGACACCGTTGTTTTTCGATTTCGACATTTTTTCCACGCCGCCAATGATGACAGGCAGGCCGTCTGAAATGGCGGTTGCGGCAACGGGACGGCCTTTGTCATCGGTTTGAACGTTCACATCGGCCGGATTGAACCATTGTTTTTTGCCGTCTGCACCTTCGCGGTAGTAGGTTGCCTGCAAAACCATGCCTTGCGTGAGCAGGTTTTGGAAGGGTTCTTTTACCGGTACGATGCCTTCGCCGTGCATCAGTTTGGTGAAGAAACGCGCGTAGAGCAGATGCAGAATGGCGTGTTCGATGCCGCCGATGTATTGGTCGGCTGCCTGCCAGTATTGCGCGGCTTCGGGCGCAACCATGCCGTCTGAAAATTTGGGCGACATGTAGCGGAACTGATACCAGCTCGATTCCATAAAGGTGTCCATGGTATCGGTTTCGCGTTTGGCGGGTTTGCCGCAGCAAGGGCAGACTGTTTCGTAAAATTCGGGCATTTTGGCCAAAGGCGAACCGCTGCCGTCCGGTACGACATCTTCGGGCAGCACGACAGGCAACTGTTCTGCCGGAACGGGAACATCGCCGCAGCTTTCGCAGTGGATAATCGGAATCGGGCAGCCCCAGTAGCGTTGGCGGGAAATACCCCAGTCGCGCAAGCGGTATTGGGTTTTCGGCTCGCCCTTGCCCGAGGCCTGCAATTCGGCGGCGACGGCATCGTAGGCCGTCTGAAAATCCATGCCGTCGAATTTGCCGCTGTTTGTCAGTACGCCGTTTTCCTTGTCGCCGTACCAATCCTGCCATTGTGCCGCGTCAAACTCTTTATCGCCCACGGCGATGACTTGCTTGATCGGCAGACGGTATTTTTGTGCAAACTCGAAATCGCGCTCGTCATGCGCGGGCACGGCCATGACCGCGCCGTCGCCGTAACCCCACAAAACATAGTTCGCAATCCATACTTCCAGCTTGTCGCCGTTTAAGGGATTGATGACGAAACGGCCGGTCGGCACGCCTTTTTTCTCCATTGTCGCCATATCTGCTTCGGCAACCGAGCCGGCTTTGCATTCGGCGATAAACGCCTGCAATTCCGGGTTGCCTTCTGCGGCGGCGGTTGCCAGCGGATGTTCGGCGGCAACGGCCACATAAGTCGCGCCGAGCAGGGTGTCGGGGCGGGTGGTGTACACTTGCAGGAAATCGGCGTAATCGCCGTTCAAACCTTCTTTGCTGCCGTCTGCAACGGCAAAGCGCACCGTCATGCCGCGCGATTTGCCGATCCAGTTGCGCTGCATGGTTTTCACTTGTTCCGGCCAGTCCAAGCCGTCCAGGTCGGCGAGCAGTTCTTCCGCGTAATCGGTGATTTTGAAGTAGTACATCGGGATTTCGCGTTTTTCAACCAATGCGCCCGAACGCCAGCCGCGACCGTCAATCACCTGTTCGTTGGCCAAAACCGTGTTGTCCACCGGGTCCCAGTTTACCGTACCGTTTTTGCGGTAAATCACGCCTTTTTCAAACAGTTTGGTAAACAGAAGTTGTTCCCAGCGGTAGTACTCGGGCGAACAGGTGGCCAGTTCGCGTTCCCAATCCAGCGCGAAACCGAGGCTTTTCAGTTGTTCGCGCATATAGGCGATGTTTTCGTAGGTCCATTTTGCCGGTGCGACTTTGCGGTCGATGGCGGCGTTTTCGGCGGGCATGCCGAATGCGTCCCAACCCATCGGCTGCAGAACGTTGAAGCCGTTGAGCAGTTTGAAGCGGCTGCGCACGTCGCCGATGGTGTAGTTGCGAACATGCCCCATATGCAGTTTGCCGCTCGGGTAGGGGAACATCGAAAGGCAGTAGTATTTCGGCTTGGAAGAGTCTTCGCCGACGTTGAACAGGCGTGCGTCCGCCCATTTCTTCTGGGCGGCAGGTTCGATAAGGGAGGGTTGGTATTGTTCTTGCATGATGGTGTTTACCGGATAAGTCGGAAAAATAATCGGCGATTATAGCAGTTTCTGAACGGGTTTTTCAGACGGCCTTGCTGTTTGATGCCGTCTGCAGCTTATTCGGATTTGGCGGGCAGGGTGATGTCGGGCAGGTTCCAGCGACGGTACACGGCCAGCATACGCAGGGCGAAAATCAGCAGCAGGGTGGCGACATCGCGCATCCACAGCGAGATGCCGGCTTCCAGCAGCAGAAGGTAGAACACGCTGCCGGCGAAGGCGGCGGTGATATAGATTTCTTTGTGCATCAGCAGGGGAAGCTGGCGGCAGACAATGTCGCGCATGATGCCGCCGGCTACTGCGGTCATGATGCCCATCATCATGACGACCGGTGTGGCCATGTTTTTCGATAATGCCGCTTCGATGCCGATAACGGTAAAGGCGGCCAGTCCGAGCGCGTCAAACCAGCGCAGGGCTTTGTCGAATTTTTCGAATCGGTGGTAAAACACTTGGACGGTCAGCGAGGTGGCGACAATCAGGTAGCAGTAGTTCAGATCGTGCAGCCAGAAGACCGGATGGCGGTCGAGCAGTATGTCGCGCAGTGTGCCGCCGCCGACTGCGCCGACAAACGACAGCAGTAATGCGCCGAAGATATCCATATTGAGACGTTTGGCCAGTACGGTGGCGGCGACGGCACAGGCAAAGATACCGATTAAATCCAATGTGTAGATGATAAGGGTTTCGGAGGGCAGATAGTCCATATTCGGGAGAGAACAGTAGGGCAGGTTTTTTTGAGCACGGTGGTGTAGATAAGGCAAAAGCCGTCTGCACCTCTGCAGACGGCTTGTCTGTTTACGGTTTTACAACAGCTGCCATACAAAGAAAATGAAGGTGTGCAGCAGGAAAATCGGAACCAGAATACCGAACGACCAGACCATATAGCCGAAGAAGCTCGGCATGGCCACGCCGCGTTGTTCCGCAATTGCTTTGACCATAAAGTTCGGTGCGTTACCGATATAGCTTAATGCGCCCATAAATACCGAACCCATCGAAATCGCCAGCAGGGTGTGGAACAGCGGACCGCTCATCAGCGAGGCTGCATCGCCGCCGGCCATATTGAAGAACACGAGATAGGTCGGCGCATTATCCAAAAAGGCAGACAGCAGGCCGGTCATCCAGAAATACATTGTTTCAATCGGGTTGCCTGCTTCGTTGTGCACCAGCGAAATCAGACCGGCGAAATGACCTGCTTCGCCCGCTTTCAAAATGGCAATCACCGGCGAAATGGTAATGAAAATACCTAGGAAGAGTTTGCCGACTTCCAAAATCGGATCCCAGTTGAATTCATTGCCCGCGCGTACCTGTTTCGGCGTGATTTTCAGGGAAATCAGGGTAATTGCCAGCAGGATCAAATCGCGTACCAGGTTTTGCAGCGCGTAGTGGCTGCCGAAGATTTCCAGTTCCACGCCGGGTTTCCAAATGCCGGACATTAGGACGGCGGAAACTACGCCGGCCAACAGCAGGAAATTCCATTTGCCGAAAATCTGCAGTTTGCTGTCGGGAGACGGATCTTTCGGCAGAAGTTCGTCTTCTTTTGAGAAGAAATAGCTGTCCAAGAAATAAAACAGGACTAAGAGAATGGCGGAGCTGATGAGCACGGGTACCATCATGTGTTTTACCGTCCACATGAAGTCAACACCTTTCAAAAAGCCCAAGAACAAAGGAGGGTCGCCCAGAGGAGTCAGGCCGCCGCCGATGTTGGCAACCAGGAAAATAAAGAATACCACGACGTGTACGCGGTGTTTGCGGTTGTCGTTGGCTTTCAGAAGCGGACGAATCATCAGCATGGCTGCGCCGGTTGTACCCATAACGGAAGCAAGTGCGGTGCCGATGGCGAGAATGGCGGTGTTGAGTTTCGGAGAGCCGTGCAGATTGCCCCAAACCAGAATGCCGCCGGAAACGGTATACAGTGCGAGCAATAACAAAATGAAAGGAATATATTCTTCAACCAGGGCATGTGCAACGGTACCGAGACCTGCGCCGAAGCCGTAAACGGCAATAAACGGCAATAAAAATACGGCAGTCCAAACAGCGGTGATTTTGCCGAAATGGTGGTGCCAGATGTGTGAAAACAACAGCGGGCCGGTGGCGATGGACAATAAAATCAGTGCGAAGGGCAAACCCCACAGCAGGCTGAGTTCCGCTCCGTCGGGCATGGCGGCGAAAGCGGAGAGCGGTGTAAACAGTAGGGGCATCAAGGCATATTTCATGCGCATTGTGTTTCCTTTCCGGTTTGATTGTGAAGGAGGCCGGTGCGCGTGCAGACGGCTTTGGCGGTTTGCCTGGCATGGCAAAAGAACGTTTGATTGTAGCCGAAAAGTAAAGATTGACCAAGAAAAAAGCGGTTTTGCTGTTTGGAGCCGAAGAGCAAGGCGGAACGACGGTTTGTGTTGGGTAATCAGTCTTCCGGCAGGCGGGACATCCATACGGCGGTTGCGGCGCATACTAGCGAAGTGAGCACGGCAACCCAGATCCGTTCGGGGAAGCGGACAAAAAGAAACAGACAGGAAAGGGTCATCATCGAATAGGCCAGATATTTGGCACGGCGGGGAATGGCGCGGCGTTCTTCCCAATTTCTGATAATCGGACCGAAATGGCGGTGGTTCAGCAGGTGTTTGTGGAGGCGCGGCGAAGCTTTTGCCCAGCAGGCGGCGGCAACCAGTACGAAAGGCGTGGTCGGCAGGACGGGCAGGAAAATGCCGATGATGCCGAGTGTCAGTGCAAGAAAGCCCAAAAGCCAGAATACCGAACGGACAATCACGGTTTGCCTCTCGCTGTTCGGGGAATATTCAGTGCGTCCCAGCCGTCTTTTCCCATCTTTTCCAATAATGCGATGTTGCGGCCGAAAATGACCGCTGCGTCGGGGAATGCGGCAGCGGCGCGTGTGATGCTGTCTTCGCGGATCAGATGCAGTGTGGGATAGGGCGAACGGTTGGTGTAATTGGAAATGTCGTCGGGACCGGTACCTTCAAACCGGAAATCGGGGTGGAAGGAAGCGATTTGGACAGAGCCTTCCAGGCCGTTGTCGATAACGGCTCGGTCGGCGAAGTCGAGCATGTCGTTGAATTCGAGAAAGTCGGCAAATAGGGTCGGATGGACGAGCAGAGTGGTTTCCAATTCTTCGGCGGGTGTGTTTGAGAGGAGTTGCAGTTCGCGGTCGAGGTCTTCGAGAAAACCGTCCGAATGTCTGGCGGTGCTGACGGTGATTCTGACCTGTTTTTTAACATAGGGTGCTTTGGCAAACGGACATAAATTCAGCCCGATAACGGCCTTTTCCAGCCATTGTCGGGTGTGTTCGCCTACGGTTTGCGTATCGGGTGCCGTCATGATTGGGATTGTTTCGCATCGGGTAGTGAGCCTGCAATCATAAAACTTTTTGCGGTGATTGGAAACAGTGTGTGGGATTTGCGGAAGGGGAACAGCCGCTGCCGTCTGCAGCGGCTGTTCGGACGGCATGAGGTTATAACGTCTGCAGATGATTGAGCGGCAGGGCTGTGGTGTTTTTGATTTCTTTTAGTACAAAGCTGGATTTGGCATCCTGTACGCCCGGATGCGAGAGTAGGGTGTCGAGTACGAAATGCGAAAAGGCGTTCATGTCGGGAAAGAATGTGTGCAGCAGATAGTCGGTTTCGCCGGTCAGGGCAAAGCAGCTCAATACTTCCGGCCAGCTTTGTACGGCCTGGCCGAACTGGTCGCGTGCTTCGCTGGCTTTGTCGATGGATACGCGGATAAAGGCTTGCAGGCCGAGTCGGATGGCAACAGGAGACAGCAGGGCGGCATACTGGCGGATAATGCCTGCATCTTCCAACTGTTTCAGGCGGCGCAGACAGGGCGAGGGCGACAGGGCGACGCGTTCGGACAGCTCGACATTGGTCAGACGGCCGTTGTTTTGCAGGACTTGCAAAATTTTCAAATCGGTTTTGTCTAATGTGATTTGTGTCATAAACAGTTTCCTTTTTTCTTCTAGTAGATTAACGGCGAAAAAGCCGTCCGGTCGAATATAAAGTAAATCGGTTTAACATACAATACGCCAAAAAAAGAAAATCTTTAAAATAAAATGATGCAAAAACGCCTGATTTTGGAATACGGATACCGGTTTGGCAGACAGGCTGTCTGCAAGCGGCGAACTTGTAAAGAAAAGCTTGCAGTAATGCGCCTTTGAAGCCATAATCAGCGCGGTTTCAGGAGAGTGCTGCGGCAGATTTTTGCAATGTGCCGCCGCCGCCGAAGGCGCAGACCACCCTTAAATCGCTCAGGCAAAAGGACTGAAACCGTAATCGTCATCTGGAGAGCGGCGCGGCTGCGCCCACCGAAGGGGAAAAGGCGAGTCAGGGCATACGTCCGGACGCAAGCCTGCCGTCTGCAGACGGCAGGTCTGCCGAAAATCTCAGGTTCAAGGACAGATAGGGTCGCGTGAAAAGCAACGCCGCCCCTATTCTATGGAGAATAAAATGACCTTGAAAACCACCCCTTTTCATCAAGCCCATCAAGAAGCCAACGGCAAACTGATCGATTTCGCCGGTTGGGAACTGCCTATTCATTACGGTTCGCAAATCACCGAGCACGAAGCAGTGCGTACCGATGCCGGTATGTTCGACGTTTCGCATATGCTGGTTACCGACGTAACCGGCGATAATGCCAAAGCATTTTTCCGCAAACTGATTGCCAATGATGTCGCCAAATTAAGCTTTGTCGGCAAAGCTCTGTATTCTGCGCTACTGAACGACAACGGCGGCGTGATTGACGATTTGATCGTTTACCGCACAAACGAAGCCGAAACCACCTACCGCATCGTATCCAACGGCGCGACCCGCGAAAAAGATTTGGCGCAATTTGCCAAGGTCGGTGCGGAGTTCGGCGTAACATTAACGCCGCGTTACGATTTGGCGATGATTGCCGTGCAAGGTCCGAAAGCCGCTGAAAAACTCTTGAGCATCAAAATGGATTGGGCGGATAAAGTCAATGCGTTAAAACCGTTTGTCGGTACGGATTTGGGTGATGATTGGTTTGTCGCCCGCACCGGCTACACGGGCGAAGACGGCGTGGAAGTGATTTTGCCTGCAACGCAAGCCAATGATTTCTTTAAAGCTTTGGCAGATGCCGGTGTTCAGCCTTGCGGCTTGGGCGCGCGCGACACTCTGCGTATGGAAGCGGGTATGAACTTGTACGGCAACGATATGGACGATAATACCAGTCCGCTGGAAGCCGGTATGGCGTGGACGGTTGATTTGAAAGACGAAAACCGCGACTTTGTCGGCAAAACAGCGTTGCTTGCGCTCAAAGAAAAAGGTGTGGCGGTGAAGCAGGTCGGCTTGTTACAAACGGGCAAAGGCGGCGTTTTGCGCGCGGGCATGGAAGTCGTTACCGAAGCGGGCGGCGGCATCACGACAAGCGGCGTATTCAGTCCGAGCCTGCAACAGTCCATCGCCATCGCGCGCGTGCCTGCGGGTTTTGACGGCGACAGTGCCAAAGTGATTATGCGCGGCAAGGAAGTAGACGTGCGCGTATTGAAACTGCCGTTTGTTCGCAACGGCAAAAAGCAGTTCGACTAAATCCGCTGCAAAAGTTGCAGACGGCTTGGGTCTGATGCCGTCTGCAACGGTCGGCGATCTTAAAAACCAACAAGTCCGAAGGAGTGAACGATGAAAACATTATCAATGTACATCAACGGCAAATTCGACGATGCCGCCCAAGGCTGGGTGGAAGTGTTGAACCCTGCCACAGAAGACGTGATTGCCAAAGAGCCGCAGGCGGGCGAAGCGGAAGTGAGCCGTGCGGTTGAAGCGGCGTATGCGGCGCAGCCGGCGTGGGAGCGTCTGCCTGCGGTGGAACGCGGTGCATATTTGAAAAAAATCGCCGCCGGCATCCGCGAGCGTGCCGACGAGCTGACCGACACCATCGTTGCCGAAGGCGGCAAAACCAAGGATTTGGCGCGTATCGAAGTGCTGTTCACTGCCGATTATCTGGACTATCAGGCCGAATGGGCGCGCCGTTACGAAGGCGAAATCATTCAAAGCGACCGTCCGCGCGAAAATATTTTCCTGTTCAAACGTCCCTTGGGCGTGATTGCCGGCATTCTGCCGTGGAATTTCCCGTTTTTCCTGATTGCCCGCAAAATGGGTCCGGCTTTGGTAACAGGCAACACCATCGTTATCAAACCAAGTTCGGTTACGCCGATTAACTGTCAGATTTTCGCCGAAATCGTCGACAGCGTTGGTCTGCCTGCCGGCGTGTTCAACGTGGTGAACGGCGGTAAAGAAACCGGTACTTTCCTGGCAGGTCATCCGAAAGTGGCGATGGTCAGCCTGACCGGTTCGGTACGCGCAGGTGCCGAAGTGATGGCGACCGCCGCGCCGAACATCACCAAAGTATCGCTGGAACTGGGCGGCAAAGCCCCTGCCATCGTACTCAAAGATGCCGATTTGGATTTGGCGGTGAAATCGATTCTGGCTTCGCGCGTGGGCAACACCGGCCAAATCTGCAACTGCGCCGAGCGCGTGTACGTACATTCGAGCATCAAAGACGCGTTTGCCGAAAAAATGGTTGCCGCAATGAAAGGCGTACGCTACGGCAATCCTGCCGAAGCAGCCGAAGGCGCGTTGGAAATGGGGCCACTGATTGAAGAGCGCGCCGCCAAAGCGGTTGAAGCCAAAGTCGCCCGCGCAGTCGAACAAGGCGCGACCTTGGTCTTGGGCGGCAAACGTGCAGACGGCAAAGGCTTCTTCTTCGAGCCGACCGTGCTGACCGACGTGCATAACGGCATGGACATTATGAAAGAAGAAACCTTTGGCCCTGTGCTGCCGATTGCCACTTTTGAAACGCTGGACGAAGCGGTTGCTCTGGCCAACGACTGCGAATACGGTCTGACCAGCTCTGTGTACACCAACAATCTGAACGAAGCGTTTTACGTTACCCGCCGTCTGCAATTCGGCGAAACCTATGTAAACCGCGAAAACTTTGAAGCCATGCAGGGCTTCCATGCCGGCTGGAAAAAATCCGGCATCGGCGGCGCGGACGGCAAACACGGCTTGGAAGAATATCTGCAAACGCAGATGGTTTATTTGGAAACCAATATTTAAACGGGCGTATGCCGTCTGCAAAACCTTCGTGCAGACGGCATTGCTGCCGATTGAACATTTCCGGCAGGTTATTTTTACCGGCCTTTTCTTTACCAGTTAAAACGGAGAACAAACCATGAGCAATATCCCAGCAGAATTGAAATACGTTGCCAGCCACGAATGGCTGCGTCTGGAAGCGGACGGCACGATTACTGTCGGCATCACCGAACACGCGCAGGAATTGTTGGGCGACATCGTTTATGTCGAGCTGCCCGAAGTCGGGGCGAGTCTGGCTGCCGAAGAGCAGGCCGGCGTAGTGGAATCGGTAAAAGCCGCTTCCGACGTGTACGCGCCGATTGCCGGCGAAATCGTGGAAATCAACGAAGAGCTGGTTGCCGCACCGGAAACCGCCAACAGCGATCCTTACGGCGCGGGCTGGTTCTTCAAAATCAAGCCTGAAAACGCTGCCGATTACGACGGCCTGCTGAGCGCGGAAGACTACGCGAAAGAAGTCGGCTAAAACCGTATGCCGTCTGCAGGTTTGCAAGACTTGCAGACGGCATATCTGCCTGAACGGGCGGTTTTGCCGAAACACTGCTCCGGCGGTTTTTCGGCAAAATTTTCCGAATAACGTGCGGGAGGCCGTATGAAAACCTTGGGCATTATCGGCGGTATGAGTGCGGAAAGCACTGTGCCTTATTACCAAATCATCAACCGTCGGGTGAATGAGCGTTTGGGCGGTAACCACAGCGCGGAAATCCTGCTGCACAGCGTCAATTTCGAGCGCATCGTCCGATTGCAGCGTGCGGGGGACTGGAAACGGGCGGGGCGTGTGCTGGCAGAAACGGCCGCCGGTTTGGAACGTGCGGGCGCACAGGGTCTGCTGTTGGCCACCAATACTATGCACAGGGTGGCGGACGACATCGAGCAGGCTGTCGGCATACCGTTTCTGCATATCATCGATATTGCCGCCGAAGCTTTGAAAAAACAGGGCATACACCGTGCAGCACTGTTCGGAACGCGTTTTACCATGAGCGACGGTTTCTACCGGCAGCGCATGGAGGCGCATCGGATTGAAGTCATCACACCTTCGGAACAGCGGCAGGCAGAAATCCACCGCATTATTTTTGAAGAACTGTGCCGCAACAAATTAACCGCCGAAGCCCGGCAGTATTATCTCGACAGCATTGAGGAACTGGCGGCGGAAGGTGCGGAAGGCGTGATTTTCGGCTGTACCGAAATCGGTTTGCTGTTGCAGGAAAGTGCCTGTCCGATACCCGCTTTCGATACGGCGGTTCTGCATGCGCAGGCAGCAGCCGAATGGATTTTGTCCGAATAAATCAAGGACAGGCCGTCTGCAGACGGCATCAAGCAGAAAAGTGATTTAGCCAAAGAGGAAATACCATGAATTTTAAAGATTTGTTCAATCAAAACGAATTTGCATCACGCCACATCAGTTTCAAAGACGAAGCGGCTCTGTTGAAAGCACTCGGCGAAAGCAGCATGGCCGGTTTTATCGGCAACACCGTGCCGCAAAGCATCCGTATGCCGTCCGAACTCAATCTGCCCGAGGCTTTGAGCGAAGCCGATGCGCTGGCGAAGCTCAAAGGCGTGGCGGCGAAAAACAAGGTAAACAAAAGCTATATCGGCTTGGGCTATTATCCGACCCGACTGCCGAATGTGATTTTGCGCAACGTATTGGAAAATCCGGGCTGGTACACGGCTTATACGCCTTATCAGGCGGAAATCGCGCAAGGCCGTCTGCAAGCCCTTTTGAACTTCCAGCAAATGTGTATCGACCTGACCGGCTTTGAAGTGGCGGGCGCGTCTTTGTTGGACGAAGCGACGGCGGCTGCCGAAGCGATGGCGATGGCCAAGCGCGTGGGCAAATCCAAATCGAATCAATTTTTTGTGGACGAGCGCGTGTATCCGCAAACGCTCGACGTGATGAAAACCCGCGCCAAATATTTCGGCTTTGAGCTGGTGGTAGGCGATTTTCAGACGGCCTCCGAAGGCGATTTCTTCGGCGCGCTGTTCCAATATGTCGGCAAAGACGGCGATGTGCGCGATTTGTCGGAAACTGTTGCCGGTTTGAAAGAAAAAGGCGTGATTGTGGCGGTAGCGGCCGACGTAATGAGCCTGGTGCTGCTGAAATCGCCCGCTTCTTTGGGCGCGGACATTGCTTTGGGCAACACACAGCGTTTCGGCGTGCCGATGGGCTTCGGCGGCCCGCACGCGGCTTATTTTGCGTTTAAAGACGAATTCAAACGCTCGTCGCCCGGCCGTATTATCGGCGTGTCGAAAGACGCTTCGGGCAAACCCGCGCTGCGCATGGCTTTATCGACCCGCGAGCAGCATATCCGCCGCGAAAAGGCGACTTCCAACATCTGTACCGCGCAGGCTCTGCTGGCCAACTTGGCGGGCATGTATGCCGTTTACCACGGCCCCGAAGGTGTGAAACGCATTGCCAACCGCATTCACGCGCTGGCGGCTGCGTTTGCCGATGCGGTAGCTGCAGACGGCTTGAAAGTAGTGTATGAAGTATTCTTCGACACCGTCGCCGTAGATTGCGGCGCGAAAGCCGAAGAGATTTATCAGGCCGCCTTAAACGCGGGCTACAACCTGCGCCAAGTAAACGAAAACGTGTTGGCCGTAGCATTCCACGAAGAAACGTCTGCCGACGATTTTGCCGAGTTGGTTGAACTCTTCACCGGCAAAGCACAATGCCTGTCTGAAAAAGCTTCGGGTAAACTTGCAGACGGCCTCTTGAGAAAAGATGCCATCTTGCAGCACCCCGTGTTCAACAGCTACCACACCGAACACGAAATGCTGCGCTACCTGAAAAAGCTGGAAGAGCGCGACTTGGCGATGAACCGCAGCATGATTTCGCTAGGCAGCTGCACCATGAAGCTGAACGCCACCAGCGAAATGCTGCCGATTACCTGGCCGGAGTTCAGCAATATCCACCCCTTTGCCCCGCGCGACCAAGTGGCAGGCTATATGCAGATGCTTGCCGATTTGCAGGAACAGCTCAAAGCCATCACCGGATTTGATGCCGTCTGCATCCAGCCGAACTCCGGCGCGCAAGGCGAATATACCGGCCTGCTGTCCATCCGCCGCTATCACGAAGCCAACGGCCAGCCCGACCGCAATGTGTGTCTGATTCCCCAATCTGCGCACGGCACCAACCCCGCCACCGCACAAATGCTCGGCATGAAAGTGGTGGTCGTAAAAACCGACGAAAAAGGCAACGTCGATATCGAAGACTTGAAAGCCAAAGCCGCCGAGCATCAGCAAAACCTGGGCGCGTTGATGATTACCTATCCGTCCACCCACGGCGTGTACGAAGAAGGCATCCGCGACATCTGCCAAATCATCCACGACCACGGCGGCCAAGTGTATATGGACGGCGCGAACATGAACGCCCAAATCGGCATCATGCAGCCCGCCGAAGTGGGCGCAGACGTGTTGCACATGAACCTGCACAAAACCTTCTGCATCCCGCACGGCGGCGGCGGCCCCGGCATGGGCCCCATCGGCTTGAAAGCGCATCTCGCCCCGTTCGCCCCGAGCCACACCGTATCGCCCGTGGAAGGCGCAACCGACGGCATGAGTGCCGTATCCGCCGCGCCTTACGGCTCCGCCGGCATCCTGCCGATTACTTGGATGTACATCACCATGATGGGCAAAACCGGCATGGAGCAGGCCACCCAATGGGCATTGCTGAACGCCAACTATGTCGCCAAAGAACTGAGCGCGGATTACCCGATTCTCTACACCGGCAAAAACGGCCGCGTAGCGCACGAATGCATCGTCGATTTGCGTCCTCTCAAAGCCGAAAGCGGCATCACCGAAACCGACATCGCCAAACGCCTGATGGACTACGGCTTCCATGCGCCGACAGTGTCCTTCCCCGTGGCCGGTACGCTGATGATCGAGCCGACCGAAAGCGAAAGCAAAGCCGAACTCGACCGCTTCATCGCCGCGCTGAAATCCATCAAACAGGAAGTGCTGAACGTACAAAACGGCGTATGGCCGCAAGACGACAATCCGCTGGTAAACGCCCCGCACACCGCCGCCGATGTAACCGCCGGCGAATGGGCGCACCCCTACACCCGCGAAGAAGCCGTGTTCCCGCTGCCCTATGTGCGCGAAAACAAATTCTGGCCGAGCGTGAAGCGCGTGGACGATGTGTACGGCGACCGCAATCTGGTCTGCTCCTGCCCGCCGATGGAAGCGTATGAATAAAGCGGATAAGGCGGTGTAAAAACCGTATGCCGCAAAGCCGTCTGCACAGATTAAGCTGCAGACGGCTTTCTGTATTGCGCCGCTTGTCTGCATAAAAGAAACAGACACCGGAAAATCGGCTGTTCAAGACAGAGTTGTGCAAAAAAACAACACTGTAAATTAAAAGGAAAGGCTGATTTCAAATTTTTTTGAATAAATAAATATATATTTGAATATATTGGATTTTATTTTGTTTTTGGGAGTGAGGGCAAAGTGAGGTTTTGTAAACGGAGGGCAGGCTCAGACTGTAAATAAACTTGTTTTTTATCCAAAAGCCTTTAATATTGGCTTCACCGTTCCGGTCAGTATGACTCGGCTGGAGCAACTGGATTAAACAAGCCGGTAACGATAGCCGGTTTTCATTTCCTCCCTAAAATTTAGAAAAAGGAATACAGCAATGAAAAAAACCCTGATTGCTTTGTCTTTGGCAGCTTTGTCCAGCGCAGCAGTTGCTGATGTAACCCTGTACGGTCAAATCCGTGCCGGCGTTGAAGTTTCTAAAACTAAAGTTAAATCTGAAGGTGTGGCTGCCGTTAAAAGCCATACTGCAACCGAAATCGCCGATTTCGGTTCCCGCATCGGTTTCAAAGGCCACGAGTCTTTGGGTAACGGCGTAAACGCCATCTGGAAATTGGAGCAGAGAGCTTCCGTTGCCGGTAACAGCGCAGGCTGGGCAACCCGCGAAGGCTATATCGGCGTGGAAACCCAAGCCGGTACCGTACGTGCAGGTAAAATCGCTACCCAATTGGACGATATGGGTAATGTGGATCCTTGGCTTTTCTCTAACAAAGCATTGGGTTTGGCAACTTTCGGCCGTCACGGCGAGAAAGTAGTTTCCGTACGTTATGATTCTCCGGTTGTAGCAGGTTTCAGCGGTAACGTTCAATTCACTCCGCGCGACAATGTAAATCCTGATGACAAACACACCCGTGGCGTTAAAACCAAAGCTGCCTACTATGCAGGTTTGAACTACGCGAATGCAGGTTTCTTTGCACAATACGGTGTGGCATTCAAGAAAAATGCCCAAAATGACCGCGACAGCCAGGTTCACCGCTTGGAAGCCGGTTATGATGCCAACAACCTGTTTGTAGGTGTAGGTGCGCAATACACCAACCGTGCAGAAACAGTCGCTGACTACGTGGAAAATTTTGCCGGTGATGCTCCTTTTGCTGTAACTGCTAACGGCATGAATGTTGGTGCTTATGCTGCGAAAACGACCGAAGTTGCCGCAACTGTTGCTTACCGCTTGGGCAATGTAACTCCTAAATTGAGCTATGCACACGGTTTTGATGCAAAAGTTAAACTTGCAGACGAGCAAGGTAAAGAGCGTAACGTGAAAGCCAAAGGAAGCAAATATAACCAAGTGGTTGTAGGTGCCGACTACGACTTCTCCAAACGCACTACTGCATTTGCACAAGCCGGCTGGTTGCGTGCAGGCAGCAGCAAAAACTACGCAGAAACTACTGCCGGTTTGGTTGGTTTGCGCCACAAATTCTAATTGTCTGACTTAGTCGGATTGTTAAGAGCCTGTATCGTATACAGGCTCTTTTTTATGCTGTCTGCATCCGGAGGATTATTTATGTTGTTTTAACGCAACAGTTGTTGTGCGGTCGGACAGACTGTTTTTATTTGTATAAACCGTTCTTTTCAGGGCAAGAAGCTGTTTTGCCTCGAAACAGGCGGCGGCAAGGCAAATGCAAAGTTTTGTAGATTTCGGGAAGCAGGTTTGTGTTTCAAAGACAGGAAGCTTTATATTGTTCCGCATCGGCCGGCATATCCCGTGCCGTTATAACAGGAAAGATGCAGACGGCATCTGCCGTTGAATCTTTTATAAACTTAAAACAAGGAATACAAACATGAAAAAAACGCTGATTGCATTGTCTTTGGCAACCCTGTCGGGTGCGGCTTTGGCCGATGTTACTCTGTACGGTCAAATCAAGGCCGGTGTGGAAGTATCAAATGTCAAAGTCAAAGCTGCCAAAAACGGCGAATCTGCCGAACTGAAATCAAAAACCGCCACTGAAATCGCCGATTTCGGTTCCCGTATCGGTTTCAAAGGCCACGAGTCTTTGGGTAACGGCGTAAACGCCGTTTGGAAATTGGAACAGTCTGCATCCGTTGCCGGTAACAGCGCAGGCTGGGCAACCCGTGAAGGCTATATCGGCGTGGAAACCCAAGCCGGTACCGTACGTGCAGGTAAAATCGGTACGCAATTCGACAATATGGGTCAGGTTGATGCTTGGGAATCCGCCAATCCTGTTTTGGGCTTGGGCATTTTCACCCGTACCGGAAGCAAAGAATTGTCCGTGCGTTACGATTCTCCCGTTGTGGCGGGTTTGAGCGGCAACGTGCAGTTTACTCCGCGCGATAATGCGAATGCAGATGACAAATACACCCGTAAGGATAAAACCAACGCTGCTTACTATGCGGGCTTGAACTACGAACGTTCCGGTTTCTTCGCCCAATACGGTTTCGGCTTGAAGAAAAACAATGCCGACGATTTTGCCGGTAAAGCGGTATCCGGTTCCGCACACCGTTTGGAAGCGGGTTATGATGCAGGCAATCTGTTGGTTGCGGCCGGTTACCAGCAGACCAAAGCTTGGGACAATGTTGCCGATTATGCGGATGCTTTGAGTGGCGGCAATTTGGATCGTGCTGCCCAGCTGTACGGCTACGATGATTTTGACGATTTGGCTGCTGCTGATGCAGAAGTTGCCGCTGTGGCAGGAAAAGGCTTAAAAACACGCGAAGTTGCGCTGACTGCGGCCTACCGCTTGGGTAATGTAACGCCTAAATTGAGCTATGCACACGGTTGGGATGTGAAATTCGCCGGCGGCGATAAAGTGAAAGGTACGAAATACGACCAGGTGCTTGTCGGCGCAGATTACGATTTGTCCAAACGTACGACTGCGTTTGCACAAGCCGGTTGGTTGCGTTCGGGCGGCAAATTGGCCGACGGTGCCAAGCTGACGGTGGAAAACAAAGCCGGTTTGGTCGGCTTGCGCCACAAATTCTAAGCACTCGGTTTGAGTTGATCACGCAAGAAGCCCGTATTCATATACGGGCTTTTTTATGCCGTCTGCAAATCGGAGGAACAGCTGCAGACGGCATGGGCGGGAAAATGCCGGAATCTGCGTTTTCCGATTGAAGCCCGATGCGGTTTCTTGCGATAATGGCAAAATTTGACCGACAGTATTCCGTGAGGGAACGGACAGTTAGGAACATCATGGCAACGAATACTTTATTGATAGAACTGCGTACCGAAGAGCTGCCTCCCAAGGCTTTGAATCATTTGGGAAACAGTTTTGCTGCCGCTGTGGCGGAAGGATTGGCGAAAGAACGTTTGATTGAAGGCGTACCGGAATATACGGCTTATGCTTCGCCGCGCCGTTTGGCTGTCAGTGTGAAGAATGTCAAAGAGGTTCAGGACAGGCAGGAAGTGCTGCGAAAAGGCCCCTCTGCGGCCAACGCTTTGAAAAACGGCGAGCCGACTCCCGCCTTGCTGGGCTTTGCCCGCTCCTGTGGTGCGGAAATTTCCGCTTTGAGCGTGGTCAATGACGGCAAGCAGGACGTTTATGCTTATCGGTTTGTGCAGGAAGGCCGTACTTTGGCCGATTTGATCGGCGGCATTTTGGCGGCAGCGGTGAAAAAACTGCCGATTCCGAAAGTAATGCGTTGGGGCAGCAGCACTCATACATTTGTGCGCCCCGTTCACGGCCTGGTGGTGATGCACGGTGCGGATGTGGTGCCGGCTTCGGTTTTGGGCCTGGAAAGCGGCCGCCGTACTTTGGGACACCGTTTCCTGTCTCAGGGTGAAATCGAGTTTGCCTGCGCCGACGATTATGCGCGGGTGATGGCGGAGCAGGGCTCGGTTGTTGCCGGTTTTGCCGAGAGGAAAGTGCATATTCAGACGGCCTTGAACGAGATGGCGGGCCGCCTGAGTGCAACGGTGGCGGCCGATGAGGCTTTGTTGGACGAAGTAACCGCTCTGGTCGAGCTGCCGGTTGTTTTGGAAGCAG
The DNA here is from genome assembly GCA_030528455.1 of Neisseria sp. Lineage (GTDB taxonomy): Bacteria > Pseudomonadota > Gammaproteobacteria > Burkholderiales > Neisseriaceae > Neisseria. The sequence continues at coordinate 63,812 of JAUMYW010000006.1, forward strand.
GCTTTGAAGAGAAATTCTTGGCTGTGCCGCAGGAGTGCCTGATTCTGACCATGCAGCAGAATCAGAAATATTTTCCGCTGCTGGATAAAAACGGTAAATTGATGAATCGCTTTCTGCTGGTGTCGAATTTGAAGGCCGATAATCCGGTACACATTATTCAGGGCAACGAGCGCGTGCTGCGCGCGCGTTTGTCGGATGCGGAATTTTTCTATACGCAGGATCAGAAAGCGACTTTGGAAAGCCGTCTGCCGAAGCTGGCAAATGTGGTTTACCACAATAAAATCGGTTCGCAGGCCGAGCGTGTTGCGCGTTTGGAGAACTTGGCGGTTCAGATTGCTGATGCATTGGGGGCGGACAAGGCGGCGGTTGCACGCGCCGCGCGTTTGGCCAAAGCAGATCTGGTAACCGAAATGGTCGGAGAGTTCCCGGAACTGCAAGGCACGATGGGCAAATATTATGCGCGTTCGGACGGCGAAAGCGAAACGGTTGCCGAAGCAGTCGAACAGCATTACCGTCCGCGTTTTGCCGGCGATGCTCTGCCTGAGGGAAAAGTGGCGGCGGCGGTTGCTTTGGCCGACAAATTGGAAACGCTGGTCGGCATTTGGGGCATCGGTCTGATTCCGACCGGCGATAAAGACCCTTATGCTTTGCGCCGTTCGGCTTTGGGCATTCTGCGTATGCTGATGCAGTACGATTTGGATTTGCCGACAGTGCTGCAGACGGCATTTGCCGCCTTCCCGCAAGGCCTACTGAACGAAAATACGGTGGCGGAAGTCGGCGAATTTATGCAGGCGCGTTTGGCTGTGCTGCTGCAAAACGATTATCCGCAAGACGTTGTCGCTGCGGTATTGGCGGGCGACACGCGGCGTTTGAACAACCTGTCGGCCAAATTGCAGGCGGTTGCGGCATTCAAAGCTCTGCCGGAAGCAGCGGCCTTGGCGGCGGCAAACAAACGTGTGCAAAACCTGCTGAAGAAAAACGATGTGCCTTTGAACGGCGTAAACGAAGCTCTGTTGCAGCAGGACGAGGAAAAAGCCCTGTTTGCAGCCGCGCAGGACTTGCTGCCGAAAGTGCTGGCCTCTGTGGAGGAACAGGATTTCCAAACCGCGCTGGGGCTGCTGGCAGCCATCAAACCGCAAGTCGATGCGTTTTTTGACGGCGTGATGGTGATGGCGGACGACGAGGCTGTAAAGTCGAACCGTTTGAGCCTGCTCAGACAACTTGCCGCTTTGTTGAATGCTGTGGCGGATATTGCCAAATTGGGCGAATAAACCGGCCGTACAAGCCGTCTGCAACCCTTAAAAAGGTGCAGACGGCTTGTTTTGTTTGAATCGTGTCCGACGGGCGTGAAGCAAAAGGTATATAATAATGCCCCCCTGTTTTTTAAATTTGTCCCATTATGAATCATTCTGCAAACGGCTTGCTGGAACGCCTGTTCAAATTGAGCGAACATAAAACCAGCGTACGCACCGAAGTGTTGGCCGGTCTGACCACCTTCCTGACGATGTGCTACATCATTATCGTAAACCCTTCGATTTTGTCGATTACCGGCATGGATTTCGGCGCGGTGTTTGTCGCCACCTGTATTTCCGCCGCCATCGGCTGTTTCATCATGGGCGCACTGGCGAACTATCCGATTGCGCTCGCTCCGGGCATGGGCTTGAATGCCTACTTTACCTTTGCCGTAGTCAAAGGCATGGGCGTGCCTTGGCAGGTTGCGCTCGCAGCGGTGTTTGTGTCGGGTATTGTCTTTATTTTGTTCAGCTTTTTCAAAGTACGCGAAATGTTGGTCAATGCTTTGCCGATGAGCCTGAAAATGGCGATTGCAGCCGGCATCGGCTTGTTTCTGGCACTGATTGCCTTGAAAAACGCCGGCATTATCGTGGCAAACGAAGCTACTTTTGTCGGCATGGGGCAGCTTTACGTTTTGGCGGAAGACGGCAGCAAAGCACCGAATTGGCCGGTTTTACTGGCTCTGCTCGGCTTGTTCATCACGATTGCTCTGGATTATTTCCGTGTACGCGGCGCGATTATTCTCGGCATTTTCGCCATTACCGGCATTGCCGCTTTGCTCGGTTTGACGCAGTTTGACGGCGTTGTGGCCGCGATTCCGAGCATCGAGCCGACCTTTATGGCGATGGATTTCAACGGCCTGCTCAACGGCAGCATGATTGCAGTGATTTTCGTATTCTTTCTGGTGGACTTGTTTGACAGTACCGGTACGCTGGTCGGCGTATCGCACCGCGCGGGTCTGTTGGTGGACGGCAAGCTGCCGCGCCTGAAAAAAGCCCTGTTTGCCGATTCGACTGCGATTGTGGCGGGTGCGGCGTTGGGCACTTCTTCGACCACACCTTATATCGAAAGCGCGTCAGGCGTGGCGGCGGGCGGGCGCACGGGTTTGACGGCGGTTACGGTCGGCGTGCTGATGCTGGCTTGTTTGTGGTTTTCTCCGCTGGCAAAAGCAGTTCCTGCATTCGCAACCGCGCCCGCTTTGGTGTATATCGGCGTGCAGATGATGAAAAGCGTGCTGGAAATCGCTTGGGACGACATCACTGAGGCGGCTCCCGCTTTCCTGACGATTGCCTTTATGCCGTTTACGTATTCCATTGCAGACGGCATTGCGATGGGCTTTATCAGCTATGCCGCAGTGAAACTGCTGTGCGGCCGCAGTAAAGACGTGCCGGTGATGGTGTGGATTGTAGCGGTGGCTTGGGCGGCCAAGTTCTGGTTCTTGGGCGCGTAAACGGTTTTCTGCCAAATTGTCAGATAAAAGCTTTCGGCATTGTCTGCCTGAAAGCTTTTTTGATATTTGCAAACAAGCCGTCTGCAGCTTGGCGGTGCAGACGGCTTGTTATTTGACTGTGGGCTTTATTTGACGATTTGAGCCAATTGGCCTTTGGCATAACGGTCGGCCATTTTTTCCAGTGAAACCGGTTTGATTTTCGCAGCCTGACCTTCGCAGCCGAATGCCAGATAGCGGTCGATACAAAGTTGTTTCATGGCTTCGACCGATTTGGCCAGATATTTGCGCGGGTCGAATTCTGACGGATTTTCCGTAAGGAATTTGCGGATGGCACCGGTGGAAGCCAAGCGCAGGTCGGTGTCGATATTCACTTTGCGCACACCGTGTTTGATGCCTTCCACAATCTCTTCAACCGGCACGCCGTAGGTTTCGCCGATTTTTCCGCCGTTTTCATTGATGATTTGCAGCCATTCTTGAGGAACGGAGCTGGAACCGTGCATCACGATATGCGTGTTCGGCAGGGCGGCGTGAATTTCTTTGATGCGGTCGATACGCAGCACTTCGCCTGTGGGCGGACGGGAGAATTTGTACGCGCCGTGACTGGTGCCGATGGCAATCGCCAACGCGTCCACGCCGGTATCGCGCACGAAGCGGGCAGCGTCTTCCACGCTGGTGAGCATTTGGTCATGGCTCAATTTGCCGACCGCGCCCACGCCGTCTTCTTCGCCCGCTTCGCCGGTTTCCAAGTTGCCCAATACGCCGATTTCGCCTTCCACGGAAACGCCGCAGGCATGGGAAAATTCAACCACTTTGCGGGTAACTTCGACGTTGTAGTCGTAGTCGGCAGGTGTTTTGCCGTCTTCCAGCAGCGAACCGTCCATCATCACGGACGAAAAACCGAGCTGGATGGAGCGTTGGCACACATCGGGCGATGCGCCGTGGTCTTGGTGCATGACAACTGGAATATGAGGAAATTCTTCAATAGCGGCCAAAATCAGATGGCGCAAGAAAGGAGCACCGGCATATTTGCGCGCACCGGCCGAAGCTTGAACGATGACCGGAGAGTTGACTTGGTCGGCGGCTTCCATAATGGCACGCATTTGTTCGAGATTGTTGACGTTGAAAGCAGGCAGGCCGTAGCTGTGTTCGGCAGCATGGTCTAAAAGTTGGCGCATGGAAACGAGTGCCATGTGAATTGCTCCTGTGTGAAATACGGTGTTTGAAATCGGCCGTTATTGTAGCAGCGCGAAGGGAAGAGGGTAAAGGCGGAGGCCGTCCGGTGTTGTGCAGAAGGCTTGGGCGGATTATGCGGAAGCTTGTTCCAAAACGGCTACGGCAGGCAGTGCTTTGCCTTCCAGAAATTCCAAGAACGCGCCGCCGCCGGTGGAAATGTAGCTAATTTGTTCCGTGATGCCGAATTTGGCAATCGCCGCCAAAGTGTCGCCTCCGCCGGCAATCGAAAAGGCATTACTGTCGGCAATAGCTCTAGCCAGCACTTCCGTGCCGCCGGAGAATTGGTCGAACTCGAATACGCCCACAGGACCGTTCCACACCACCGTGCCGGCTTTGTTCAATGCTTCGGCCAAGGCAGCGGCAGATTGCGGGCCGATGTCCAAAATCATATCGTCTTCGGCAACGTCCTCGATATTTTTGATGACCGCTTCGGCATCGGCGGCAAAGGCTTTTGCTACGACGACATCGGTCGGCAACGGTACGCTGCCGCCTTTGTCCGCCATTTTTTTCATGATTTTTTTCGATTCTTCCACCAAATCATGCTCGGCCAGCGATTTGCCGATAGGCTTGCCGGCAGCCAGCAGGAAAGTGTTGGCGATACCGCCGCCGACGATCAATTGATCCACTTTGTCGGTCAGACTTTCCAAAATCGTCAGTTTGGTTGAAACTTTGCTGCCTGCCACAATGGCTGCCAAGGGACGGGCAGGTTCTTTGAGGGCTTTGCCCAAAGCATCCAACTCGGCGGCAAGCAGTACGCCAGCACAGGCAAGCGGTGCGGCTTGGGCTACGGCTTCGGTGGATGCCTGTGCGCGGTGGGCGGTACCGAATGCATCGTTCACAAACACATCGCACAACGCGGCATAGGCTTTGCCCAATTCCAAATCGTTTTTCTTTTCGCCTTTGTTGATGCGCACGTTTTGCAGCATGGCCACTTCGCCGGCCGCTAAAACAGGTTTGTGTTCGCGCCAGTCATTCAACACTTTCACTTCTTTGCCCAACAGTTTGCCCAAATGCGCGGCCACCGGAGCAACGTCGTCTTCCGGATTAAATTCGCCTTCGGTCGGACGGCCCAAATGCGACATCACAATTACCGATGCGCCGTTGTCCAAACAATATCGAATCGATGCGAGTGATGCGCGGATGCGGGTGTCGTCGCTGATGCTGCCGTCTTTAAACGGCACATTCATGTCGGCACGGATTAAAACGGTTTTGCCTTGTACGTTTTGTTTGGTCAGTTTCAGAAAAGACATGGTTTTGTGTTCCTTTGTTTCGGCGGGTAAAAAGACGACCGTTGCAGACGGCTTCAGCCGCACTGTTTGCGGACTTCGCGTACGGCTGCATTTAATTTGGCGGTGTTCACTTCTCCGGTGATGCTGTATTTGAACGTGCAGCTTTTCCGTTCGATTAAAGTATAGGGTATGCCGCCGGAAGTATTGCCCACGTTGCGCATCAGGTTGCGGCTGTTTTTTCCGGTATAACGCCAAATCGGATAGGATACGGGCGTATTTTGCAGGAATCTGTTGATGTTTTCCGCACGGTCGATGGCGATGCCGATCAGATCTACGCTGTTTTTCGGCTGTTTTCTGTACCAGTCCGACAGTTCGGGCATTTCCCTGCGGCAAGGCGCGCACCAGGTTGCCCAGACATTGACAATTCTCAGCGGTGCGTCGAACTGCGTCAAATCCCGAGGCTGGCCGCCGGGGAAGTGCTCCAAACCGGAGGAAAAGGCGAATGCGGGCAACAGTGCGGATAATACGGCTAAATATTTCATACGGGCTTCCTGCGAAAACGGCAGCAACCCGACATTATAATACGTTTTTCAGCTTGACACTTTGATTTTGGTGCGTTTCAAACAAGAGGCGGCATTGGCAAAAGTGAAGAAAACCTGCCGTCTGCAGCAGCTTGGTTTACAATGGTGTGTTTTGTATTTTCAAGTGAGAGATATATGGCCACGGTCAAGCTTTACCACAATCCGCGTTGTTCCAAATCGCGTGCGGCAGCAGATTATCTGGTGCAGTCGGGAGTTGAAACCGAAATCTGCCTTTATGCGGAAACTGCGCCCGATGCGGCGGAAATCCGTGCGCTTTACGAAATGCTCGGCTTTTCTTCGCCCCGCGAAATGATGCGGACGAAAGACGCTTTGTTTGCCGAACTCGGTTTGGCGGACGAATACGATGAGGCAAAACTGATTGATGCGATTGCTGAATATCCGGCGTTGTTGGAACGTCCGATAGCCGTCTGCAAGGGCAAAGCCGCCATCGGCAGGCCGCTGGAAAACATCGTTGCGCTCTTGGCGGAAAAGGCCGTCTGAAAAACGGCTCGATGTTGCCGTATCAAACGAATAGAGAAAACCTGATGCAGAAATTTGGGGAATACGGTTTGATTTTATACGGATTGAACAGATGAAACGATTAACACACAAGTTTTTTGGAGAGTTGGATTTGGAAAACGGTTTGGGTGATTGCAATCTGGACGAAACCGTTGTGCTTTGGGAAGAAGAAGTAAACGGTATCAAATCCAATCTTTGGTATGTGAAAGGCTCGGACATTTCATCGGAAATTTTGGATACTTTTTCCCGATTTCTTAATCATTTCAATGAATATCATCAGAAATCGCTCAAAGACTTGGAAGATTATTTGAAAGCAGATGACGAATATCTTGTTTTTCACAAAGATGAACTGGAACTTGACGTGCCGGAAGATACTTCAAAGTTTGTTCGCGGTATGAGTGTTGCGAACATCGGGCTTTGGGCGGACGGAGAAAATGTCATCATTGTGGATTATATGATTGCACCCGAAGAAAGCGACCAGATTTTGGCGGTAAAGTTTGATAAGAATTTGGAAGTTGCAGATATTGCTTGGGAAAGTTAAACAAAAAGCCTTCTGTATTCCGGAGAAATATTCCTGCATTTGAATTTTGGAAATATAGCTGATTGATGAAAATATCCTCCCGTTCCTATCTGCGTTATCTGTGGCACGGATTTGCGGCCAGCGTGCTGGCGGTGTGTCTGATGTGGCTTTACTGCCTTCTGGAGGTCGACCGTTACGGGCAATCTTCGCTGCCGGACGGTTACCGTGCCGATGTTGCGGTGGTGCTGGGGGCTGCGGCTTGGGATGTGCGTCCTTCGCCGGTGTACCGCGAACGCTTGAATCATGCGATTGCGCTTTACCAGTCGGGTAAAGTCGCGCATCTGGCGTTTACCGGCGGTACGCCCAAGCCGGGTTTTATGACCGAAGCCGATGTCGGCAAACGTTATGCTTTGCGGCAGGGTGTACCGGAGCGCGATATGGTGTTGGAAAACACATCGCGCAACACTTATGAAAATCTGGTCAATATCCGTGCGGAACTGCATGCGCGGGGGTGGAAAAAAGTAGTGGTAGTCAGCGATCCTTACCATTTGGCCCGTGCGGCGGCGGTGGCAGGAGATTTGGGTTGGAAGGCGGATTTTTCGGCCACGCCGACCACGCGCTATCGCGATGCGGGTAAAAAATTCAAATTTATGGTCGGAGAGGCCACGAGACTTTTTGCGTATTATTGGTGGAATGCGGCGTACAGGCTGATGGTTTGATTCTATACCGTTTGCAGGGTTTCGGTTCGGGCTGCAGACGGCATCGCTTTGGAGCGGAAGATGTATCTTTGGTTTAAATTTTTTCATATTTTTTTCATGATTTCCTGGTTCGCCGGACTGTTTTACCTGCCGCGTGTTTTTGTCAATTTGGCGACGGCGGAGCAGGACAGCGGCGAATACGGACGGCTGCTCGGCATGGCGCGGAGGCTGATGCGCTTTATGCAGCCGCTGATGGTAGGAGCGTTGCTGTTCGGACTGCTGATTCCGTTTGTAACCGGTTGGTGGGGGCAGGGCTGGGTGCATGTGAAGGCAACGGCAGGGGTTCTGCTGCTGGCTTACCATCTTTACTGCGGCGTGCTGCTGAAACGTTTTTCAGACGGCGCAAATACGCGCTCGCACAGATGGTTCCGCGTGTTTAACGAAATACCGGTGTTCCTGATGATTGCCGCCTTGCTGGCAGTGGTGTTCAAACCGTTTTAAGAAAGGCTGCCTGACAAATGGATAAGGAAAACATCGAAATCGAACGCCGTTTTTTGTTGGCAAACGACGGTTGGCGCAAACGGGCAGAGGAAGCCAAGCTCTTGAGCCAAGGCTATTTTTGTGTAGAAAAGGAATGCACGATACGCGTTCGTATTGCAGACGGCAGAGCGTGGCTGACTTTGAAAGGCTATCTTTCCGATGTGTCGCGCAGCGAATTCGAGTACGAAATTCCGGTTACGCACGCGCGGCAGATGATGGATACCATGTGTTCTTTCCGTTTGGAAAAACGCCGTTACGAAGTCGAATATCAGGGTTTTGTATTTGAAGTGGACGAATATCTCGGTGCGAATGCTCCTTTAATTGTTGCAGAGTTGGAACTGCCGTCCGAACATACGGTTTTCCCACGCCCCGACTGGCTGGGTGCGGAAATCACCGCAGATGCCCGCTTTACCAATGCTTATCTCAGTCGCCGTCCTTATTCCCAATGGCTGCCTGAAAACGCCGTATTGCCGCACGATTAAGCCTTTAAAGCAGTACAATTGAAAAAAACTGTAAAAAAATGTTATAAAAAATATGGCATTTTTTTAAAAAGCTGGCTAATATGCGTCCTTAACCCTTTTCATTCATGCATCGAGGTGTATCGTGTCCGATAATAAAACCACACAACGCGAAACCTTTTCCAGCCGCCGAGCGTTTATGTTTGCCGCAATCGGTTCGGCAGTCGGATTGGGTAATATCTGGCGTTTCCCCTATATTACGTACGACAACGGCGGCGGCGCATTCATCATTCCCTATTTGGTCGCCCTGCTGACCGCCGGTATTCCTTTGCTGTTTTTGGACTATGCCATCGGCCACAAATACCGCGGTTCCGCGCCTTTGGCTTTCCGCCGTCTGAACAAATCGTTTGAAACATTCGGCTGGTGGCAGGTCGGTATCAACGTCATCATCGCCATCTACTACGCCGTGATTATCGGTTGGGCGGCAAGTTACACCTATTACGCCGTCAACAGCGCGTGGGGTGCCGATCCCAAAGCTTTCTTCTTCGGCGATTTCCTGCAAATGTCTTCCGATATCGGTATCGGCTTCCAATTCGTTGATGCGATTGTCGGTCCGCAACTGGGTATATGGATTCTCATTTTGCTGATTATGGCTTTGGGGGTGCAGAAAGGTATCGGCAAGGCTTCAACTTTCTTTATGCCGCTGCTGACAGTAATGTTTATGATTCTGGTAGTGAGTGCATTGTTCCTGCCGGGCGCAGCCAAAGGCTTGGACGCGCTGTTTACGCCGAATTGGTCGAAACTGGCCGAGCCAAGCGTGTGGATTGCTGCTTACGGACAGATCTTCTTCTCGCTGTCTATCTGCTTCGGCATCATGATTACTTATGCTTCGTATTTGAAGAAAAATTCCGATTTGACGGGAACGGGCATGGTAGTCGGCTTTGCCAACAGCAGTTTTGAATTACTGGCCGGTATCGGCGTATTTGCCGCTTTGGGCTTTATGGCGAGCGCGGCAGGCAAAGAAGTGGCTGATGTGGCTTCTTCCGGCATCGGTTTGGCCTTTATCGCTTTCCCGACCATTATCGACAAGGCTCCGTTCGGTTCCGTCATCGGCGTATTGTTCTTCGGTTCGCTGGTGTTTGCCGGCATCACTTCGCTGATTTCCATTTTGGAAGTGGTGGTTGCTGCCGTTCAGGACAAACTGCGTTGGGGACGTGTTACGACAACATTCGCTGTCGGCATTCCTTTGATGGTGGTTTCCGTTATCCTGATGGGTACGACGACAGGCCTGCCGGTTCTGGATGTTTTGGATAAATTTGTGAACAGCTTCGGCATTGTTGCAGTCGGCTTCGCTTCGATTGCCTGCATTATGCTGACAAAAAATTTCAATCAGTTGGCCAGCCATGTGAATTCCGTGTCTTCCCTGAAATTGGGTTCGGTTTGGAAACTCTTTGCCGGTGTGATTACGCCGATTGTATTGGGTTATATGCTGATCAGCGAAATCATCAAAGTGGCGAGCGAAGGTTACGAAGGCTATCCGTCTTGGTTTGTCGGTACCTTGGGCTGGGGTATGGCGATTGGTCTGATTGTCGTATCGTTTATCTTGTCGAAACTGAAATGGCATGATGAAGCCGATTCATTCAAAGAAGGAGACGAATAATGAGCGGTATTGCGATTGTAATGATGCTGATTGCCTTGGCGATTATTTGGGGCGGCTTGGCCGTTTCCCTGATGCGTCTGCCTAAGGAATAATCAATCCCTGTTTTGAGAAACCGCAGCTTGTCGGAAAGCTGCGGTTTTTTCTGCGGAACGTTCGGGGCAGAACTGCTAAAATAACGGCAATTTGACATGAGAGGCCGAGGAGCCTTGTTTTTCAGACGGTCTGCCGTCTGCAACCGAATCAAAAAAGGAAGCAAAATGAACCGTAACGAGCAGCTTTTCGAGCGGGCGAAAAAAATTATTCCGGGCGGCGTGAATTCGCCAGTGCGGGCGTTCGGAAGCGTGGGAGGAGTGCCGCGTTTTATCAAAAAAGCAGAGGGCGCGTTTGTTTGGGACGAAGCCGGGCGGCGTTATATCGACTATGTCGGTTCTTGGGGACCGGCGATTGTCGGCCACGCGCATCCCGAGGTATTGGAAGCGGTAAAAGAAGCGGCTGCGGGCGGCTTGTCTTTCGGTGCGCCGACAGAAGGCGAGATTGTGATTGCCGAAGAAATCGCCAAAATCGTGCCGAGTGTGGAGCGTGTGCGCTTGGTGAGTTCGGGAACGGAAGCGACAATGTCCGCCATCCGTTTGGCGCGCGGTTATACGGGACGCGACAAAATCGTGAAATTTGAAGGCTGCTACCACGGTCATTCCGACAGCCTTCTTGTGAAAGCGGGCAGCGGCCTGCTGACTTTCGGTAACCCGAGTTCGGCGGGCGTGCCGGAAGATTTTACCAAGCACACACTGGTGTTGCCGTATAACGATGTGGCCGCGCTGGAACAGGCGTTTGGCGAACACGGCAGCGAAATCGCCTGTGTGATTTGGGAACCGATTGCCGGCAATATGAACTTGGTGAGGCCGTCTGAAAACTTTATCCGTGCCTTGCGCGGTCTGACCGAAGAGCATGGCACGGTACTGATTTATGACGAAGTGATGACGGGCTTCCGCGTGGCTTTGGGCGGCGCGCAGTCGCTGCACGGCATCAAGCCCGATTTGACGACGATGGGCAAAGTTATCGGCGGCGGTATGCCTTTGGCGGCGTTCGGCGGCAAGCGCGAAATTATGGAATGTATTTCGCCGTTGGGCGGCGTGTATCAGGCCGGTACTTTGTCGGGCAATCCCGTGGCGGTGGCGGCTGGTTTGAAAACTTTGGAAATCATCCGGCGCGAGGGGTTTTACGAATATCTGGCAGCACGCTGCGCCGAACTGACCGAAGGTTTCGCTCAGGCGGCGAAAGCGGCAGGCGTGCCGTTCAGTGCGGATTATCTCGGCGGTATGTTCGGCCTGTATTTTGCCGAAAAAGTGCCGCAGAGTTATGCCGATATGACGGCGTCCGATGTCGGCGCGTTCAAACGTTTCTTCCACGGCATGCTGGATAAAGGCGTAGCCTTCGGGCCGTCTGCATACGAAGCCTGCTTTATGTCGGCGGCGCATACGCCGGAATTGGTGGCGCAAACGGTTGAAGCGGCTGCCGAAGTGTTTGCGGAAATGGCTTGATAGAGAATGTATCATGCCGTCTGAAAATGCGCTCCGACAAGTGAAAATCACTTTGAAGCGGGGTTTTCAGACGGCATATTCGTATCGGAAATCGGGCGGAAACCCGTTTGTTTCCGCCATTTTTGTTTCAAGAACGAAAACCGCCGTTTCAGACGGCTTTGCAGAACAAATTTATTCTTCCGAACAGCCTTGCCGTTTTGCACGCGGATGGGCGGCATCGTAAACTGAAGCCAGATGCTCGAAATCCAGTTTGGTGTAGATTTGCGTGGTGGAGAGGCTGCTGTGGCCGAGCAGTTCCTGTACCGCGCGGATGTCGCCTGCGGCCTGCAAAAGATGGCTGGCGTAGCTGTGGCGGAGTTTGTGCGGATGCAGGTGTTCGGGCAGGCCGTTTTTCACGCCCCAGTCGCGCAGGCGGTTTTGGATTTGCCGCGTACCCAAACGTTTGCCGTTGCGGTTGGTAAACAGAGCGGTTTCACCGTCTGTCGCCACCCGTTCGGCCAAATAGGCGCGTAAAGCCGTGATGCTTTTTCCGCTGAGCGGAACCTGTCTGTCTTTGCCGCCTTTGCCGTGTATGCCGACCCAGCCTTCGTCCAGCAAAACATCGTTCAGATTCAGGCCGTGCAGTTCCGACAGCCGCAGACCGCTGCCGTAGAGCAGCTCCATCATTGCCAAGTCGCGTACGTCATACGCAGTTTCGGCGGCGGAAACGTTCAAAGAATGGTTCAGTGTTTCGGTTTTCAAAGCCTTGGGCAGGTGCTGCGGGATTTTCGGTGCTTTCAGACGGCCTATCGGGTTGGCGGCCAAGAGATTTTGCCGTACCAGAAAATCAAGATACTGTTTCCAAACCGATAATTTCCTTGCCAGACTGCGCTCGCCCAAATTCTGCTGCGACAGTTTTTTGAACGCGTTTTGTAAGAGGGCGGTGGAAATGTCGTTGTTGTCGGGCAGCAGCGCGGACAATTGTGCCAAATCGCGGCGGTAGGCGGCAACGGTGTGCGCCGACTTGCCCTGCCGTTGCAGGTCGGTAAGAAAGGCGGCTTGCTCTTGCAGGAAAGTATGCGTGTTCATGGTGCGCATTGTACGCGAAGTTGCGGCGGCAATGGTTTATAATCCGCCGTCCATGCCGTCTGAAAACGGCGCGGAGCAGAAAGGGAATTATGAATATCACGGTGTTGGCGGTCGGTACGAAAATGCCGCGCTGGGTGGACGAGGCGGTCGGCGAATACGCCAAGCGTTTCGGGCGCGATGTGCGTTATGTGTTGAAGGAAATCAAACCCGAAAAGCGCGGTGCGGGCGTGAATGCGGCACAGGGCATGGCGGCGGAAGAAAAACGGATTGCCGAAGCCATTCCCGAAGGCGCGTTTCTGGTGGTGCTGGACGAGCGCGGAAAAGCGCCGACTTCGATGGAGTTGGCTGCCTGTCTCGAACAATGGCAGCAGAACGGCGAACATGTCTGTTTTGTTATCGGCGGTGCAGACGGCATGACTGAGGCTTTGAAACAGCGTGCCAATCTGATGATGCGCCTGTCGAGCCTGACTCTGCCGCACGGCATGGTGCGCGTGCTGCTGACCGAACAGCTTTACCGTGCGGTATCAATTCTGCACCAGCATCCTTATCATCGGGAATAAATTTGTGCGGTAAGGCTGTCTGAAAAACAGCACTTCACAAGGTTTAAATGATTATTTAGAAGCATTTGGATTGCCGGCAGATACCAATATGCCGTCTGCAAAAACAATCTTGCAGAAGGCATAAATTTTTATTTCGCAAACCTTTATTTCACCGGCTCGCAGTTTTTTACAATGATTTTGTCGGCACGCGGCGTACGCTCGTACAAAAAGCCGTTGGCGTGATTTTTCGTGTTGTAAAAACCGTGCCGTTTATCGGTAAACCACGCCCATTTTCCGTTGCTGTACACATTCAAATCGGCATTGCTTTCGGCTTTGCTCAGCGGCAGAACGGCCTGTTTGCCGTTGTAGGAAACTTCCGCCATTTTTGCATCGTAACGCGCTTTTACGGCGTATTTTGCCTTAGCGCAGCGGTATTCCTGCCAGGCGGTGTAGTCGGGCGCGTGATGATGGTCGTGGTCATGGCCGTGATGATCGTGGCCGTCGTGGTGGTGATGGCCGTGTTCGTGGTTGTGGTGATGGTGGTCGTGAGTGTGATGATGACCGTGTTTCGGAGCGGCGCAGGCGGCCAGCAGCAGCGCGGCGGCCAGAGGCAGAAAAGTTTTGTGCATGATGTGCCTTTGTGGAATAAAGTTAGGGAAAACAGCGATTGTAGCGCAGTTTCAGACGGCTTAAAACGGTTCGCAAACTTGGCTTTTCTGTTGGTATAATCAGCGTTTGTCCGAATATCAGCAAGGCTGTCTGAAAACGAGATGCAGACGGCCGGAGAAGAACACAAAATGAGTTCCACGCCTTTGTTAGACACGGTAGTTTGGCCGCAGGATTTGCGCCGTTTGGAAAAAGCGCAGTTGCCGCAGTTGTCGGCGGAGCTGCGCAGTTTTCTGCTGGACAGCGTTGCCAAGACAGGCGGTCATTTCGCCAGTAACTTGGGCGCAGTCGAGCTGACGGTCGCCCTGCATTATGTTTACGATACGCCGAACGACCATTTGGTTTGGGATGTCGGCCATCAAAGTTATCCGCACAAAATCCTGACCGGCCGCCGCAACCGTATGAACACCATGCGGCAATACGGCGGTTTGGCCGGTTTTCCGAAGCGTTGCGAAAGCGAATACGACGATTTCGGTACGGGGCATTCGTCCACGTCTATCGGCGCGGCTTTGGGCATGGCGGCAGCCGACAAACTGGCCGGACGCGACAGCCGCAGCGTGGCCGTTATCGGCGACGGTGCGATGACGGCAGGGCAGGCGTTTGAAGCCCTAAACTGCGCGGGTGATATGGATGTGGATTTGCTGGTGGTTTTGAACGACAACGAAATGTCGATTTCGCCCAATGTCGGTGCGTTGCCGAAATATCTGGCGCGTAATGTGGTGCGCGATATGCACGGCCTGCTCAGCACGATTAAGGCGCAAACCGGAAAAGTTCTGGACAAACTGCCTTTGCCGGGTGCGCTGGAAATCGCGCAGAAAGTCGAAAACAAAATCAAAGCGATGGCCAGCGAGCGCGAACAGACGGAGCAGTCGCTTTCCCTGTTTGAAAATTTCGGTTTCAGCTACACCGGTCCGGTGGACGGCCACAATGTCGTTCAGCTTGTCGATACGCTGCGCGGACTGCGCGGCAAAAAAGGTCCGAAGCTGCTGCATGTCGTTACCAAAAAAGGACAGGGTTACAAACTGGCCGAAAACGATCCGGTCAAATACCATGCAATCGGTAAGAAGCCGTCTGCAGCCTTATCTGGCAAGCTGTCTGCATCAAAGCCGACCTACACCGAAATCTTCGGCAAATGGCTGACCGATCAGGCAGCGGCAGACGAGAAACTGGTCGCGATTACTCCGGCCATGCGCGAAGGCAGCGGCTTGGTAGCTTTCGAGCAGCAGTTTCCCGAACGCTATTTCGATGTCGGCATTGCCGAGCAGCACGCCGTAACCTTTGCCGCAGGTTTGGCCTGTCAAGGCGCAAAACCCGTTGTTGCCATTTATTCGACTTTTCTGCAACGCGCCTACGACCAACTGATACACGATGTTGCCCTGCAAAACCTGCCGGTGCTGTTTGCCATCGACCGCGCGGGCATTGTCGGCGCAGACGGTCCGACCCACGCAGGCGTGTATGATTTGAGCTTTTTGCGCTGCATTCCCAATATGGTGGTGGCCGCGCCGAGTGATGAAAACGAATGCCGCCTGCTGCTTTCCACCTGCTACGCGCTCAAACAGCCGAGTGCCGTCCGTTATCCGCGCGGCAGCGGTTGCGGAGCCGCCGTTTCAGACGGCCTCGATACTGTGCCGGTCGGCAAAGGCGTATTGCGCCGTCAAGGTCAAAAGCTTGCCCTGATTGCATTCGGCAGCATGGTTGCACCCGCGTTGGAAGTAGCCGAACGCAATGATTACAGCGTGGCCGATATGCGTTTTGTCAAACCTTTGGACGAGGAACTGATTGTGCGGCTGGCAGCGGAACACGATTATCTGGTTTGCGTAGAAGAAAATACCGTGCATGGCGGCGCAGGCAGTGCCGTTTTGGAAAGTCTTGCCAAACGCGGTATCAGTAAACCGGTTTTGCTTGCCGCCATTCCAGATGTTGTAACGGAACATGGTGATCCGGTCAAATTACTGGAAGACTTTTCTTTGAGTGTCGAAACATTGAATGTCAAAATCAGAGCTTGGTTGGACAATCGGGAAAAATAAAAGAAGTAGCCAGTTATTTGATATTGAAACCCTTAAAAATTAAAAAATGCCGTCTGCAACTTTTTAAAACAGTTGCAGACGGCATTGATGAATTATGCAGAGGAAAGGGTTATTCGGCAGTCAGAACAACTTTCATCGCACCGTTTTCTGCCGCATGTTTGAATACATCATACGCTTTTGCCAATTCGCTGAAGGTAAATCGGTGAGTCAGCATTTTGGTATAGTCTACAGAACTGGAAGAAATGGCTTTCATCAACATTTCGGTAGTGTTGGTGTTGACCAAACCGGTAGTAATTGTCAGATTTTTGATCCACAGTTTTTCCAGTTTGAAATCGACAGGAACACCGTGTACGCCGACAACGGCCACATTGCCGCCGGGTTTGACCATTTCTTGGCACATATCCCAAGTAGCAGGAATACCTACAGCTTCAATTGCAACATCTACTCCGTCTTCTCCGACAATAGATTTTACCTGTTCGACAACATTGCCCGATGCAGGATTGATAATATGAGTCGCTCCCAGCTCTTGTGCCATTTTCAGACGGTTTTCATCCATATCGCACACAATCAGAACGGACGGGCTGTAAAGCTGGGCGGTCAAGAGAGCTGACATGCCGACCGGACCCGCACCTGCAATGAATACGGTATCGCCGGGACGTACATCACCGCGCTGTACGCCGATTTCGTGTGCAGTCGGCAATGCATCACTTAGCAACAATGCGACTTCCTCGTTGACTCCTTCCGGCAGGGGAATCAGGCTGTTGTCGGCGTACGGCGTGCGGACGTATTCGGCTTGAGTACCGTCAATCATGTAACCTAAAATCCAACCGCCGTTGCGGCAATGGGAGTAAAGTTGTTGTTTGCAATTGTCACAGGTACAGCATTTGCTGACGCAGGAGATAATGACTTTATCGCCAACTTTGATATTTTTGACGGCATCTCCGACGGCTTCAACAATTCCTATGCCTTCGTGTCCCAAGATACGACCATTCCATTCGCCTGTTTTTTCGCGGGCAACAGCTTCGATTTCAGGATTCTTGCCTTTCCAAATACCCAAATCGGTACCGCATATGGTCGTTTTAAGGATTTTCACGACAGCATCGGTCGGGCTGGTGATTTGCGGTTTTGCCCTCTCTTCAAAACGGATATCGCCCGCACCGTAATAGGTCATTGCTTTCATGTGTTTTCCTTTCAATATTTAAAGGGACGGTTGTTTATTTTGCAGCAGTTTGCAATAGTGTGTTGTACGTTAATTGTTAGAAGAAGTCAAATCAAATTAAAGAAAAAGTGGCTTTGAAATTCAGTATCTGAAGCCTATTTCATTCCCGGAAACATCCCCTTCATGCCTTTGGCTATACCCATCAGTTTTTTCATATTCGCGCCGCTGAACATTTTCATCATTTTTTGCGATTGCTCGAACTGGTTCAGCAGTTTGTTTACTTCCTGAACGCTGGTACCGGCGCCGGCTGCAATACGTTTTTTCCGGCTAGCTTTCAGAAGGGCAGGATTTGCACGTTCTTTGGGTGTCATCGAATTGATGATGGCTTCTACTTTTCCCATGGCTTTTTCGGCAGTGCCTTCGGGGATTTGTTGGGAAAGCTGTCCTAATTCTCCGGGCATTTTCGACATTATTTTTTCCAAGCCACCCATATTCCGCATTTGTTGGATTTGCGCTTTGAAGTCGTTCAAGTCGAAACCTTTGCCTTTGCGGAGTTTTTTCGCCATTTCCGCTGCGGCTTCTTCGTCGATGCCTTTTTGTACGTCTTCTACCAGCGACAATACGTCGCCCATGCCCAAAATGCGGCCGGCGATACGGTCGGGGTGGAAGGCTTCCAATCCGTCGATTTTCTCGCCGACACCGATAAATTTAATCGGTTTGCCGGTTACTTGGCGCACCGACAAAGCAGCACCGCCGCGCGAATCGCCGTCCATTTTGGTCAGCACCACGCCGGTCAGCGGCAGGGCTTCGTTGAATGCCTGCGCGGTGTTTACGGCATCTTGGCCGAGCATGGCATCGACCACAAACAGCGTTTCGACGGGATTGACTGCGGCGTGCAGAGCCTTGATTTCTGCCATCATTTCTTCGTCCACGGCAAGGCGGCCAGCGGTATCGACCATCAATACATCGTAAAAATGGCGTTTTGCGTAATCCAGAGCGGCACGGGCGATATCCACAGGCTGCTGTTGTGGGTCAGACGGGAAAAAATCGGCCTGTACCTGCTCCGAAAGCAGGCGCAGTTGTTCGATTGCCGCCGGACGGTACACGTCGGCGGAGACCAGCAGAATTTTTTTCTTTTTGTCCTGGCGTTTCAGCAAATGCGCGAGTTTACCGACTGTTGTCGTTTTACCTGCGCCTTGCAAGCCGGCCATCAGCACGACTGCGGGCGGTGCGGCGGAGAGGTTTAGCGCGCTGTTTTCCTTGCCCATCAAATCGGTCAGTGCCTGATTGACGACTGTGATAAAGGTTTGTTCGGCAGTCAGGTTGTCGGCAATTTCGCGGCCCAATGCCTGTTCTTTGATGTTGGCGACAAAATCGCGTACAACGGGCAGAGCAACATCGGCTTCCAACAGTGCTAGGCGCACTTCGCGCAGTGCGGGTTTGATGTTTTCTTCATTTAGTGTAGCTGTATCGCGGATATTTTTAAAAATTGAAGTAAAACGGCCGGTTAAATTATTTAACATAAGTATTCCTTTATTGAGTGGCGCATATTTCCCGTGTTGGGAACAAAATTCCCTATATTTTATAATGAATCAAATATGGCTGAAGATTCTTTTTGCAGGTTTGAGAATGATTTGAAAAGAAAATAGTGAAAGAGTCATGTCTCGAAACCAAGAAGGAAATTGGCTTAAACAAGGGAAAACAAATACAGCGAAATCTAGTTCTTTGTCTGGATGCAGACGGCTGGGAAGCTAAAATACTATAAAAGCCATTAAAAATGCCAGTTGGGCGCAAAGATGAAAAATTAATTAAAAACAGGCCATCTTTATAATTAGATGGCCTGTCCATTAGTATTGATTACTGCTTTTGACGGTATTTGCACCGTCTTCTCTCTCCAATTTCTATAAATGCCTTTGTGAACTTGGCTTAGTTTGTAGAGCAATAGCTCTTCTTTTTAAAGGATGAAGCGAATGTAATACATTTGTAACGGAATGACAAGATATTTTGTGGAGAGAAAATCTTTATTTATTTAAGTTATTGTTATATATAAAATTATCGTTTTTGTTGAGACAAATGGCAGAGATGTATTCCGTGCCAATTTCGGCTAAATTTGCAATACTAAAACATATATAATATTTTGAGAGATAAGAACACCGAATTATGTCGACTAGGGAATCGAACTTTTTAGGAATATTGGAGGAAACAGGGCGTACAGTTTAGAATGTCTGACAAAATTCCCATTTATTATAATG
>JAUMYW010000025.1 GCA_030528455.1 Neisseria sp.
GACGAACGAATCGACAAAATCCGTATCGATGCGGGCGGAAAAATGGCTTTGTTCGGCCGGGACGGCTGCGAAACCCGTGTGGATTTGTCGGCCGGGCAGATGCAGATTCTGATTATGTCTTTAGTATCCGCACTTGCGGAAGTTACCCGCTATAACGCCCCTTTTGTGATTGATACCCCGCTGGCACGTTTGGACGAAGGCCACCGCCAAGGGCTGTTCAGGCATTGGAGCGGTTTGACGCAACAGGTGGTTTTACTCTCGCAAGATACGGAAATTACGCCCCAAGTCCGCCGTCAACTGGAGCCGCATATCAGCCGTACCTATCTGGTGGAGGCCGATTCATTGGACAGCGCCGGCGCACGTTCGCGCGTAACCGCCGATTTTTATTTCGAATAACGCTACCTGAAACCGAACAACAGGGAAAATAACATGTATCAACTTGATAACCAAGCCCGATGGGATACCGACTATTTTCATACCTTAATGGGCGAAAAACGGATTATTTCCAGCAAAGAAGCCAAAGATATCCGTGAAAAACTGACCCGTGCGGGCGCATTGCCGCATCCGGACAATAATTTCGACTGGGCCATGCTCTGCATCGGCTATTGTTTTGCGAAAGGGTTTGCAGACGCCCCGAACAAACTGATTGCCGCTCCCAATGCCAAGGGGACGGAAATTCCGTCGTTCCAAACCTGTTTTCAAGATTATTCGCGGCTGTGGCTGGTCTTGTTGAGCGACACCTTGTTCTGTATCAACCCCGGCAGACCCGTCACCAAAGACGACTTATACACGCTGATTGGCAGCCTTTGGCACACGGGTGCGGTGGAGTTGGACAACCTCTGGGAACGCTACAAACATGCAAACCCAGATAGTGAATTAGAAGCCAGAAAGGATTTTTTGAATAAATTGGCGGATTTGGCAGTGAAAAATGCCGGTGCAGGCAATTTTTCAGACGGCAGCGGCACAGATAACGGCCCCGCCGGAAGCAGGCCGTCTGAAAATCAGGAACAACGCCTGAGGCAGGTATTTAGCCAATCCAATATTCCTGTGCGCGAGCTGGCATTTGTCCAACAAGGCGTGCGTTATGACATTTACCGCATGAAACTGGAAAAATTCATTGATTTGGAAAAACACCACCAAGAACTCTGTTCCGGTCTCGGCATAAAGCACACCGACCTGCACATCATGCCCTGCTATAACGGCGAAAGCCACGCCTACGATGTGAAACTGCTGCGTGACGAAAAACAATGGCACAAACTCGGTGCGCAAAAATTTGCCGAAGCTTTAAACAACTACCGCCAGGATTTCATCTTGCCCGTATGTGTCGGCGTAGACGAATACGGCAACGCCCGTTTTGAAGACTTAAGCGAGGCACCGCACCTTCTGACCGGCGGCACCACCGGCTCGGGCAAATCCGTTTTCGTCCGCGTTTTGCTGCGCAGCCTGTTCGACCTGTGCAAAGGACAAGACAAGCTGGAAGTGGCCATTCTCGACCCGAAGAAAGTCGATTACCAGATATTTGAAAACGAAGAAGATTTATGGGAAGAGCGCATTTTGGACGATTACGACGAAATGCACCAATTTCTGCTCGATTGCGTGGACGAATCGGAACAGCGTTACAGTTTGATGAAACAACACGGGGCACAGAAACTTTCCCAACTGCCCGAAGCAGTCCGCCCGCGCTACCGCGTGATTGTGATTGACGAACTCTCCAACCTGCTCGGCAACCGCCCCGATATTGCCGACCCGCTCAACAAACTGGCGGAAAAAGCCCGTGCATCAGGCATACACCTGATTGTCAGCACCCAACGCCCCGACTCAAACATTTTGGACGGCAAACTCCGAAGCAACCTACCCTCCCGCATTGCTTTAAGTGTGCAGAAATCCACCGAATCCAAAATCATTCTGGATGAAACCGGTGC
>JAUMYW010000007.1 GCA_030528455.1 Neisseria sp.
GCGAAGGCGGCCGTACCGTAGGTGCCGGCGTGGTTTCTTCTATCATCGCTTAATTTTTAAGGCCAGTAGCTCAATTGGTAGAGTATCGGTCTCCAAAACCGAGGGTTGGGGGTTCGAAACCCTCCTGGCCTGCCAAATTAAAAAACTAACCGGCCTTGCCGGTTAGTTTTTTGTCTATTGAAAAGAGAAGTTTTATGTCTGAGCAAGCACCTTTGGAGAGAAAAGAATTGCTGGTACCGGGTTCAAAGGATTCTCCTGTAAAAGGGAAGCGAAATAGCTTTTGGGGGTTCTTCCGTTTATTGTTTGCAGCGGTTTGTATCGTTGGGGGAGTGTGGCTGAGTCAGCAGAGAACAGATTTTGTGCCGGTGCCGCTCATTCCTTTTATTGTGCCGATATCGGTTGTTTTGGCTTTGTTAGTTTTTGTTGTTGGGAATGTAAAACGCTTGTCCGAGTATATTTCGGCTTCTGTTAAAGAAGTAAAGAAGGTTGTTTGGCCGGAGCGTGTATATACCATACGGATGACATTGTTTGTCATCGTTTTTGTTGCAATTATGGCTGCTTTTATCTATATGGTGGATATGGCTATTTCATGGTTGTTTTTTGATTTGCTCTTGAAGAGGGGGTGAGAATGTCTAAGCGTTGGTATGTTGTACAGGCCTATTCCGGTTTTGAGAAAAATGTTCAAAAAACATTGCGTGAACGCATTGCTCGTGAGGGTATGAGCGATTATTTTGGGCAGATTCTAGTTCCTGTAGAAGAGGTTGTTGATATTAAGAATGGCCGCCGTACCGTAGGTGAACGTAAATTTTTCCCAGGTTATGTGTTGGTTGAGATGGAAATGAGTGATGACTCTTGGCATTTGGTTAAGAGTACCCCTCGCGTATCAGGTTTTATTGGCGGTACCGCCAATCGCCCGTTGCCGATTTCTCAACGTGAAGTTGATGCAATTATGTCCCGAGTGAATGTTGGCGGGGATAAGCCTAAGCCGCGTGTTGAGTTTGAGGTGGGGCAGCAAGTTCGTGTAAATGAGGGACCGTTCGCAGATTTTAACGGTACTGTTGACGAAGTGGATTATGAACGCAATAAATTGAGAATTGCGGTGCAGATTTTTGGTCGGGAAACACCGGTTGAGCTTGAGTTTAATCAGGTTGAAAAATTGTAATTGTTGTTTAGATGCAAATTCGCTGGGAGTTTGCATTTGATTTGCTTGTTTTTTTTATGTTTCGTGCATATAATGTACGGCTTGTTTGGGAAGCGGGCGTTTTCGTCTGCGTTATACCCGTTTTTAAGGAGCTAAATTGTGGCAAAAAAAGTAATCGGCTATATCAAACTGCAAATTCCTGCAGGAAAAGCCAATCCTTCTCCACCGGTTGGTCCGGCTTTGGGTCAGCGTGGTTTGAATATTATGGAGTTCTGTAAAGCGTTTAATGCGGCAACTCAAGGTATGGAGCCTGGTTTGCCGATTCCTGTTGTAATTACTGCTTTCGCAGACAAGTCTTTTACTTTTGTGATGAAGACTCCTCCTGCAACCATTCTGCTGAAAAAAGCAGCTGGTTTGCAAAAAGGTAGTTCTAATCCTTTGACAAATAAAGTGGGTACAGTAACTCGTGCTCAATTGGAAGAAATTGCAAAAACCAAAGAGCCTGATTTGACTGCTGCGGATTTGGATGCGGCTGTGCGTACGATTGCCGGTTCTGCCCGCTCTATGGGTTTGAATGTGGAGGGTGTGTAAGATGGCTAAGGTTTCTAAGCGCTTGAAAGCATTGCGTGCATCTGTTGAGGCTAACAAGCTGTATGCAATTGATGAGGCTATTGCTTTAGTAAAAAAAGCAGCTACCGCTAAGTTTGATGAGTCTGTTGATGTATCTTTTAACTTGGGTGTAGATCCTCGAAAATCCGACCAAGTGATTCGAGGTTCTGTTGTTTTGCCTAAAGGTACTGGTAAAACAACTCGTGTCGCTGTATTCACTCAAGGTGCAAACGCTGAAGCAGCTAAAGCTGCTGGTGCTGATGTTGTTGGTTTTGAGGATTTGGCTGAGGAAGTTAAAAAAGGCAATTTGGATTTCGATATTGTAATTGCTTCTCCTGATGCAATGCGTATTGTTGGTCAGTTGGGTACTATTTTGGGTCCTCGCGGTTTGATGCCGAACCCGAAAGTCGGCACTGTAACTCCTAATGTTGCAGAAGCTGTGAAGAATGCCAAAGCCGGTCAGGTTCAATACCGTACTGATAAAGCTGGTATCGTTCATGCAACGATTGGTCGTGCTTCTTTTGCAGAGGCGGATTTGAAAGAGAATTTCAATGCTCTGTTGGATGCTATTGTGAAAGCCAAACCTGCTGCAGCTAAAGGTCAATATCTGAAAAAAGTTGCAGTAAGCAGCACCATGGGTTTGGGTGTGCGCGTTGATACGGCTAGCGTAAATAACTAAGTTGTTTGTTAAGGATTTTCAGGTGGCCTTGGTTGTGTGCGAGGTTGCCTGAATTTAGGCTACTTAAATAAAATTAAGTAGATGTCCAAGACCGTAGGGATCGTAAGATTTAATCGTAACTGCCCTACGCAGACGGTAGTCCTGAAAAAATTTATCAAGTTTTGCTTGTGAAATGTCTTTCTAGGGGGTGCCGCGCTGGTGGGATATGTTTAATATCCTGATTTTAAACAGTGGGAGGTAGACCTTGAGTCTCAATATTGAAACCAAGAAAGTGGCTGTTGAAGAGATTGGTGCAGCAATTGCTAATGCACAAACTCTTGTAGTTGCCGAATATCGCGGTATCAGTGTTGCCAGCATGACCGAGTTACGTGCGAATGCACGTAAAGAAGGTGTTTATTTGCGCGTTCTGAAAAACACCTTGGCTCGTCGTGCAGTAGAGGGTACTTCATTTGCAGCTTTGGCAGACCAAATGGTCGGCCCTTTGGTGTACGCTGCGTCTGAAGATCCAGTTGCTGCTGCGAAAGTGCTGCATCAATTCGCGAAAAAAGACGACAAAATCGTTATTAAAGCAGGTTCTTACAATGGTGATGTGTTGGATGTTGCCCAAGTAACAGAACTGGCTTCTATTCCGAGCCGCGAAGAGCTGTTGTCCAAACTGCTGTTCGTTATGCAGGCACCTGTTTCGGGCTTTGCCCGTGGTTTGGCTGCTTTGGCAGAGAAAAAAGCCGGAGAAGAAGCTGCATAATCACAGACAATTTTGTTTTATCTGATTTAATTTTTCATACAATATTTGGAGTTTGATAGCATGGCTATTACTAAAGAAGACATTTTGGAAGCCGTTGGTTCTTTGACCGTAATGGAATTGAACGATTTGGTTAAAGCTTTTGAAGAAAAATTCGGCGTTTCTGCTGCTGCTGTTGCAGTTGCTGCGGGTCCGGCTGCGGGTCCGGCTGCTGAAGAGAAAACAGAGTTTGATGTGGTATTGGTGTCTGCCGGCGAACAAAAAGTAGGTGTGATTAAAGTTGTTCGTGCGATTACAGGTTTGGGCTTGAAAGAAGCTAAAGACATCGTGGACGGCGCGCCTAAGACTCTGAAAGAGGGCGTATCTAAAGCTGAGGCGGAAGATATTCAAAAACAATTGGAAGAAGCCGGCGCGAAAGTCGAAATCAAATAAGCTTTTTTTTATTAAAGGCTGGCAGTTTTACTGCCAGCCTTCTTGCGCTTTATTATTGGAAAAATATAGAAATTTACCATAATTTACATTTTTTGAAAATTTTCAAGTAAATTATTGTAAATTTTTTAAGTTGTCTGCCGTCTGCAGGTCAGTTCGGTATGGATTTTCAATCTAATCAGTTTATTTGCATCTCATCTTGGGAGTATTCCGTAATGAGTTATTCTTTTACCGAGAAAAAACGGATTCGTAAAAGTTTTGCGAAACGTGAAAATGTCTTGGAAGTGCCGTTTCTGTTGGCGACCCAGTTAGACTCTTATGCCAAATTTTTGCAGCAGGACCGTGCTTTCGACCAGCGTATTGACGAAGGTTTGCAGGCGGCATTCAGTTCGATTTTCCCGATTGTCAGCCATAACGGCTATGCGCGCTTAGAATTTGTGCATTATGTTTTGGGCGAACCTTTATTTGATATTCCGGAATGCCAGTTGCGCGGTATTACTTACGCTTCGCCGCTGCGTGCGCGTATCCGTTTGGTAATTTTCGATAAAGAAAGTTCCAAGCCGAACACCGTTAAAGAAGTTCGTGAAAATGAAGTGTATATGGGCGAAATTCCGTTGATGACTCCGAGCGGATCTTTCATCATCAATGGTACGGAGCGTGTGATTGTTTCACAGCTGCACCGTTCTCCGGGTGTGTTTTTTGAGCATGACCGAGGTAAAACCCATTCTTCCGGCAAACTGTTGTTCTCTGCCCGTATCATTCCTTACCGCGGTTCATGGTTGGATTTCGAATTCGATCCGAAAGATTTGTTGTATTTCCGAATCGACCGCCGCCGCAAAATGCCGGTAACCATTCTGTTGAAAGCTTTGGGTTATAACGACGAACAGATTTTGGATACTTTCTACGACAAAGAAAATTTCTATTTGTCGAAAGACGGCGTAGAAACTGATTTGGTTGCGAACCGTTTGAAAGGCGAAACTGCGAAGTTTGATATTGTCGCTCCGGACGGCACTGTTTTGGTTCAGGCAGGAAAACGAATTACGGCGAAAAACATCCGCGATATCGAGAAGTCCGGTTTGACCCGTTTGAAGTTTGATGCAGACGGCTTGATTGGCAAGAGTTTTGCCAAAGATGTGATTGTTCCCGACACGGGTGAAGTTTTGGCGGTAGCCAATTCCGAGATTACAGAAGAATTGCTTGCACAATTGGATATTCAGGGTGTTCAGGAAATTCAAACCCTGTATATCAACGATTTGGATCAGGGAGGCTATATTTCCGCCACTCTGCGTACTGACGAAACGGTAGATCAGCAGGCGGCTCGTGTGGCGATTTATCGCATGATGCGTCCGGGCGAGCCTCCGACAGACGAAGCAGTGGAAATGCTGTTCAACCGTTTGTTTTTCAGTGATGAAAGCTATGACTTGTCCCGTGTCGGCCGCATGAAATTCAATACGCGTACTTACGAACAGAAATTGGGCGAAGAGCAAAAGCGTTCCTGGTACGGTCGTTTGTTGAATGAAACATTTGCCGGTGCGGCAGAAAAAGGCGGTTTTGTTTTGAGCGTTGAAGACATTGTCGCCTCGATTGCCACTTTGGTGGAACTGCGTAACGGACACGGTGAAGTCGACGATATCGACCATTTGGGCAACCGTCGTGTTCGTTCGGTAGGCGAATTGGTGGAAAACCAATTCCGTTCCGGATTGTCTCGTGTGGAGCGTGCGGTTAAAGAACGTTTGAGCCAAGCTGAATCCGATAATCTGAATCCGACCGATTTGATTAATGCGAAACCTGTTTCTGCAGCGATTAAAGAATTCTTCGGTTCGAGCCAGTTGTCGCAATTTATGGACCAAACCAATCCCTTGTCCGAAGTTACCCATAAACGCCGTGTATCTGCATTGGGTCCCGGTGGTTTGACACGCGAACGTGCGGGCTTTGAAGTGCGCGACGTGCATCCTACCCACTACGGCCGCGTTTGTCCGATTGAAACCCCTGAGGGTCCGAACATTGGTCTGATCAATTCTTTGTCGGTTTATGCGCGTACCAATGATTACGGTTTCTTGGAAACACCTTACCGCCGTGTTGTAGACGGCAAAGTCAGCAATGAAATCGACTATCTGTCGGCAATCGAAGAAGGTCGATTTGTGATTGCACAGGCCAATGCCAAACTGGACGAAGAAGGCAATCTGATTGACGAGTTGGTTACCTGTCGCGAAAAAGGCGACACCATTCTGGCAACGGCCGACCGTGTCCAATATATGGATGTGGCGACAGGTCAGGCTGTATCGGTGGCGGCATCGCTGATTCCGTTTTTGGAGCATGATGATGCGAACCGAGCATTGATGGGTGCTAACATGCAGCGTCAGGCAGTACCTTGTCTGAGGGCGGAGAAACCGATGGTAGGTACCGGTATCGAGCGCGATGTGGCGGTTGATTCGGCAACTGCGATTGTTGCCCGTCGCGGTGGAGTGGTGGAATATGTAGATGCCAACCGTGTGGTGGTTCGCGTACACGATGACGAAGCCGTAGCCGGCGAAGTCGGTGTCGATATTTACAATTTGGTGAAATTTACTCGTTCCAACCAATCAACCAATATCAACCAGCGTCCGGCTGTAAAAGCAGGCGATGTATTGCAGCGCGGCGATTTGGTTGCAGACGGTGCTTCGACTGATTTGGGCGAACTGGCTTTGGGTCAGAATATGACCATCGCCTTTATGCCTTGGAACGGCTATAACTACGAAGACTCGATTCTGATTTCGGAAAAAGTGGCGGCGGACGACCGTTATACTTCCATCCACATTGAAGAGTTGAATGTGGTTGCCCGCGATACCAAGCTGGGGGCGGAAGACATCACCCGCGATATTCCGAATTTGTCGGAGCGTATGCAGAACCGTTTGGACGAATCCGGCATCGTATACATCGGTGCGGAAGTGGAAGCAGGCGACGTGCTGGTCGGCAAGGTAACGCCGAAGGGCGAAACCCAGCTGACGCCGGAAGAAAAACTGCTGCGTGCGATTTTCGGCGAAAAAGCGTCTGACGTGAAAGATACGTCTCTGCGTATGCCGACCGGTATGAGCGGCACGGTAATTGACGTTCAAGTCTTTACCCGCGAAGGCATCCAGCGCGACAAACGCGCCCAATCGATTATCGATGCCGAGCTGAAACGCTACCGTCAGGATTTGAACGACCAGCTGCGTATTTTCGACAACGACGCGTTTGACCGCATCGAGCGCATGATTGTCGGTCAGCAAGCCAATGGCGGCCCGATGAAACTGGCCAAAGGCAGTGTGATTACCGCCGAATATCTGGCTGGTCTGCCGAGCAAACACGATTGGTTTGATGTGCGCGTGTCTGATGAAGAGATTGCCAAGCAGCTCGAACTGATTAAAGGCAGTCTGCAAGACAAACGCGAAGAAGCCGAAGCCTTGTACGAAATCAAGAAAAAGAAAATGACCCAAGGCGACGAATTGCAGCCGGGCGTACAAAAAATGGTGAAAGTATTCATCGCCATCAAACGCCGTCTGCAAGCCGGCGACAAAATGGCCGGTCGCCACGGTAACAAAGGTGTGGTATCGCGTATTCTGCCGGTGGAAGATATGCCTTACATGGCAGACGGCCGCCCGGTGGACATCGTATTGAATCCTTTGGGCGTACCTTCGCGTATGAATATCGGTCAGATTTTGGAAGTCCACCTGGGTTGGGCGGCCAAAGGTATCGGCGAGCGTATTGGCCGCATGTTGGACGAACAGCGCAAAGTCGGAGAAATCCGCGAGTTCCTGAATACCATGTATAACGGCGACTTAGGCGGTAAAGACATGCGCCGCGAAGACCTGACCCAATTGAGCGATGAAGAAATTCTGAGCCTAGCCGACAACCTGCGCAAAGGTGCGACTTTTGCTTCGCCGGTATTTGACGGAGCGCATGAGAGCGAAATCAAAGCCTATCTGGACTTCGCTTATCCGAGCGACGATCCGGAAGTGCAGAAACTGGGTTTCAACGACACCAAAACCCAAATTACGCTGTATGACGGCCGTTCTGGCGAACCGTTCGACCGCCGCGTAACCGTAGGGGTGATGCACTACTTGAAACTGCATCACTTGGTGGATGAAAAAATGCACGCCCGTTCGACCGGTCCCTACTCTCTGGTAACCCAACAGCCGCTCGGCGGTAAAGCACAGTTCGGCGGCCAGCGTTTCGGTGAGATGGAGGTGTGGGCACTGGAAGCCTACGGTGCCGCCTACACGCTGCAAGAGATGCTGACCGTGAAGTCGGACGATGTAACCGGCCGTACCAAAATGTACGAAAACATCGTGCGCGGCGAACACAAAATCGATGCCGGCATGCCGGAATCGTTCAACGTATTGGTCAAAGAAATCCGCTCGTTGGGCTTGGACATCGATTTGGAACGCTACTAAACAACAGTTTTCAGACGGCATTGCAGCCCGATGCCGTCTGAAAAACGGAGATGCAACGTGAAAAAAATGCTTTTGAGCCTCTTGCTTGCCCTGCCATTGGCCGCGCAGGCGGTACAGAGCGATGCGGAACGGATTGCCGAATTGGAGCGCAAAGTCGCCCGCCTGACCGAGCAGGTCAATCTGCTCTTGGCCGAACGCCGTCCGGCGGAGCGAAGCGGGCAGCAGGAGGCACATGTTTGCAGTCTGCGCGCATTTACGGCGACCTACCGTGCGGAAGGCACCAATCTGGGTCGTACCAAGCTCGACGTATTGAAACAGTGCGGCAGGGAAAACCATCAAATGCACTGCCGCGAGCGAGACATCCGTTGCGAAACCTACCGTTAATCTGCCGGATGCAAAGCTGCCGTTTTCAGACAGCATCACCGCAAAGGCCGTCTGAAAAACAAAGAATACTTCCTTTAAGGAGCAAAAATGAAAGCTTTATCGAACTTGTTTAACCCTTTGCAGGCCGCTGCAATGGAAGAAGAGTTTGATGCCATCAAAATCGGCATCGCCTCTCCCGAAACCATCCGTTCATGGTCGTACGGCGAAGTGAAAAAGCCGGAAACCATCAACTACCGCACCTTTAAACCTGAGCGCGACGGTTTGTTCTGCGCCAAAATCTTCGGTCCGGTTAAAGACTACGAATGTTTGTGCGGAAAATACAAACGCCTGAAATTCAAAGGTGTAACCTGTGAAAAATGCGGCGTGGAAGTTACTTTGTCGAAAGTGCGCCGCGAACGCATGGGTCA
The DNA here is from genome assembly GCA_030528455.1 of Neisseria sp. Classification (GTDB taxonomy): domain Bacteria; phylum Pseudomonadota; class Gammaproteobacteria; order Burkholderiales; family Neisseriaceae; genus Neisseria. Next base: position 8,804 of record JAUMYW010000007.1, read on the forward strand.
TATCGAGCTGGCCGCCCCCATTGCCCACATCTGGTTCTTGAAATCTCTGCCTTCCCGTTTGGGTATGGTTTTGGACATGACTTTGCGCGACATCGAACGCATATTGTATTTTGAAGCATTTGTCGTCATCGATCCGGGCATGACTCCGCTGCAACGCCGACAGCTGCTGACCGAAGAAGATTACTATAACAAACTGGACGAATACGGCGACGACTTCGATGCCAAAATGGGTGCCGAAGCCGTTCGCGATTTATTGGCAAAACTGGATATCGAAAACGAAGTCAGTCTGCTGCGTCAAGAATTGGAAAGCACCGGTTCGGACACCAAAATTAAGAAAATCGCCAAGCGATTGAAAGTATTGGAAGCCTTCCAGCGTTCCGGTATGAAGCTGGAATGGATGATTATGGACGTACTGCCGGTTCTGCCGCCCGATTTGCGTCCGCTTGTTCCTTTGGACGGCGGCCGTTTCGCCACTTCCGATTTGAACGATTTGTACCGCCGCGTCATCAACCGCAACAACCGTCTGAAACGTCTGCTGGAACTGCATGCGCCAGACATTATCGTACGTAACGAAAAACGCATGTTGCAGGAAGCCGTAGATTCCCTGTTGGATAACGGCCGCCGAGGCAAAGCCATGACCGGTGCGAGTAAACGTCCGCTGAAATCTTTGGCCGATATGATTAAAGGCAAAGGCGGTCGTTTCCGTCAAAACCTGTTGGGCAAACGAGTGGATTACTCCGGTCGTTCGGTGATTACGGTAGGTCCTTACCTGCGTCTGCACCAATGCGGTCTGCCGAAGAAAATGGCACTGGAACTGTTCAAACCGTTTATTTTCCATAAACTGGAATTGCGCGGTTTGGCTTCTACCGTCAAAGCGGCGAAAAAACTGGTCGAACAGGAAGTGGCGGAAGTTTGGGACATTCTGGAAGAAGTTATCCGCGAACATCCGATTATGCTGAACCGTGCACCGACCCTGCACCGCTTGGGTATTCAGGCATTTGAACCGATTCTGATTGAAGGTAAAGCCATCCAACTGCATCCTCTGGTGTGTGCCGCGTTCAATGCCGACTTCGACGGCGACCAAATGGCCGTCCACGTTCCTTTGAGTCTGGAAGCGCAAATGGAAGCGCGTACTTTGATGCTGGCTTCCAACAACGTATTGTCGCCAGCCAACGGAGAACCGATTATCGTGCCGTCGCAAGATATTGTATTGGGTCTGTATTATATGACCCGCGACAAAATCAACGGCAAGGGAGAAGGCAGCCTGTTCTCAGATGTGCGCGAAGTACACAGAGCCTACCACACCAAGCAGGTTGAACTGGGTACCAAGATTACCGTCCGTCTGCGAGAATGGGTGAAAAACGAAACGGGCGAATTCGAGCCTGTAGTCAACCGTTATCAAACAACTGTCGGACGCGCCCTGTTGAGCGAGCACCTGCCGAAAGGCCTGCCTTTTGAGTACATTAATAAGGCTTTGAAGAAAAAAGAAATTTCCAAGCTGATTAATGCTTCATTCCGTTTGTGCGGATTGCGCGATACAGTGATTTTTGCCGACCACCTGATGTATACGGGTTTTGCATTCGCAGCCAAAGGCGGTATTTCGATTTGTGTCGACGATATGGAAATCCCGAAAGAGAAAACAGCATTGCTGGCCGAAGCACAAGCCGAAGTGAAAGAAATCGAAGATCAATACCGTCAGGGTTTGGTAACGAACGGTGAACGGTACAATAAAGTCGTGGATATTTGGGGCCGTGCGGGCGATAAAATCGCCAAAGCGATGATGGACAACCTGTCTACGCAAAAAGTCATCGACCGGGAAGGCAATGAAGTCGATCAGGAATCGTTCAACTCCATTTATATGATGGCCGACTCAGGCGCACGGGGTTCGGCGGCGCAGATCAAACAGCTCTCCGGTATGCGCGGACTGATGGCCAAGCCGGACGGTTCGATTATCGAAACGCCGATTACTTCCAACTTCCGCGAAGGTTTGACCGTATTGCAATACTTTATCGCCACGCACGGTGCGCGTAAGGGCTTAGCGGATACCGCTTTGAAAACCGCAAACTCCGGTTACCTGACCCGTCGTCTGGTGGACGTTACCCAAGATTTGGTGGTGGTGGAAGACGATTGCGGTACTGCAGACGGCTTTGTGATGAAAGCGGTAGTGCAGGGTGGTGATGTGATTGAAGCCCTGCGAGACCGTATTTTGGGCCGTGTGGCGGCCGCAGACATCGTTGATCCGAGCAGTGGGGCAACCTTGGTTGAGGCAGGTACCATGCTGACCGAAGCCTTGGTGGATGAAATCGACAATTCCGGTGTGGACGAAGTGAAAGTCCGCACGCCGATTACCTGTAAAACCCGTTACGGCCTGTGTGCGAAATGTTACGGTCGGGACTTGGCACGCGGTAAATTGGTGAATGCTGGCGAAGCGGTCGGAGTGATTGCCGCCCAGTCTATCGGCGAACCGGGTACACAGCTGACCATGCGTACCTTCCACATCGGTGGTGCGGCATCGCGTGCGGCGGCAGCCAGCCAAGTGGAGGCCAAATCCAACGGTACGGTGCGTTTCAGCAGCCAAATGCGCTATGTTGCCAACAACAAAGGCGAACTGATTGTTATCGGCCGTTCTTCCGAAGTGGTGATTCACGATGACATCGGCCGCGAACGCGAACGTCATAAAGTGCCGTACGGTGCAACTTTGCTGGTTCAGGACGGTGTTGCTGTGAAAGCAGGTCAAACGCTGGCCACTTGGGATCCGCATACCCGTCCGATGATTACTGAATATACAGGTACGGTAAAATTCGAAAATGTAGAAGAAGGAGTAACTGTTGCCAAACAAACCGATGAAATTACCGGTTTGTCCACTTTGGTAGTCATTGACGGCAAACGCCGTTCGACCGGTACTTCCAAACTGTTGCGTCCGACTGTGAAACTGTTGGACGAAAACGGCGAAGAAGTCCTGATTCCGAATACGACTACAGCCGTTTCGATGGCTTTCCCCGTTGGTGCGGTGATTACCGTGCGCGAAGGTCAGGAAATCGGCAAGGGCGATGTGTTGGCGCGTATTCCGCAAGCTTCGTCGAAAACCCGCGACATTACCGGCGGTCTGCCGCGCGTGGCCGAATTGTTCGAAGCGCGCATTCCGAAAGATGCGGGTATGTTGGCAGAGGTTACCGGTACCGTGTCGTTCGGTAAGGAAACCAAAGGCAAGCAGCGCCTGATTATTACCGATGTGGACGGAGTGGCATACGAAACTCTGATTTCCAAAGAGAAACAGATTTTGGTGCATGACGGCCAAGTGGTGAACCGAGGCGAGACGATTGTCGACGGTGCGGTCGATCCTCACGACATTCTGCGTTTGCAGGGCATCGAAGCTTTGGCGCGTTACATTGTGCAAGAGGTGCAGGAAGTTTACCGCCTGCAAGGTGTGAAGATTTCCGACAAACACATCGAAGTCATCATCCGCCAGATGCTGCGCCGCGTGAACATTGTTGATGCAGGCGACACCCGCTTTATTACGGGCGAACAGGTCGAGCGTGCCGATGTGATGCTGGCAAATGAAAAAGCCCAAGCCGAAGGCAAAGAGCCTGCGCGTTTCGACAATATCCTGCTGGGTATTACCAAAGCGTCGTTGTCGACCGACAGCTTCATTTCCGCCGCGTCCTTCCAAGAAACCACGCGCGTTCTGACCGAAGCAGCGATTATGGGTAAACAGGACGACTTGCGCGGCTTGAAAGAAAACGTGATTGTCGGCCGACTGATTCCTGCCGGTACCGGTCTGACCTACCATCGCAGCCGCCGCAAACAATGGGCGCAGGCGGTAGAAGACGGTTCTTCTGTCGAACAGTCAGGCCAAGAATAAGTTGTTGGCATATCAACGCCGCTCCGTTTGGAGCGGCGTTTCTGCGTACGGAAAACCGGATGCCGTCTGCAGCCGGGGCTTTAAGGAATTGAAGCCAATATAAAGCAGGAATAGGTCAGAGTGCTCCGTAAAAACAGAAAGAAAAAGTTCGGCAACCAGATAAGGGAGACGAAAATTCCTTCGGTGTGCCCCGGTCGGGATGGTTTTGTTGGGATAAAAAACCGGCAGGCTGCACAATCGGAGGCAAATTTGTTAAAATCGTTTACATTTTCCTTTACGCAGTTCGGGCACGCAGCATGAAGAAAATTTTAGTCGTGCATTATTCGCAAACCGGCCAGTTGGAACGACTGGTCGGGCAATTTCTCATGCCGCTGCATGATGCGGACGGCATCGAAATCGACGTGCTGCCTTTGCAGCCTCAGCAGCCTTTTTCATTTCCTTGGAAATTCTGGCGTTTTTTCAACACCTTTCCCGAAACCGTCCATCTGCGTCCGGCTCCGATCGAAAACCCGCAAATTCCGTCCGAACGATATGACTTGGTCGTGCTGGCGTACACGGTTTGGTTTTTGTCGCCCTCGCAGCCGGTTGCGGCATTTTTGCAGCACCCCGCTGCAAGAGCCGTATTGGAGGGTACGCCGGTGGTAACGCTGACGGGCTGCCGCAATATGTGGCTGACGGCGCATCAGACCGTGCGGAAAATATTGTCCGATATGGGTGCGCGTCTGGTCGGCAATATTGTGAAAATCGACCATTGCGGCAGTGCTGCCAGTTTTGTTACCACGCCCGCATGGATGCTGACGGGCGATAAACAGTTTTTCAAAAAACTGCCCGCTGCGGGTATTTCGGAAGCGGAAATTGCCGATTGCGCCCGCTTCGGCGAAAAACTGCGTTCCGTTTTGGAGAGCGGTGCGGCATTGGACGAAACCTTGTTTCAAAACATGGGGGCGGCCAAGGTAAACGAGAAACTGATGTTCGGCGAGCAGGCGGCATACCGCAGCTTCCGTATTTGGGGCAAAGGCCTGATGGCGGCGGGCAGCGTGTCGCCTTGGTTGCGCCGCGTGCTGTTGGCGGCATACATTGTGTTTCTTATCGGCATTATTTTGACGGTTGTACCGGCAGGCGCGCTGTTGCGCCGTCTGCTTGCGCCGTTTTGCGAAACGCGTATCCGCCGTAAAAAACAGGAATTGGCTGCGCCGTCCGGAGAATAGTGGTGGTTTCGGCCTGTCTGTTTGGTTCGGCGGCATTTTTGAAGGGCGGCAGTATCGGGTTGCGGGCGTGCGGCAAGCCGAACTCAGACGGCATTTGGTGCAGACGGCATGGCTAAAAGATAAAAAGTGAAACGGGTATGACAAACACGACACAATCACTGGTTCAGGTTTATATCAACCGCACGGCGGCTTTTCTGCCCAACGCGCCGGTGGGCAATGACGAGATGGAAGCGGTTTTGGGCATGGCAGGCGATGTGCCTTCGCGGGTGCGCCGCCGTATTCTGCGTTCCAACGGTATTTTGAGCCGCCATTACGCCATCAACCCCGATACGCGTGAGGCAACGCACAGTTGTGCGGAATTGGCGGCAGCGGCGGTAGAAACGTTGTTTGAACAGGGTGCGGACAAGCAGGCAGTCGGCGTGCTGGCGTGCGGAACGTCTTATCCCGACCAAACCCTGCCCGGACACGGCGCGATGGTACACGGCCTGATTACAGACGGCCTGCCTTGCGAAATGGTCAGCACGGCCGGCGTGTGCGTGGCGGGCATGGCGGCTTTGAAATATGCCTACAATGCGGTGCGTACGGGCGAACACGAAGCGGCGGTTGCCTGTGCGGCAGAGGCGGCTTCGGCCGTGATGCGTAAAGAAGCGTTTGCGGCAGAAACGGCTTGGAAGGAAGAGCGGGAATTTGTTCCCGAGTTGGCGTTTGAAAAAGATTTTCTGCGCTGGATGCTGTCGGACGGCGCGGGTGCGTTTTATTTGAGCGGCAAGCCGTCTGCAGGCAGCGTGCGGATTGTGTGGCTGGATTTGGTGTCGTATGCCAACGAACTGCCGGTTTGCATGTATGCGGGCGGCGAATGTTCAGACGGCGTGTTCAAAGGTTGGAAAAACTTTTCCGCTGCCGAACGGGAAACCGGCAGCGTGATGGCGGTCAAGCAGGACATCAAACTGCTCAACAGCAATATTATTGCCTATACGGTGGAAAAGGCTTTGGCACGCAGTGTGGCGAAACACGGCATCCGGCCGTCTGAAATCGACTGGTTTCTGCCGCATTACTCTTCCGAATTTTTCCGCGACAAGGTTGCAGACGGCTTGAAAAACATCGGTTTCGAGATTCCTCAGGAAAAATGGTTTACCAATCTGCCGAGCAAAGGTAATACCGGTTCGGCATCGATTTTCATCATGCTGGACGAGTTTTTGAACACGCATGACTTGCCTGCCGGCCAAAAAATTCTCTGCTATGTGCCGGAGAGCGGTCGTTTTTCTTCTTCGTTCATGCTGCTGGAAACGGTGTGAGCCATGGACGAAAAAGACATTCCGCAAGACAACAGCCGCATTTTCGGCGGACGGCGCAAAGTGGTTTATGCCACGCGCGAAGGCCGTTATGTAGCGGCCGCGAGCAGTGGCTGGGAAGTGGAAGAATTTGCGACGCAGCAGGCGGCGGACGAGTTGGCGAGGCAGACCGAAGAAGCTTGGCGGCTGTATTGCCGGGGCAGCGTTTCGCCGCTGTATTATCTGATGTTTGCCTTCCGCCACGACGAAACTTCGCTGGCCGCCGCCGCCGGCGTGTTCCGCTGGCAGCTCCGCCGCCATTTCAAACCGCAGGTCTTCGCTGCTTTGGGCAGGCGTGTGCTGGACAAATATGCCGCCGCATTGTGTTTGGATGCCGCACAGTTGCAGAAGCCGTCTGCACCCGATGAAATCCGGCTGTTTGTCCGAACGGACAATGCCGTCTGAAAATCTTTCCCGCCGCTTGCGGCGGCTGTTTTTGAGAGCGATATGACCCCGACTTTCCCCCACCAGCATACCGCGCATTGCGAAAGCGGCGTGATGTCTGCTTTGCTGCGGCACCACGGCATCGATTGGGACGAAGCGATGGTGTTCGGCCTGTCGTCTGCTTTGTCGTTTGCCTATATTCCCGTGGTAAAACTGTCGGGCCAGCCGCTGGCGGCCTACCGCAGCCTGCCCAAAAGCATTATCAAACGCAGCTGCCGCCTGCTCGGTATCCGTTTGCAGATGAAAACCTTCCGCAGCGAAGCCGCAGGCATGGCGGCTTTGGACAAAGTGCTGGAAGCGGGAGGCTTGGCGGGTTTGCAGACATCCGTATTCTGGCTGCCGTATTTTCCGGCGGAAATGCGTTTCCATTTCAATGCCCACAATCTGTTGGTGTACGGTAAAGAAAACGGCGAATACCTGATCAGCGATCCGGTATTTGAAACCGTGCAGCGTTGTTCCGCCGAAGATTTGCGCCGCGCCCGCTTTGCCAAGGGCGTGATGGCGGCCAAGGGCTTGATGTACACCTTGGGCGGTGTGCCGTCTGCAGATGCTGTGGCGGAAAAAATGCCTCAGCTTGTGCGTGCCGCTTTGTTGAAAACGGCCCGGCAGATGCGTCCGCCGGTGTTTTTTGCCGGTGTAAACGGCATCCGTATGCTGGCGAGGAAAATCGCTGCGCTCAATCCCGCACCGGAATATGCCCGGGCCAACAGCCTGTTTTTAGGGCATATCGTGAGAATGCAGGAAGAAATCGGCACCGGCGGGGCAGGCTTCCGCTATATCTATGCCTGCTTCATGCAGCAGGCCGCCGGCTTGCTCGGCAGTGCCGAATTGTCGGCGTTGGCCGACCGTCTGACCGCTATTGGCGACGAATGGCGGCTGTTCGCCGCCCAAGCAGTACGCCAATGCCGCAAGCCGCAGGCAGACGGCTGCCGTCTGCTCGCGCAGATGCTGTACCGAATTGCCGATTTGGAAGAAACGCTCTGGCGGGACACGGCGGCTTGGGCGAAGGCCATCTGAAAAACAGGGAAACATCATGCTGGAAACCATTTCGCTGTCCCACCGTTATCCTGCTGCCGAGGCCGATGCGCTGCACGATGTTAGCCTGCACATTGGGCGAGGGGAGTGCTGGGGGTTGATCGGCCACAACGGGGCGGGCAAGACGACTTTGATGTCCCTGTTGGCCGGTTTGCAGGAGGTGCAGCGGGGTGAGGTGCGTGTCGGCGGCGTGCCGTTCGCCCGATTGGAGCGTGCGGCACGGCAGAAAATCGGGCTGGTGCCGCAGGATTTTGCGTTTTATCCGCAATTGAGCGTGTGGGACAATATGATGTTCTTCGCTTCGCTGTACGGCATCCGCGACAAAAAACATCTGGCGGTTTTGTTGGAGCAGGCAGATTTGTCGGATCATCGGAACAAAGCCGCGAAACATCTCTCCGGCGGTTTGAAACGCCGTCTGAATTTCGCCATCGGACTGATTAACCGCCCCGAACTTTTGTTTTTGGACGAAATAACCGTCGGCATCGATCCGCAGTCGCGCCGTTTTATTGCAGACAGCGTGGCGGCACAGACGGCGGCAGGCGTTACCGTGGTTTATACCTCGCATTATTTTCAGGAAATCGAGAGCCTGTGCAGCCGCATCGCCTGGCTGGACGCAGGCCGTCTGAAATATGCCGGCGGGATACGCGGTTTGCTGCAACAGTCGGTACCGTTGGTCGAATTTTCCTTGGATAAGATGCCGTCTGCACACCATTTGGCAGCCTGGCAGGCAGAAGCAGTCGGCGGCGGCGTGTACCGTGCGGCGGCAGATGCGGAAATAGCGGCGGAGATTTACCAATCGTGCAGAGTTTACGGCATCCGCTATTTCCGCCAGGGCTGCGGTTCGCTCGAATCGCTGTATCTCGACTTTTTGAAAGGCAGCGCATGATTGCCGCGTCTTTGTTGAAAGAATGGAAGCTGCTGTTGCGCGATTTGCACGGACTGGCGGTTTTGTTCGTGATGCCGATAGCCTTTATGCTGATTATGTCGCTGGCTTTGAGCAAAGACGGCGAACCGCATCAGGGCAGCCGCATAGCCTTGGCGGGTGCATCGGCAGAAACAAACCGTCTGCTGGCCGAAGCTTTGCGCGGCGAGCAAATTGAGACGGTGCAGAAAACAGCTGCAGACGGCTTGCAGTTGGAGGAAGGCGAAGATTTGCTGCTGTACGACCCGAATGCGGACGGCACGCCGTTGTCAGACGAACAGCCTTTGCAGATATTCGTGCGTCCCGATGCCGATGCAGCGTGGCTGGCGGCGGTTAAGGGTGTTGTACGGCAGCACTACACCGAAATCCGCCTGAACCGTTATCTGGCGGACGATGCGGCGTTTGAAACAGACCAAACCATGCCGTCTGAAATCAAACGGAAAATCAAAGAACAAATCGAAAGCGAAAACCGCCGCCGTCAAGACGAAATCGCCGCTTATCTGAATGCTCAGGATATTCGAGAGCATTATATCGACCGCAGCGGTGTGCAGACGGTCAAACCCAATGCCGTACAGCACAGCGTACCGGCCTGGCTGATTTTCGGTATGTTTTTCATCATGATACCGCTGTCGAACGTGATGGCGGCGGAGCAGCAGACCAATACGCTGACCCGCCTGCGTTTGGCACAGTCTCCGGCGGCTGTTCTGCTGGCAGCCAAATGGCTGCCGTATTTTTTCATCAACCAATTGCAGTTTGCCGGCATGCTGCTAATAGGGTGTTATCTGCTGCCGCAGTTGGGCATACCGGCTTTGCTGTTGAACGGCAGTTTGTGGCCTTATGCGGCATTGTCGGCGGCGGTGTCGGCGGCGGCTTTGGGCTACGCGCTTTTGGTCAGCGTGGCGGCGAAAAGCACCGAACACGCGGTCGTGTTGGGGGGAGGCGGCATTATTCTGATGGCGGGTTTGGGCGGCATTATGGTGCCGACTTATGTGATGCCCGACTTTATGCAGCAGCTTTCGCAGGTATCGCCCATGGCTTGGGGTTTGAAAGCCTTTCAGGATTTGCTGCTGCAAGGTGCGGGCTGGGCGGCTTTTTGGCCGTATCCGGCTTTGCTGGCGGGTTTTGCCGCGCTGACTTCGGCGGCGGCTTGGCTCTTGTACCGCCGCCGTCTGAAAACCGAAGCGCGCTTTTGAACGGAATAAAGGGAAACGCAAAATGGCAGACAGTTTGGAAACGGCATTGAAAGCCTTGATTTTGCAGGAAACGGACAAGACCGATTTGCTGTCTTTGGAAGATTTCGGCGACGACGAGCCTCTGTTCGGCGACGGCAGCCGTCTGGCTTTGGATTCTTTGGACGCATTGCAGGTGGCCGTTGCCTTGCAGCAGCAGTTCGGCGTGCGTTTGCAGGGCGACAGAATGGTCCGGCAGCATATGATGTGCGTGCGCGATTTGGCGGTGTTTGTCCGTACGGAGCGCGGCGGATGACTTATCTTTGCGGCAGCAGCGTGCATTACGGCGTGCCGTCTGACGAAACGTTCGATTTTCTCGGCGTTTTGCAGACGGCCAAATATTACCGCGCTTTCGGAGCGGAGCGTTTGGACATTCCGCAAACGGCGGCCGTCTGCATGGCGCAAATCCGTGCCTCTGTGCAGGAAGCCGGTTGGCCGTCTGAAAAACTGCACGAAGTGCCGCTTTTTATCGGCTCGACTTCCTATACCGTGGCCGACAGCGAACGTCCCGATTTTTGCGGCGAACCGTCTTATTTGTTGAACGATTTGGCCGAATGTCTGCGCAGCGAAGGCGGTTTTGCCGCCGTTCACGGTTTCGCAACTTCCTGTACTTCCGCCGCCAATGCCCTGATGCAGGCACACCGTTTGCTGGAAAGCGGTTTGGCGGAGCGCGTACTGGTTTTGGGCGTGGAGAGCTTCAATCTGCTCACGCTGATGCATTTTCACAGCCTGGGACTGCTCAGCAGCGAATACCGTCCTTTCCGGGCGGCAGGCCTGATTTTGGGCGAAGGCGCGGCCTGTTTGGCCTTGAGCCGCTCGAGGCCGTCTGCAGACGGCAGCGTTTGGCGTTTGGCCGGCATTGCGGCGCACACCGACACGGCGCAGCCTGCCGAAAGCAGCAGCGGAGCGATGGCAACAGTGATGCAGACGGCATTGGCACGGGCGGATGTTGCGCCGCATCGGATTGCCGAAGTAAAAGCGCACGCCGTCGGCAGTGCGGGCAGCGATGCGGCGGAACGGCAGGCTTTGTTGGCGGTGTTCGGCCGCGAACCGCCCTTGGTCTGTATCAAGCCGCAAACCGGACATACTTTGGGTGCGAGTGCGGCGGTGGAAACGGCTTTGTGGCGGCAGGCGGCAGGCCGTCTGAAAACGGGAAAAACGGATTTTGGCGGAACAGAAAACCGGCAGGCAAACCATTATCTTCTGGCCAACTTTTTCGGTTTCGGCGGCAATCTGGTTTCCGCTGTTTGGGAGGTGTCGGAATGAAAGTTGCCGTGTGCGCCTCCGCCTGTTTCCATGCGGAAAACAACCGCGATAAAACACTTTTGAAAGCTGCCGGTCTGGACGTGCGCCGCATGAGTGCGCAAAGCCGTTTTGCCGTGGCGGGCATTTTGCCTTTCCGCGAACGCAGACTGCCTCCCGAAACCGCCGTTTTTTTCGGAACGGACTTCGGCTCGCGCAACGTGTTTGATACCATGCGGCGGAATATGCGGCAGGGTTTTGCCAAACCTTTGGATTTTCTCGCCCACCTGCACAATGCGCCCGTTTTCCATGTATGCGCCGCTCTGGGGCTGTCGGGCGTGTCGGTGGTCGAAGCGGCGGACAATCGTCCGCACAATTGGCTGAAACCGCTGTTTCAAGCCATGCTGCATCTGAATGCCTGCGGCGGCTACGCGCTGGCCGGCTGGTGTTTGGAAACGCCCGATGCAGACGGCACGGGTGCGGGCGGCGGCAGTTTGTGGCTGCTGCTGTCGGCAGAGGAAACAGGTGCGGCGGAACTGGAATTGCAGCAGGCAGAGGCTTTCGCAATGCCGTCTGCAGACCGCCTGCACGTTTTGTCTGACGGAGAGGGAAACAACTTTCTGCAACAGGCAACCGGCTTGTTTTCCGCTTTGCAGGCCGGACAGGTTTGGCAGCTGCCGCCGCCGCTGCCGGACACGGTATGGCGGTTGCGCGTGCATTCGCTTTTGCCGTTTGCCGTACCGTCTGCACCGCAAATTTAAGACGGTAAAACCGTTTTCACGCGGCATCCGCTGTTCAGCAATGTCTTTACAGACGGCCCTGCCGCCGCCCGAAATCCACGAACAGGCCGAATTGTTTTACAATACGGCCTTTGTTTTATCTGCCGGAAACGCCATGAACGACAAGCCGAACACGCCGCAGGACGGAGACGATTACCTCCTGTTGGGACAATATGCCGAACGCGCCTATCTGGAATACGCCATGAGCGTGGTCAAAGGGCGCGCGCTGCCCGAAGTTGCAGACGGCCAGAAGCCCGTGCAGAGGCGGATTTTGTATGCCATGAAGGAAATGGGTTTGGGCAGTGGCGCGAAACACGTCAAATCCGCCCGCGTGGTCGGCGACGTTATCGGCAAATTCCACCCGCACGGCGATGCCTCGGCCTATGATGCGATGGTCCGCATGGCGCAGGATTTTTCCCTGCGCTATCCCTTGGTGGACGGGCAGGGCAGCTTCGGTTCGCGGGACGGCTACGGCGCGGCGGCCATGCGTTACACCGAAGCGCGGCTCACGCCGATTGCCGAGTTGCTGTTGTCGGAAGTGCATCAGGGTACGGTCGATTTCATTCCGAACTATGACGGCACATTTACCGAACCCCAGCTTCTTCCCGCGCGGCTGCCGATGGTGCTGCTCAACGGCGCGTCCGGCATTGCCGTAGGCATGTCGACCGAAATCCCTTCGCACAATCTGCGCGAAGTCGGCGAAGCAGCGGTTGCCTTGTTGAAAAAACCGTCGCTCGACACCGAACAATTGATGGCCTATATTCCCGCGCCCGACTTTCCGACCGGCGCACACATCATCAGCCAGCCCAAAGATTTGCGGCAGATTTACGAAACCGGCCGCGGCAGTCTGCGCGTGCGTGCGCGTTACAAAATCGAAAAACTCGAACGCGGCCACTGGCGTCTGGTCGTTACCGAACTGCCGCCGAATACCAGCACGCAGAAAGTGCTGACCGACATCGAAGAGCAGACCAATCCCAAGCCGAAAGCGGGCAAAAAACAGCTTTCCCAAGAACAGCTCAATACCAAAAAACTGATGCTCGATTTAATCGAACGCGTGCGGGACGAGAGCGACGGCGATGCGCCCGTCCGTTTGGTGTTCGAGCCGAAATCCAGCCGCATCAATCCCGAGCAGTTTGCGAACACGCTGATGGTGCAGACCGATTTGGAAAGCAATGTACCGGTCAGCTTCGTGATGATCGGCAACGACGGCAAACCGGCGCAGAAAAACCTGAAAACGATTTTGCAGGAGTGGCTGGGCTTCCGCGTGGCAACGGTTACACGCCGTCTGCAGCACCGTTTGGCGCAGGTGGAAAAACGCATTCACATTCTCGAAGGCCGCCTGACCGTTTTCCTGCACATCGATGAAGTTATCCGCGTCATCCGCGAATCGGACGAACCCAAGCCCGAATTGATGGAGGCCTTCGGCCTGACCGAAATTCAAGCCGAAGATATTTTGGAAATCCGCCTGCGCCAGCTCGCCCGTTTGGAAGGTTTCAAGCTGGAAAAAGAATTGGGCGAATTGCGCGAAGAAGAAGGTCGTCTGAAAACCTGGCTTTCCGATGAAAACGAAAAGAAAAAGCTCATCGTCAAAGAAATTCAGGCCGACATCAGACAATACGGGGACGACCGCCGTACTTTGGTCGAAAGTGCCGAACGCGCCGTGCTGGCGCAAACCACGGCAGACGAGCCGGTAACGCTGATTTTGTCGGAAAAAGGCTGGATACGCAGCCGTGTCGGACACCATCTCGATTTGAGCCAAACCGCCTTCAAAGAAGGCGATGCGCTGAAACAGGTTTTGGAAGGGCGCACGGTTTGGCCGGTAGTGGTTCTGGACAACCAGGGCCGCAGCTATACGCTCGATGCGGCCGATATTCCCGGCGGACGCGGAGACGGTGTGCCTTTGTCGTCATTGGTTGAATTGCAGGCCGGCGCGCAGGTTGCCGCCATTCTCACCGGTCTGCCGCAGCAGCATTATCTGCTCGCCGGAAGCGGCGGTTACGGCTTTATCGCCAAGCTGGAAGACCTGACCGGCCGCGTGAAAGCGGGCAAAGCTGTGATGATTTTGGAAAACGGCGAAAACGTTCTGCCGCCCGTGCCGCTGTTTGCCGTGTCGCTGATTAATCCCGACTGCAAAGTCGTGCTGGCATCGAGCGGCAACCGCCTGCTGGCGTTTCCGGTCGGCGAATTGAAAGTGATGGCCAAAGGGCGCGGTTTGCAGCTGATGAATCTGGCAGACGGCGAAACCTTGTCGTTTGCCGCCATCGTGCAGACCGAATACTACATCGCGGAAAGCATAGGCAAACGCGGCGGCAACCATCAGGAACGCCTGCGGATTGCAGACATCGCCAACAAACGCGGCCGCAAAGGGAAACTTTTGGATATTCAAGGCCGTCTGAAAAATATTGCGGCGGCGGAGTGATGGCGGCAATACCTTTCATCAGCCGCCAAGCCGCGCCGGAAACCTTGGAGCGGGCGGCGGCGTTCGGTTTGAGGCCGTCCGAAAGTGCTGCCGGCGGTGTTGCAGACGGCAGAAATCTGCCGCGCGGCAGCCTCTATCTTTTGGCGGACGAGTGCGGAATTGCTCTGGCCAAGGCAGGAGAAAAAGGCGTGGTGCGCGTTGATTTTACGGGCGGTGCGGCACAATACCGGCGCACCAAAGGCGGCGGCGAACTGATTGCCAAGGCGGTTAACCATGCGGCCAAGCCGCTGGTGTGGGACGCAACGGGCGGCTTGGGACGCGACAGTTTCGTGCTGGCGGCGCAGGGTTTGCAGGTTTGCACCTTCGAGCGGCATCCGATTGTCGCGCTCTTGCTTTCAGACGGCCTTGCACGCGCAGTAGAAAGCGAAGATGCGGAAACGGCGGAAATCGCGCGGCGCATTACGCTGGTGCAGGGAAATGCGGCGGAAATGATGGCGGACTTTGCGGTGCGGAACGGCCGCCCCGATGTCGTGTATCTCGATCCGATGTATCCGGTGCGGCAGAAATCGGCGGCGGTTAAAAAAGAGATGGCGTATTTTCACGATTTGGTCGGGGAAGCGGCTGCGGAGGACGATGCGGCTCTGCTGGTGGCGGCAAAGGCAGCGGCGAAAAAACGCGTGGTGGTGAAACGTCCGCGTTTGGGCGAGTGGCTGGCAAACGAGGAGCCTGCTTACCAATACGGCGGCAAATCAATCCGTTTCGATGTGTATCTGCCCGATTTCCCGGTATCGGCGGGTGTGCAAACGGCATAGAAAAAGGAGTGAACATGAAACAACTGCCGCCCGAAGCGTTCGGCAAGTCCCTGAGTGTCGTGCAAAAAGCGGCTTTGCAGCAGAAAATTGCGCAACATTATGCCGGTGCTTTAGAGGGAATGTGCAATTTGTGGTTGAACGGTCTGCATTTGGGTTATGTGAACGCCAAATGGAGGGAACGTATCGTCCGCGACTGGCGGGGCCGTCTGAAAAACCGTGCAGACGGCATCTTTTTGGACGCAGACGACTGGCTCTCGATGGGTGATGCTTTGCAGCATATGTGCAGGAGCTGGCACGACATGGGCTTGTTCGGCGGCTGGCGCAACGAATGCTTCGATGTATTTGACGGGCAGGGCGGAGTCTTGTTTGCCCTGGAACGTTCCGCCTTCCGGCCGTTGGGACTGCTCAGCCGCGCCGTTCATCTGAACGGTTTGCAGCAGGGTGCAGACGGCATCGTGCGTTTTTGGATAGGCCGCCGCAGCCCGTATAAAGCGGTCGATCCGAACAAGCTGGACAATCTGGTCGGCGGCGGCGTGGCGGCAGGAGAAAAAGTGGAAGATGCCGTACGCAGGGAGGCGTGGGAAGAAGCGGGTGTGCCGGAGCATTTGCTGCACGGTGCCGGGTGTCTGTCGGAGCGCCAGAGTCTGCGGCAGGTGTCTCGCGGGCTGCACCGCGAAACCCTGTATATTTTCGATGTCCGGCTGCCCGAAGGTTTTGTACCGGAAAACCAAGACGGCGAGGTGGCGGAGTTTGTACTGATGGAGGCGCATGATTTGGCGGAAGCCATGTGCGGCGGCCTGCTGATGAACGATGCCTTGCTGGCAACGGCGGATTGTTTTGCGCGGCACGGATTATTTGAATTTTGAACCGGGGATGCAGACGGCTTGCAGCAGGGCTGTTTCTCTGTTCTAAGAAAATCTGATTGCAGCCTTCCGAATAACGGATTGCATAAAATGTATAAAACGCATACCATTCGTTCAAAAATAAACAATTCGGTCAACTTTCCCGTTTTCGAGAGGAGAAAAACGTGAGCCGCCCGTTAAAGCACGCATCTCTGAATATCCGCCTGATTCAAACCCGAGAAGCCCTGATGAACAACTTCCGTCCGATTTTGAACGATGCGGGCGTAACCGACCAACAGTGGCGGATTATCCGTCTGCTGGCAGAAAGCGGTACGTTGGATTTTCAGGAATTGGCCGCAAAGGCCTGTATTTTGCGCCCGAGTCTGACCGGTATCCTGACCCGTTTGGAGAAAAGCGGATTTTTGGTGCGCTTGAAACCGTCCAACGACCAACGCCGCGTTTTCCTGAAACTGACTGAAGCCGGAGAAAAAATGTATATCGACACATGCAGCCGCGTGGACGATTGTTATGATTTGATTGAAGCCAAGTGGTCGAAAGCCAAAATCGAACAATTGCACGAATTGCTGGCGGACTTCTGCCAATGTATGAACCAAGAAACGGAAAAAGCCGAATAATGCCCGGATTATCAGAAACACAGCAACACTTTCGCGATGCCATGGCCGCCTGCGTTTCGGGGGTACACGTCGTTACAACAGACGGCAGTGCGGGGCGTTACGGCATTACGATGACGGCGGTTTCACCCGTAACGGACGAACCGCCGACATTGATGCTCTGCATCAACAGGCAGGCGGGTATTGTGCCGGTGTTGCAGCAAAACCGTGCTTTGTGCGTCAATATTTTGTCTGCAGGGCAGCAGGACTTGGCAGAACATTTTGCAGGCATAACCAAACTGCCTCCTCAGGAGCGTTTTGAATATCATTCTTGGCATCGCGGCAAAAACGGTCAGTTGCAGGTAGAGGGAGCTTTGGCACATCTGCACGGCAATTTGGCGCAGGAATGGGAAGTCGGTACGCATAAAGTTTTTTTGGCGGAAATCGACGAAATCACCGTGTATGGTGATGCCTTGAACAATCCGGCTTTGGTCTATTTTCGAAGGAAATTCGGCGGATTGTTGTAAAGATAGTCATATAAAGATAAAGATATGCCGTCTGCAACTTTCCGGATAGGGTTTGCAGACGGCATTGTTTGCTTGGGTAAGATTTATTTTGCGTCTCTAAACCCGCGTTTCAAATGCACCATCAGCAGCGCGACTGCGGCAGGCGTTACCCCCGAAATCCGTGAAGCCTGCCCCACTGTTTCGGGACGGTGTTGGTTGAGTTTCTGCTGCACTTCGGCGGACAAGCCTTTCACTTTGCCGTAATCGATGTTTGCAGGCAGCTGCAGTGTTTCCAAATCGCGGCGGCTGCCGATTTCCTCGTTTTGCCGCTCGATATAGCCCTGATATTTCACCTGAATTTCCACCTGTTCCACCACCGTTTCCGCCAATTCGTTTTCCGGCTTCGCACCGTCCAGCGTCATCAGCGCGGCGTAGTCCAGATTGGGACGGCGCAGCAAATCGTGCAGATTGGCTTCGCGGCTCAATTTTTGCCCGAACACGCGGATTTGTTCGCTTTCAGGCAGCTTGGCGGGTGTGTACCACGTTGATTTCAAACGCTGGATTTCGCGTTCCACCTGCTCGCGCTTGTCGCTGAACGCTCGCCATTGCGCTTCAGAAACCAAGCCGATTTTGTAGCCGTCTTCGGTCAGGCGCATATCGGCGTTGTCTTCGCGCAGTTGCAGGCGGTATTCGGCGCGGCTGGTAAACATGCGGTAGGGTTCGTTCACGCCTTTGGTAATCAAATCGTCCACCAAAACACCGAGATACGCCTGTTCGCGCCGCAAAATCAAAGGCTCCCGCCCGCGCACGAACTGCACGGCATTCGCGCCCGCCAGCAGGCCTTGCGCGGCGGCTTCTTCGTAGCCTGTGGTGCCGTTGATTTGTCCGGCGAAAAACAGCCCGTCTATGCTTTTGGTTTCCAAGCTGGCTTTCAGATTGCGCGGGTCAAAATAATCGTATTCAATCGCGTAGCCGGGGCGCAAAATATGTGCGTTTTCCAGCCCTTTCATGCTGCGGACGAGCGCGATTTGCACGTCAAACGGCAGGCTGGTGGAAATGCCGTTGGGATAATATTCGTGGGTGCTCAGCCCTTCGGGTTCAAGGAAAATCTGATGGCTTTCCTTGTCGGCAAAACGGTTGATTTTGTCTTCGATAGACGGACAATAACGCGGACCCACACCCTCGATTTTGCCGGTAAACATCGGACTGCGGTCGAAACCGCTGCGGATAATATCGTGTGTTTTCAAGTTTGTATGCGTAATCCAACACGACACTTGGCGCGGGTGCATGGCGGCGTTGCCGCGCACCGACATCACGGGAACGGGCGTGTCGCCGGGCTGCTCGGTAAGCCGGGAAAAATCAATGGTGCGCCCGTCCAAACGCGGCGGCGTGCCGGTTTTCAGACGGCTTTGCGGCAGTTGCAATTCTTTCAGGCAGCCTGAAAGTCCGTGCGCGGCAGGGTCGCCTGCGCGTCCGCCCGCGTAGTTTTCCATGCCGATGTGGATTTTGCCCGCCAGAAACGTCCCCGCCGTCAGCACCACCGCGCGGGCTTTAAATTCCACGCCCATCGCGGTTTTCACGCCGCTCACGCGGCCGCCGTCCAGCGTGATGTCTTCCACCGATTGTTGGAATAATTCCAAATTTTCCTGATTTTCCAACAGGTAACGAATGGCGGCTTTGTACAGTACGCGGTCGGCTTGAGCGCGGGTGGCGCGAACCGCCGCGCCTTTGCTGGCGTTCAAACGGCGGAACTGAATACCCGATTGGTCGGTTGCCAATGCCATCGCGCCGCCGAGCGCGTCCACTTCGCGGACGAGATGCCCTTTGCCGATGCCGCCGATGGACGGATTGCAGGACATTTGTCCCAAAGTTTCAATATTGTGGGTGAGCAACAAAGTAGATGCGCCCATGCGGGCGGCGGCAAGTGCGGCTTCCGTGCCGGCGTGTCCGCCGCCGACCACGATAACATCATAAATTTTAGGGTAAATCATGGTGTCGGTAATATTGGAAAAATCGGCAGATTGTACGCTTTTTCCTGCCGGTCGGAAAGTTCGGGCTGTGCCGTCCGTGCTGCAGACGGCTTGCTTTGTCGGACAGGCTGTCGGGCGGGCATGGATTTTCGGACGGTTTTGTTTTATGGTTCGGGTTGGGTCGGAAGACCGATTGGAATTTGAGGAGAATGATAAATGGATACTTTGATTAAGGCGGACGACACGCTTTTGCTGTGGGCGTTTGTGATGCTGGCGGCAACGGCGGCGGTGGTGATGGAACAGCGGGCGAAGTGGGCGGCGAAGGTGCCGGGTGCGGTTACGGCTTTGCTGATTGCGCTGGCGGCATCGAATTTCGGTCTGATTCCGACCGATGCGCCGGTTTACGATGCGGTGTGGGGTTATATCGTGCCGCTGGCGATTCCGCTGCTGCTGTTTCAGTTGGACATCCGTTCGGTGTTTCGGGAAAGCGGACGTTTGCTTTTGCTGTTTGCCGTCAGTTCGGCGGGAACGGTAATCGGCGTGATGGCGGGTTTTGCGATGTTGAAAGACCGCATTCCGGAGTTGGATAAGGTTTCGGGCATGATTGCGGCTTCTTATACCGGCGGTGGCGTGAATTTTGCGGCGATGACGGCGAAGCTGGAGCCGAGCAAGGATATTACGTCTGCGGCGGTGGTGGCCGACAATCTGATGATGGCCTGTTATTTTCTGATTCTGATTACTTTGGCCGCTTCGGGTTTTGCCCGCCGCGTGTGGGGCAGTCCGTACAGCAATCAGGCGGAGCAGGTTTCAGACGGCCAAAATCAGGCGGCGGCGTTTTGGAAGCCTAAGGCGGTTTCTTTGGAAAGCATGGCCTTGTCGTTGGGCGCGGCGATTCTGCTGGTGGCGGTGTCGTTTACTGTGTCGAAGTTTTTGAAAGGTGTGCTGGATGCAGACGGCAACATCGCGCTGGAAATGCTGTTTGCGCTGCTGACAGATAAATATCTGTTGCTGACGACGCTGACTTTTGCCGTGATTTGGCTGCTGCCGCAGCAGACTGCCAAACTCAACGGCAGTCAGGAATTGGGCATGTACTGCATTTTCTTGTTTTTTGTCGTAATCGGCGTGCCGGCTTCGATTCCGCTGATTTTGCAGAATACGCCGCTGCTGTTTGTGTTTACTCTGA
The DNA here is from genome assembly GCA_030528455.1 of Neisseria sp. GTDB lineage: Bacteria > Pseudomonadota > Gammaproteobacteria > Burkholderiales > Neisseriaceae > Neisseria. The sequence continues at coordinate 29,199 of JAUMYW010000007.1, forward strand.
CCGTGGCCGTTGTCAATCTGGCGGTTACGCTGCTGGCGGGCAAGCTCTTCAAATACAGCATTGAAGAAGTGGTGCTGGCGTGCAATGCCAATATCGGCGGCCCGACCACGGCGGCGGCTTTGGCCATCGGTCAGGGCTGGCGCGCGTTGGTCGGCCCGATTCTGGTCATCGGCACGGCCGGCTACATTGTCGGCAACTATATCGGCTCGCTGGTGTACGCGCTGCTTGGCAGTTGAGCGGCCGATAATCGGAATGCCGTCTGAAAACAGCAGTTTTTCAGACGGCGTTTGCTTATGCGGCTGCAGACGGCTCAGCGCGAACGTTCGGACAATTTGCGTTTGATTTCAGGCAAGGCCTGGCGTGCGGCCGCTTCGCCCAATTTGATGGCGCGCTGTTTCTGGTCGAAACCGCCGACCGCGCCCAAATCCAGCACGGCCGGCTTGATGACGACATCTGCTTTGGACAGTTCCCGATGCAGCGCGGCAGTGCTCATGATGTTCAGCGTTTGGTCGAGATAGCTGAAAAAGCCCGCTTCGGTGTTTTTGCCCGGGCGGGCGGAAATATCGACTGCAATCACGAAATCCGCGCCCTGAGAGCGTGCGGCGGAAACGGGAACGGGTTGCGACAGGCCGCCGTCCACATATTTCCTGCCGCCGATAATGGCGGGCTGAAACACGTTCGGAATGGCAGCGGAAGCGCGGACGGCCTGCCCGGCGTTGCCGGTGTTGAAGGCGACTGCCTTGCCGTTGGTAAAGTCGGTAGCCACGGCGGCAAATTTTTTCGGAAAGGACTGCATCGGACGGTTGCCGACTTTGCGGTTGATGTAGTTTTGCAGTTTTTCGCCTTTGATGAAGCCGCTGGTGGAAAGCGTCAGATCGACCAAATCGGTTTTGCCGAGAATTTCGGCTTCCAACTCCAAGCGGTCGGGCGACATGCCGGAAGCGTAAAGGCTGCCGACTATCGAGCCCGCCGAAGTGCCGGTTACGATTTTGACCGGAATGCCGCTTTGTTCCAGCACTTTCAAAATGCCGATATGGGCAAAACCTTTGGACGCGCCACCGCCCAAAGCAATGCCGATGACGGGCGGTTTGGCGGTTTTCGTTACGCTCGGCGGCGGTGTGGTGCTGGGACAGGCGGTCAGAAGCAGTGCGGCGGATAAGGCCAGCAGGCTTCGGCGGGTGTATCGCATGGAAACTCCTAATTAATAAGGGGCGGCGGATGTTTGGGACAGGCTGCAGACGGCTTGGCATATGCCGTCTGCAGAAGGCAGGTTACCAATAAACCGCGAAGCGTTCGGTGTCGGTATTTTTCGGTGCGGACGGATCGTAGGGTGCAGTCCCGATTTTAATCAGGCCGATGATTTTTTCCTGTTCGGTGCAGCCGAAAGCTTCGCGCAGCAGCGGAGAGTTCACCCACATGCCGGTAATCCAGACATTGTCGAAGCCCTGAGCTTTGGCCGCCAGTTGGACGGCATAGGCGGCGCAGCCCGCACTCAAATGCTGCTCCCATTCCGGTTTGCGGGTTTCGCCTTCCGTAACGGGCGAGGTGATGACGGCGATGGTCATCGGAGCCATTTTTCCGACCCGTTCGGCTTTGTCTGCCGCTTCCTGTCCCATTTTGAACAGGGATACTGTGTCGCGGAGCAGTCGGCGGTAACGCTCCCTGCCTTCTTCGCTTTGGATAACAACGAAACGGTAAGGCGTGAGCAGACCGTGGTCTGGAACCTGCGTGGCGGCCTGCAAAATGGTTTCCAACTGTAATTCGTCGGGTGCGGGTTCGGCCAGCGTTTTGGTGGAACGGCGGGAGGTGAGCAGTTCTAAAATGTCCATAATGTTTCCTTTTGTGTGTGCGGATTATGCGGACGGCTTGCGCGGGTAAAACTGTACGGGGCTTTCGCCTGCGGGCAAAACGTTTTTTTTCACGGCGTGGCCGAACACGGTTTCCAGCGTGATGCCGATGCCGTCTGCAAGCCATTGCGTGATGCGTTCGCGCGCGGCGGCACGGCTGCCGTTGTCGACAAAACGCAGGCTTTGCCACAAGCCCAAATTATCCATATCCTGCCAGAAGGTTTCGGCACGGGTATAGTCCAAACGCAGCTTTGCGGTGTCCATCACGGGGTCGTAAAAGCCGCAGTCGGGCAGCATGTCGCCCAAGTCGTGCATATCGAAAAACATCGGCGTTTCGCACATGATGTCTTCGGTTTTCAGACGGTCCAGCAGTTCCGTCAGACTGTCGCGGCCGAAATGGGTGAAAAACAGCAGGCCGTCTGTTTTCAGCGCATGCGCCCATTGCCGGAACACGGGCAGCGGCTCGGCTGCCTGTATCAGTCCCAAATTCGACCACAGTATATCGGCTGCCGCTTCGGGCAGTGGCGCATCGGCGGCTCGGCAGTGTTGCGGAACACTTTTGCCCGTGAGCCTGGACAGCCAGCCGCTGCGGCGTTCGGCGGCGGCGGCTTCGAGAAAGCCGGGGCGGCTGTCGTATTCGGAAAATGCAGCTTTCGGATAACGTTCGGCCAAGAGTTTGCGGCTGGTGTCGCCGTCTGCACCGAACAGCAGAATCTGTTGAGGCGTACGGGTCAGCAGGGTCAGGCGTTCGTTGCTGTGTTCGGCAAAATGGCGGTGGACCAGCCAGCGGTCGTTCATGCGGAAAATCCTTTTGGTAACTGTTTGGTGCGATGTCCGGCTGCAGACGGCTTTTCGCCGTCTGAAAAAACAAATCGCCGGTTTAGAAACCGTGTCTGCTGCCGAAATCGGCCAACAGACGGGCAAACTCCGAAGCATGACTTAAGAACGGTGCGTGTGCCGCTTTCTCAATCAGGGCAAATTCGGCATTCGGCAGATGCATTTGCAGATAATGGCCCATACGCGGCGGCGTAATGGTGTCTTTACCGCCGAAAACGAGCAAAACGGGCGCGCCAATCTGCGGCAGCAGGGCTCGGGCATCGGCTCGGGCAACGGCTTGCAGCGCTTCGTTCAAGGCTTTGGGTGCACCGTGCTTCACAATATCGGGCAAAACCTGTTCCATAATGCCCTGCTGCTCTTTGGCATACAGGAACTGCAATTGCAGAAACTGCTTCATATATTTGTGGTAGTCTTGCCGGAACAGTGTAATCATTTTGTCCAAAGCCGGATTGCTCAGACCTTCGGGATAATCGGGTGTAGCGCGGAATTTGGCAAACGAGGCGGTCAGGCAGAGTGCGCGCACCTTGTGCGGATGGCGTGCGGCGATATGCAGGGCAACCAGTCCGCCGAGTGACCAGCCGACAATGAAACTGCCGTCTGCAAGTTCTGCCGCAATGCGGTCGGCAGTTTCGGCAACATCGAATCTGCCTTGGAATCCTGCCGAACCGTGTCCCGGCAAATCAGGCGCGAAAATCCGCCAATGTTCCGGCAGGCGGCGGAGCAGTTCGTCGAAAATATGGTGGTTGGCTGCCCAGCCGTGTATCAGGCAGACCTGTGGAGAGAAAGACATGACACGCTTTCCGTTCGGTATCAAGCTGCAAAAAACCTGCTTATTATGCCACGATTCAAGCTGTTCGGCAGTTTGTGCGGATTGTTTGGACGACTTGGCCGTGTCGGCACTTGACCCGTCTGCCGTTTGTCCGCGCTGCGGCGGAAAGGGAGACGGTGCAACCGCGTGCGGAGCGTGCCAGAAGAAACCGCCGCCGTTTGAAAAATTGTGGTCGTCCGTATATTACGAACCGCCGGTCAGCGGAGTGCTGCACGCATTCAAGCATCAGGGTGTCCGGAATCTTGCCCCAGTATTGGCGGAACTGATGTGCCGTCTGCAGCCTTCCTGGTTGGGTGATGTGCCGATAGATGCCGTAATGGCGGTACCGCTGAGCCGCGAGCGGCGGTGGCAGCGCGGTTTTAACCAATGCGACGAATTGGCGGAACATTTGGCGGCGGCATACGGTTGGGAAACCATCCCGTTCGATACGGTGTGCAGGCGGCATCGGCCTCCGCAGAGCACGCTGGTCCGGAAGGCGAGGCGGCAAAATCTGAAAAACAGCTTTTATTTGGCGGAGCGGCAAGGATGGAAACAGTATTTTCGGCGGCGATTTGATGTTAAAAACCGTAATCTCCTGTTAATTGACGACGTATGCACCACAAATGCAACATTGGAAGAATTGGCACGGACGCTCCGCCGTGCGGGGGTTGCACGGATTTTCTGCTGGACATTGGCACGTGCCGGTATGCAAAAATTTTGACGGAAATAAAAAGTTTGAGGCATAGTATGCCGCTTCCTTTGGTGTGAATTTATGTTTGCCGTTGTCCTTTTCCAGCCAGAAATTCCGCCCAACACGGGCAATATCATCCGCCTTTGCGCCAATACGGGTGCAGATTTGCATTTGGTCAAACCACTCGGTTTTCCCTTGGATTCCGCCAAAATGAAACGGGCGGGACTTGATTATCACGAGTTTGCCGAACTGACCGTGCACGAAAATTTCGCCGATTGCCTGAATGCCCTGCGGGGCCGCCGTATTTTCGCATTGAGTACCAAAGGCAAAAGCCGTTACGACCAAGCCCGGTTTCAAGCGGGCGATGTTTTTTTGTTCGGGCCGGAAACACGCGGACTGCCGCCTGAAATTTTGGACGGACTGCCGCCGGAACAGAAACTGCGTCTGCCGATGCGGCCGGGCAGCCGGAGCATGAATTTGTCGAATACCGTGGCCGTTATGCTGTTTGAAGCATGGAGGCAGAACGGTTTTGAAGGCGGTGTCGTCTGATGCCGTCTGCACCCGCCGCATCATGAATGGAAACAGACGCACGCGGCACAACATCTTTAACTCAAGAACAGGAATGTGTTTTGATTGCAAACAAACCAACCGCTTTCTGTGCCGCAGTAGCGGCATTACTATTGAATACCGCAGCATGGGCACAAAGTGTTACAGGCAGTGAGGCAGCTGCCGACGGCGTTGCCGGTTTACAGGTCAAAGCCGAACCCCTGCACCGCACGGCCAATATGAGTTATAAAGTGGCCGGCAAACGTTATTATCCGATAAAGAAAGTGGCCGGTTTCAATCAAACAGGCAAAGCCTCTTGGTATGGTCCGGGATTTCACGGACGCAAAACAGCCAGCGGCGAACGTTTCAATATGAATGCGCTGACAGCGGCACACCCTACGCTGCCTATTCCCAGCTATGCAAAAGTTACCAATTTGTCCAACGGCAAAAGCGTCATCGTAAGAATCAATGATCGCGGTCCGTTTCACGGCAGCAGGATATTGGACGTATCCAAAGCTGCCGCGCAGAGATTGGGGTTTGTTGCCGCAGGAACGGCCAATGTGAAAGTCGAACAAATCGTTCCGGGCAAACGTTCGGCTGATATTGCGACAGAAACCAAAAGAATCTGATTGTTTTGAAATATAAATATCAATTCCCAAACAGCCGTGTTCCCATACACAACGGCTGTTTGGGAATTTTTTGGTATTTTGATATGTCCCCAACATCCCCCGTTTCTTAATTGATTGCAATAAACGGAGCGGAGACAGACGGATATAGACAACAAAGAAAAGGGAAAGTCCTTGAAAGCTTTTATTTGCAGAGTTTTTTGTAGATTTGCGCAGACGTAAAAAAACCGCATTTTGCGGTTGGTGGTGGCCAGAGGCGGGATCGAACCGCCGACACACGGATTTTCAATCCGTTGCTCTACCAACTGAGCTATCTGGCCTTGTCTTGAAAGATTGCTATTAAATCAGTTTTAACGGTTTTTGGCAAGTTTTTTTTGGTGTTTTCAACGAGATTTTTTTAACTGATTGTTTATCATTTAAATTTATTTTTGGCTTTATATTTGCGGATGGTTTGGGAATCGGAAATCTTTTGGTGGGAGAATCGGGGCATATCTGTATGAAAAAATTTTAAAGGTAAAGGCTTTACTTTTCTTTGCGGCAGGTTAAAAATGGTGTTTTGTTTTTTGATTAACGATTTGTTTTGGATTGTCCGGAGAGGTTCATGAAAGTTGGTTTTGTCGGTTGGCGCGGTATGGTGGGTTCTGTTTTGATGCAGCGAATGCGCGAGGAAAATGATTTTGCTTATATTCCCGAAGCATTTTTCTTTACGACTTCGAATGTGGGAGGAGCTGCACCTGATTTCGGACAAACGGAAAAATCGTTGCTGGATGCCAATAATATTGATGAGTTGGCCAAAATGGATATTGTGGTTACTTGTCAGGGTGGAGATTATACCAAGGCGGTTTATCCTTCATTGAGGGAAAGCGGTTGGAACGGTTATTGGATTGATGCGGCTTCCAGTCTGCGCATGGCGGACGATGCGATTATCGTACTCGATCCAGTGAACCGGGATGTAATTGATGCAGCCTTGAAAGGCGGTGTGAAAAACTATGTCGGGGGTAATTGTACGGTCTCACTGATGCTTATGGCTTTGGGCGGTTTGTTCCAGAACGGTTTGGTGGAATGGGCGACCAGTATGACCTATCAGGCGGCTTCGGGGGCTGGTGCGAAAAATATGCGCGAGTTGATCGGCGGTATGGGAGCGGTTTACGAGCAAGTAGCTGGTGAGTTGGCAGACCCTGCCAGTGCGATTTTGGAAATTGACCGTAAGGTTGCTGACTTTCTGCGTTCGTCAGAGTACCCGAAAGACAATTTCGGCGTACCGCTTGCAGGTAGTCTGATTCCTTGGATTGATGCGGATTTGGGCAACGGCCAGTCCAAAGAAGAGTGGAAGGGTAATGTTGAAACCAATAAGATTTTGGGTGCGGACAAGCCGGTTGTGATTGACGGTTTGTGTGTTCGGGTGGGGGCAATGCGCTGCCACAGTCAGGCAATTACGTTGAAGTTGAAAAAAGATTTGCCGTTGGAAGAAATCGAGGACATTTTGGCAGGTGCGAACGATTGGGTTAAGGTGATACCGAATCAAAAAGAAGCTTCAATGCATGATTTGACTCCCGCTGCCGTAACCGGCACTTTGACTGTGCCTGTCGGACGTATCCGCAAATTGGGTATGGGTGGCGAATACATCAGCGCGTTTACGGTAGGAGACCAATTGCTGTGGGGTGCCGCCGAACCTTTACGCCGCATTTTGCGGATTATTTTGGGCAACTTGGATTAATATGGTCTAATCTGGTTTGTATTTGGTATATCGGAAGCCTGATGCCTGATTTGGGGTAGTCGGGCTTTTTAGCGGCCGTGCGGTTTTCGGGGATGCTGCAGACGGCATATTGTGTGCATGAAAGGCAGATGGAATGATAGGACGCTTGACGGGAAAATTGGTAGAAAAAACACCTCCGCAGATTGTGATTGATGTTCAAGGGGTGGGATATGAAGTGGATGTATCGATGCAGACGTTTTACCGTCTGCCTGAGTTGAATGAAACTGTTCGGCTGTTTACACATCTTTCGGTGCGCGAGGATGCCCATCTTTTGTTCGGATTTGCCGAGGCGGGCGAGCGGGCGACTTTCCGGCAACTGCTTAAGGTTGGCGGTATCGGTGCGAAAACCGCTTTGGGTGTTTTGAGTGCGATGAGCGCGGAAGAGTTGGCACAGGCTGTGGCAGCCGAAGATGTGAAGCGTTTGTCCTCCGCACCAGGTATCGGCAGGAAAACAGCCGAGCGCATGATTTTGGAATTGCGGGGGAAGCTGGCTGCTGACGAGGTTCGGGACGGTTTGTTTGTATCGTCCGAGCCAGCCGATGCGGCCGACGATATAGTCAGCACGCTTTTGGCTTTGGGGTATAACGATCGCGAAGCAAGGTCGGCGGTTAAAAATATCCCAAAAGGCACAGAGGTTGGCGAAGGTGTACGTTTGGCTTTGAAAAATCTGCTTAAATAGGCGATGCCGTCTGCAACTTGTGCAATGTTTGCAGACGGCATTTTTGAGAAAAGTTTGTTGAGGCGAAATATTGGGAATTAAAAGAAATGTTAAATTTATCCGACATGATGTAAACAGAACGATAGCAGTTTTGCAAGCAAATCACTTTGTTTTTTCAATGTAAATTTATTATAAATAGCAATCATTATCATTTAATGGTTGAATTTATTAACTTTTTTTCCAGATTTTCGATGTACTTGCTTTAAAAGAGATATGAATTTCGGTACAATACGAGAGATTTACTCTTAACTATTTACGTTAATTTATGTAGGTGCAACAGATATGTTGGCAAACTATTTTCCTGTTTTAATCTTTCTGCTGATCGGCTTGGTGGCGGGCATTGTTTTTCTGTTGTTGGGGAATATACTCGGCCCGAAGCGTCACTATGCGGAAAAAGATGCGCCGTTTGAATGTGGTTTTGAAGCATTCGAGAATGCACGCATGAAATTTGATGTGCGCTATTACCTGGTGGCGATTCTATTTATTTTGTTCGATTTGGAAGTGGCCTTCATGATTCCTTGGGCGGTGGTGTTTAAAGAACTGCTGGCGGAGAGTGGCGGCTTTGCTTTCTGGTCGATGTTTGTGTTCATTGTTGTACTGACGGTGGGCTTTGTTTACGAATGGAAAAAAGGTGCGCTGGAATGGGAATAGAAGGCGTTTTGAATAAAGGTTTTGTAACTGCCAGTGCGGATACGGTGCTTAATTATGTGCGTACCGGTTCGCTCTGGCCGGTAACTTTCGGTTTGGCTTGTTGTGCCGTGGAGATGATGCAGGCGGGTGCGTCCCGTTACGACCTTGACCGTTTCGGTATTATTTTCCGTCCGTCTCCGCGTCAGTCGGATTTGATGATTGTTGCCGGTACTTTGTGTAACAAGATGGCTCCGGCTTTGCGTCGCGTGTACGACCAAATGGCCGAGCCCCGCTGGGTGCTGTCTATGGGTTCTTGCGCCAATGGCGGCGGCTATTACCATTATTCCTATTCAGTGGTGCGCGGTTGCGACCGCATCGTACCGGTGGATGTCTATGTTCCGGGTTGTCCGCCGACTGCGGAGGCTCTGATTTACGGTTTGATTCAATTGCAGGGCAAAATCAAGCGCACTTGTACGATTGCCCGAAATTAAGGAGTGAGCGATGCATGTAATGGATTTGCAACAAGCTGCTCAACGAATTTTGGGCGATAAAGCATCTGCTGTCGAGCTGGCTTTAGAAGAAGTAACAGTCGAATGTGCTGCTGAAAACTACATTGATGTGATGGTGCTGTTGCGCGATCATGAGGAACTACATTTCGAATCGTTGATTGATTTATGCGGCATCGATTACAGTACTTATAAAAACCAGCCTTGGTGCGGCAAACGTTTTGCAGTGGTTAGTCATTTGGTGTCGGTGAAAAACAATCAGCGTATCCGTGTACGGGTGTGGGCGGATAACGATGATTTTCCGATTGTGGAAACCGTTACGGATATTTATAACGGTGCCGATTGGTATGAGCGCGAAGCTTATGACTTGTACGGCATTATGTTTGACAAGCATCCGGATTTGCGCCGTATTTTGACCGATTACGGTTTTGTCGGTCATCCGTTCCGCAAAGATTTCCCGATTTCGGGTTATGTGGAAATGCATTACGACGAAGATGAAAAACGCGTTGTTTACCGTCCGGTCAGCATCGAGCCGCGCGAAATTACACCGCGCATTGTCCGTGAGGAGAACTTCGGTGGCTAATAAATTAAGAAATTATACAATTAACTTTGGTCCGCAACACCCCGCAGCCCATGGCGTATTGCGTATGGTGTTGGAGTTGGACGGTGAAACCATTGTGCGTGCAGATCCGCATATTGGTCTCTTGCACCGAGGTACCGAGAAACTGGCAGAAACCCGAACTTATCTGCAAGCTTTGCCTTATATGGATCGTTTGGATTATGTATCCATGATGTGTAACGAGCAGGCTTATTGTTTGGCGGTTGAGAAGCTGGCGAATATTAATGTTCCTGAGCGTGCCCAATATATTCGTGTGATGTTTGCCGAAGTCACCCGTATCCTGAATCATCTGATGGGTATCGGTGCTCATGCTTTGGATATTGGTGCTATGACTGTGTTCCTTTATGCTTTCCGTGAGCGCGAAGAGCTGATGGATTTGTATGAAGCCGTTTCAGGCGCACGTATGCACGCTGCGTATTTCCGTCCGGGCGGTGTATACCGCGATTTGCCCGATTTCATGCCTAAATACGAGTCGAGCAAATTTCGCAATGCTAAAGTTTTGAAGAAGTTGAACGAGTCGCGCGAAGGTACGATGTTGGATTTTATCGAAGCCTTTACCGAGCGTTTCCCTTCTTGCGTGGATGAATACGAAAGCCTGCTCACCGACAACCGCATTTGGAAACAGCGTACCGTCGGTATTGGCGTGGTTTCTCCCGAACGTGCTCTGCAAAAAGGTTTTACCGGTGTGATGTTGCGCGGTTCGGGCATTGAGTGGGATATCCGTAAAAAAGCCCCGTATGACGCTTATGCCAAAGTCGATTTCGATATTCCCGTAGGTTTGAACGGCGATTGTTACGACCGTTATTTGTGCCGTATTGCAGAAATGCGCGAATCCAATCGGATTATCAAACAATGTGTACAGTGGCTGCGTGCCAATCCCGGTCCGGTGATTACCGATAATCATAAATTTGCACCGCCGAAGCGCACTGAAATCAAAACCGGTATGGAAGATTTGATTCACCACTTCAAACTGTTTACCGAAGGTATGCATGTTCCCGAAGGTGAAACATACAGCGCAGTCGAGCATCCGAAAGGCGAATTCGGCATTTATATGGTTTCGGACGGAGCAAACAAACCTTACCGTTTGAAAATCCGCGCACCCGGCTTCGCCCACCTGCAGGGCATGGATGAAATGGCACGTGGCCATATGTTGGCCGACGTGGTGGCGATTATCGGTACGCAAGACATCGTATTCGGGGAGGTAGACCGCTAATGTTATCTGCTGAATCTTTAAAACAAATTGATGTGGAATTGTCCAAATATCCGGCTGACCAACGCCGTTCCGCCATTATGGGCGCACTGCGTATTGCTCAAACCGAATTGCGTTATCTTGCGCCAGAAACCATTGAGTTTGTTGCCGACTATGTCGGCATTGCGCCTGCGGCAGCGTACGAAGTGGCCACTTTCTACAACATGTATGACTTAAAACCGGTCGGCAAATACAAACTGACCGTGTGCACCAACCTGCCTTGCGCTTTGCGCGGCGGTGTGAATGCAGCCGATTATCTGAAGAACAAACTCGGTATCGGTTTCGGCGAGACAACTGCAGACGGCCTCTATACCCTGGTAGAAGGCGAGTGTATGGGGGCTTGCGGCGATGCCCCCGTGATGTTGGTGAACAACCACAAAATGTGCAGCTTTATGACTGAAGAAGCCATTGAGAAAAAATTGGCGGAGTTGCAGTAAGGGCTGCCAGAAAGGCAAAAGGTCGTCTGATAAAATAGTAAACAGTGGTCAAACTCTTGAGTCCGACTACAAAACTGGGAATCATGTTTTTCTTTTAAAGAAAGATGAAAAATGAATTTTTGGCATATGCAAATGCACCCAACTGATGAGATGGAGTTTTCTCAAAATATTGATTGGATTTTGGAACACAAAAAAATTATTGGATTGGGACAGTGGGATAGCGGTAAAGAGCAAATTAATCAATTTATTAATGATATTCAAGTTAATGATATTGTTGCATTGAAACGTGGCGGAAAGTTAATTGCACTTGTTCAGGTTATAGGTGGAGCATATAAAGTAACTGATGATACAAATCCTGATACTGCTTGGATAGTTAATCGTCGTCCTATCCGTGTTCTAGATTGGGCAATAGAGGAACGCACTTTGCCACAACCGCGTGGTACATTAAATCGTTGTGCAAGTAATGATGTTGAGACTACTAAAATTATTAAAGACTGGTATCAGCGGGTTGTGAAATCATTTGAAAAACGTAAATTAGATTTGAGGGTTTAGTGGGTAATAAAGCCGTAGGTCGGATTCAAGAATCTCAACCTACAAAACGTCAAAGGTGTTCGAATCCACTACGGCGAAGCATTTTAAACACTTTAAAAAAACGCTTTTCAGACAGGCATAACAAAACAAACAATAAGTACATACGCACAACAGCAGTTGGGCGGTAAAGTAAAAAGATTGAAGAAGTTAACCGATTAGGGCTAAGCAAATGGCTATTTATCAATCAGGCGTGATTTTTGAGAACGTCGATACCCATAATCCGAGCTGCTGGAAGCTGGACGAATACGTTAAGCGCGGCGGTTATCAGGCTTTGCGCAAAATCCTGACTGAAAACATGTCGCAAGACGATGTGATTTCAGAAGTAAAAACCTCGGGTCTGCGCGGCCGTGGCGGTGCGGGCTTTCCCACCGGTTTGAAATGGAGCTTTATGCCCCGTTCTTTCCCCGGTGCGAAATACGTTGTCTGCAACACCGACGAAGGCGAACCCGGCACATTCAAAGACCGCGACATCATCAACTTCAACCCGCATTCTTTGATTGAGGGCATGATTATTGCCGGTTACGCGATGGGTGCCGAAGCGGGTTACAACTATATCCACGGCGAGATTTTCGAAGGCTATCAACGCTTTGAAGCCGCCTTGCAGGAAGCACGCGATGCGGGCTTCTTAGGCAAAAACATCATGGGCACGGACTTCTCATTCGAGCTGTTTGCCCATCATGGTTACGGCGCATATATCTGCGGCGAAGAAACCGCTTTGCTGGAATCGTTGGAAGGCAAAAAAGGCCAGCCGCGCTTCAAACCGCCGTTCCCCGCTTCATACGGCCTGTACGGCAAGCCAACCACCATCAACAACACCGAAACCTTTGCTTCCGTGCCGTTTATTATCCGCGACAGCGGTCAGGCGTTTGCCGACAAAGGCATTGAAAACGCAGGCGGCACTAAGCTGTTTTCCATTTCCGGCCATGTTGAACGCCCGGGCAACTATGAAGTGCCGCTGGGTACGCCGTTTGCCAAACTGCTGGAAATGGCCGGCGGCATGAAAGACGGCAAAAAACTCAAAGCCGTGATTCCCGGCGGTTCGTCTGCTCCGGTATTGCCTGCCGACATCATGATGAGCCTGAACATGGACTACGATTCCATAGCCAAAGCAGGTTCCATGCTCGGTTCGGGCGCGGTGATTGTGATGGACGAAGACGTATGTATGGTGAAAGCGCTGGAGCGTTTGAGCTATTTCTACTACGAAGAATCATGCGGCCAATGTACCCCGTGTCGCGAGGGTACCGGCTGGTTGTACCGCGTAGTCCACCGCATTGCCGAAGGCAAAGGCCGCCCCGAAGACTTGGATTTGCTGGATTCGGTCGGCAACAATATGGCAGGCCGCACCATTTGCGCCTTGGCCGATGCCGCCGTGTTCCCCGTGCGCAGCTTTACCAAGCATTTCCGCCACGAGTTTGAACACTATATCAAGCACGGCGGTCCGGCTAAAGCACATAAATGGTGCTGATGCCGTCTGCAGGAATTAAGTGAAGACCGTGCTGCCGAAACGGGCAGCGGTCTGATAAACAGAAATTTTAAAAATCGGTAACTAGGAAGCAACCATGTTACATATCCATATTGACGGTAAAGAAGTATCGGTCGAGCAGGGAGCAACGGTGATGGAAGCCGCGCACAAGCTCGGTACCTATATCCCGCACTTCTGTTACCACAAAAAACTGTCTATTGCTGCCAACTGCCGCATGTGCTTGGTGGAGGTGGAGAAAGCACCCAAACCGCTACCTGCCTGCGCTACGCCGGTAACGGACGGTATGGTAGTGCATACCCATTCGCCGAAAGCCAAGCAGGCGCAGGAAGGCGTGATGGAGTTTCTGCTCATCAACCACCCGTTGGATTGCCCGATTTGCGACCAGGGCGGTGAGTGCCAGCTTCAGGATTTGGCCGTGGGTTACGGCAAATCTTCCAGCCGTTATCAGGAAGAAAAACGTTCCGTTGTCGGTAAAGATATGGGGCCGTTGGTGTCTGCGGAAGAAATGAGCCGCTGCATCCACTGCACCCGCTGCGTGCGCTTTACCGAAGAAATCGCCGGTATGCAGGAAATTGCCATGGCAAACCGCGGCGAGTTTTCCGAAATCATGCCGTTTATCGGCAAAGCGGTGGAAACCGAGTTGTCCGGCAACGTGATTGATTTGTGTCCGGTAGGTGCGTTAACCAGCAAACCGTTCCGCTACGACGCCCGTTCTTGGGAATTGAGCCGCCGTAAAACCATTTCCGCGCATGATGCTTTGGGCAGCAACTTAATCGTGCAAACCAAAGACCATACCGTGCGCCGCGTGTTGCCCTTGGAAAACGAAGCCGTTAACGAATGTTGGCTGTCCGACCGCGACCGTTTTTCCTATGAAGGTCTGTATCACGAAAGCCGTTTGAAAACGCCGAAAATCAAACACGGCGGGGAATGGCACGATGTCGACTGGCCGACCGCCTTGGAATATGTCCGCAAAACCTTGGATTGTATTGCCAAAGAAGAAGGCAGCAATCAGATCGGTATTTGGGCTAATCCTGCGAATACCGTTGAAGAGCTGTATTTGGCGAAAAAATTGGCTCAAGGCCTCAATATCCGCCACTTCTCAACTCGTTTGCGAGAAACGGACCGCAGGGTTGCAGACGGCATCAAAGGTGCGGCATGGCTGGGTCAGAGCATTCAGGACTTGGGTGCAAACCAAGCTGTTTTGGTTATCGGCTCCAATCTGCGTAAAGAGCAGCCGCTGCTGACCGCCCGTCTGAGAGCCTCCGCCAAAGCCGGAAATCAAATCAGCGTGCTGGCTTCCAGCCGTGAACAGCTGATGATGCCTTTGGCCGCGCACGAGCTTGCACATCCTGACGAATGGGCCGACCGTCTGCAGGCCGCTGCTGCCGATTTGGAAAACGGTATCGGTGCATCATTGAAAAATGCCGAAACTGCTGCCGTTATTTTGGGGGCGGAAGCTCAGAACTACAGCGATTATGCCGCCGTTTACGCGGCTGCACAGGCTTTGGCTGCCGCAACAGGTGCCAAACTGGGTGTTTTGCCGCAAGCAGCCAACAGTGTCGGTGCCGACGTATTGGGTGTGGATGCAGGCGAAAATGTGGCGCAAATGACCGCCACACCGAAAAAAGCCGTATTGCTGCTGAATGTAGAGCCTGAAATCGATGTGGCAGACGGCGGTAAAGCAGTGGCTGCATTGAAGCAGGCACAAAGCGTGATGGCGTTTACCGCGTTTGAAAGCGAAATCTTGCGCGAAGTGTGCGATGTGATGTTGCCGGTCGCGCCGTTTGCCGAAACTTCCGGCAGCTTTATCAGCATGGAAGGCCGTCTGCAGTCGTTCCACGGTGTAGTGAAAGGCTATGCCGAATCGCGTCCTTTGTGGAAAGTGCTGCGCGTATTGGGCAATGTATTCGGTCTGAACGGTTTTGAATATACAGCCAGCGAACAAGTACTGGCCGAAGCTGTTGCCGCAGGGCAGATTCCGGCCAAACTGAATAATGAAGCGGTGTTGGATCTTACGGCATCGACAGCGGGCAAGCGTTTGCTGCGCGTCGGAGGCGTAGGCATCTATCATACCGATTCCGTCGTGCGGCGCTCTGCTCCCTTGCAGGCTACTTCCCATGCGCAGGTGCCGTCTGCACGTCTGAATCCGAATACTTTGACCGCATTGGGCTTTGCAGACGGCATTGAGGTGTTCGCCCGTCAAAACGGTGCGGCAGTCAAAGTGGTCGTAGAAGCCGATGCCGGATTGCCGGAAAACGTGGTGTACCTGCCGCTGCATACTGAAAATGCCGCATTGGGTGCTTTGATGGACACAATCGAACTGGCGGGAGCGTAATCATGCAAGAGTGGTTTCAAACACTGTTTGCCTCAGACTTGGGCTTGGGCGAAATGGGCAACGATATCGGCCTGGTGGTTTCGATTTTGGTAAAAATCGTCATCATTCTGCTGCCGCTGATTCTGACGGTTGCCTATCTGACTTATTTCGAACGCAAAGTAATCGGCTACATGCAGCTTCGTGTAGGTCCGAACGTAACCGGTCCGTTCGGTCTGATTCAGCCGTTTGCCGATGTTTTGAAATTGCTGTTTAAGGAAGTAACCCGTCCTTCGGCATCGAATAAAGCCTTGTTCTACATCGGCCCGATGATGTCGCTGGCTCCGGCGTTCGCGGCTTGGGCGGTTATCCCCTTCAATGAAGAATGGCTGTTGACCAATGTTGATGCCGGTCTGCTGTTTATCCTGATGATTACGTCTTTGTCGGTGTACGGCGTGATTATTGCGGGCTGGGCTTCCAACTCCAAATATTCGTTTTTGGGTGCGATGCGTTCTTCCGCACAAACCATTTCTTACGAAATCGCCATGAGTGCGGCTCTGGTGTGCGTGATTATGGTTTCCGGCAGTTTGAATTTCAAAGAAATCGTTGCAGCACAGGCAACAGGTATTGCGGGCGGTTCGATTTTCTCTTGGAACTGGTTTACCTTGTTCCCAGTGTTTGTCGTTTACCTGATTTCCGCCGTGGCCGAGACCAACCGTGCGCCGTTTGACGTTGCCGAGGGCGAGTCTGAAATCGTTGCCGGTTTCCACGTCGAGTATTCCGGTTTCGCATTCGCACTGTTTTTCCTTGCAGAATATATTTTCATGATTCTGATCGGCGCACTGACCGCGCTGATGTTCCTGGGCGGCTGGCTGTCTCCGTTCCCGCAAAGCTGGGGGTGGATTGGTGCGCCGAGCGCATTTTGGATGTTTGTGAAAATGGCCTTCATTTTGTACGGCTATTTGTGGATTCGTGCCACTTTCCCGCGTTACCGTTACGACCAAATCATGCGTTTGGGTTGGAAGGTGCTGATTCCGGTGGGCTTTATCTGTATCGCCGTATTGGGCTTGTGGATGTCGACACCGCTGTCTTTGTGGAAATAAGCAGGAGCCGTCTGCAGACGGCAGGATGAACGATTTTTCAATCAAACCGAATGAATAAAATGAAGCAAACATGCTTATCCCCATACGAGGGAGTGAATTATGGCTAATTTAGTAAAAACCTTTCTGTTGGGCGAGTTGGTAAAAGGTATGGGCGTAACGCTCAAAAACTTCTTCGCCCGTAAAGAAACCATTATGTTCCCCGAGGAGAAAACGCCCCAGTCGGTGCGTTTCCGCGGTCTGCACGCGCAACGCCGCTATCCGAACGGGGAGGAACGCTGTATTGCCTGCAAGCTGTGCGAGGCGGTTTGTCCGGCCATGGCAATCAATATCGAATCGGAACAGCGTGCAGACGGCACCCGCCGCACCACGCGTTACGATATCGACCTGACCAAGTGCATTTTTTGCGGTTTCTGCGAAGAAGCCTGCCCCGTCGATGCCATTGTGGAAACCCATATTTTGGAATACCACGGCGAAAAACGCGGCGATTTGCATTACACCAAACCTATGTTGTTGGCCATCGGCGATAAATACGAAGAAGAAATCGCCAAACGCAAAGCGGCCGATGCGCCGTACCGTTGAAAAAGGAGCAGATGATGACTTTTTCTTTAATTCTGTTCTATATATTGGCGGCGATCGTATTGTTCGGCGCGGTGAAAACGGTTACCGCGAAGAACCCCGTGCATGCTGCCCTTTATCTGGTGCTGACGTTCTGTATCAGCTCGGTAATCTGGATGCTGATGCAGGCTGAGTTTTTGGGCATTACGCTGGTCGTGGTGTATGTCGGCGCAGTGATGGTGCTGTTCCTGTTTGTGGTGATGATGCTGAACATCGACATCGAAGAAATGCGCTCGGGCTTCTGGCGTAATGCGCCGGTTGCGTTTGTGGTCGGCATCCTGATGGCGGTGGTGCTGATTTTGGTGCTGCTTGCGCCGGAAACCGATTTGGCCGCCTTCGGCGAAATGAAAGACATTCCTGCCGATTACAGCAATGTGCGTGATTTGGGCAAACAGATTTACACTACCTACCTGCTGCCGTTCGAGCTGGCGGCGGTGTTGCTGGTTTTGGGTATGGTGGCGGCGATTGCCCTGGTACACCGCAAAACAGTTAATCCGAAGTACATTAATCCGGCAGACCAAGTCAAAGTCGATGCCAAGCAAGGCCGTATGCGTATGGTGAAAATGGAGAGCGCGGTACAAGTGCCGTCTGCATCTTCGGCAGAAGAGCAAACAGAGGAGGGTAAAGCATGATTACGGTAACCCATTATCTGGTTTTGGCCGCCCTGCTGTTCGGCATCAGTGCTATGGGCATTTTCATGAACCGCAAAAACGTGCTGGTTTTGTTGATGTCAATCGAATTGATGTTGCTGGCGGTAAACTTCAATTTCATCGCGTTTTCCCAATATTTGGGTGATACGGCCGGCCAAATTTTCGTATTTTTCGTACTGACTGTGGCGGCCGCCGAAAGCGCAATCGGCTTGGCGATTATGGTGTTGGTATTCCGTAACCGTCAAACCATCAACGTGGCCGATTTGAATAACTTGAAAGGCTGATCGGGAGAAGAAAAAGAATGAACGATATGACTTTGTATCTGACGATTGCCTTATTGCCTTTGGCTGGTTCGGTTCTGACCGGTTTGTTCGGCAATAAAATCGGTCGTGCGGGCGCGCACAGCGTAACCATTCTCGGCGTGGCGGTGTCTGCCGTCTTATCGGCTTACGTGCTGTTTGGTTTTCTCGACGGCAGCCGCAGCAAGTTTGACGAAAACGTTTATACTTGGCTGACCATGGGTGGCATCGAATTTTCGGTGGGCTTTCTGGTCGACACCTTGACCGCCATGATGATGGTGGTGGTAACCGGCGTTTCCTTGATGGTACATATTTACACCATCGGCTATATGCATGACGAAAAAGTCGGCTACCAACGCTTTTTCAGCTATATCTCGCTGTTTACTTTCTCCATGCTGATGCTGATTATGTCCAACAACTTTATCCAACTGTTTTTCGGTTGGGAAGCTGTGGGCTTGGTGTCTTACCTACTGATTGGCTTTTATTTCAAACGCGACAGCGCGATTTTTGCCAACCTGAAAGCCTTTTTGGTGAACCGTGTCGGAGACTTCGGCTTTATCTTGGGTATCGGCTTGGTATTGGCCTATTTCGGCGGCAGCCTGCGTTATCAGGACGTATTTGCCTACCTGCCCCAGCTGCAGACGGCTACCATTAGCCTGATTCCGGGGATAGAGTGGTCGCTGATTACCGTAACCTGCCTGCTGTTGTTTGTAGGTGCGATGGGTAAATCCGCACAATTTCCGCTGCACGTTTGGCTGCCGGATTCTATGGAAGGCCCGACACCGATTTCCGCTCTGATTCACGCTGCAACTATGGTAACGGCCGGTTTGTTTATGGTGTCGCGCATGTCGCCTATGTATGAAATGAGCAGCACTGCATTGAGTACTATTATGGTGATTGGTGCGATTACCGCTCTGTTTATGGGCTTCTTGGGTATCATCCAAAACGACATCAAACGCGTGGTAGCATATTCAACACTGTCTCAATTGGGTTATATGACGGTTGCTTTGGGTGCATCTGCCTATTCCATCGCCATGTTCCATGTGATGACCCACGCTTTCTTTAAAGCCTTGCTGTTCTTGGCGGCCGGCAGTGCCATTATCGGTATGCATCATGACCAGGATATGCGGCATATGGGCAATTTGAAAAAATACATGCCAATTACCTGGATAACGATGCTGATTGGCAACCTGTCGCTGATCGGTACACCGTTCTTTGCCGGTTTTTATTCGAAAGATTCCATTATCGAAGCGGCTCATGCAAGCAATCTGCCGGGAAGCGGTTTTGCCTATTTTGCGGTTTTGGTCAGTGTATTTGTAACCGCATTCTACGCATTCCGCCAATATTTCATGGTGTTTCACGGTCCGGAGAGATGGCGTGAAACCAATCATAGTGCGCATATGCATTCGGACGAGCATAGCCATCATGAACATGATGAAGGCGACGAACATGAGCACCATCATGGATTGAAGCCTGACGACAATCCGCATGAAAGTCCGTGGGTAGTAACCTTACCGTTGGTTCTGTTGGCTATTCCTTCGGTTATTATCGGTTATATTGCGATTGAACCCATGCTGTACGGCGATTTTTTCAAAGACGTAATTTATGTTGATACGGCAGCACATCCGACCATGTCTGTCTTGGCAGAAGAATTCCACGGTCCTTTGGGTATGGTGGCACACAGCCTGTACACACCTGTGTTGTATCTGGCGATTGCCGGCGTATTTGCGGCTTGGCTGTTGTATGTGAAAGCTCCGCACTTGCCTGCGAAAATCGCTTCCGCATTCAGTCCGGTTTATAAGCTGCTGGAAAACAAATATTTCCTTGATGCTTTTTACTTCAACGTATTTGCTAAAGGCAGCCGTGCATTGGGCAGTTTCTTCTGGAAAGTCTGCGATACCATGCTGATTGACAATGCGCTTGTAAACGGTTCGGCCAAATTGGTCGGTGCGGTAGCCGCACAAGTTCGTAAAGCGCAAACTGGCTTTATTTACACCTATGCAGCTTTTATGGTGTTCGGCGTTTTAGCCTTATTGGTGGTCTTCTTCTGGGACTTGCTGATCAAATAAAGTCTGAAGTCAAGAATTTATCTTTATTGAAACAGGTTGTTTGCTATGTTTTTAAATCATCTATTGAGCTGGGCGGTTTGGACGCCGGTGGCGGCAGGGGTGTTGGTTCTGGCAACGGGATCGGATAACCGTGCGGCATTGGCGCGTATCTTGGCCTTTATCGGCGCATTGGCAGGTTTCTTGGTTACACTGCCTTTG
This sequence comes from Neisseria sp., assembly GCA_030528455.1. Lineage (GTDB taxonomy): Bacteria > Pseudomonadota > Gammaproteobacteria > Burkholderiales > Neisseriaceae > Neisseria. The sequence goes on from JAUMYW010000007.1 coordinate 49,788, forward strand.
TTTACCGGCTTCAACCGTTTGAGCGGTGGGTATCAGTTTGCGGAATTCTACGAATGGATTCCATCGCTGAATATCAACTATGCTTTGGGCGTAGACGGTATTTCCGTATTATTTATCATTTTGAATGCATTCATTACTCTGATGGTGGTGTTGGCAGGTTGGGAAGTTATCCAGAAGCGTGCCGCACAATATATGGCTGCATTTCTGATTATGTCGGGTTTGATTAACGGAGCATTTGCTGCACAAGATGCGATTTTGTTCTATGTGTTTTTTGAAGGTATGTTGATTCCTTTGTACCTGATTATCGGTATGTGGGGTGGTCCGCGTCGTGTTTACGCTTCGGTCAAACTGTTTCTCTATACCCTGCTTGGCTCTTTGCTGATGTTGGTGGCTATGGTCTACCTATCTTATCAGGCGGGTGGAAGCTTCTCAATTGTGGATTTCCAAAATCTGAAACAGATTCCTATGGGTATCCAGCAATTATTGTTTATCGCATTTTTCCTGTCTTTTGCAGTAAAAGTGCCGATGTTTCCCGTGCACACCTGGTTGCCTGATGCACACGTGGAAGCCCCGACCGGCGGTTCTATGGTATTGGCGGCGATTACCTTGAAAATCGGTGCTTACGGTTTCTTGCGTTTCATCTTGCCGATTGCACCGGATGCTTCGCGTTATTTTGCGCCTGCGGTAATCGTTTTAAGTCTGATTGCGGTGATTTACATTGGCATGGTGGCTTTGGTGCAAACCGATATGAAAAAGCTGGTAGCTTATTCCTCTATCAGTCACATGGGTTTTGTTACTTTGGGTTTTTTCCTGTTTGTCGGCGAAAACGGTAATCTGCTCGAACCTTGGGCACTGAAAGGTGCAATTATGCAGATGATTTCGCACGGTTTCGTTTCGGCTGCGATGTTTATGTGTATCGGTGTAATGTATGACCGGCTGCATACGCGGAATATCGCCGATTACGGCGGCGTAGTGAATGTTATGCCGAAGTTTGCAGCTTTCATGATGCTGTTTGCAATGGCCAACGCAGGTTTGCCTGCGACTTCCGGTTTTGTTGGCGAATTTATGGTGATTATGGGAGCGACCCGTTATAACTTGTGGATTGGCGGATTGGCCGCACTGACTCTGATTTTCGGTGCGGCTTACACCTTATGGATGTACAAACGTACTATTTTCGGCGAAATCAGTAATCCTGAGGTGAAGGAGCTGAAAGATATCAACTGCCGCGAATTCGCAGTATTGGCTATTTTGGCTGTTGCGGTGTTGGGTATGGGCTTGTGGCCCCAGCCGTTCATCGAAGTTATCCATCAGGCCGCGAACGATTTGATTGTCCAAGTATCGCAAAGCAAAATTTGAGGTGTGTGAATGAACTGGAATGATTTGAACTTAATCCCGGCCATGCCCGAAATTGTTTTGTTGTCGGCGTTGTTTGTGGTATTGCTGGTTGATTTGTGGCTGGACGAGAGCCAGCGTTATATTACGCATTATTTAAGCCTGCTGACTTTGCTGCTGACGGCAGGTGTGCAGTGGGTGGTTTGGCAGCCGGAGAGCGTATCTGCGTTCAGTGGCATGTATCTTGCAGACGGCTTGTCGCAAACAGCCAAGATGGTGATGTACGCAGCCGTATTCGGTTTGTTTGTTTATGCCCGTCCGTATAACCAGTTGCGCGGTATTTTCAAAGGCGAATTTTATACCTTGTCGTTGTTTGCCTTGAGCGGTATGAGCGTGATGGCCAGTGCGGGACATTTTCTGACAGCCTATATCGGCTTGGAACTGCTGTCCTTGTCGCTATATGCCATGATTGCCCTGCGCCGCGATGCAGCCAATGCCGCCGAAGCCGCTTTGAAATACTTCGTACTCGGTGCGTTGGCTTCCGGTTTGCTGCTTTACGGTATTTCGCTGATTTACGGTGCAACCGGTTCGCTGGATTTTGCGACCGTGTTGGCGCAGGCGCACAGCAGTCAGGACAATCCTTGGCTGTTGAAGTTGGGCTTGGTATTCGTGTTGGTGGCGATTGCTTTCAAACTGGGGGCCGTTCCGTTCCATATGTGGGTGCCTGATGTTTATCAGGGTGCACCGACCTCCGTTGCTGCATTTGTCGGCAGCGCACCGAAGATAGCTGCGGTTGCGTTTACCCATCGTATCTTGGTTGGAGCTTTGGGTACGGAAGCAGCCGATTGGACGCAGATGCTGGGTATTTTGGCAGTGGTTTCCCTGCTGGTAGGCAACTTGGCTGCGATTATGCAGAGCAATATCAAACGTATGCTGGCATATTCCACTATTTCCCACATGGGTTTTATCCTGTTGGCCTTTATGGGCGGTGCGGTCGGCTATTCGGCAGCCCTGTATTACGCATTGACTTATGTTTTGATGGGTTTGGCAGGCTTTGGTGTATTGATGCTGCTGTCCGATGAGGAGCACGAATGCGAAAATATCGGCGATTTGGCCGGTTTGAACCAGCGTAATGCCTGGTATGCCTTTCTGATGCTGCTGGTGATGTTCAGTATGGCGGGCATTCCGCCGCTGATGGGTTTTTATGCCAAGTTCAGCGTGATAGCGGCTTTGTTGGGAGCAAGCCACGTATGGTTGGCGGTGTTTGCCGTGATTATGAGTCTGGTCGGCGCGTTCTATTACCTGCGTGTTGTGAAATCGATTTACTTCGATACGGCCAAACGCGATACTTTGCCGCAAGGCAGCATTGCTGCCAAAGTGTTGTTGTCGGCGAACGGTCTGTTGCTGCTGTTGTGGGGTGTATTGCCGCAAAGCGTGATGGATTGGTGCGTACGTGCTTTGTCGCAGATGATGTAATGTGGAGAAAAGGAATAAACGGCAACCTTAGTGTTGCCGTTTTTGTTCGGTATAATGCCTGTTGGTAAAAACGGATACGGCGGTCGGATTTGCCGTTTGCGAATAAGGAAAGCATATATGAATGCGTCGATGTATATTTTGTTGCTGCTGGCATTTATCTTTGCCAATGCGCCTTTTGTCAGCCAACGTTTGTTCGGCATTAAGTTTTTGCAGCGTAAGCATATCGGCCATCATTTGTTGGAAATGGCAGCCGGTTTCGCCTTGGTCTCGGGCTTGGCCTGCATGCTGGAAGGACGTGCCGGACAAGTACACAAACAGGATTGGGAATTTTATGTTACGGTTTTGTGTTTGTATGCGGTGGCGGCGTTTCCCGGATTTGTCGGCCGTTATTTTTGGCACGGGCGGAATAAAGAATAAGACATTTTTTAGACGGCCAATGCCGTCTGCAACTTTTTTGACTGTGTGAAGCAGGCAGGAGAAAGCATGAATCGGGCGCGTGAAATATTGAAACAGGCCGAATGGGTAGTTGTAAAAGTAGGATCGAGTTTGGTAACTGCCGAAGGCAGGGGTATCGATCGGGAAGCTTTGGCGTGTTGGGCGGCACAGATTGCCGAATTGATGAAGTGCGGAGTGCGCGTGGTCTTTGTTTCGAGCGGAGCGATTGCAGAAGGCATCAAGCGTTTGGGCTGGCCGTCGCGGCCGAAAGCCTTGAATGAATTACAGGCTGCTGCTGCTGTGGGGCAGATGGGGATAGCACAGGCGTATGAAACCGCGTTCAGACCGCATGACTTGCAGACGGCACAAATTCTGCTGACGCACGAAGATTTGAGCAGCCGCACCCGCTACCTGAATGCTCGGAGTACGCTGAAAACTCTGTTGGAAAAAGGTATCGTGCCGATTATCAATGAAAACGATACGGTTACGACAGATGAAATCAAATTGGGCGATAACGACACTTTGGCGGCACTGGTAACCAATTTGGTTGATGCCGATGCTTTGTTTATCCTGACCGATCAGAGCGGTTTGTACGACAGCGACCCGCGCCGTAATCCGAATGCCCGGTTTATCAGTGAAATTGCGGCCGAACATCCCGAATTGGAGCAGATGGCGGGCGGTGCTGGAACGGGTGTCGGTACGGGCGGCATGCTGACCAAGGTGCGTGCAGCCAAACGCGCGGCATTGAGCGGCGCGGCAACGGTGGTCGCATCAGGGCGCGAAGAGAATGTTTTGTTGCGCCTGCTGCAGGGCGAAACGCTTGGTACGCTGTTTACCAGCGGGCAAAGCCGTGTGGCGGCCCGCAAACAATGGCTGCTAGGACATGTCCAGCAGGCAGGTTGCGTGATTGTCGATGCCGGTGCCGAACAGGCTTTGCTGCATCGGAACAGCAGTTTGCTGCCGGTGGGCTGCGTGCGTGTGGACGGGCATTTCCACAGAGGAGAACTGATTGCGGTATTTAATACGGAAGGGTTGGAAATCGCACGCGGTTTGAGTAATTACAGCAGCGGAGAGACTGCACGCATTCTGCAAACGCCGTCTGATGAAATTGCGCTCAAACTCGGTTATGCCAACGAGCCCGAACTGATTCACCGCGACAATATGGCGGTTCGGACATAAACGGCATACTGTCTGCAAATACAAACGGACGACCGTCGGACTGAAAGGCTCTGCCGGTTTCGGTTTTCTGTTCGGCGGCTGCAGACGGCATCGGGACGGAGAAATATCATGGCGGCAGAAATTTTGCTGGTGGAGGATGAGGCGGCAATCCGAACCTTAATCCGTTTCCATTTGGAGAAGGCGGGTTTTGCCGTTCGAGAAGCGGCAAGTGCGGCAGCAGCACAGGGCGTGTTGGAACAGGCACTGCCCGATTTGCTGGTTGTTGATTGGATGCTGCCGGGTATGTCGGGGGAAGAGTGGATACGGCGGTTGCGCTCAGACAGGCGGAGTGCGCGGCTGCCGCTTATCCTGCTGACCGCACGGGACAGCGAAGCAGATAAAGAACAAGGCCTGAACGGAGGTGCGGACGACTACCTGACCAAGCCGTTTTCCCCGAGGGAGCTGGTGGCAAGGATTAATGCCTTATTGCGTCGGTGCGCGCCGGAAAAAACTGAAGAAGAAACCGTCTGCGGTCCGCTGAGGCTCAATCCGGCCCGTCATGCCGTCTGCATAGGAGGGGCGGCGGTCAAAATCGGTGCAGTGGAATTCCGTCTGCTGCATTTTCTGATGACTCACCGCGACCGTGTGTACAGCCGCAGCCAGCTGCTCGATTCGGTGTGGGGAGACCATGTTTTTGTTGAAGAGCGTACGGTTGATGTGCATATCCGCCGTTTGCGGGCAGCATTGGCGAAGGGCGGTTGCGACCGCTATATCCGTACTGTGCGAGGCAGCGGCTACTGTTTTGCCGAATATGAAACGGAGTAAGGCGTGAAAGCATTTTGGTGGCAGTTTGCCGGAGGATGGTTTTTACTGATTGTACTGGCCTTGTTTGGTTACGGTTTGGGCGGTGCAACCGGTCTGTTTGCCGCCTGGGCCTTAGGCAGTACCGTATGGCTTCTGCTTTGGGCTTGCGCCTTGCTCCGGCTGTGCAGTCATCTGGTTTACCCGAAAATCTACGCACTTCCGGAAAGCGGAGGGGTATGGGGCGGTATTTTCCGTATTATCGGCGAACGCGAGCGCAGCCGCAAACGGCGCAAGCGCAAACTATCCCAAGCACTGACGCGCTTCCGACAGGCTGCGGAAGCCTTGCCTGACGGCGTAGTGCTGTTGGATAAAAACGATAAAATCATCTGGCTGAACAGCAGTGCTGCCGAACATTGGCAGGCAGTATTCGGTATCGGCCGCAATAAAGGCTGGCACAGTGACGCTTTGACGGGTTTTCTATTGGGCGGAGAAGTCGAATGCCGTCTGCAGACTGTCTCGTCCGGCCGGGCGGTGAGTTTGGAAGTGTCGTTTTTGTCTTTCGGAGGCGAACGGCTGCTGCTGACGCGCGATGTCAGCGAAAGCGAGCGTTTGAATGTCATGAGAACGGCGTTTGTCGCGAATGTGTCGCACGAACTGCGTACGCCGCTGACCGTACTGAACGGTTTTCTGGAAACGCTTGCCGACTATCCCGATTTGCCGCAGGCGCAGGCACAGGAATTTGTCGCACTGATGCAGCATGAAGGGCGGAGGATGCAGCAGCTTTTGGACGACCTGCTGACCTTGTCTGCCTTGGAAGCAGGCAGAGGTGCCGAGATGGCGGAAATCGATTTTAGCGGTTTGGCGGAAGAAATTTCGGCGGCAGGCAAGCTGCTTTCGGACGGGCTGCACGAATGGGTGGAGGATATTGAGCCGGATGTGGTTCTGAAAGGAGTCAGGCAAGAATTATATGCCGCGCTGAGCAATCTGGTATTCAATGCCGTCCGATATACGCCCGAGGGAGGGCGTATAGCCGTACAGTTGAAACAGATGCCGTCTGCAAATCCCTTTGCCGGTCCGGATATTGTATTTGCCGTAGAAGACGACGGAATCGGCATTGCCGCCGAGCATCTGCCGCATCTGACCGAACGCTTTTACCGCGCAGATGCCGGACGCAGCCGCGATACGGGCGGTACGGGTTTGGGTCTAGCAATTTGCAAACACGTTCTGACGCGGCACGGTACAGCCTTGCAGATTGAAAGCGAAGTCGGACACGGCAGCCGTTTTTCCGCACGTTTCCGTGCGGACGGTGAACCTTGTGCCGTCTGATGAGCCTGAAATGCCGGTATATTCCGGACGAAATCAAAATTTGGAACAGGCGGTTTGAAAGTTTATTGGAAAGCAAAAATTTCTGCTATGACGACGATGTTGAAACGTGGAGTGGGATTCTGCACAAATATTTTGAAGAATGCGATTAATATACCCAAAAGGGAAGATTACGGCTCGGTAAGGAGTTTTAGTCGCGAGCAGGGATATTTCGCTGAGTTGTTGGCAGTGGCAAAATAAAACGGACATCCTGATTTTAATTGTTACAGTGAAATCGCTGTTCAAAACGGAATGGGTAGGGCGTGTCTCAAAAGAAAATCGGAATAGCTGGCTGAAATCAAGAAAATGTTTGTCCGTTCTTGAACTGTGCTTCGGACTGCAAAAATATTCCGATATGCTGATTTCATTTTTGCGACAACGCACAGTATGTTCCGCAAAATACCGTTTTTCAGACGGCATAGCCTGCTTCGGAAACTTATGGAAACCGCAGCGGCTGTGCTAAAATGACAAGTTTGGCTTCGTCCTTAGTTTGAGAGATGAAAATGACTGGAACAGATATCGGCTCGCCGTTGTTTTACGGCGTATTTTTTATTGCTGTACTGCTGATGATCGGTATAGACATGTTTTCGCTGAAAAAAAACGGCGAGCACAAAGTCGGCGCAAAAGAAGCATTGATTTGGTCGGTTTTGTGGATAGGCGTGTCCTGCCTGTTTGCAGGCTGGCTGTATTGGGAGTTGCTCGGCAACCACGGCGAGGAAGTCGCCAAAAACAAGGTAATGGAATACTTTACCGGCTATGTGTTGGAAAAATCGCTGGCAGTGGACAATTTGTTCGTCTTTTTGATGATTTTCAGCTATTTCAAAGTGCCGCCCCAATATCAGCACCGTGTTTTGCTGTACGGCGTGTTCGGCGCGATTGTGTTGCGGGCGGTAATGGTGCTGATAGGTGCGGTTTTGGTACGCGAGTTCGAGTGGGTACTGTATGTGTTTGGTGCCTTTTTGTTGTATACGGGAATAAAAATGATCAAACACACGGATAGCACCGATGATGAAGATATGGCCAATAATAAAATCCTGCAGTATCTGAACCGGCATATCAAAGTCAGCAGCCGTTTGGACGGCGAAAAATTCTTTACCGTTGAAAACGGCAAACGCATTGCCACACCGTTGCTGCTGGTGCTGATTATGGTGGAATTGAGCGATGTCGTATTTGCCGTTGACAGCATTCCGGCCATTTTCGCCGTAACAACCGATCCGTTTATCGTATTGACCTCCAATATTTTCGCCATTCTCGGCTTGCGGGCAATGTATTTCCTGCTGGCAGATATGGCCGACCGTTTCGTATTTTTGAATTACGGCTTGGCGTTTGTTTTAAGTTTCATCGGCATCAAAATGCTGATAATGCATTGGATACATATTCCCGTTGCCATTTCTTTGTCGGTCGTGTTCGGCGCGTTGGGCGCGTCGATACTCACATCATTGGTATACAGTAAAAAAATTGCAGGTCAGTCCTGATTTTGCGCAGGGCGAACGGTTTTCTCCCGTTACCTGCTTTCGAGAGCCCGGCATTTGGTTTGACTTTCTGTCCGGTTGAGACCTGAATCCCGAGTCGCACGGGATTCAGGTCTTTAAAATATGTGCCTGATATCCGAAAGTCGGGCTGTATTCCCAATTTGGAAAATTCGCTTTGCGGATAGTCTGTCTGGTTTGAAGGGGGCTGCAGACGGCTAGGACAACGCGAAAAAAAACAGCCTGAAAGATTGAATCATTAAAATGTACGCGGTAAACTGCCTTATTGAATTTTTTTATTAGGTATCTTAATCATGAGCAATTCCGTTGAAGTGAAATCCGCGCGTATAGATGCATTACTATTGCGGCCGGAAAGCGCGGATCTTGCCGTTATCGAAGATTTTTTACAAAACAGAGCAGCACAATATTGCGAATTGTCGCTGCCTTTTATTATCGACTGCAAAGCGTTTGCTTCGCCCGAAGACATTAATTTGGAAGGATTGCTCGGTATCTTGAAAAGCCAAGGCCTGCGGGTGGTCGGTTTGCGTCATGAAAACAGAAGTGTTTGGCAGTCGGCTGCCGAGGCAGTCGGCCTGCTGTTGCAGACGGCCGATAAGGGAGGCGGATCAGCCAAATTGACAGACTCCAAGCCGGCTGCCAAGCCCACTGTTTTAGTATCTTCACCTGTTCGTACGGGTCAGCAGGTTTATGCGGAAGGAGCGGATTTGATTGTAACCGGAGCAGTTAGCGAAGGAGCGGAAATCATTGCAGACGGCAATATCCATGTATATGCCCCCATGCGCGGCCGGGCATTGGCTGGTGCTGACGGCAGAACCGATGCCCGTATTTTCATTCATTCCATGCAGGCAGAGTTGGTGTCCGTAGCAGGCATCTACCGCAACTTCGAGCAGGATTTGCCCGACCATCTGAACAGGCGTCCCGTGCAGATTTATTTGCATGAAGGGCGCTTGGTTGTCAGTGCAATCCAATAATCCGATTTTTCGATTAACTGAAACACAAAGGAAAAACCGTGTCTAAAATTATCGTTGTTACTTCAGGCAAGGGCGGTGTCGGTAAAACCACCACGTCTGCCAGCATTGCATCAGGCTTGGCTTTGAACGGCCACAAAACTGCCGTTATCGATTTTGATGTCGGTTTGCGCAATTTGGACTTGATTATGGGTTGCGAACGCCGCGTTGTATATGACTTTATCAATGTTATTCAAGGCGAAGCAACTTTGCACCAGGCACTGATTAAAGACAAACATTGCGACAATCTGTTTGTTTTGCCTGCTTCTCAAACCCGTGATAAAGACGCGCTAACCAAAGAAGGTGTAGAAAAAGTACTTGCAGAACTGACCGGAGAGATGGGTTTCGAATACGTAATTTGCGACTCGCCGGCAGGCATCGAAGCAGGCGCGCTGATGGCCTTGTATTTTGCTGACGAGGCGATTGTTGCCACCAATCCGGAAGTGTCGAGCGTACGTGATTCCGACCGTATTTTAGGTATTCTGAGCAGCAAATCGCGACAAGCAGAGCAAGGAGGAGAAGTTAAAGCCCATTTGCTGATTACCCGCTATTCCCCGGAGCGCGTGGAAAAAGGCGAAATGCTGTCCGTGCAGGATATTTGCGACCTGTTGCGTATCCCATTAATCGGCGTCATTCCCGAATCACAGAACGTTTTGCAGGCCTCTAATGCCGGTTCTCCCGTAATCCATCAGGAAAACTCCCAAGCTGCGGAAGCGTATAAAGATGTGATTGCCCGTTTGTTGGGCGAAAACCGCGAAATGCGTTTCCTGGATGCCGAGAAAAAAGGCTTCTTCCAACGCTTGTTCGGAGGTTAAACCATGTCTTTAATTGAGAAACTGTTCGGCAAAAAGCAGAAAACTGCATCATTGGCACGAGATCGCCTGCAAATCATCATCGCGCAGGAGCGGGTTAAATCCCAGGCTCCCGACTATCTGCCGACCCTTCAGAAAGAATTGCTGGAAGTATTGTCTAAGTATGTTAACGTTTCTCTGGAAGACATCCGTATTTCGCAGGAAAAGCAAGATGGTTTGGATGTTTTGGAATTAAACATTACTTTACCCGATCAGACAAAAAAGGTTTGATGAGATGACATTGACCGAATTGCGTTACATTGTTGCTGTTGCACAAGAAAAACATTTCGGACGTGCGGCGCAGCGTTGTTTTGTCAGCCAGCCGACTTTATCCATTGCGATTAAAAAGCTGGAAGAAGAGCTGGCTGTATCATTATTTGACCGAAGCAGCAACGAAGTCATGATGACGGAAGCCGGAGAGCGGATTGTTTCCCAAGCACGAAAAGTGTTGGAAGAAGCGGAAGTCATCAAGCAGCTGGCCAGCGAGGAACAAAACGAGTTGGACGGTGCATTCAAGCTGGGTTTGATTTTTACTGTTGCACCGTATCTGCTGCCCAAACTGATTTTGTCTTTGCGCAAAATTGCACCGAATATGCCATTGATGTTGGAAGAAAATTATACCCAGCCCCTGATTGATGCATTGAAACAGGGAGAATTGGACGCTTTGGTGGTGGCGGAGCCTTTTCATGAAGCCGGCGTAATTGTAGAGCCGCTGTATGACGAACCGTTTTTTGTGATAGTACCCAAAGGACATTCCTTTGAAGACTTGGATGCGATTACAACTCAAAAGTTGGCAAAAGAACAGGTTCTGTTGCTGACCGAAGGCAATTGTATGAGAGACAATGTGTTGGAGAGTTGTGCCGAGTTGGCATCTCGCCAACGTATCAACGGTTTGACCAATACTCTTCAAGGCAGTTCGATTAACACCATCCGGCATATGGTAGCCAGTGGTTTGGCTGTTAGCGTTTTACCCGCAACGGCATTAACGGAGAACGACCATATGTTGTTTAGCATTGTGCCGTTTGAAAATCATGTACCCCAACGTCGGATTTCTTTGGCTTACCGCCGCAACTTTGTCCGTCCTAAAGCCCTGGATGCTATCCGTCGGGCAGTGATGGCATCGCAGTTGGCGGGAGTTACTTTCGTTGAGGCACGTTAAGCCGTCTGCAGGTCGAAGTTGGCAACATCGAACACGTTTTGTTGTAAAAATATTAAAAATCACCTTTCAAAACAAAGAAATTATTGAAAAGATGATTCGAAGCGTGTTATATTTGGCTGCTCAGCTTTTTTGGGCTGGGTTTATTTTTGTCCGAATGGTCGGTCAATCGTAACCGACCCCTTTAATTTAAAAGGAAAAAATCATGACTTTAGGTCTGGTTGGGCGCAAAGTAGGCATGACCCGGGTGTTTACCGAGCAGGGTGTATCTGTTCCGGTAACCGTTTTGGAAATGACTGCCAATCGCGTCACTCAAATCAAATCCGAAGATACTGACGGTTATAATGCCGTGCAAGTTACCTTTGGTCAGAAAAAAGCAAACCGTGTAGGTAAAGCTGAAGCGGGTCATTTTGCCAAAGCCGGTGTAGAGGCCGGTAAAGGTCTGATTGAATTTGCTTTGACTGCTGAAAAATTGGCCGAATTGAAAGCCGGTGATGAAATCACTGTTGCTATGTTTGAAGCTGGTCAGTTGGTCGATATAACCGGCACTTCCAAAGGTAAAGGTTTTTCCGGTACGATTAAGCGTCATAATTTTGATTCCCAACGTACTTCCCACGGTAACTCACGCTCCCATCGTGTTCCTGGTTCGATTGGTATGGCTCAGGATCCTGGTCGAGTGTTTCCTGGTCAGCGTATGGCGGGTCAGTACGGTAATAGCAAATCTACTGTGCAAAACCTGGAAATTGTGCGAGTTGATGTTGAGCGCAATCTGTTGCTGGTTAAAGGTGCCGTTCCTGGTGCGGTTAACAGTGATGTTGTGGTTCGTCCTGCAGTGAAGGTAGGTGCGTAATGGAATTAAAAGTAATCAACGCCCAAGGCCAGGTTGCCGGCAGCGTTCAAGCATCTGATGCTTTGTTTGCTCGTGAATACAATGAAGCTTTGGTTCACCAATTGGTTACCGCGTTTTTGGCTAATGCCCGTTCGGGTAACCGTGCGCAGCTGACTCGTGCTGAAGTGAAGCATTCAACTAAAAAACCATGGCGTCAAAAAGGTACCGGTCGTGCCCGTTCTGGTATGACTTCTTCTCCGTTGTGGCGTTCTGGTGGTCGTGCATTCCCGAATAAGCCTGATGAGAATTTCACTCAAAAGGTTAATCGTAAAATGTATCGTGCAGGTATGGCTGCGATTTTGTCTCAGTTGGTCCGTGATGAGCGTTTGTTTGTTGTGGAAGAATTATCTGTTGTTACTCCTAAAACCAAAGTATTTGCCGAACAGGTAAAAAATATGGGTTTGGAGCAGGTGCTGTTTGTTACCAAGCAATTGGATGAGAATGTTTATTTGTCTTCGCGCAACCTGCCGAACGTATTGGTGTTGGAAGCACAGCAAATTGATCCTTACAGCTTGTTGCGCTACAAAAAAGTAGTGATGACTAAAGAAGCTGTTGCACAATTGGAGGAGCAATGGGTATGAATCAAGAACGCCTGATGAAAGTAATTTTGGCTCCCGTTGTTTCTGAAAAGAGCAATCTGCTGGCTGAAAAACGTAACCAAATGACTTTCAAAGTATTGTCTGATGCAACTAAAACAGAAGTGAAGGCGGCTGTAGAGTTGTTGTTTGGTGTGAAAGTTGCTTCTGTAACGACTACAACTACCAAAGGTAAAGTAAAGCGTTTTGGTCGTACTTTGGGTCGTCGCAGCGATGTGAAAAAGGCTTATGTTAGCTTGGTTGAAGGTCAAGAGTTAGACTTGGAAGCCGCAGCAGCAGCCGCTGATAAGGAATAAGTAGAATGGCTATTGTGAAAATGAAGCCAACCTCTGCTGGACGTCGCGGCATGGTCCGTGTCGTAACAGAAGGTTTGTACAAAGGCGCACCTTATGCAGCCTTGGTAGAGAAAAAGAGCTCTACTGCCGGCCGTAATAACAACGGTCACATTACTACCCGTCATAAAGGCGGCGGCCATAAGCAGCACTATCGTATCGTTGATTTCAAACGTAACAAAGACGGTATCCCTGCAAAAGTAGAGCGTATTGAATACGATCCTAACCGTACTGCGCACATTGCTTTACTGTGTTATGCGGACGGTGAGCGCCGTTATATCATTGCTCCTCGCGGTGTTCAAGCTGGTGCGGTTTTGGTTTCCGGCTCTGAGGCTGCGATTAAAGTCGGTAATGCCCTGCCAATCCGTAACATTCCTGTGGGTACCACTATCCACTGTATTGAAATGAAACCTGGCAAAGGTGCGCAAATTGCGCGGTCTGCAGGTGCTTCTGCGGTGTTGTTGGCAAAAGAGGGTGTGTATGCTCAAGTTCGGCTGCGTTCCGGTGAAGTGCGTAAAATCCATGTTGATTGCCGTGCAACCATCGGTGAAGTCGGTAACGAAGAGCAGAGCCTGAAAAAAATCGGTAAGGCGGGCGCGAATCGTTGGCGTGGTATTCGTCCAACTGTACGCGGTGTTGTCATGAACCCTGTCGATCACCCGCACGGTGGTGGTGAAGGCCGTACCGGTGAGGCTCGCGAACCTGTTAGCCCATGGGGTACTCCTGCCAAGGGTTACCGTACTCGTAACAATAAACGCACGGACAATATGATTGTTCGCCGCCGTTATTCAAATAAAGGTTAATTGATATGGCTCGTTCATTGAAAAAAGGCCCATACGTTGATCTGCATTTGCTGAAAAAAGTAGATGCTGCACGTGCAAATAACGACAAGCGTCCAATCAAAACTTGGTCACGTCGTTCTACCATTCTGCCTGATTTTATCGGCTTGACTATTGCTGTACACAATGGCCGTACCCATGTGCCTGTGTTCATTAGTGACAATATGGTCGGTCATAAATTGGGTGAGTTCTCATTGACCCGTACCTTTAAAGGCCACTTGGCTGATAAAAAGGCTAAAAAGAAATAAGGGATAAAACATGAGAGTATCTGCATCACATAAAAATGCCCGCATTTCTGCACAAAAAGCCCGTTTGGTTGCAGATTTGATTCGTGGTAAAGATGTTGCCCAAGCCTTGAACATCTTGGCGTTCAGTCCTAAAAAAGGTGCTGAACTGATTAAAAAAGTGCTGGAATCTGCTATTGCAAATGCAGAACACAATAACGGTGCTGACATTGACGAGTTGAAAGTAGTCACTATTTATGTTGATAAAGCAGCTTCTTTGAAGCGTTTTCAAGCTCGTGCCAAGGGTCGTGGTAACCGCATTGAGAAACAAACTTGTCATATCAATGTGACAGTGGGTAACTAAGGAAAAGCTATGGGACAAAAAATTCATCCGACTGGCTTTCGCTTGGCGGTAAATAAAGATTGGTCGTCCAAATGGTTTGCAAAAAGCACCGAATTTTCAACTGTCTTGAAACAAGATATTGATGTTCGTGAATATTTGCGTAAACGTTTGGCAAATGCCTCTGTCGGCCGTGTAGTGATTGAACGTCCGGCTAAATCTGCACGCATTACGATTCATTCTGCACGCCCTGGTGTTGTTATTGGCCGTAAAGGTGAGGATATCGAGGTGTTGAAACGTGACTTGCAAAACCTGATGGGTGTGCCTGTTCACGTAAATATCGAAGAAATCCGCAAACCTGAATTGGATGCGCAAATCGTTGCAGACGGCATTGCCCAGCAATTGGAAAAACGCGTTCAATTCCGCCGTGCGATGAAACGTGCTATGCAAAATGCTATGCGTGTTGGCGCAAAAGGTATCAAGATTATGACCTCCGGTCGTTTGAATGGTGCGGACATTGCGCGTAGCGAATGGTATCGCGAAGGACGTGTGCCTTTGCATACCTTGCGTGCTAATGTGGATTACGCTACCAGTGAAGCGCACACTACTTATGGTGTGATTGGTTTGAAAGTTTGGGTTTATACCGGTGAAGGCAAAGAAGTAGTGCAAGCTAAGCCTGAACAAGAAAATAAACGCAGAAAGGGTGGTCGAAATGCTTCAGCCAACTAGAATGAAATACCGCAAACAGCATAAAGGCCGTAATACCGGTATTGCTACTCGCGGTAATGCTGTGAGCTTTGGTGATTTCGGTCTGAAAGCAGTTGGTCGTGGTCGCTTGACTGCTCGTCAAATTGAAGCGGCTCGTCGTGCGATGACGCGTCATATTAAACGTGGTGGTCGTATTTGGATTCGCGTATTCCCTGATAAACCGATTACTGCTAAGCCGATCCAAGTTCGTATGGGTGGCGGTAAAGGTTCTGTAGAATACTATGTTGCCGAAATCAAACCCGGAAAAGTATTGTACGAAATGGATGGTGTGGCTGAATCATTGGCTCGTGAAGCCTTTGCTTTAGCAGCTGCCAAATTGCCGATTCCGACTGTGTTTGTAGCCAGACAGGTAGGTAAATAATGAAAGCCAATGAATTGAAAGAAAAATCAGTTGAGCAATTAAATGCCGATTTGGTTGGCTTGCTGAAAGCACAATTCGGCCTGCGCATGCAGCATGCTACCGGCCAGTTGGGTAAAACCAGCGAGTTAAAGAAAGTGCGTCGCGATATTGCTCGTGTCAAAACCGTTTTAGCGGAAAAAGGTGGTAAATAATGAGCGAAAAAACCGTACGTACTTTACAAGGTAAAGTAGTTAGCGACAAAATGGATAAAACCGTAACCGTTTTGGTTGAGCGTAAAGTAAAACATCCTCTTTACGGTAAAGTTATCCGCCGCTCTACGAAAATCCACGCTCATGATGAGCAGAACCAATATACTGTTGGTGATGTTGTAGTAATTGAAGAGAGCCGTCCGCTGTCTAAAACCAAAGCTTGGGTAGTTAAAGAGTTGGTGGAAAAAGCCCGTACTGTTTAATTTTTACGACAGTCAGCTTTAAATAAGAAACGAAGCTTGCAGAGAATATGAAAAATCTGTAAACTTCGTTTCTTAGCTTTCAAGTTCTTGAAAGTTTCTCCCTTCGGAGCCAAGACTGGTTTACTGGAACCATAAGGTTTCAGATAGGTGTTTCATGAATAAATGAAAAGGCCGTCTGAAAATGGTAAATTAAGTTGGATTTTTTAAAGGTAAAAACATGATTCAAATGCAGACCATCTTGGATGTGGCTGACAACTCTGGTGCGCGTCGTGTAATGTGTATCAAGGTGTTAGGTGGCTCCAAGCGTCGCTACGCTAGTGTTGGCGACATTATTAAAGTGGCGGTTAAGGATGCTGCGCCACGTGGCCGTGTAAAAAAGGGTGATGTGTACAATGCGGTGGTGGTTCGTACTGCCAAAGGTGTCCGTCGTCCGGATGGTGCCCTGATTAAGTTTGATAACAATGCTGCGGTATTGTTGAATAATAAGCTTGAACCAATGGGTACCCGTATTTTTGGTCCGGTTACTCGTGAGCTGCGTACTGAGCGCTTCATGAAAATCGTTTCATTGGCACCTGAAGTTTTGTAAAGGGGTTGGCGCGTGAATAAAATTATCAAAGGCGATCAAGTGATTGTGATTGCCGGTAAAGATAAAGGTAAGCAAGGTCAAATTTTGCGCGTATTGGGTGATAAAGTGGTGGTTGAAGGTGTGAATGTTGTTAAACGCCATCAAAAGCCTAATCCTATGCGTGGTGTTGAAGGTGGTATTATTGCTAAAAATATGCCTTTGGCAATTTCTAATGTGGCAATTTTCAATCCTGAAACGAAAAAAGCTGATCGTGTTGGCATTAAATTGGTTGAGAGCGAAGGCAAGGTTAAACGTGTTCGTGTATTCAAGTCCAATGGTGCTGAGATTGGTGCTTAAGGAGTTATAAATGGCACGTTTGAAAGATTTTTATAACAGCACGGTTGTGCCTGAATTGGTTAAGCAATTCGGTTACAAATCCGTTATGGAAGTACCTCGTATTGAGAAGATTACTCTGAATATGGGTGTGGGCGAGGCTGTTGCTGATAAAAAAGTAATGGAACACGCTGTTGCTGATTTGGAAAAAATTGCGGGTCAGAAACCTGTTATAACGCTTGCTCGCAAATCAATTGCAGGCTTTAAGATTCGTGATAACTATCCGGTTGGCTGCAAAGTGACCTTGCGTCGTGAGCAGATGTTTGAATTCTTGGATCGTTTGGTAACGATTGCGCTGCCTCGTGTGCGTGACTTCCGTGGTGTTAGCGGTAAATCGTTTGATGGTCGCGGTAACTACAATATGGGTGTTCGCGAGCAAATTATTTTTCCTGAAATCGAATACGATAAAATCGATGCTTTGCGTGGTTTGAATATCACTATCACGACTACTGCCAAAACAGACGAAGAGGCAAAAGCGTTGTTGGCATTGTTTAAGTTTCCGTTTAAAGGATAATCATGGCTAAGAAAGCACTTATTAACCGTGAAGCAAAACGTGTTGCTTTGGCTAAGAAATATGCTGCTAAACGTGCTGCGATTTTCGCTGTCATCAATGATGCTTCTGCTACTGATGAAGAGCGTTTCGAAGCCCGTCTGAAATTGCAGTCTATTCCGCGTAACGCAGCTCCGGTTCGCCAACGTCGCCGTTGTGCCATTACCGGTCGTCCTCGCGGTACATTCCGTAAATTCGGCTTGGGCCGTATCAAAATCCGTGAAATCGCTATGCGTGGCGAAATCCCGGGCGTGATTAAAGCTAGCTGGTAATAGGAGAGAAATAAATGAGTATGCATGATCCTATTTCCGATATGTTGACTCGTATCCGCAATGCTCAGCGTGCAAATAAAGCTGCTGTTGCAATGCCATCCTCAAAATTGAAATGCGCAATTGCTAAGGTTTTGAAGGAAGAGGGTTATATCGAAGACTTTGCTGTTTCTGCTGATGCTAAGCCTGTTTTGGAAGTTCAGTTGAAATATTATGCGGGACGCCCTGTGATTGAACAGATTAAGCGAGTTTCCCGTCCTGGTTTACGTATTTACAAAGGCAGTAACGACATTCCTTCAGTGATGAATGGTTTGGGTGTTGCAATCGTAAGTACTTCAAAAGGTGTGATGACTGATCGTAAAGCACGTGCTGCGGGTGTTGGCGGTGAGTTGTTGTGTATTGTTGCCTAATTGGGAGAGTGGAAGATGTCTCGCGTTGCGAAAAATCCAGTAACTGTTCCTGCTGGCGTAGAAGTAAAATTTGGAACTGAATTTCTGACTGTTAAAGGTAAAAACGGCGAATTGTCTTTCCCTTTGAGTGCAGATGTAAAAGTTGAGTTGAATGATGGTCAATTGACTTTTATTGCTGCGAACAGTAGCAAACATGCTAGTGCAATGTCCGGAACTGTGCGTGCTATTGTGGCGAACATGGTTAAGGGGGTTGCAGACGGCTTTGAAAAGAAATTGCAATTGATTGGTGTGGGTTATCGTGCCCAAGCACAAGGTAAAACATTAAATTTATCTTTGGGCTTTTCTCATCCTATCGTATATGAAATGCCTGAGGGTGTTTCAGTGCAAACTCCTTCTCAAACCGAGATTGTATTGACCGGTGCCGATAAGCAGGTGGTTGGTCAGGTTGCTGCCGAAATCCGTGCATTCCGTTCTCCTGAGCCTTATAAAGGTAAGGGTGTTCGTTATGTGGGTGAGGTGGTTGTGATGAAAGAAGCTAAGAAGAAATAATTGAGGCCATCACTAATGGATAAACATGCAACAAGACTGCGTCGCGCACGTAAAACCCGTGCCCGTATTGCGGATTTGAAAGTGGTGAGACTGTGTGTATTCCGCACAAACAGCCACATTTATGCTCAAGTCATCAGTGCCGAAGGTGATAAAGTATTGGCTTCAGCCTCTACTTTAGAAGCCGAAGTGCGTACCAACTTGAAATCAGGTGGTAACGTTGAAGCTGCTGCATTGATTGGTAAGCGTATTGCTGAGAAAGCAAAAGCTGCCGGTATCGAAAAAGTTGCTTTTGACCGTTCCGGTTTTCAGTATCACGGCCGTGTGAAAGCGTTGGCTGAAGCTGCCCGTGAAAACGGTTTGAGCTTCTAATAAAGATTTTGGAGACCTTAGATGGCAAAACATGAAACTGAAGAGCGTGGTGACGGCCTGATTGAAAAAATGGTCGCAGTAAACCGTGTAACCAAAGTAGTTAAAGGTGGCCGCATTATGGCGTTCTCTGCTTTGACTGTTGTTGGTGATGGTGATGGCCGTATTGGTATGGGCAAAGGTAAATCTAAAGAAGTTCCTGTTGCCGTACAGAAAGCAATGGATCAAGCCCGTCGCTCTATGATTAAAGTTCCGTTGAAAAACGGTACCATTCATCATGAAGTAATCGGTAAGCATGGTGCGACACGCGTATTCATGCAGCCTGCAAAAGAAGGTAGCGGTGTGAAAGCCGGCGGTCCTATGCGTTTGGTTTTTGATGCAATGGGCGTACACAATATTTCTGCAAAAGTGCACGGTTCTACCAATCCATACAATATTGTGCGTGCAACTTTGGATGGCTTGTCCAAACTGTATACGCCATCTGAAATTGCTGCCAAACGTGGTTTGACTGTGGAAGAAATTTTGGGAGCCAATAATGACTGAGCAAAAGAAAATCAAAGTGACTTTGGTTAAAAGTCTGATTGGTACTATCGAGTCTCATCGTGCTTGTGCTCGCGGTTTGGGTTTGCGTCGCCGCGAACATACTGTTGAAGTGCTCGATACCCCGGAAAATCGTGGCATGATTAATAAAATCAGCTACCTTTTGAAAGTGGAGTCATAATATGTTTTTGAACACTATTCAGCCAGCCGAAGGTGCTACTCATGCGCGCAAGCGCGTAGGTCGCGGTATCGGTAGCGGGTTGGGCAAAACGGGCGGTCGCGGCCATAAAGGTCAAAAAAGCCGTTCGGGTGGTTTCCACAAAGTAGGTTTTGAAGGCGGTCAAATGCCTTTGCAGCGCCGTTTGCCTAAACGTGGCTTTAAATCAATGACTGTTGCTTTGAATGCTGAAGTGCGTTTGAGCGAGCTGCATTTGGTTGCTGTTGAAGAGATTGATGTGTTGGCTCTGAAACAAGCAGGCTTAGTTCCTGCTGCTGCTCAAAATGTAAAAGTGATTGCATCTGGCAGTATTGCCAAAGCAGTGGTGTTAAAAGGTATTAAAGCCACTAAAGGTGCCAAAGCTGCGATTGAAGCTGCTGGTGGCAAAGTGGAAGAATAAGGCTGTTAAATTGGCTAAACAACAAGTTACATCAGGCTTGTCCAAGTTTGGTGAGTTAAAAAGCCGGCTGATGTTTTTGTTGGGGGCACTGATTGTTTTTCGTTTCGGTGCCCACATTCCTGTGCCGGGTGTTGATGCAGATGCGTTGGCCAAATTGTACGAGAGTGCTAGTGGCGGCATACTAGGCATGCTTAACATGTTTTCTGGTGGGTCGCTTGAGCGCTTTAGTATTTTTGCAATAGGTATTATGCCGTATATTTCTGCATCGATTGTGATGCAGCTTGCTGCTGAAATCATCCCTTCCTTAAAAGAATTGAAAAAGGAAGGAGATGTGGGGCGTAAGGTAATTATGAAGTATACCAGGCTCGGTACCGTATTGTTGGCAACATTGCAAAGTTTTGGTGTAGCAACTTTTGTTTATCAGCAAGGTATTGTTGTTGCTTCACAGTTTGAATTTTATCTTTCTACTGTTGTCTGCTTAGTAACTGGCACCATGTTCCTAATGTGGTTGGGTGAGCAAATTACAGAGCGGGGTATTGGCAACGGTATTTCACTGATTATTACAGCTGGTATCGTATCTGGTATTCCGTCGGGAATTATTCAGCTATGGACCTTAACTGCCGAAGGGTCTATCGGTATGTTAACTTCAGTTGGTATCGTTATCGGTGCTTTATTGTTGGTTGTTCTTGTTGTATTTTTTGAGGCAGCCCAGCGTAAGATTCCTATCCAATATGCAAAACGTCAATTTGGTTTGGGCGGGCAGCAAAATACTCATTTGCCATTTAAATTAAATATGGCCGGTGTGATTCCTCCGATTTTTGCTTCAAGTATTATCTTATTCCCTTCGACTTTGTTTAGCTGGTTTGGTTCGGGGAATTCCGAAGGAGTATTGGGTAAGATTGCAACAATGCTACAGCATGGGCAAACCTTGTATATTCTTTTATTTGCTGCCTCTATAATTTTCTTTTGCTATTTTTATACGGCTTTGACTTTTAGTCCAAAAGAAATGGCTGAAAATCTGAAAAAAAGCGGTGCGTTTGTTCCAAGTATCCGTCCAGGTGAACAGACTTCTCGCTATTTAGAGGGAGTTGTACTGCGCTTAACATTCTGGGGGAGTATTTATATTACGGTTATTTGTTTGATTCCAGAGTTTTTAACCTCGGTATTACATGTTCCGTTTTATTTGGGTGGCACATCATTGTTGATTTTGGTTGTTGTTACTATGGATTTCAGTACGCAGATAGCGTCTTACAGAATGTCGCATCAATATGAACAGTTGATGAAGCGTACCGATATGAAATCATTATCGCGTAAGTAAAGAAAATGGCTAAAGAAGATACTATTCAAATGCAAGGAGAAATCCTTGAAACATTGCCTAATGCGACATTTAAAGTAAAGTTGGAAAACGATCATGTTGTATTGGGGCATATTTCTGGAAAAATGCGGATGCACTATATCCGTATTTCTCCGGGCGATAAGGTGACAGTGGAACTGACACCTTATGACTTGACCCGGGCACGTATTGTTTTCCGTGCCCGATAACTACGAAAGGAAGTAAATCATGCGTGTACAACCTTCTGTAAAGAAAATCTGCCGCAACTGCAAGATTATTCGCCGTAATCGTGTGGTCCGCGTCATTTGTACTGATCCTCGTCACAAGCAACGTCAAGGCTGATTGTCATCAGTTAGAATTTTGTGGTATAGTGACGAAATTTTGCCCTTAAAGGAAAAAATATGGCTCGTATTGCAGGGGTGAATATCCCTAATAATGCCCATGTCGTAATTGGTCTGCAAGCTATTTACGGTATTGGTGCTACTCGTGCTAAATTGATTTGCGAGGCTGCCGGTGTTGTTCCGAGCACTAAAGTGAAAGATTTGGACGAGTCTCAGTTGGAAGCTTTGCGTGAACAGGTCGCCCGATATGAAGTGGAAGGTGATTTGCGTCGTGAAGTTACTATGTCTATCAAGCGTTTGATGGATATGGGGTGCTATCGTGGTTTTCGTCATCGTCGCGGCTTGCCTTGTCGCGGTCAGCGTACCCGTACCAATGCCCGTACTCGCAAGGGTCCGCGCAAAGCAATCGCTGGTAAGAAATAATTTTAAAGGATTAAATTGATGGCTAAAGCAAACACAGCCTCGCGTGTACGTAAAAAAGTACGCAAAACCGTGAGTGAAGGTATCGTGCATGTTCATGCATCGTTCAATAATACCATCATTACTATCACCGACCGTCAAGGCAATGCATTGTCTTGGGCTACCTCTGGCGGCGCTGGTTTTAAAGGTTCTCGTAAAAGTACACCGTTTGCTGCGCAAGTTGCAGCAGAAGCAGCTGGTAAAGTTGCCCAAGAGTATGGCGTGAAAAATTTAGAAGTACGAATCAAGGGTCCTGGCCCTGGTCGAGAATCTTCGGTGCGTGCGCTCAATGCTCTTGGTTTCAAAATTACCAGTATTACCGACGTTACCCCGTTGCCACACAACGGTTGCCGTCCGCCTAAAAAACGTCGTATTTAATTTTGGAGTATTGAGACATGGCACGTTATACAGGCCCTAAGTGTAAATTAGCTCGCCGTGAAGGCACTGATTTGTTTTTGAAGAGCGCGCGCCGCTCTTTGGAATCAAAATGTAAAATGGATTCTGCCCCTGGTCAGCACGGTGCTAAAAAGCCCCGCTTGTCTGATTACGGTTTGCAGTTGCGTGAAAAACAAAAGATTCGTCGTATCTATGGTGTTTTGGAGCGTCAATTCCGCCGCTATTTTGCGGAAGCTGCTCGGCGTAAAGGTTCTACCGGCGAATTGTTGTTGCAGTTGCTGGAATCTCGTTTGGATAATGTAGTGTATCGTATGGGTTTTGGCTCAACTCGTGCAGAAGCACGTCAGTTGGTATCTCATAAAGCAATTACTGTGAACGGTCAAGTCGTGAATATCCCTTCTTTCCAAGTGAAAACTGGTGATATTGTGGCTGTTCGCGAAAAAGCAAAAAAACAGGTTCGTATTCAAGAGGCTCTCGGCTTGGCTGCTCAAATCGGTATCCCAGCTTGGGTTTCTGTAGATGCGGCTAAATTGGAAGGCGTATTTAAAAATATGCCGGATCGTTCAGAATTGTCTGGCGATATTAATGAACAGCTGGTGGTTGAGTTCTACTCTAAATAATACCAGCTCAGTGAGGGACAGTTAAATGCAAAACAGCACTTCCGAATTTTTGAAACCGCGTCAAATTGATGTTGATACTTTGTCTGCTACGCGTGCAAAAGTGTCAATGCAGCCGTTTGAGCGTGGTTTCGGTCATACTTTAGGTAATGCTTTGCGCCGTATCTTACTGTCGTCCATGAATGGTTTTGCACCGACTGAGGTTGCGATTGAGGGTGTGTTGCACGAATACTCGACTCTTGATGGTGTTCAGGAGGATGTTGTAGATATTCTTTTGAACATCAAGGGTATCGTATTTAAACTGCATAATCGTTCCGAAGTGCGTCTGACTTTGAAAAAGTCCGGCGCAGGTGCGGTTTTTGCCGGCGATATTGAATTGCCGCATGATGTTGAAATCGTGAACCCTAATCATGTTATCTGTCATTTGGCGGATAACGGCAGCATTGAGATGGAAATAAAGGTTGAGCATGGCCGTGGTTATCAAACCGTTTCCGGTCGCCGTTCGGTTCGTGACGAAAACCGTATTGGTGCCATTCAATTGGATGCGAGCTTTTCGCCCATCAGTCGAGTCAGTTTTGAAGTAGAGCCTGCGCGTGTGGAGCAGCGTACGGATTTGGATCGTCTGGTATTGGATATTGAAACAGATGGTTCATTGGATCCTGAGGAAGCTGTTCGTAGTGCAGCTCGTATCTTGATTGATCAAATGTCAATTTTTGCCGATTTGCAGGGTACTCCGGTAGAAGAGGTTGAAGAAAAAGCACCCCCTATCGATCCTATTTTACTGCGTCCGGTTGATGATTTGGAATTGACAGTTCGTTCGGCAAACTGCTTGAAAGCTGAAGATATTTATTATATTGGCGATTTGATCCAGCGTACTGAAACAGAGTTGTTGAAGACGCCGAATTTAGGTCGTAAATCTTTGAATGAGATTAAGGAAGTTTTGGCTTCCAAAGGCCTGACTTTGGGATCGAAGCTCGAAGCTTGGCCGCCAGCCGGCTTGGAAAAGCCTTAAAGTTTGAATATTAAAGGATAATGACATGCGTCATCGTAATGGTAATCGTAAATTGAACCGCACTAGCAGCCATCGTGCTGCCATGTTGCGTAACATGGCCAACTCTTTATTGACCCATGAAACCATCGTTACTACGCTGCCAAAAGCAAAAGAATTGCGCAAAGTGGTTGAACCTTTGATCACTTTGGGTAAAAAACCTTCTTTGGCAAATCGCCGTTTGGCATTTAACCGTACTCGCGACCGTGATGTGGTGGTTAAATTGTTTGGCGATTTAGGTCCTCGTTTTGCAGCCCGTAATGGTGGTTATATCCGTATTTTGAAATACGGTTTCCGTAAAGGCGACAATGCGCCATTGGCTTTGGTTGAGCTGGTGGATAAGGCAGCTGCTGAGTAAGGAGGATAATAGGCCGGTTTTCGGTTTGTTTTCATCGGTGCCGTTTGGAGACAAGGCTTTTTGGCAGTTTCCGAGCGGCATTTTATTTTGATTCTGAATAGATGATTGAATAATCTTTTTTAGAATGAAGATGAAATCAATTGATGTAATTTGTTTTTTGAGTTATCAGCTGCAATCCGCACTCTTTGAGAAATTATCAGCCCCGCAATTACGGGCAACCTGAAAGAAAGTATAAACCATGAAAAAAGTATTTATCCGGACCTTCGGCTGTCAGATGAATGAATATGATAGTGAAAAGATGTTGTCGGTTTTGGCCGAAGGTGATGATTTGATACAGGTTTCCGAACCGGAGGAAGCCGATATTATTTTGTTTAATACTTGTTCGGTGCGGGAAAAGGCGCAGGAAAAAGTATTTTCCGATTTGGGGAGAGTAAAAAATTTAAAAAACAAAAAACCCGATTTGATTATTGGTGTTGGTGGCTGCGTGGCTTCTCAAGAAGGAGAGGAGATTGTGAAACGCGCGCCTTATGTGGATGTGGTATTTGGTCCGCAAACATTGCATCGTTTGCCGCAAATGATTATGGATAAAGAAACTTCCGGTTTGTCGCAAGTGGATATTTCTTTTCCGGAAATTGAGAAATTCGATCATCTGCCTCCTGCACGTGTCGATGGGGGTTCAGCTTTTGTTTCGATTATGGAGGGGTGTTCCAAATATTGCAGTTTTTGCGTGGTGCCTTATACACGAGGAGAGGAGTTTTCCCGTCCTTTGAGTGATGTTTTGACTGAAATTGCTAATTTGGCACAGCAGGGGGTAAAAGAAATCAATTTGCTCGGTCAAAACGTAAATGCTTATCGTGGTGCGATGGATGACGGGGAAATCTGTGATTTTGCAACTTTGTTGCGGATTGTTCATGAAATTCCGGGTATTGAACGTATGCGCTTTACTACGAGTCATCCGAGAGAATTTTCTGATGCGATTATCGAATGTTACCGTGATTTGCCTAAGTTGGTTTCACATCTGCATTTGCCGATTCAGAGCGGTTCTGACCGGGTATTGAGTGCGATGAAGCGCGGCTATACTGCGTTGGAATATAAATCGATTATTCGTAAACTGCGTGCTATCCGTCCGGAGTTGTGTTTGAGTTCGGACTTTATTGTGGGTTTTCCGGGGGAGACCGAGAGAGAATTCGAACAGACGCTGAAACTGGTGAAGGATATTGCTTTTGATTTGAGTTTTGTGTTTATTTACAGTCCCCGTCCCGGTACGCCGGCTGCCAACTTGCCGGATGAAACACCTCACGAAGAGAAGGTTCGCCGATTGGAAGCTTTGAATGAAGTGATTGAAGCTGAAACTGCACGTATCAATCAAACCATGCTGGGTACGGTGCAACGCTGTTTGGTAGAGGGTGTGTCCAAGAAAGATCCAGATCAGTTGCAGGCGCGTACAGCCAATAACCGCGTGGTAAATTTTACCGGTGATGCGGGTTTGATTAACCAAATGGTTGATTTGAAAATTACAGAAGCCTTTACATTCTCATTGAGGGGAGAGTTGGTGTGAGGAAGTAGGCTCTGCCGCCTTAAAGCTGCAGACGGCTTGGTATAAAAACGGTCTGCTTTTGGGGCAGACCGTTTTTTGTTATTTTATAATTACAGAGTAGAAATTATTCTAAAACAACTTCTACACGGCGGGCTTCTGCACCTTCGCCCGCTTCGGTATCATGAGGTTTGCGCAATTCGATTTGTGCTTCGGGAATACCGAAGCCGAGCAGTGCCTCACGTACAGACAATGCGCGTTTTTTAGACAATTCGGCGTTTTGTGCGGCATTGCCTGTTTTGTCGTGATAGCCTGAAACCACGGCTTTTTTGCCCTCTTTCACGCCGGCCAGCACGTTTTGTAAGGCTTCTTCCGCACCTGCAGCCAAATCTGCTTTGCCGGTGGCAAAGTAGAATTTTACTGCACCGTTTTCGGCTACAATGACTTTTGCATCGTTATCGCTTGCCGTATGGTCGTGGTTGTATTCATGCCCGTGAACAGAGTGATTGTGATGTTGGTGGGTATTCATGCCGTCTGCAGCTTCGGCCGATTCTGCTTCAGATGAGGCAGCAACTGCGGACGCGGTTTCCAAACCATAATTTGGCGAACCTTCGATTTTGCCGTTTTCCCATCCCCAAATCGACCAAATTAAAGTCAGAAATACGGCCAAACCTGCTGCACCACCGGCCAGCCAAAGCCCCATGCGTTGTTCTTTGTGATCATGATTATCGGACATTTTTTTCCTCCAAGACTTTCGGATAAACATAAAACAGCCGCATTATACGCAAAAAACATCTTAAAGTAAGCCGAAGCTACACAAACGGCTGTTAAAACAGTAAAATGCCGCTTTTACTGTATCCTGATACCGACCATGCTGACTTTTCAAGAAATCATTTTCAAATTACAGACTTTTTGGGCCAAACAGGGTTGTACGCTTATTCAGCCTTTTGATATGGAAGTAGGTGCAGGTACCTCCCATCCGGCGACCTGTTTGCGTGCGCTCGGCCCCGAGCCGTGGTTTGCAGCTTATGTGCAGCCGAGCCGCCGTCCGAAAGACGGGCGTTACGGCGACAATCCGAACCGTTTGCAGCATTATTACCAGTTTCAGGTTGCCTTGAAACCCGCTCCAGCCGATATTCAGGAGCTGTATCTCGACAGTCTGCGTGAGTTGGGCATTTCGCCTTTGGAACACGATATCCGCTTTGTGGAGGACGATTGGGAAAATCCGACTTTGGGCGCGTGGGGCTTGGGTTGGGAAGTGTGGCTTAACGGTATGGAAGTTACCCAGTTTACTTATTTCCAACAGGTCGGCGGTATCGACTGCTCGCCTGTGTTGGGCGAGATTACTTACGGCATCGAGCGTTTGGCGATGTATTTGCAGGGTGTGGAAAACGTTTACGATTTGGTATGGGCGAAAACGCCGGACGGCAATACGGTCAGCTACGGCGATGTTTACCATCAGAACGAAGTCGAACAATCGACTTACAACTTTGAATACAGCGATGCCGAATGGCTGCTGCGTCAGTTTAACGATTATGAAGCGCAGGCCAAACGTTTGTTGGAAGTTGAGGATGTGTCGTTGGCACTGCCTGCTTACGAACTGGTGTTGAAAGCCGGTCATACGTTCAATCTGCTGGATGCACGCGGTGCGATCTCGGTTACCGAGCGGGCGACTTATATCGGCCGTATTCGTGCTTTGAGCCGTATTGTGGCGCAGAAATATGTGGAAAGCCGCGAGAAGCTGGGCTTCCCAATGTTGAAAAAATAAGGTTTGCAGACGGCATATAAAACATCCGTGCTCTTTCGGGCGCGGATGTTTTTGCGTGTGGTTTCGAAGTCGGCTGCAGACAGGGTAAAGTTATGCCGTCTGCAAAACACAAAGTCGGTTTTCCAGACGGCATTTGCTGTCAAACGCAAACAGCTTTACACGTAATCGCGGCTTTCGCCTTCACCGTCGATATTGTCGGCGCAGCGCGCGCAGACGGTTTCGTGTCCGGCGGCACTGCCGACATCGTCGGTGTAATGCCAGCAGCGTTCGCATTTTTCGCCGCCGCTGACTTTGGCCGTTACCGCCAATTCCGCGCCTTCTTTAACAACTGCTTCCGATACCAAAAGGGCGAAACGCAGTTCTTTGCCCAAGGCTTGAAGAGCGGCGAAGATGTCGGCAGGAGCGGTGATTTCCACTTCGGCCTGCAGCGAGGAGCCGACCGATTTGTCGGTACGCAGCGGCTCGATGGCGGCGGTAACTGCGCTGCGGACTTCGCGCAGGGCGTTCCATTTTTCTACCAAAGCCTCTTCGCTTGCAGACGGCATGGTCGGAAAATCGTGCAAGGTATGATACAGCACGCTGTCTTCTTCGCCGCCGCCGATGATGTCCCACGCTTCTTCAGCAGTGAAGCACAGAATCGGCGAAATCAGCAATACCAGGCTGCGCGTGATGTGGTAAAGCGCGGTTTGTGCGGATCGGCGCGCATGACTGTCGGTTTTGGTGGTGTAGAGACGGTCTTTCAAAATATCGAGATAGAACGCGCCCAAATCTTCCGAACAGAAGTTCACGATGTCCTGAACCGCAAAGTGGAAGGCATAACGCGGATAATAGTCGCCTGCCAGCCTGTCTTGCAGACGGCGTGCCAAAACCAGCGCGTAGCGGTCGATTTCCACCATTTGGTCTTGCGGAACGGCGTGTTCGATCGGATTGAAATCGCTCAGATTGGCCAGCAGGAAACGCAGCGTATTGCGCAGGCGGCGGTAGGATTCGGTTACCCGTTTCAGGATTTCTTTGGAAATCGCCAGTTCGCCGGAGTAGTCGGTTGCCGCTGTCCACAGGCGCAGAATATCGGCACCGAATTCGTTATACACTTCCTGAGGCGCAACGACGTTGCCCATAGATTTCGACATTTTTCGACCGTTTTGATCGACTACGAAGCCGTGGGTCAGCAATTGTTTGTAGGGTGCGCGACCCAGAGTGGCACAGCCTGTCAGCATAGAAGATTGGAACCAGCCGCGATGTTGGTCGCTGCCTTCCAGATACAGATCGGCGGGCCAAGCCAGCTCTTCGCGCTGTTTCAAAACGGCGAAATGCGTGCTGCCCGAATCGAACCAAACGTCCATGGTGTCGGACAATTTGTCGTATTGTTCGCAGTCTTCGGGGGAAAGCAGCTCGCTTTTATCCAGAGCAAACCATGCTTCGATGCCTTTTTCTTCGATTTTCAGTGCGACTTTTTCCAACAGTTCGGCAGAATTCGGGTGCAGCTCGCCGCTCTCTTTGTGAACGAAGAAAGTCATCGGCGTACCCCAGAAACGCTGGCGGCTGACGACCCAATCGGGTCGGCCTTCAATCATGGCTTGCAGACGGGCGCGGCCCCAGGCGGGGAAAAATTCGGTGTCGTCCACGGCTTTCAGGGCGTTGTTGCGCAGAGTGTTGCCCGAAGTGCCGGCTTTGTCCATACCGATAAACCATTGGCCGGTGGCGCGGTAAATCAGCGGGGTTTTGTGCCGCCAGCAGTGGGCGTAGCTGTGTTCGATTTTGTTGTGTGCGAGCAGGCGGCCGTTTTCTTCCAACCATTCGATGACGACGGCGTTGGCTTCCCAGACGGTCATGCCTGCAACACGCGGCACTTCGGCAATGTAGCGGCCTTCGGCATTGACGGGATTGTACAGCTCGATATTGTATTGGCGGCAGACTTGGTAGTCTTCCAGACCGTGTGCGGGAGCGGTGTGTACCAGGCCGGTACCGGCATCGGTGGTTACGTGGCTGCCGAGCAGAACGGGAATGTCGCGCTCCAAGAAAGGATGGCTCATCAGCAGGCCTTCCAGCTTTGCGCCGGACGTTTCGCCCAACAGGGCGATGCCGTCTGCAAAACCGTAGCGTTTCAGCGTTTCTTCGGAAAGGTCGGCGGCCAAGAGCAGCTTGCCTTTCGGAGTATCCCACAGTTGGTAGGCCACATCGGCTCCGGCGGAAACGGCTTGGCTGGCAGGCAGCGTCCACGGCGTAGTCGTCCAAATCACGCCGAACGCCGCGCCGTCGAATACGGCAATGCCGAATGCGGCGGCGAGAGCGGCAGTGTCTTGGAAAGGATAGGCAACATCGATGGCGTGCGAAATTTTCTCTTTGTATTCTACTTCCGCTTCTGCCAGCGAAGAGCCGCAGTCCAAACAAAATTGAACCGGCTTCGCTCCCCGGTAGAGATAACCGGCTTTGTAGATTTCGCCCAATGTGCGGACGGTGTCGGCTTCGGTTTTGAAATCCATGGTCAGATAAGGGTGTTCCCAGTCGCCCAATACACCCAAGCGGATAAAATCGCGTTTTTGTTTGGCAATCTGTTCGGCGGCGTATTCGCGGCACAGTTCGCGGAACTTGGCCATCGGCATGTTTTTGCCGTGCAGTTTTTCCACCATCACTTCAATCGGCAGGCCGTGGCAGTCCCAGCCGGGAACATAAGGCGCATCGAAACCGGCCAGTGTTTTACTGCGGATGATGATGTCTTTCAGAATTTTATTGACCGCATGGCCGATGTGGATGTCGCCGTTGGCATAGGGCGGGCCGTCGTGCAGAATGAATTTCGGGCGGCCTGCTGCTTTTTTACGCAGTTTTTCGTAGCGTTTTTGGTCAATCCAGCTTTTAATCCAGGCCGGTTCGCGCTTGGCAAGGTCGCCGCGCATCGGGAAGGGCGTATCCAGAAGGTTTACGGTTTTGCGGTAATCAGTCATCGTTGTTCTCGTATTGGCGCGGGCTTTGCTGCGTGCAGACGGCTGGCGGCCCTCGGAGCCATGCAGGAAAAGTTAAAAACAGTAAAACGTGCATTGTAACGGAAACGGGCACATTATTTAAGCCGTTGACGGACAGACGGTATGAAAAAACCGCCTCAGAAAGTGAACTGCACCCCAAAAGTTGGACACCCTATGTCCCAGTTTTTGGAGGTGCAAT
>JAUMYW010000008.1 GCA_030528455.1 Neisseria sp.
AACAAAACGGCAGACAAGTACCGGCCAAAGCCGTTTCCGACAGAAACACCTATGTTGAAAACGTCGACGGCGAGCTGATCGTCAAGATTGCGGAAAACCCAGAGTTTAAAGCAATCAGTATTAAAAACGGCGACAATGAAGTGAACTTCAACACCACCAAGCCGAACACCTTGGAGTTGGGCGGTAAGGACGGTGCCAAAGTTACCGTCGGCAACGTTGCAGGCAATTTGCCGGATACTTACAACAAAGACGCTGTTAATACAGGTAACCAAGATGTCAGCAAGTCTCAAGAGTTGCCGGCAGGTGTTGAGAATAAGGTGAACAACGCAGCCACCGTAGGAGACGTATTGAACGCAGGCTTCAACCTGCAAGCCAATGGCGAAGCGGCAGACTTTGTGAAACCTTACGACACTGTAAACTTTGCAGACGGCAAGAACACGAAAGTCCGCATCGATACCGCACCTGACGGTAAAGTCAACACCGTGCGCGTAGATGTCGACCTGAACCCGCTGAACAACCGCATCGGCGAAGTCGACAAAAACGCCCGCGCCGGTATTGCCGGTGCGAACGCGGCAATCGGTATTCCGCAGGTCTACCTGCCGGGCAAATCGATGGTCGCCGCGGCTGTGGGTACTTACAGTGGTCAGAACGCCTTTGCTATCGGCTTCTCGAAAATCAGCGATAACGGTAAAGTTATCCTGAAAATGCAGGGCAATGCGAATTCGCAACGCAAATTCGGTGCTTCTGCCGGTGTTGGATATATGTTTGATTAATAATTTGTTTTTGATAAATCTTAGTCGACTGTGAAGCAGGTCGGAGAGAAATCTCCGGCCTGTTTTTTTCGGACTGTTGTCTTCGGGAGTACTGTAAAGCCGTCTGCAGCCACAGAAACGGTGAGGAGAGACTTGTTCCGGTAGGACCGAATACCGGCTGCGGCAGAGCCGGCCGGTTTATTGTTGGGAACGGAATGTGTCGGGGATTTAAGAAAAATTCAAGCCGTCTGCAAGCAGGCTGCAGACGGCTTGAAGGGAGGATATGTCAAATATCCAAACCGGCTTTGTCGCCTTCGGCTTCCATCCAGGCACGGCGGCCGGCTGCTTCGCCTTTGCCCATCAGTTTGACGAAGATTTCCCGGGTTGCGGCTTGCTCGTGTTCGGGAATGCGGACTTGCAGCAGACGGCGGGTGTCGGGGTTCATGGTGGTGTCTTTGAGCTGTTCGGCATTCATCTCGCCCAAGCCTTTGAAACGGCTGATGGAATAGCCGTTTTCTTTTACGCCGTCCTGACGCAGCCTCTCCAAAATGCCGTCCAATTCTTTCTGGTCGAGTGCGTAGAGCTTGCGGGCGGGTTTGTTTCTGCCTTGTGCATTGACATCGATGCGGAAGAGGGGCGGTTGGGCCACATAAATATGACCGCGTCTGACCAATTCGGGGAAATGCGTGTAGAAGAGGGTGAGCAGCAGCACCTGAATATGGGAACCGTCTACATCGGCATCGGACAGAATGATGATTTTGCCGTAGTTGAGGCTGTCCAAATCGGGCGGTGTTTCGCCTGGCGGATGCGGGTCGATGCCGACGGCAACGGAAATATCGTGGATTTCGGTATTGCTGAACAGTTGGTCGCGGTGAACTTCGAAGCTGTTCAAAACTTTGCCGCGCAAAGGCAGAATCGCTTGTGTGTCTTTTATCCGAGCATCTTTGGCGGTGCCGCCGGCTGAGTTACCCTCGACCAGAAACAGCTCGTTTTCGCGTATGTCCTGGCTTTCGCAGGGAATCAGTTTACCCGGTAAAACAGCAACGCCGCTGCCTTTTTTCTTTTCGATTTTTTTTGCCGAGCGCATCCGCGCTTGGGCTTGTTTGATGGCCATGTCGGCAATTTTTTTGCCGGTGTCGATGTTTTGGTTCAGCCACAGTTCGATCGGATCGACCGAGACGGCAGATACCAGTTTCAAAGCATCGCGATTGGTCAGGCGGTCTTTGGTCTGGCCTTGGAACTGTGGGTCGAGTATGCGGGCGGAAAGTACGAAAGCCACTCTGTCGAATACGTCGTCGCTTTGGATTTTGACGCGCGGCGGCAGGAGGTTGTGGTGCGAGATAAAGCGGCTGACAGCAGCAAACACAGCTTGTTTCAGACCGGCCAGATGGGTGCCGTGCAGTGGAGTGGGAATCAGATTGACATAGCTTTCGCCTCCGGGTTGGCCGTCTTCCAGCCAGACGAGTGCGAAAGCCGCACCTTCGCCCGCGCTAAAATCTTCTGTGCCGTCTGCAAGGTAGTTTTCGGCTGCGAAAACAGGCGTGGCAGCTTGGGAGCCGGCGGTCAGATTTCGGAGATAATCCTGCAAACCCTGCGGGTAATGCCAGGTTTGGCGCAGCGGTTCGACGCAGTCTTTGGCCGGACGGGTAAGCGAAACGGTTACACCGGGCAGCAGCACGGCTTTGGCACGCAGCAGGCGTTCCAATTCTGGAATACTGTATTGCGGGCTTTCGAAATATCTGCCGTCCGGCCAGATGCGTACTTCGGTACCGCTGTCTTTGACCGCGCATGTGCCTGTTTCGTGTAAGGCTTCGATTACGTCGCCGCCGGAGAAGGTCATTTTCCGGATTTTGCCTTCGCGTCTGACGCAGACTTCCAAGCGGGTGGAAAGTGCGTTGGTAACCGATACGCCGACACCGTGCAGGCCTCCGGAAAAGGCATACGCACTGCCGCCGTCTTTTTTGTTGAACTTGCCGCCGGCGTGCAGGCGGGTAAACACCAGTTCGACTACCGGTACGCCTTCTTCGGGGTGGAGTCCTGTCGGAATACCGCGCCCGTTGTCGCGTACGGATAGCGAGCCGTCGGCGTGGACGGTAACGTCGATTTCCGTAGCAAAGCCGCCGAGTGCTTCGTCGGCGGCGTTGTCGATAACCTCTTGGCAGATATGAGTCGGGTTTTCCGTGCGCGTGTACATGCCCGGACGTTCTTTGACGGGCTCCAAGCCTTTGAGTACGGTGATGCTCGATTCGCTGTATGATTGCTTGCTCATGGCTTTCAGGTATCCGGTTGGGAGGGAAAAGCTGCAGACGGCACAGTGTATTTGATGCCGTCTGCAAAAGACATCAGGGGTTTTCGGTTTGGCGTTGCCGGAAGGTGTCCAGACTTTCCAAGCCGCGCAGAAAGCGCGACAGCTCACTTAGCGCGCCTTCGTAAACATCACGTTTGAAGTCGATGACTTCATCAATCGGCGCCCAGTAGTCGTGCCACCGCCAACCGTCAAATTCAGGGTGGCTGGTGGCACGCAGATGAATGTCGCTTTCGCGTCCGACCAGCCGCAGCAGAAACCAAATCTGCTTTTGCCCCCGGTAGGAACCGCGCCACTCACGCCTTACCCAGTTGCTCGGTACGTCGTAACGCAGCCAGTCGCGTGTCCGACCGATGATTCTGACGTGGTGCGGCAGCAGACCGACTTCTTCCAGCAATTCGCGGTACATGGCGGTTTCGGGGCTTTCGCCGGGCTTGATGCCTCCTTGCGGAAACTGCCAGGAATGTTCGCGCACGCGCTTGCCCCAAAACACCTGATTGCGGTTGTTGGTGAGGATGATGCCGACGTTGGGGCGGTAGCCTTCTCTGTCTAACATGGTATGCCCCTTGCGATAAATATAGTAAAACTTAAGATTTTCCCATAAATACGGCAGCCTGTTAATAAGTTGCGGAGATTTTGCCGTATTTCGGAATATCAGGAGACTTGTTCGAACAGACTCTTCATGGCGGCTTCTTCCTGGCGGATGCGTACGGTCAAAACCAAAGCGTAAAGCGGTAGCAGCACGAGCATGGCCGTCCATGCGTGACAGAGCAGGCCGATACCGATTAATTCCGGAACGATGTTCAAATAGTAATTCGGATGACGGACATGGCGGAACAGCCATGAACGGTTGATGCGGTGCTCCGGGCGGATATAGATTTTGACAGTCCAAATCGGACCGAGTTGCCGGATAACGTAAAACAGGGCGGCAAAAGACAGCAGGACGGCAGACAAGCCGAGTGCGGAAACGGCATCAAAGCGTACGGAGCGCAATTGCGATTCGGCCAGCGAACAAAAATAATACACAATATGCAGCAGAGCCATCAGTTTGGAGTTGGCAGTACCGTATTGGCGGGCACCTTCGGCAATCAGCCGTTTTTCGTTGCGGACGGAGATGGAAAGGGAATAAAGGCGAATAGCGAAAATGATGATAAAAACAGCAATAATCATTGTTTGATTTCAGAAAAGTGGAAGTTGGAAAATGATGCGGCGGAACAATCCGCCGCTTTGGGTTGGATCGGAAGTCGCGGTTTCAGGCATCCTGCCGGTCGGGCAGAACCAGATTCAGTACGATGGCCAGAATCGCGCACAAGCCGACACCGGCAAAACTGATGCTGCCGAATTTGAACAGCATGCCGCCCACGCCGGTGGTCAGTACCGAGCTGACAATCACCAGATTTTTCGGGCGCATCAAATCGACTTGTGCATCAATCAGCGTTTTCAACCCCAAAGAAGCAATTGTGCCAAACAGCAGAATCATCACGCCGCCCATTACCGGCAGAGGAATCGATGCCAAAAAGGCGTTGAATTTGCCGAAGAAGGCCATTGCAATGGCGAATACCGCCGCCCAGGTCATAATGACGGGATTGCTGTTTTTGGTCAGCATCACTGCGCCGGTTACCTCTCCGTAAGTTGTAACAGGCGGACCGCCGATCAGGCCTGCCGCGCACACTCCCAAACCATCGCCTGCCAAGGTTTTATCCAAACCGGGATCGGCAGCATAGTCTTTGCCCGTTACCTTGCCGATGGCCATGATGCCGCCGATGTGTTCGATGGCCGGTGCAATGGCAACCGGCAGCATAAACAGAGCCGCCTGCCAGTTGACTTCGGGGCGGTGAAACTCAGGTACGGCAAACCAAGGAGCGGCGGCGATGGCCGAAGTATCCACCAAGCCCATCGTCCATGCGGCAATATAGCCTGCCGCCACACCGATCAGAATGGGAATCAGCTTCATCATTTTGCTGCCGAACACGGAAACGACAACGGTTACCGCAAAAGTAAAGCCCGACAGCAGCAGCGATTGGGTGTAATCCACCGACTGATTGCCGCCGGCTTGTCCCATTGCCATCTGGCTGGCTACGGCGGCAACAGACAAGCCGATAACCATAATCACCGGCCCGATAACCACGGGCGGTAACAGCTTGTGTACGGCTTCCAAGCCGCGCCATTTAATCAGGGCGGCGAAAACGAAATACATAAAACCTGCCGCAAACAGACCGAACATGGTGCTGCCTATGCCCCATTCCTGAAGCGAATAGATAATCGGTGCGATGAAGGCGAAAGAGGAACCGAGAAAAATCGGCACCTTGCGTTTGGTGCACAATTGGAACAGTAGCGTGCCGATGCCGGCACCGAGCAGCGCCATTGCGGGATTCAGTCCGGTCAGCAGCGGCACCAGCACCATGGCACCGAAGGCGACAAACAAAATCTGCGCGCCCGAAACGGCTTGTTTGAGATGTTGCATGATTTGCACTTTCTTAATAAAAAATGTCGGATTATAACGTTTCATTGCGACGGTGTGAAAGACCGGGTAAGAAAAGATGCCGTCTGCAGACGGCATATTCTGCTTGCGGCAATATATTTTAAAGTAGCGGCGTACCGTTCGAGTATTCCGCAACCGGCAGTGTGGCCGGATGCTGCAAAATATCGTTCGGGTTATATCGGATTCTGTTAGAATAAACGGTTTTCAGTTTTACTTCCCGAATAATCCGAATTTAGATTTGCAGACTGTCCAGGCCGTCTGCAGCAGGACAAGTGCATGAATAAAAAACGTGTTTTAACCGGTGTTACCACCACGGGCATTCCTCATTTGGGTAACTATGTCGGAGCCATCCGCCCGGCTGTTCGGGCAGCCCGAAGCAGCGAATCCGATTCTTTTCTGTTTCTTGCCGATTATCACGGCATCATCAAGTGCCATGACCCGGCAATGATTCACGAGTCCACCCGTGCAGTAGCCGCTACTTGGCTGGCCTGCGGTTTGGATCCCGAGAAAACCACGTTTTACCGTCAGAGCGATATTCCCGAAATTCTCGAATTGAATTGGATTTTGACCTGCATCACGGCGAAAGGCCTGATGAACCGCGCCCATGCCTATAAAGCGGCCGTTCAGGATAATCAGGAAAAAGGTTTGGAAGATACGGATCATCAAATCGAGATGGGCTTGTACAGTTATCCGATTCTGATGACGGCCGATATTCTGATGTTCAATGCCAGCGATGTGCCGGTCGGCAGAGACCAAATCCAGCACGTCGAAATGGCGCGCGATATTGCCGGTCGCTTCAACCACCGTTTTAAGGAATTATTCGTTCTGCCCGAAGCGAAAATCGATGAAAACGTCGAGCTGCTGGTCGGTTTGGACGGTCGCAAAATGTCGAAATCCTACGGCAACACCATCCCTCTGTTCGAAACCGAAAAAAAGCTGCAAAAATCAGTCAATAAAATTGTAACGAACCTGAAAGAGCCTGGGGAACCCAAGTTTCCGGACGAAAGTCCTTTATTTGAAATTTACAAAGCTTTTTCCACTCCATCGGAGGCAGAGGAATTTATCCGCATGCTTGCAGACGGCCTGGCTTGGGGCGAAGCCAAAAAACTTCTGGGAGCGAAGCTGAATGCCGAACTTGCGCCGAAACGCGAACGTTTCAACGAACTGATGGAACATCCCGGCCGAATTGAAGAAATCTTGCAGGAAGGTGCGCGGAAAGCACGTTCGGAAGCACGCGTACTATTGGACAAAGTGCGCGATGCAGTCGGTATAAGACCTTTAAAATAATATTGGAAACAAAGACTTGATTTTGATTTTGGGTGTATTCTGCACTGTCGGGTTTGTCCGGTTTGCTTTTTCAAAGGAAACGGCAGCCAGAGATGGCGGACGGTGTCCGGTAGGGCAGCCGCTGAAATCATACACAAAAAATGTGGGTAAGTTGGTGTATAACTTCGGGACAAGCGGAAAAAAGACAATGCCTGTCATTGTCTAAATTAAATTGATTAAAAAATAGTCAAATAGAAATGATGGTCAATTTTATCCTGGGCGGAGCATATCGTTTGGGGAAGTCTGCCTGCAGACGGCCTGATACCGCCGGACGAACATTTTGATAATAAGGGAATAAACATTTATGAAAGCCAGCCGATTTTTTATTTCCACTTTGAAAGAAGCTCCTGCGGAAGCAGCTTTGCCGAGCCACAGTCTGATGATTCGAGCGGGTCTGATTAAGGCCAATGCATCGGGACTGTATACTTGGATGCCGATGGGCCTGCGCGTATTGCGGAAAGTAGAAAACATTGTGCGCGAAGAAATGAACCGTGCGGGCAGTGTGGAGCTGCTGATGCCGGTGGTGCAGCCTGCGGAATTGTGGCAGGAGAGCGGCCGTTGGGAATTTTACGGCAAAGAGCTGCTGCGTCTCGGCGACAGGCACAACCGTGATTTCTGTTTGGGACCGACCTGCGAAGAGGTGATTACGGACATCGTCCGCAAGGAAATCACCAGTTATAAACAGCTGCCGAAAAATTTTTACCATATCAACACCAAATTCCGAGACGAAGTACGTCCGCGCTTCGGCGTGATGCGTGCGCGGGAATTTGTCATGAAAGACGCTTATTCTTTCCACGCCGATTTTGCCTCTTTGGAAGCGGCTTACCGTGATATGTATGACGCTTATTGCCGTATTTTCGACCGATTGGGTTTGAACTACCGTCCTGTTGCGGCAGATACAGGCAGTATCGGAGGTACCGGATCGCACGAATTCCAAGTACTGGCCGACAGCGGCGAAGATGTGATTGCATACAGCGACGAATCGGATTTTGCAGCCAACGTGGAATTGGCTGCCACTCTGCCTTTGCCCGGCGAACGAGCTCCGGCTTCGCAACCGCTGGAAAAAGTGCATACGCCGAATGTGAAAACCATTGCCGAACTGACGGCTTTCCTAAACGTGCCTGCCGAACAGACCTTAAAGTCCATTGTGGCGGAAGGCGAGGAAGAGGGCAGCTTAGTATTGCTGCTCTTGCGCGGCGACCATGAGTTTAACGACATCAAAGCGGAAAAACTGACAGGAGTGAAGTCTCCGCTGACGATGGCTTCTGCGGAACACATCCGTGCCTGCTTCGGAGCAGACGGCGGTTCTTTGGGACCGGTCGGTTTCCAAGGCAGGGTGTATGCCGATTTTGCTTGTGAAAAAGGCGCGGATTGGATTATTGGTGCGAACGACAACGATTGGCACTATATCGGATTCAATTTCGGACGAGATGCCGCCGAGCCGGAATTTGTCGATTTGCGTAATGTAGTCGAAGGAGATGCCAGCCCTTGCGGCAAAGGCCGTTTGAAATTGGCACGGGGTATCGAAGTAGGCCACGTTTTCCAATTGCGCGACAAATATTCCCGAGCCATGAATGCTTCGTTTTTGGATAATAACGGCAAGGCTCAGATTATGGAAATGGGTTGTTACGGCATAGGTGTAACCCGCGTAGTGGCAGCAGCCATTGAGCAGAACCACGATGAGCGCGGCATTATTTGGAGCGAAACAATGGCGCCGTTTGCCGCCGTCATCGTTCCGATGAACTATAAAAAATCCGAAGCCGTGAGAGAAGCTGCGGATAAAATCTATGCAGAACTCTTGTCGCGCGGTGTAGATGTTCTGTTGGACGACCGAGACGAACGAGCAGGCGTGTTGTTGAACGACAGCGAATTGCTCGGTATTCCGCACCGCATTGTCATCGGGGACAGAGGTTTGAAAGAGGGCGTGGTCGAATATGCTCGTCGCACAGACAGTCAGGCACAAAGTCTGTCAGCTTGCGAAGCAGTAGAAAAAGTTGTGGCAGCGTTGCTGTAAATTTCTTTGAAGTCTGGTATTTGGATGTTTCAAACCAAGAGACAGGATTGAGAAACATCAGAATAAGCAGTTCATTATATTGATGGCGGATTCAGCGGCAGGCACGGCTTGCCGCTGTTTTATTGTGTTGCCGTAACAGCAGTTGTAACAGTTGAATCATACTGTGGGCACTACTAGGGAAAATGCGGACAAAATTTCTGTTGTCGGACAGTTGATATTTTAATCAGGATTGATTTGCGTTAAGCAGTTTGACGATTTTAGACATGGTTTCCAGTATCTTAAAAAATACCAAATAAAATACCATAAAGAATGAAACAGAATGAAAAGAGTTGAAGCGGTGTTGAAAACAATCAGATGTGAAAAACCCTTAAATTATTGAGATTTAAGGGTTTTTAAAAGTTTTGCAATGTTTGGAAAAACATTGCAAATTATTTAGTGGCGGAAAGGAAGGGATTCGAACCCTCGATACGCTATTCACGTATACACGCTTTCCAGGCGTGCGACTTCAACCACTCATCCACCTTTCCGCGAAAAAATTTATTATAGCCAAGATTTCTGCAAATAGCAAATGTTTAAGAATATGCCGTCTGCGGCCCGAACTGCAGACGGCATGAAGCAGTATATCTGCTTCAAACGGTTTCGTTCAGCAGTACTCTCCAACGTGCGGCTTGCAGACGTACTTGTTCGGGGGCTGTGCCGCCCAAGTGGTTGCGGGCGTTCAGACTGCCTTCCGGAGTCAATACGCTGTAAACGTCTTCACTAATCAGATCGGAGAAGCTGCGCAGAACTTCCAGCGGCAATTCGCTCAAATCCACACCAGCCTGATCTGCATGGCGAACGGCGAGGGCAACGACTTCGTGGCTGTCGCGGAAAGGCATACCTTTTTTCACCAGATAGTCGGCCAAGTCGGTTGCTGTGGCAAAGCCCTGCATGACGGCGGCACGCATATTGTCCGGCTTGATGGTAACGCCGCGCATCATGTCGGCATAAATCCGTAATGTGTCGATCAGTGTGTCAACGGTATCGAACAGCGGTTCTTTATCTTCCTGGTTGTCTTTGTTATAA
This sequence comes from Neisseria sp., assembly GCA_030528455.1. GTDB lineage: Bacteria > Pseudomonadota > Gammaproteobacteria > Burkholderiales > Neisseriaceae > Neisseria. Next base: position 9,945 of record JAUMYW010000008.1, read on the forward strand.
GCGAGGGGTTGTGATTTCATCAAGGTAATCAGACCGATCAGATGGCCGACAACGCGGCCGGATTTTCCGCGTACCAGTTCGGGAACGTCGGGGTTTTTCTTTTGCGGCATGATGGAGGAGCCGGTACAGAAGCGGTCGGCGATGTCGATAAAGCCGAAACGCGGGCTCATCCACAAAATCAGCTCTTCCGACAGGCGGCTCAAATGTACCATAATCAAGCTGGCTGCAGCGGTAAATTCGATGGCAAAATCGCGGTCGGATACGGCATCGAGCGAGTTTTGGCAGATTTGTTCGAAATCCAGCAGACGGGCGGTGGTTTCGCGTTGGATCGGATAGGTCGTACCTGCCAATGCGGCGGCACCCAAAGGCATACGGTTGACGCGGCGGCGGCAGTCGGCCATACGTTCGTCGTCGCGACCGAGCATTTCAACATAGGCCAGCATATGGTGGCCGAAGCTGACTGGTTGGGCGACCTGCAAGTGCGTAAAACCGGGCATCACTGCATCGGCGTGCTGTTCCGCCAAGTCCAGCAATGCCGTCTGCAGGTCGCGAATCAGGTTGCGGATCAGTGAAATTTCATCGCGCAGCCACAAACGTATGTCGGTGGCGACTTGGTCGTTGCGGCTGCGTCCGGTGTGCAGACGTTTGCCGGCATCGCCGATTTTGTCGGTGAGACGGCGTTCGATATTCATATGAACGTCTTCCAAGTCCAGCGACCACTCCAAATGTCCGGCTTCGATGTCGGCCATGATTTCCGCCATGCCATGACGGATGGCTGCCAAGTCGTCCGCGTTCAATACGCCGGTGTCGTGCAGCATTTGCGCGTGTGCCAGCGAACCTTGAATGTCCCATTTTGCCAGACGTTTGTCGAAATCGATGGAACCTGTATATTTTTTGACCAGTTCGCTGACCGGTTCTTGAAAACGGCCCGACCAGGTTTTTTGGCTGCTCATAAAATGTTCTCCCGTAAATGCCGCAAATTCAGCAGACAGTTTGCAAAACTTTGCATTATACCGAAAATCACTTGGCAGGCGTACGAGAGGATTGGGTTGGACGTTGGGGCGGGCGGCAGGACGTTTTGCAGTAAGCGCGTTTTGAAAAAATATTTGACAGGATTTTTTTCTCTGCATATAATTCCGACTTTAATTCCCCGATAGCTCAGTCGGTAGAGCGACGGACTGTTAATCCGCAGGTCCCTGGTTCGAGCCCAGGTCGGGGAGCCAGATATTTGAAGCCCGCAAACTTGTTGTTTAAAGTTTGCGGGTTTTTCCGTATGAGTCTTGTCTGTTTTGCGATTTCCGGTATGCAAACATTGCCCGAAAAGAGTAAAATCCGCCTTTTTCCGACTGACGGTTTCCGATTTTATGTCTGAAACGATTTCTCAAAATATTATTGCCGGATTGTCCGGCGGTGTCGATTCTTCCGTTTGTGCCTATCTTTTGAAGCAGCAGGGGCACAGTGTGTGCGGTGTGTTTATGCAGAATTGGGAAGATGACGATAACGACGAATATTGCAGTATCAAACAGGATTCGCTGGATGCGATGGCGGTGGCTGATATTCTGGATATCGATATCGATATCGTTAATTTTGCCGAGCAGTATAAAGACCGTGTGTTTGCTTATTTTCTGCGGGAGTACCGTGCGGGACGTACACCGAATCCCGATGTTTTGTGCAATGCGGAAATCAAGTTCAAATGTTTTTTGGAATATGCTTTGGAGCAGGGGGCGGACGTGATTGCTACGGGGCATTATGCCCGTAAGGAAGTGCGCGGCGGTGTGCATTATCTGCTTAAGGGTTTGGATGCGAATAAAGACCAAAGTTATTTCTTATACCGTTTGAAACCGCATCAGTTGGAACGTGCGGTTTTTCCTTTGGGACATTTGGAAAAGCCCGAGGTGCGCCGCTTGGCTGCCGAGGCGGGGTTGCCGACCGCCGCAAAAAAAGACAGTACCGGTATTTGCTTTATTGGCGAACGGCCGTTCAGGGAGTTTTTGCAGAAATATCTGCCGACAGATAACGGTGATATGGTTACGCCGGAGGGAAAACGCGTGGGCGAGCATTTGGGTCTGATGTTTTATACCATCGGCCAGCGCAGGGGCTTGGGTATCGGCGGCGCGGGCGAACCTTGGTTTGTGGCGGGCAAGGATTTGCCGCGCAACGAGTTGCTTGTCGTGCAGGGACACGACCATCCCCTGCTGTATACGAAGAGTCTGACGATGGACGATTTGAGTTGGACGCTGCCCCAACGCCCGAAAGAAGGACGTTATACCTGCAAAACGCGTTACCGTATGGCTGATGCGCCATGTACGCTGCGTTATTCGGACGACGCTGTGGCAGAATTGCTGTTTGACGAGCCGCAGTGGGCGGTAACGCCGGGACAGTCTGCCGTATTGTACGACGGGGAAATCTGTTTGGGCGGCGGTGTAATTAAAGGAACGGACAAAGAGCTCATCCGAATCTGATGGGGCTTTTTCCGGTTTTTGGCGAAGCCGTCTGCAGGTTGTTGTTTTGAGTTGCAGACGGCAAGATAAAGGGAACAATAATGGAAAAACCTTGGTTGAAAACGTATCGGGAAATGGGCATCGCACCTGAAATCGATATGGGTCGTTACCAGTCCGTTTGCGATGTCTTCGAGCAAAGCTGCCGCAGATTCGCCGACAGGCCGGCGTTCCAAAGCATGGGCAAGGTGTTGACTTATGCCGAAATCGACAGTTTGTCCGACCGTTTTGCGTCTTATCTGCAAAATGTGCTGAAACTGCCGCGCGGCAGCCGTGTGGCGGTTATGATGCCGAATATTCTGCAATATCCTGTGGCTCTGTTTGGGATTTTGAAGGCTGGCATGGTTGCGGTGAACACCAATCCGCTCTACACGCCACGGGAGTTGGAGCACCAGCTCAACGACAGCGGTGCGGAAACGATAGTCGTTCTGGAAAACTTTGCCAATACGTTGGAAGTAGTTCTGCCGCGCACAGGTATACGCAAGGTGGTGGTGGCGAGCATTGGAGAAATGTTCGGCCCGATTAAAGGCGCATTGATGAATTTCGTGCTGCGCAAAGTGAAAAAAATGGTGCCCGATTACCGGATCGGAGGTGCGGTAGCGTTTCAGACGGCTTTGAAGCTGGGAGCCGGGCATACTTTGCAGCCGGTCGGTTTGTCTCAAAACGACATTGCATTTTTGCAGTACACCGGAGGTACGACCGGTGTGGCAAAAGGTGCGGTGCTGACGCACGGCAATATTATCGCCAATATGCTGCAGGGAGCGGAATGGATAGGGGATCGCTTGAAAGAGGGCGAAGAAACCGTCATTGCCGCTTTGCCGCTTTACCATATTCTGGCTCTGACGATCAATCTGATGATTTTTATGCAGTCGGGGTCCAAAGTTCTTCTGATTGCCAATCCCCGCGATTTGCCTGCATTTGTCGGAGAGTTGTCGAAAAACAAAATATCCGTCTTTATCGGTCTCAATACGCTGTTTAACGCGCTGGCGAACCGGGAGGATTTTGCCGCACTTGACTTTTCGTCTTACAAACTGACTTTGGGCGGCGGCATGGCGACACAAAAAGCCGTTGCCGAGAAATGGAAAAATATTACCGGTACGCCGATTGTCGAAGCCTACGGTCTGACCGAAGCCAGTCCGGGTGTGTGCTGCAACCCTCTGGATATTCCGGCTTATACGGGCTGTATCGGTCTGCCTATTCCGAGTACCGAAATCGAATTGCGCGACGGGGAAGGCAACACGGTAGCACAGGGCGAACCAGGCGAAATGTGGGTGAAAGGTCCGCAAGTGATGCAGGGATATTGGCAGCGACCGGAAGAAACCGCCAAAGTAATCGACGGACGGGGTTTTCTGGGTACGGGCGACATTGCCGTGATGGATGAAAAAGGCTGGTTCAAACTGGTCGACCGCAAAAAAGACATGATTGTCGTATCCGGATTCAACGTTTACCCGAACGAAATCGAAGATGTTGCCGTATTGCATCCGAAGGTTTTGGAAGCAGCCTGCATCGGTGTGAAGAGCGAACAAACGGGTGAGGCGGTCAAACTGTTTGTGGTGAAAAAAGACGAAAGTCTGACCGAAGAGGAACTGCGTATATTCTGCCGGGAATATCTGACGGCATACAAAGTACCGCGTCAAATCGAATTCAGAGACGAATTGCCGAAATCGAACGTCGGCAAAATCCTGCGGCGCGAACTGCGTTCCGAATAATCGGAATGCCGTCTGCAGACGGCATATGGTCGAAAACATGACAGAAAAAACCTTAAACCAATGGCTGGCCCATCTGGAAACCGCCCACAGCAAAGGTCTGATCGATATGGGCTTGGAGCGTGTGGGAGAAGTCAGAACGCGCATGGGACTGCATCCGCAATGCCCAGTGATTGTTGTTGCCGGAACCAACGGCAAAGGATCAGTCTGCGCCTTTCTCACGCAAATCTACAAACAGGCCGGCTTCAAAACCGGCACGTTGATCAGTCCGCACCTGCTGCGCTTCAACGAACGGATTGCCGTTAACGGAGAACCTGTTGCAGACGGCACGATTGTGTCGTCTTTCGAACGTATCGAAGCGGCGCGAGGCGATATTTCGCTAACCTATTTCGAATTCAACACTTTGGCTGCCGCAGATATTTTTATCCGCGAGCAAGTCGATGTGATGATCTTGGAAGTCGGCCTGGGCGGCCGTTTGGACGCAGTCAACATATTTGATGCCGATGTGGCGGTCCTTACCAGTGTCGATTTGGACCATCAGGCCTTTCTGGGCAGCGATATACAGCAGATCGGTCGCGAAAAAGCAGGCATTTTCCGTGCCGGCAAACCGGCAGTCTGCGGCTTCAGCCTGCCCGACAGCGTGGCCGAATGTGCGTTGCAGGTCGGCGCAGTGCGCGTGCAGGCGGGCGAAGATTTCAGTTTTGCCACATTGGAAAACCAGCAATGGTCTTTCCGTTTCCATCCGCAAAACAAGCCGATGTCTGCAGACGGCATGAGCCGTAACCGCAACGCCCTGCCGTTGCCCGCCTTGCGCGGTGCCTACCAGTTGAACAACGCATCGTGCGCGCTGGCCGTTGTAGAATGCCTCGGCAAACGGCTGCCCATCGACATCGGTTCCATCAAACGCGGCCTGCTGCTGGTGGAAAATCCCGGACGTTTCCAAGTATTGCCCGGCCGTCCGCTGACGGTTTTAGATGTCGGGCATAATCCTCACGCAGCACGCGCCATGCGGCAAAGTCTGATTAAGCTGCCGTTTGCCGAAAAACGTACGGCCGTGTTCAGTATGCTGTCAGACAAAGATATAGACGGAGTTATCGGAATTTTGAAAGACCAGTTCGACGAATGGCTTCTGGCTCCTTTGGATATGCCGCGCGGCATGCGTGCCGAAGACATCGCGGCGAAACTGGCGGTGCAGGGCATAGTTTCCGTACGCATGTTCGACACCGTGGCCGAGGCTTACCGGGCGGCGGTGTCGGAAGCAGCGGAAAATGATAGAATAACGGTTTTCGGCTCTTTCCATACCGTAGCCGAAGTAATGGCTGTTTTAAAGTGAGAACGGAAAAATCATGACTGACAGACGTTCCAATCAAGACGAAATCGAGAAATTGAAACGTACCAACCGCCGCCGCCTGGCAGGAGCTTCTGCTATGGTTCTGGTGGCGGGGATATTGTTGGCTAAAGCTTGGAACTCGGATAGCCGGGAACAGGAAGTGCAAACAGTCAGCATGGCTTCCGCAGAATACCATTCAGGGCAGGAAGCGGTTCCGAATATGCCGTCTGCAGCCGCAAGCGATGTAGAAGTGCCGACTGAAAAACAGAGCGGCCGCCAAGAAACCGCAGCGGTTTCGGTACATCTTGCAACCGATTCGGCACCGGTGCCGATTGACCGTTTGAGCGATGAAGAACTGGTACGGATTATCGAAGAAGATGCCGCCCGTCATTCGCAGACAGGGTCGGCAGGAGAAGCAGAAACCGTCGTTCAGCCGTCTGCAGCCGGGTCGTTGCCGGTCGGAGCAGTCAGCTTTCCGAAAATGCCCGACAAACATTCGGAGACAGAGCCAGACCGGCGCAGGCAGGAACAGGAGGCAGCAGAACGCCGCTTGAAGGAACGTAAGGAACGCGAAGCGGCACGCCGTAAAAAAGACGAGGAAGAGCGGCGCAAAAAAGAACGTACGGCAGAAGAAGCCAAACGTGCCGCACAGAAAAAGGCAGATGAAGAACGCCGTCTTCAAGAGCGCAGGAAAGCGGATGCCGCCAAAGCCGATGCGCAAAAACGCGAGCAGGAACGCAGGAATGCAGAGAAAAAAGAAAGCGTGCAGTCCAAAGTGGCCGAAGCCGAGCGCAGGGCGGCAGAATTGAGAAAACAGGCGGCCGAAGCAGAACGCCGTGCCGCAGAACTGAAAAAACAGGCTGAAAGCAAACGCAGAATCGAAGAGAAAAAATCTGCCGACAGAAAAACGGAAAACCGAGCTGCCGCAAAATCCGAAGGCAGGGCGGATAAAGAACGCAAAGCCAATATTCAGGCAGGTGCTTTCCGCGACATCGAACAGGCCAAACAGATGAAAAAACGCTTGAACGATGCAGGTATTATTGTCGACATTACAACAGTCAATACAGACAAAGGCAAGGTGTACCGCGTGCGTACCGGTTCCTATCCGAACCGGGCGGCTGCCGAGCGGGCTTTAACCCGTTTGAAAGAGAAGGGCATTAACGGCAAGGTAATCGACAAATAAATGACCGTATTCGATATGTTGGTGTTGGGGGTGCTGGTGTTGTCTGCGGCCGTATCCCTGATGCGCGGACTGATTGCAGAGCTGCTGTCGCTTGCATCTTGGTTGACGGCTTTGGTGTCGGCCAGAATGTTTGCCGTGCCATTTGCCGAAGCCGCATTTCCTTCGGTGAGACCCGAAGCCTTATCGGTGGCTGCCGGATTTGTGTTGTTGTTTGTGGCTGTTTGGCTGGTGATGAAACTCTTGCGCTCATTTCTTTCTGCTGCTGCAGATTCTGCCGGTTTGGGCGGTATCAACCGTCTGCTCGGCTGCCTGTTCGGTTTGGCGAAAGGCGTGTTGCTGGTAACTGTGGCCGTATCGTTATGTGCGTTTACCGATCTGCCGAAAACAGCCGACTGGCAATTGTCGCTCACCGCGCCGTATTTTGAAAAGCTGGCATGGTCGGCTGTTCCTTATCTGCCCGAATATTGGGCAGACAAATTACCCCGTTCGCAATTTTAATTTTTCGGAGACATTCAGATGTGTGGCGTTTTCGGCCTTTTGGCTCACGAGCCGGTCAATCAGTTGCTTTATGACGGTTTGCAGATGTTGCAGCACCGCGGACAAGATGCTGCCGGTATTGCAACTATGGAGGGTTCGACTTTCCATATGCATAAAGGCAAGGGCATGGTGCGCGAAGTGTTCCGCACACGGAATATGCGCGATCTGACCGGCAATATCGGCATCGGCCATGTGCGTTATCCGACTGCGGGAAATGCCGGAAGCAGTGCCGAGGCGCAGCCGTTTTATGTCAGTTCGCCTTTCGGCATCGTTTTGGCGCACAACGGTAATCTGACCAATACGGACGAACTGTACGAAAATGTATGCAACAAGCATTTGCGCCACGTGAATACCGGCTCCGATTCCGAAGTTCTGCTGAATGTGTTGGCGCATGAGTTGCGCAAAGAGCTGATTCACGACGGCGGCAGCCGCTTGTCGGTCGGGCAGATTTTCAACGCGGTAAGCCGTCTGCACCAACGCGTGCGAGGCGCTTACGGCGTGGTGGCGCTGATTGCGGGCTACGGTTTGCTGGCTTTCCGCGATCCTTTCGGCATCCGTCCGCTGGTGTTGGGTCGGCAGGATAATGCAGATGGCACCAGCGATTGGGGCGTAGCTTCCGAATCCGTAGTATTTAACAGTCTGGCATACGAAACCGTGCGTGATGTGGCACCTGGCGAGGCTGTTTTCATCGGTTTGGACGGCAAAGTACACAGCAAATTGTGTGCGGAACACAGTCGTTTGAAGCCATGTTTGTTCGAATATGTTTACTTCGCCCGACCGGATTCTGTGATTGACGGCGTATCGATTTACGAATCGCGCGTGAAAATGGGCGTAACTTTGGCGGAAAAAGTCAAAAAAGAATTGGACTTGAACGAAATCGACGTGGTTATGCCCATTCCCGATACCAGCCGTCCGAGCGCGATGGAACTGGCGCACCACTTGGGCAAACCCTACCGCGAAGGTTTTATCAAAAACCGCTATATCGGTCGAACTTTTATTATGCCGGGTCAGGCCACGCGCAAAAAATCGGTGCGTCAGAAGCTCAATCCCATGCCGTCCGAGTTCGAAGGTAAAAACATTCTGCTGGTGGATGACTCCATTGTTCGCGGTACGACCAGCCGCGAAATCGTCGAAATGGCACGGGCAGCAGGCGCGAAGAAGGTATTTTTCGCCTCAGCGGCCCCGGAAGTACGCTATCCGAACGTTTACGGCATCGATATGCCCACCCGTGAAGAATTGATTGCCAACGGCAGAAGTGCGACGGAAGTCGCGGCAGAAATCAGTGCAGACGGCTGCGTATTCCAAGATTTGGGCGATTTGGAAAACGTTATCCGCAGTATGAATCCGAAAATCGACGGTTTCGACAGTTCCTGTTTCAACGGCTGCTATGTAACAGGAGATATTGATGAAAACTATCTGAACCGCTTGTCCGGCAGCAAATCTTCCGGTGCGGCGGCATTTGTCCGTTCCGGTCTGATCGACCACAGTGTGCGCGTGGATGACAACAGAGACGATTAAAACAAAGCGGGCAAGCCGTGCAGGGTATGACGGCTTGTTCCGTTTTGCGAGGAAAAAAACATGACCCAGACACTCCATCCCGAAACGCTGGCAATACGCGGATCCAAACTCCAAACACAATACAACGAACACAATCAGGCGCTGTTTCTGACCAGCAGCTTTATGTTCGATACTGCCGCAGACGGTGCGGCACTGTTTGCCGGACAAAAAGCAGGCTTTACATACAGCCGGACGGCCAATCCGACCGTAGCCGCGTTCAATCAGCGCGTCTCGCAGCTGGAAGGCGCGGAACAGTCGGTTTCCATGGCAACAGGCATGGCGGCCATTCAAGCTGCTTTGCTGACCTTTCTCGGCGCAGGCGACCATTTGGTGTGCAGCAGAAGCCTGTTCGGAACGACTATGGGTTTTCTGACCAACCACGTCAAACGTTTCGGCATCGATATTACTTTCGTTTCCCAAACGGATTTGAGCGAATGGCGTGCAGCTCTTCGCCTGAACACTAAAATGTTTTTCTTGGAAACGCCGTCCAATCCTTTGAACGAAGTGGCCGATTTGGAAAGCCTGGCTGCTATTGCGCATGAAAACGGCGTGCTTTTGGCGGTGGACAACAGCTTTTTGACTCCGGCTTTGCAGCAGCCTTTGAAATGGGGCGCAGATTTGTCCGTGCAGTCGGCTACGAAAGCGATTGACGGACAGGGGCGCGTACAGGGCGGCGTGGTGAGCGGTCGTGCCGAACTGATGAAAGAAGTCCAGCTTTATATGAACGCAGCAGGCGTATCGATGTCGCCGTTTCATGCTTGGACTTTGCTGAGCGGTTGCGAAACATTGTTTGTCCGTATGGAGAAGCAATGCGCCAATGCAGACAAACTGGCGGCTTGGTTGCGTTCCCATTCTCAAGTGAAAAATGTTTTTCATGCGGGTTTTGCCGACCACCCTCAGGCGGATTTGGTGAAAAAACAACAGGCTGCAGGCGGCATTGTGGTAGCGTTTGAAGTCGGAGGAGGCCAAGCGGCGGCTTGGAAGGTATTGGACAGTGTGGAAATTTTCTCGAAAACCGCCAATTTGGGCGATGTCCGTTCGACAATTACCCATCCTTGGACAACCACGCACGGCAAAATGAGTGCAGAGGCCAAAAAGGAGGCCGGTATTCCGGAAGGCCTGCTGAGAATTTCTGTGGGCTTGGAACACGCCGACGATTTGATTGCCGATTTGCAGCAGGCATTGGCCAAAGCCGTTTGAGCCGGGATTCTTAATTTGCAGACGGCTGTTAACAGATAGGAATACGATATGAGCGAAGCGGAGTTTTCCAGTTGGGCATTAAAAATCTGTCTGACGGTTCTTATTATCTTTTTGGGCTTTATTGTTTACGATTTGGGCAAAAAATCCAATGCCGGAAAATTCGGTATGTTCATCCTGTTTTTGGTACTGGGATTGGGCGTGTTCGGATTTTTGTTTAAAGAACTGATGGTACAGCCTTTGTTGGATTTTTTTATTAATAAGTAAACATATGCCGTCTGCAGATATTTTGCAGACGGCCTTTTACAGTCGGGATTTGCCGTGTTTGCCTATATTTTGAAACGTTTGCTGCTGCTGGTGCCGACTGTGTTCGGTATTTTGGCTTTGACGTTTGCCGTTATCCAATTTGTTCCCGGCGGGCCGGTCGATCAATTGGCGGCGCAGCTGTCGGGCAGCGGCATTCCAGGAGAAGTGGCTGCCGGTGTGGCGCATGGAGCGGGACAGGGGGGAGTGCTGGCTGCGGAAGAATTGGCCAAGCTCAATACTCTGTATGGTTTCGACAAGCCTCCCTTGCAGCGTTTTATGGAAATGATTGGGCGGTTTTTGCGTTTTGATTTGGGAGAAAGTTTCTTTCATCATGCAACGGTTGCCGAATTGGTGCGGCAGAAAATGCCGGTATCGATGAGCTTGGGTTTGTGGACGTTTTTCCTGACATATCTCATTTGTATTCCCTTGGGGATTGTCAAAGCCGTGAAGGATGGCAGTCGTTTCGATGTGTTCAGCGGCGTGCTGATTGTAGTCGCTTATACGGTTCCGCCGTTTGTTTTGGGACTGGCTTTGCTGGTTTTGTTCGGAGGCGGCAGTTTTTGGAGCTGGTTTCCGCAGGGAGGTTTGGTCGGAGACGATTGGGAAACACTCTCATGGTCGGCGAAAATTGCCGATTATCTGTGGCATATCGCCTTGCCGGTTACTGCTTCGGTGGCGGGCAATCTGGCAGTGATGACGGTATTGACGAAAAACGTTTTTTTGGAAGAAATCCGCCGCCAATATGTGCTGACTGCCAGGGCAAAAGGTTTGAGTCGGCGGCAGATTCTGACCCGTCATGTTTTCCGTAATGCCATGATCCCCCTAGTTACCGGCTTTCCGGCAGCATTTATCGGCGCGTTTTTTACCGGCAGCCTTTTGATTGAGACTCTGTTTTCCTTAGACGGCTTGGGTCTGCTGTCCTACGAATCGGTAGTGAAGCGCGATTATCCTGTGGTAATGGGAACGCTTTACGTTTTCACACTGATGGGGTTGGCGGCAAAATTGCTGTCTGATTTGTCGTATGCCTGGATTGATCCGCGCATTCATTTCGGCGGCCGCTGACGAGCCGCTCTCGGTGCCGTCTGCAGGTGTTGCAGACGGCATTCTGCATGAATAAAACGAATAACCAATGCAAAATAAAAGAAAAAGAACTCATATTGTATTTTTGTTACAATATCCGACTATTTTGAACATTGGGGGGAATATATGTCGTTTCTCGACCGAAAATACACAGTCGCACCGGAAAACTATAACCGCTGGCTGGTGCCGCCGGCAGCATTGGCCGTACATCTTTCCATCGGCCAGATTTACGCTTATTCGGTGTTTAACGCGCCGTTGACCAGGCTTGTCGGCATCACGCAATCCGCGCCCGAAGATTGGCAACTGACAACGGTCGGCTGGATTTTCAGCATTGCTCTGGCCGTATTGGGCGCATCGGCGGCAATGTTCGGCACATGGATGGAGCGGGTCGGACCGCGCAAAGCCATGTTTGCTGCTGCCTGCTGTTTCGGTGCGGGTTTCTGGGTGGCCGCCCTGGGCGTGCAGACGCACAATCTCTGGCTGCTTTATTTGGGCAACGGCGTATTGGGCGGCATCGGTTTGGGATTGGGCTACATCGGTCCGGTTTCCACACTGATGAAATGGTTTCCCGACAAACCGGGCATGGCAACAGGTTTGGCGATTATGGGTTTCGGAGGGGGCGCAATGTTAGCCTCGCCTTTGTCGGTTGCTCTGATGAATTATTTTGCTTCGCCTGTTTCGGTAGGTGTGGCGGAAACCTTTGCCGTGCTGGGCGCACTGTATTTCGTGTTTATGATGTTCGGCGTGTGGACGATTAAAGTACCTGCAGACGGCTGGAAACCGGCCGGTTTCACCGCTCCAAAACCCAAAGGTCTGATGACGCAAAACCATGTCAGTGCGTCCAAAGCGGTGAAAACGCCGCAATTCTGGCTTTTGTTTGCTGTGCTGTGCTTGAACGTTACTGCCGGTATCGGTGTATTGGGGCAGGCTTCCGTGATGATTCAGGAATTGTTTTCGGAAGCATCGGTCGGTGCGCAGGCGGCCGTGTCGGCTGCAGCTGCCGCAGGTTTTGTCGGTCTGCTGAGCCTGTTTAATATGGGGGGCCGCTTTTTCTGGTCGAGCATTTCCGACAAAATCGGCAGAAAAGCAACTTATACCGCGTTTTTCGTACTCGGCTCCCTGCTTTACTTTGCCGTTCCCTCTATCGGCGATGGTGGTAATAAGGTATTGTTCGTAATCGGATTCTGCGTGATTATGTCGATGTACGGCGGCGGTTTTGCGGCGATTCCGGCTTATTTGAAGGATTTGTTCGGCACTTACCAGGTCGGAGCCATTCACGGCCGTTTGCTCCTGGCATGGTCTCTGGCGGCAGTATTGGGGCCGGTGCTGGTCAATTATATCCGTCAGAGTCAAATCGAGAGCGGCGTGCCGGCCGCACAGGCATACAGTATTACCATGTATATTATGGCGGGGTTGCTGATTGTCGGTCTGTTATGCAATTTGGCGGTTAAAGCCGTGCATCACAAGCATCACGAGCAAAGTATCGCCCAAGCAGCGGGTAGCGGTAATCCTGATGACGAAACCGCTGTTTCCGATGCTTATCTTTTGGCCGGCGCGTTGTCGCACGGCGGCTGGCAGGTGTGGTGGCGCTGGCTGCTGGTTGGTTTGCCTTTGGCTTACGGCGTGCTGATGGTGTTTGCTAAAGTGCTGGATTTATTCCGTTGAATCATTTGCCGGAGGATGTTGCAATCTTCCGGTTTTTTACGGTGAAAATCGGAGATGCCGGTAAGGTTCGTCTGGTTTTGACAATGCCGTAAAAAGCCGTCTGCAAGGTGCAGACGGCTTTGTTTGGCTGTTTTAGCGGGCGATGTGTTCGGCAGCCCGGCCCAGACCTTGTGAAAGTGATTGCAGCATGGCCGGATAGCCGTCGCCCTGTTGCGGTGTTTCGATGCGGAAGTTCCGGCCAGTGCCGTCGGGCCAGCGGCTGTAACCCTGCACCAGAGTGTGTCCGAGATAACTGCCGTTGAAAGCTTCGAGATAAACAGTCAGGGTCTGGGCGGAGTTGCTGCGTTTGACGGGAGTGAAGCGGTATGTGCGGTCGAGACGGTTCAATTCATTGGCCAAACGCGCTTCGGCGGCTTGCTCCAACGGTACGGCCCAAAGGTGTCGGCGTGCCGGATGGAGGCTGTATGCGTCGGTTCTGTAAACCGGGCCGCCGTGTTGCAGCGGTTCGGCCAATACGACTTTGAGGGCAAGTTCGCGGCCTTGTCTCTCGGGCAGAATGTAGGCACTGTCCGGCAGGGTGAGATATTGTATGCTTTGCGGTGAGGAACAGGCCGACAACAGCAGTATGGCGGCGGTCAGTGTGCGTTTCATTATCGGCTTCCTTTCGGTACGGGGTCGCTGCTGTTCGGTGTGAAAATCAGCGCGTTCGGTTGTTCTTTCAGAGTGTCGAGCAAGGGACGGACGTCGCTCAGGGTTTTGTCGAGCTTGTTCAGTGTGGTTTGAATGTCGCGGTACGCGGGTGATTCGGGCGACAGGCCGTTCAAGGTTTGGCGCAGTTCGGCCATAGTGCGGTTGAGTTCGGTCGGAATCTGCTGTGTCTGGTTTTGGCCGAGCAGACGGTTGGCCTGTTTCAGGGTATTTTGCAATTCGCCGAGACTGCCGTTGATCCCGTCAACAGTTTTGTCCAGAGGAAGTTTGTTCAGCTTGTCGAGCAGTTGCGAAACTTGTGTTTGAAGGTCTTCCAATCCGCTGCTGCCGGCTGCTGCGATAACCGGATAGCCTCGGTATTCGGCGAACGGTTTGATGCGGTTTGCAGACGGCTGTTCGCTCAATTCGATGCGTTGGCTGCCCAGTATGAGGTTGTCGCTTGCCAGATTGGCACTCAGGCCTTTGGCCAATGCCGTCTGCAGGGTGTTCTGCCAATAGGTTTGGGATTGTGCTTCTGTGTTCTGCTCAATCAGGCGGGGCTCGATGCGCAGACGTACCGGAATCCAGCCGTTTTGAAACAGTTTCAGGCTGTCGCTGCCTTGGAAATAGGGAACGTCGGATACGCTGCCGATTCGCAGGCCTTTGTAATCGACAGGTGCGCCGACGTTCAGGCCGCGGACGGATTGTTTGAAAAAGACGATGTAATACAGGGCGCGTCGGCCGGGAATGCTGTCGATGCTCTGCCGGTCGTTATGGATTTCGAAAGCATCTTCGCTTTTGACTGTGCCGACGGTATCCGGTTCCGGCGTATCGAAAGCAACAGCCCCGGACAATAGTGCGGGCAGCGGCAGGCCGTCGATTTTCACGCCGCTGCTGCCGGTTCGGACGCTGATGCCGCTTTGCAGCCAGAAACGGCTGCTTTGGTTAATCAGTTTGTCGTTCGGTTGGGAAATGAAAACGGTATAGTTGACGCGGCGGGTTTGTGTGTCGAATTTGGCACTTTCTACCGTACCTACATTGAAGCCTTCGTACATGACGGGACTGCCGACTTCCAGCATTTTATGGTTGTTGCCCGATAATTTCAGACGGATGCCGTTTTGGCCGATGGCGGTCAGAGGAGGCAGGTCGGCAACGGTAAAGTTATAGCGGCTTTCGGACGATTTGCCGGGCGTGAAGGCAATGTACGCTCCTGAGACCAGCGTGTTCAGACCTGAAATGCCGTTTTGGTCGATACGCGGTTTGACAATCCAAAATTGTGTGTCTTCCCGCATCAGATCGGCAGCATCGGCTCTCAGGCGTACTTTCAGTTCGACGCCTTTCAGGTCTTCAAGCAGACGGATTTTGTTGACGCGTCCGACTTCGACGTTCAGCACGCGTACGGCCGTATTGTTGACCTCGATGCCGTCTGCACTGTCGACCAGCAGCGTGATTTCGGGACCTGTGTTGCGGATGGTGTCGAATAAAAGCCAGGAGCCGGTGATGACGGCAATCAGCGGTATCAGCCACACTAAAGAAGCGGCAGAATTGCTTTTTCTGACTTTGGCCGGGACGGGAGTATGTTCGTTCATAAAATCCAATCATTTGTTATCGCTCTGCCGCTGTCTGTCCCACAGCAGCCGAGGATCGAAAAATAAAGCGGACAGCATGGTCAGCAGTACGACGATACAGAAATATACTGCCGCAGGTCCGGGCGAAACTTGGGCGACCGGCGTTTGGAAAGCCGTCATTAAAATGATGATGACGAAAATGTCAATCATCGACCAGCGGCCGACCATTTCGGTGATGCGGTATAGGCGCGACAGAAGTTCTGCCCGTACCGGCAGGCCGAAATGTGCCGAGGCAATCAGAGTCGCCAGAGAAACGATTTTCAAAACCGGCACCATAATACTTGCACTGAAAATAATCGCCGCAACCAGTTTGTCGGTGCGCCACATTGTGATGATGCCGCTCATAATCGTACTGATTTCTACTTCCGCAGGATTGGACGTAATCATAATCGGCAGCAGATTGGCAGGAATGTAAAGCACGAATGCCGCCAATAAAAAGGCGGAAGCCAGACTCAAACTTTTCGGCCTGCGCCGGAACAGACGGTTGCCGCATACCTGGCAGACGGGTTCTGCAGACGGCCTGTGATAGAGGCATCGGCTGCAGCATATTCTGCCGTCTGTACTGCTGTTGCAGATCGGTGTCTGTCTGTGCAGGCGGTGGATTTGGAAATACACCCAATGCTCCGGCACAGCTGCTGCCAAGCGCGTCAGCAGTAGGCCCAATACAAACATCAGCCAGAAGGCCGGACCGAATTCCACCGTTACCATTGTGTGCAGTTTGATATATGCCACCAGAGTGGAAATAAAGAATACGTCCACCATCATCCACCCGCGTATCCTGACCAGCATTCTGGTTGCGTGAAGCAGACCAGGCAGACGAATACCCTGCTGCAAAGCACCGTAAACATAAAAGCAGAGTACAACCAGCAGTACGGGTGTACCGAATGTAAACAGCAGCATGATTTCTGCCAGAAAACCGAAATTACCCGCAATCAGGGTTTTGACCATCATCGGCAGCGTGATGTATTCGTAAATTCCGGTCGAGCTTACTGTCATAAACTGCATGCCGTATACGCACAGCATCACAATGACAGCGGCCGATGCCAAAGCCAGAGGCAGCATAAAAGGTTGGCGTTCTATACGGACAAAATCATGGCCGCAGCGGTGGCATGAGGCTTCTTCCCCCCTGTCCAATTCGGGAAGGGTATTGCCTGCTCCGCATTCCGGACAATCCAAATCATGGACGGGCAATGTAGCCGGTATGCGCGGAGTGCGGATATGGCGGCCTGCCTTTCGGGAAACTTTTTTCATGCCTCGGGCAGTCGGATAAAACCACAAATCATATCAGAAAAAGCGTCATCTTTTAACGAAAGAAGGGGTTGCAAACCAAAATCGTCGGCAAGAAATAATCTTTAATCCGGCGGGCAGGGAGCGATACGCCCCTGCTGCAAATGCAGCACCCGGTCGCAAATGCCCAAAGTGGATAAACGGTGGCTGACCAAAATCACGATTTTGTCGGTTTTTTGCTGCAACAGGGTTTGCAGTATCAGAGCTTCGTTGAGGCTGTCCAGATTGCTGGTGGGCTCGTCCAGCAGCCATACCGAAGCATTATGCAGAAAGGCGCGCGCCAGGCTGAGCCGTTGTTTTTCGCCGTCGGAAAACAAGGCCCCGTGTTCCGGCACCACCGTATCGTAGCCTTGCGGCAGTGCCATAATCCGATCGTGGATATTGGCCATTTTTGCTGTTGCTTCCACTTCGTCGCGACCGGCACCGCGCCGAGCCATCATTGCAACACCGCCCTGGCATTCATAATCAAAGCTGACTCCGTCTGCTTCCAATGTTTTTACTTCGCTCAAATCGGTTTGGTTGCGTATTTCTTCCACCGCCGTCGGCTCGACCAGCAGTGCCAACACTCGTTCGGTGGCGGACAGGGTTTGCGGCAGACTGGCAGACAAATTGCTCAGTGCTACAAACGGGCCGTAACTGGCCAATAAAGTGATCACCGCCGCCAGTGCGCCGTCAAAGCCGATTTGCCCGACGGCCAACAAATACAGCACCAGTACCAGTATCAAGAGATTGCTGCCGGCCAGCAGTGCTTCGGTATGGCCGCGTACCGCTGCCTCATGCTCTTTGGCGCGGCGGAAAGAAGCGTTAAGGGCTTGGCTGTGCTGTTTCAGTGCCTGCAAACGCGTGTCGCGCAGGCCGCGCACGGTATCCAGAAAAAATGCCGACAGTGCGCCCATTTGCTTGCGGTATTCGCAGCTCAAAGCCTGCCTGCCCCGCGCCAGCCGCTGCGGCAGCCAATAGGCTAGGGCGGTGTAGACCAGTAGGGCGGCAACGGCCAGCGGCCAGGCGATTTGCGCCAAAAACAGGCTGAAAGTGGCTGCGGGGAGCAGCGTAATCAGAATCGGTGCAATAGTATGGGCGTAAAACACCTCGATCAGCTCCACATCGGTGGTGATCACGCTTACCAACTGGCCGGCATCGCGGCGGTTGAGTTTTTGGAACGACTGGCGGCGCAGGGCATCCAAGATATGGTTGCGCAGCAGCGCGCAAGCAGCAAAGCCGGGGTCAGCGGCTCGACCAAACGCAGCAGCGCACCAACCGTGCGCCAGCCCGATGCAGATTTAGTCATGATGTTGTCCTTGCTGGTAAACGGCTTCCAAAGCCTGTTGTTGGCGGAACAGCCGCGCATACAAACCGTCTTGCCGCAGCAGTTCGTCATGTAGGCCCTGTTCCGCCACCCGGCCACGGTCGAACACATACACCCGGTCGGCTTGAACGGCGGCGCTGAGACGGTGCGACACCATCACCAGGGTTTTATGCCGTTTCAGGCGGGCAAAGGTCTGCAAAATCAGCTGCTCGCTATCGATATTGCTGGCGGCCTCATCCAGCAAATAGGCATCGGCATCGTAAAGCAATGCCCGCGCCAGTGCCAGCCTTTGTACCTGGCCGCCGGAAAGATTGCGTCCCTGTTCCAGCAGCATCATATCCAGGCCGCCGTTGGTGCGCACAAAACTGTCGAGATTCACCGGGGCCAGTACCGCATACAGCGCGGCATCGTCGGCTTCGGGACGAACCATCAGCAAATTGTCGCGCAGGCTGCCTGAAAACACATGGCTGTGGTGGCCTACCCAGCACACCCGTTGATGCACATCGTCGCGATTCCAATCATCCAGCGGCCGTCCGTTGAGATACACCGTCTGCGACGGCGCGGTTTGCAAACCGGCCAGCAGCGAAACCACTGTCGATTTGCCGCTGCCGCTGGGTCCTACCAGCACTGTCAGATCGCCCGGTTGCGCGCTGATATTCACGTTTTCCAATACCGGCTCGCCGTCGGCATAGGCGAAATGCAAATTGTCGGTGCGAAACGACAAGGGCGGTTGCAAACGGGCTGTTGCCGTTGTTTTCGGTGTTTCCGGGCTGTCTAGCAGGCTGAAAATCTGGTCTGATGCGCTCAAGCCGGTCATCGCCACATGGAAATAAGAACCCCAGAGGTGCAGTGGCAGGAAGAACTCCACCGCCAAAATCAGAAAGACAATCAGTGCCGCCAAACTCACCTGCCCGGCCTGAAACTGCCACGGCACCACCCCGATGCCCGCCGCCGCGCCCTCATAGGCCAGAATATCCATCCGCGACACTGAATTGAGCTGCATCAGCAGCACCCGCATGGTGATTTGGCGGAATCGCTGCGCATCCTGATGCATCAGCGCTGCCTGATGGCCGTCGTCCTGAAACACTTTCAGTGTGGGCAAACCCTGCAAATTGTCGAGAAAACGGCTGCTCAAATGGGTGTATTCGCCCCAGTAGCGGTGAAACAGCTTTTTGGCGGTGATGTTCACCGCCGCAATCGACAGCGGAATCAGCGGCACGCACAACAGCAGCGTGAGTGCCGCCGGCCAGTTGAACCACACCAGGAGTGCAAACAGCGTTAGCGATGCCAGCAGGCTGTAATAAAACTGCGGAACATAGCGGCCGAAAAACACTTCCAGCTGCTCCACGCCTTCAGCCGCCGACTGGATGGTGGCTGCAGTGCTCGGCGGCGGCTCGCTGCGCCCGTACAGCCGAATCAGTTTGTGATAAAGCAGCAGGTGCAGGCGGTGTTTGATTTGATGGCTGGCCAAATAGCTGTAATGCACTGCTTGCCGGCCGCTAAACGCACGCAGCAGCAGAGCGGCCAAGAGGCACAGCAGCAGCCAAACCGTATCACCTGTTTGCCCACCGCCCTGCCAAGCCGTCTGCAGCTGCGCCGGTTGAAGCCGCTCACCGCCGGTACAGCTGCAGACGGCATCGAACAGCCCGTTTAAGCCCTTGGTACTCGGCAGGAAAGACAATATTTACGTCTGCAAGGACTGCCGGCGGTTAAAACGCATAGTTCAGCTTCAACATGGCCTCGCGGCTTCGGTAGTCGTTTACCCAAGAACTGCTGCGGTTGCGCGTGTGTTTGAGCGACAATACCGGGCTAAACCCCCGCCAAAGCGGCTTGGTCGGTTTGATGTCCAGTTGGTAGGTTTGTGTGGTGTCGCGGCGGCGGGTTTACAGCCAGGCATGCTCGGCGCGGTAGCCGCTGCGGCGCAGACTGGCTTGCAAGGTGGTTTCCAGCCTCTGCCCCCAAGTTTTGCTCACACCCAAGCGCAGGCCGTGGCGGCGGCCAGTGCTACAATCATGGGCTTGGGTAACAAACAAGGCGGAAAACGGCGTGCAGTCATGGTTAAACTTCTTTCAAAATCCGGTTGTGTTATTACGGCCTGCCGGGCAGGTTTGCTCGGGAATAGTCTGGAAAATGATTAAAATTGTGTAAATTTTTGCAATTTTATATGATTATAAAAATCATTATTAATATTAAATATGAAACTTCTGATTAATATTCTTTATTTGTGGTGTGAATCATACATAGTTGATATCTGATGGCCGGTTTGCTGTTGGGACTTGTTTGGTCGGACGGGATTGGGCCTTCCGGATTTGCGTTTCGTTTTATGCTTGCTGATTATGATGGAGGGATTTGCGGAATGCGGCAGGATGCAGACGGCATCGGGGAATAGGTATGGAAGCAGAGTGGTGTCGGATGGTTTTGGGAGAGATATTTGCTTTATGCGACAGCCGTCAGCGGGGGAGAATGTCTCTGCATATGTCGAATAGAGAATAACGGGGGAACAGTTGTGAAAAACATGCCGTCGTAATGTTTGCAGACGGCATGTTTTGCTTGATTATTTGTTTTCGGCGGCCGGATATTCGAGGTTTTCGGACGGAGACGGGGCGGTGTGTTCCGTTTGTGTTTCGGCCTGTTTGGCGGCATGCCGTTCCAAGGCTTCTTTTACGGCAGGATGTTGGGAGGCGATTTTTTGCTCTTCTTCGCTGACTTCGCCTTTGAAGCGGTTATTCAAATCAAAACGTTTTCCGCCGCGTGCCAGGGCTTTCAGATAACGCGGACGGCGACAGTGGTTGGCCAGTACGCGGGCAATCAAGGAGGAATCATATTGCGGCAGGGCGGCAATCAAATCTTGGTCGATGCCGACGGCCAGGGGTTTGAAGCGTTTGAAAACATCGTATTTGCCGTAGATGTGGTCGGCGATCATTTCGGTTTGTTTCTTTTTGCTCATGGTTTGCACAGCGGATTTCAGGGCTGCGCCCAAAGCGGTTTCTTGTGTCATCGGATTATTCCTTGCGAGTCGGATTGGGCAGGCTGGATGCCGCCTGTTGTTTATCGGGCGGCATTTTAGCCTAAATATTGCTTTGGGTTAAGTTTTTTCGGGAAAAGAGACGAGATGCCGTCTGTATATATGGTTTGGATTGGTGCAGACGGCATGATTGGATAGCATTTTGTTGGTTTTGCTGCAGGATAATCAGCTATGTATTTGGGATGAGAGCATTTCCGCAGCGTGTTGCAGGGTGGTTTCGGTGATTTTTTCGCCGCCGAGCATGCGGGCGATTTCGCCGATGCGGTTTTGCTTGTCCAAGATGTTGATGCTGCTGACGGTCTGCCCGTCTTTGTGGTGTTTGCAGACTTGCCAATGTTGCTCGCCGCAGGCGGCAACTTGGGGCAGATGGGTAACAGCCAGTACTTGATGCTGTATGCCCAAACTGCGTAATGCTTTACCGACTGTTTCGGCTACGCTGCCGCCGATGCCGGTATCCACTTCGTCGAAAATCAGAGTCGGCACTTGTGTGTAGCGGCTGGTAACAACTTGCAGGGCCAAGCTGATGCGGGCCAACTCTCCGCCTGATGCGACTTTGTTCAGCGGACGTAAAGGCGTACCTTGATTCGCGGCAACCAGGTATCGGACGTGGTCGCAACCGTGTGAGGCCGGTGGGGCGGGTAGAAGTTCGATATCGAATTGTGCGCCTTTCATGGAGAGTTCCTGCATGCGTCCGGCGGTTTCGGCCGAGAGCCGGACGGCGGCTTCGCGCCGGGCGGCGGACAATTGTTCTGCTGTCTGCAGATAAGATGCTTTGTGTTGCTCTGCTGCTGCGGCCAAGGTTTCTGTATCGGCGGCGGCTTCCAGATTTTGCAGGGCGGTTCCGATGTCGCGCAGACGGGCGGGCAGTTCTTCCGGTTCGATACGGTATTTTCGAGCCATGCCCATCAGTTCGGCCATGCGTTCTTCTTGGGCGGCCAATTCGGACGGATTGATTTCAATCCGTCCTGCAACTGTATGCAGATTGTCGGCGGCTTCACCCAATTCGGCTTCAGCTGCTGCCAAGCGGTCAAGAGCTTCGGAAAAACAAGGTTCGATGCCGCTGAGCGGTTCGAGTAGTTTTTGACAACGGTAAATCAGTGATTGGATGCCGTTGTCGCCGTTAATCAGTTCGTCGCTTTGGTGGGCAGCTTGCAGCAGTTCGGCGGCATGAGCCAGAACATCATGGCTTTGGTTTAGACTTTCCCATTCGCCGTCGACCGGCTGCAGACGGCTCAGTTCCTGATACTGCCATTCCAAACGTTCGTACTCAATTTGGCGGCTTTCTCTTTGCGTTCGGGCTTCTTCCAAAGCACGTTCTGCCTGCTGCCAGGCCTGATAATGCTGTCTGTTTGCCGAGAGCAGGGCTTGATTGCCAGCGAAAGCGTCCAATAATTCGCGTTGGGCGGATTCCTGATTGAGAGAATGGTGGGCATTTTGTCCGTGAATGTCGATCAGCCTGCTGCCAATCTGCTTTAATTGGGATAATGTAACATTTTGATTATTAACAAAAGCACGGCTTTTCCCTTTTGTGTCGATGATGCGGCGTATGGACAATTCCTCCGAATCTTCGTCCAAGAGACCCTGTTCTCGCAATTCGCTTTGCAATTGGGGAAGTTTGCCGATATCGAACAGGGCAGACAGTTTGGCTTCGGCTGTACCGCTGCGGATTTGGCTGTAATCGGCTTTATCGCCCAACAGCAGGCCGATGGCATCTAGCGTAATGGATTTTCCGGCACCGGTTTCGCCTGTTAAAACAGTAAAGCCGGGCTGAAAATCCAAATTGAGTTGGTCGACGATAACAAAATCTTGCAGGGATAGGCTCAGCAGCATAGGGAATCCTGACTGAAAAAGATAATAAATTTAGATTTTTCGTATTTTAGCTAAGATTTTCCATAGTTTCAATATAGTTTTTTCTTAGTTTTGGTGTTTTTTCCGACTTTTGAAGTGTTTTGATGAAATGTTTTTCAGCGGATTTGCGAAATCGGCACAAGCTGTTCACCCCAATGCAGTTTCTGGCGCAGGGTTTTGTAATATTGGTAAGTGTTGGGGTGGAGAACGCGCAGGGCGTTACGGTAACGGCGGATACGGATGTTGTCTCCGCTTTGGATGTCGATATAAGACTGTCCGTCGAAATGTACGCGCGCATCGCCTGCTTTGGTAATCAAAACATCGATTTCGCAGGTATCCGCGATGGCAATCGGGCGGTTGGTCATGGATTGCGGGCAAATGGGTACCAGGGTAAATGCTCTCAGGCTGGCTTGCAGAATGGGGCCGCCGGCGGCCAAGGAGTAGGCGGTAGAGCCGGTAGGCGTAGAAACAATCAGGCCGTCGGAGCGTTGGGTATAAACAAATTCCCGGTTGATAAAAACTTCAAATTCAATCATTTGTCCTGCACCGCCGCGCGAAATGACGACATCGTTCAAAGCGAGTGAGGAGCGGATACTGCGGCTTTCGCGCATCAGCTCGGCTTCAAGCAGAATGCGTTCTTCGCGACGGTTTTTGCCGGTCAGCATGCCGGAGATTTCTTTAATCATCTGTTCGCGCGGAACTTGGGTCAAAAAGCCCAAATGTCCTTGGTTTACACCGATAAGCGGAATGCGGAAAGGGGCGACCAGCCGAGCAACGGAGAGAAATGTGCCGTCTCCGCCGAGAACGATAACCAAATCGCACAGTTTGCCGAATTCGTCTTTCCGGCAGATGCGGCAGGAGGACAAATCTTCTTGGCGGACAATGCCGTCTGCAACTGCTTCCTCGTCAACGAATACTTCTATTTTGTTGTCTGACAGAAAGCGCACCAATTCGTGCAGGCAGGATTCGATGTGCGGTGTCTGCGGGCGGCTGACGATGCCGATGGATGTGAATTGACTGATCATGCTGCGGCTCACGGCTTGCCGTCTGCAAAACGGCGGTTGGACGAAGGGGTTATTTTACCTTGTTTGCGTTTGGCAGACAGGTTTTTCAGAAGGATTGCCGTTTGCGTTTGCGATATTGTTTGAATTTGAAAGTATAGGCGGCAATAACCGGTAAAACGGCCGATACGGTTTTGAAAGGCAGCGAGGCAAACCACGGTGTTTCGAACGGATAATCGTTTGCCGGTGTGCCGCCGATGTGCAGACGGCTGACGGCGAACCAGTCCAGAAGCGGAAACCAGCAGGCGGCAGCCAGACCGAGAAACAGCGGCCAAATCAGGGAGTGTCTGCCGCGCAGCCATAAAAAGAACAGTACGAGCGTCCAAACTGTATTCAGGGCGGCAATCAGCAGGGCGGTTTGCCCGGGAGCTCCGAACCATGAGGCGGCGAAGTAGGTAAAAACAATCCAGACGGCGGCCAGGATTGCCATAATCAATTCTTCGGGGCGTTTGAACATAAGATGATTCCTTTATTGCGCTGGCGTAAAATATGTCTGAAATATAGCGTGTTGCTGTTGCAGTGGCAAGGGAAGAGGGCTGCTGCGGGGCGTTGTTTGAACAGGAAGGTATATGAAAAAAATAGGGAAATTTCTGAATTTGGCAGGAAGCGTGCTGCGTCGGCTGGATGCGTGGCTGCCGCCGGAAACCGGCGGAACGGATTGGTCGGCCCGGGCATACCGCTGGCAGCGTATCGGCAATAAAGGCGTGCTGGAAAGCCTGCCCGAACCGCATACTTTTCCGTTGGAGCGTTTGGCGGCGGTAGACGGACAAACCGCCAAACTGGTGCGCAATACCGAGCAGTTTCTGGCGGGCCGTCCGGCAAACAATGTTTTGCTCAGTGGGGCGCGGGGGACTGGGAAATCTTCTTTGGTTAAGGCTTTGCTGCACGAATATGCCGACAGGGGGCTGCGTTTGGTGGAGGTTGATAAAAGCGATTTGCTGACTTTGCCTGCGCTGTTGGGGCTTTTGGTCGGGCGGTCGGAAAAGTTTATCGTGTTTTGCGACGATTTGTCGTTCGAGCAGGGAGAAGACGGTTATAAGGCATTGAAAACGGTATTGGACGGAGGTTTGTCGCGGCGTGCTGACAATGTGTTGGTTTATGCGACTTCCAACCGCCGTCATCTGATGCCCGAATATACGGACGAAAACCTTGCCGTACCGAACGCACGCGGCGAAGTGCATCCGCGCGAGGCGGTGGAGGAAAAAGTGTCTTTGTCCGACCGTTTCGGCTTGTGGCTGAGTTTTTATCCTTTCGGGCAGGAAGAATATTTGCAGGCGGCGGCCAAGTGGTTGGAATATTTCGGCCTGCCGTTGGATAACGAGGCGCGCGAGGCGGCGTTGAAATGGTCGCTGACGAGGGGCGGACGTTCGGGACGTGTGGCCTGGCAGTTTGCCTGCGATTGGGCGGGACGTTTGCCCGAGCAGCGAACGGCCGATTGATGTTATGCCGTCCGCATTCCGGTGTTTGAAGCTGCAGACGGCTTTGCAGCGTACTTTTGGTGCTACAATGCACGGGTTTTACGAAAGGAAACGCATGTTTACAGGAATTGTGCAGGGCATGGGCGAAATCGCGGCAGCAGAAGGAGGAGAAGATTTCCGTACGCTGACTGTTTGCTTGCCCGACGGTTTGGCAGACGGTCTGATACCCGGTGCATCGGTGGCGCACAACGGCTGTTGTCTGACGGTAACGCAGACTGACGGCGACACGGCGCGTTTCGATGTGATGGGCGAAACGCTGGCCAGAACCAATTTGGGCCGTCTGAAAACGGGCGACAAAGTGAACATCGAACGCGCCGCGAGGTTCGGCGACGAAATCGGCGGCCATGTGATGAGCGGCCATATTATGACGACTGCGGAAATCCTGCGCGTGGAACAGAACGGGCGCAACCGTACGGTTTGGTTTGCTTTGCCCGAATGCGCCGCCCCTTATGTGTTTGCCAAAGGTTTTGTCGGCTTGGACGGTTGCAGTCTGACGGTTGGGGAAACGGCGGATGGCGCGTTTAATGTGCACCTGATTCCCGAAACTCTGGAACGTACGCTCTTCGGCACGCGGCAGGCCGGCGACTGCGTCAATCTGGAAATCGACGCGCACACGCAGGCGGTGGTGGACACCGTTGCCCGAGTGATGGCGGAGCGGAGCCGCAAATCGGATGCCGTCTGAAAAACGGGGTTTTTCTGAAAAAGAGGTTTTCAAGTAATTGACAACACAGTTTCAATAAAATTTTTGCGGCCGAAAGCGGTTATCCGAACAATTTCCGCAAAGCCGAACGAATTTTGTTTCAAATACCAAACGAATCAAGAAAAGTCGAAAATATGAATATCTCAACCATTCCTGAGATTTTGGCCGACATCAAGGCCGGAAAAATGGTCATCATTACCGATGCGGAAGACCGCGAAAACGAAGGCGATTTGGTGATGGCGGCGCAGTTTGTTACGCCCGAAGCGGTTAATTTTATGATTAAACACGCACGCGGACTGGTCTGCCTGCCCATGAACGATCAAATGGTCGACCGTTTGAACCTGCCGCAGATGACGCAGAAAAACGGCGCGCAATACGGCACCAATTTCACCGTTTCCATCGAGGCGGCCGAAGGTATTTCCACAGGCATTTCCGCCGCCGATCGCGCTTTGACGATTCAGACAGCCGTTTCGCCGGCGGTCAGACCCGAAGACATTGTGCAACCCGGCCATATTTTTCCGCTGCGTGCGCAGAAAGGCGGCGTGCTGGTGCGTGCAGGACACACCGAAGCGGCGGTAGACTTGGCGCAGATGGCGGGTTTGACGCCTGCCGGCGTGATTTGCGAAATTCTGAACGACGACGGCACGATGGCGCGTATGCCCGAATTGATGAAGTTTGCCGAAGAACACGGCCTGAAAATCGGCACGATTGCCGACATGATCGAATACCGCAGCCGTACCGAAAGCCTGTTGGAAGAAATGGGCGACACGGCAATCGATACGCCTTGGGGCGCGTTCCGCCAGCATGTTTATGTGGACAAACTGTCGGGCGAAACGCATCTGGCTTTGGTGAAAGGCGAAATTTCGCCCGATGCGGAAACGCTGGTGCGCGTACACGAACCGTTTTCGGTGATGGACTTCCTGCAACCCGATCCCTATCATTCCTGGCCGCTGCCCAGAGCTCTGGCGCGTATCCAGGCTGCCGATGCGGGCGTGATTATCCTGCTGCACCGAACGGAAGACGGCGGCGCGCTGCTTGACCGGACGCTGCCGAAAAACACCTTCCAAGTGAAAAAATGGGATAGAAAAACCTACGGCATCGGCGCGCAGATTTTGGCCGGACTGAATGTGAAAAAAATGCGCGTGATGGGCAAACCTTCTTCCATGAACGGTTTGAACGGTTTCGGTTTGGAAGTGGCCGGTTTTGAAGAGGCAGCCTCTTAAACCGGATTTTTCAAGATTGAAAGATGCGGGCAGTTGCAGACGGCACAAGCCGTCTGCAGCTTTTATTTGACGGAGTGGAAAATGCGGTTTGATGCGCAAAAACAAGCTGCACCGCTTTTGGTGGCGGGCTGCGTGCTGTTCGGCATGGGCAGCCTGATAGTCAAATTCCTGCCGCTGGGTTCATATGCGGTGGCGTTTTGGCGGCTGGCCGTTGCGGCGGTGATTTTTTGGTTTCTGTCGCGCTTTTTCGCCCAAAAACTGCCGAAAAGCCGAAAGGCTCTTTGGCTGGCATTGGCTTCGGGTGGTTTTCTCGGCCTGGATTTGGGCTTG
Organism: Neisseria sp.; assembly: GCA_030528455.1. GTDB lineage: Bacteria > Pseudomonadota > Gammaproteobacteria > Burkholderiales > Neisseriaceae > Neisseria. The sequence goes on from JAUMYW010000008.1 coordinate 37,577, forward strand.
TGGCACGAGAGCGTCCATGCAGTCGGGCCGGGGATTTCCACTCTGTTGAACAGTTTGCAGATTTTCTTTCTGACGGCCATCGGTTTTTTTCTGTTCGGCGAACGTTTGTCGCGTGTTCAGACGGCCGGACTTTTGGCGGCGGTGTCGGGCGTGGCGATGATTGCCAGCCCGGAATTCGGGCATAACGGCGATGCGGCCTGGGGATTTGCCAGCGGTATCGTGTCCGGAGCGATGCTGGCCTGTTCGATGGTGTTGGTACGCGAAACGCATAAAGTCGAGCGTGTGCCGCTGTTTCCGATGATGCTGTTGGTGAGTTTGGGCGGCATGCTGTTTCTGCTGCTGCCGACTTTCTTGTTCGATTGGGGCAATATTCTGCCGCAGACGGCAGGGCAGTGGGGCATGCTGCTGGTGTACGGAGCGGTCATGCAGTGTATGGCGTGGGGCATGATTGCCTATGCCGTGCCGCTGCTGTCGCTGTCGGTAACGGGACTGCTTCTTTTGAGCGAACCGGTAGCTGCTCTGCTGATTGACTATGTATTTTTGGACAAACCGATTGATGCGGTGCAGTGGACGGGAGTTGTGCTGACTCTGGCCGCCATTTATTTCGGCTCGCAGAAAAGCCGCACGCATTAACAGGCGCGGGGCAATCGTGTAAAATAAACGGTTTTTCCGATTTGCAAGGCCGTTTGAAAATATGAACAAATTTGCCCAAGCCTTATCCGCCGCGCTCGACCGCTGCATCGCCACCAAAGAAATCAGCGAACGCGGCAATGCGGTCGGCTTTATGTACCGCGAAGCACCCGTTTTCGAACACGACAGCGGCTGGCGTTTTTTCAGCGGCGAAGAGGGCGACGAATATACCGACAACCCCGATAATTTTACCGTTTCGGGTATAGCCGACATTCTTGATGCCAATCCCGAAATCGCTCCTTTCCTGCAAGAAGCCGAGGGCGCGTGGGAGTGGACGGAAAACGGTTTCGAGCCGGTTGCAGACTGGCAGCCGCAGGACTGAATTTCTCAGACGGCCTTAATGCCGTCTGCATCTTTATTACGCTTAACAAGGATATCCTATGAACATCATCGAACCGAATTTGGACGGCAGCCGTCTGCGTGTCGGCATCGTACAAGCACGTTTTACCAACGAAGTCGGCTCGGAAATGCTGAAAATCGCCGAAGCCAAGCTCAAATCCCTGGGCGTTGCCGATGACAATATTACTGCCGTAACCGTGCCGGGTGCGCTGGAAGTGCCTTTGGTACTGCAATCGATGGCCGGCACGCAGCAGTTTGACGCACTGATTGCATTGGGCTGCATTATTCGGGGTGAAACCTATCATTTCGAGCTGGTGGCCAACGAATCCGGTGCGGGCGTAAACCGTGTGGCTCTGGATTACAGCATTCCCGTTGCCAACGCCATTCTGACCACGGAAAACGACGAACAGGCGCATGCGCGTATCCGCGAAAAAGCCGAAGATGCCGCGATTGTCGCCGTAGAGTGCGGTAATTTGGTCAATATGCTGCTCGGCGAACAGGAGGATTGAGATGATTGAAAAAATCAGTCCGCGCCGCCGTGCCCGCGAATGCACGGTGCAGGCTTTGTACCAAGCAGCATTGAATCAGACGGCGGCACCGGAAGTAGCCAAAAATATCCGCGAAGAACAGGATTTCGAATATGCCGACCGCGAATTGTTCGATGCCTTGTTTTTCGGCGCGCATAGTCAGAGTCGCGAATATATGCAGATTATCCGGCCGCTGCTCGATCGGGACGAAAAAGACATCAATCCGGTGGAACGTGCCGTTTTGCTGATGGCCTGCCACGAACTGACAGCCATGCCGGAAACGCCGTATCCAGTCATCATCAATGAAGCCATCGAAGTAACCAAAACCTTCGGCGGCACCGACAGCCATAAATTCATCAACGGCATTTTGGACAAACTGGCCGCCCAACTGCGTCCGAACGAACCCAGACGCAGCTGAAATATGTTTCAGTTGAAAACGGCAGAGATCGGACAACAGCCGGACAGCATCAAAAAACATTAAAAACGGACGGTTTCCTGTTTGCGAAACCGTCCGTTTCCGATTGTCGGCGTGCCTGATGCCGTCTGCAGCCTGTTTGACTTGCAGACGGCTGCTGACGACTTTATCTGCCTGTTTAGGCAAACATTTCGCGTACCGTTTCGGCAATGCAGGCAATGCCTTGGCGCAGCGTGTCGTCGTCTTGGGCGATGCTCATGCGGATGCACTCGTCAGCGTGCGGATAATCCGCCGTATCCAGGCCGACAAAAAACAGCCTGCTCGGGATAATCAGCGTGCCTTTGTTTTTCAGACGGCGGTAGAGTTCGTCCGCACCGTGCGGCAGACCTTCAAACCACAGCCAGAGGAAAATCGCTCCTTCGGGTTGGTGGATACGCAGCGGCAGGCCGGTGCAGGCTTCTTGCAGCAAATCGACCGCCAAATCCGCCTGTTTGCGGTAAAACGGCTGAATGACCCGGTTGCTCAGGGTTTTCAGACGGCCGTCTTCCAACAGCGGTTTGGCAACGGCCGCGCCGAAGCGGGTTGGTGCAAGATTGACGACGGCATTCAGGCAGGACAGGGCTTCAATTACCTGCGGCGCGGCAATGACGATGCCTGTCCGCACACCGGGCAGACCGACTTTCGACAGACTGCAACAGAGAATGATGTTGTCGTGCCAAGTGAGCGTGGCGGGCGTGTGGATGATGTTGGGGAAGGGCATACCGTAGGCATTGTCGATAATCAGCGGCACGCCGTGCTGTTGCGCCAGGCAGTCGAGCCGCGCCATTTCTTCGTCGGTCAGCACATTGCCGGTCGGATTGGTCGGACGCGAACAGCAGACGGCTCCGATTTTGCCTGTTTTCCATTCTGGCAGGTTTTCCAGTGTGTCGAAATCGACGCGGTATTTGAAAAAACCTTGTTTGCCGCGATAGCGGGTGTGTTCGATTTTCGGACGGACGGAAATAAAATGGCTGCCTTCCGTGTGTGCATCGGCATAGCCGATGTATTCCGGTGCCAGCGGCAGCAGGACGGATTTTTCAACGGTTTCGCCGTTTTCATGAAATTTTCCGCCGAACAGATTGAACAGATAGAAAAAAGCATTTTGCGAACCGTTGGTCAGCGCGATGTTTTCTTTGCCGACCGGCCAGCCGTATTCTTTGCGGAAAAATGCGGCCAGACTTTCCAGAAATTTACTGTCGCCCTGCGGATTGGAGTAGTTGCCGATATTTTCGATGCCCGCTTCGCAGCCGTTTTCGGTCAGTGTTTCCAATACTTCGGCAAACACGCGGTTCACTTCGGGAATGCGGGCGGGATTGCCGCCGCCGAGCATATTGACGGGGCGGTCGCTGTTGAGCGCGTCGCCCAAGTCGTCCATCAGCTGCAAAATGCCGCTTTTGCGGGTGAATTTCTCGCCGAATGCCGAAAATTTCATGATTCTGTTCCTGTGTGAATGAAAGTTGCAGACGGCATATTGTACACCAAGCTTTTTGTCTGATGCCGTCTGAAAATGCCGGACGGTTTGCGGCAGGGTAAAAAAGCCCTCCTCTCTGCGGCTGCGCCCTTGTGATGCGGCGGGCAAAACGTTAATATCGGTGTTTTCGTTTTGCGTATTGGGAATACCATGAATGCTGCCGCTCCGATGCTGGCCTCGGTGGATTTGGGCTCGAACAGCTTCCGCCTGCAAATCTGCCAAAATCATAACGGGCAACTGCAAGTTGTCGATTCGATTAAGGAAATGGTGCGTTTTGCGGCAGGTTTGGACGCGCAGAAAAATCTTGATGTCGCTTCTCAGGAGCGTGCTTTGCGCTGTCTGTCGAAGTTTGGCGAGCGTCTTCGCGGTTTCGAGCCGCAGCAGGTGCGCGTGGTGGCAACCAATACCTTCCGTGTGGCGAAAAACATTCAGGAATTTATCCCCAAAGCGGAAGCGGCTTTGGGGTTTCCCGTGGAAGTGATTGCGGGGCGCGAAGAAGCGCGGCTGATTTATACCGGCGTGGTGCATACGCTGCCGCCTAACGGCGACAAAATGCTGGTGGTCGATATCGGCGGCGGTTCGACCGAGTTCGTTATCGGCACGTCTGTCCAACCGGATATTACCGAAAGCCTGCCTTTGGGATGCGTAACGTACAGTATCCGTTTTTTCCAAAACAAAATCAGCGGGAAGGATTTTCAGACGGCCGTTACCGCCGCGCGTGCCGAAATCCAGCGTATCAGCAAGGCTTTGAAAAAACACGGCTGGGATTTTGCGGTCGGCACGTCCGGTTCGGCGAAGGCGATACGCGATGTGTTGGCGGCGGAAACCGGCAATGCGGACGAGCGGATTACCTACGCAGGTATGAAAAAACTGGCGGCGCGTATTGCCGATGCGGGCAGCACCAAAAAAGCGCGTTTCGAGGGTTTGAAACCGGAGCGGGTGGAAGTGTTTGCCGGCGGTTTGGCGGTAATGATTGCGGTGTTTGAAGAATTGGGCGTTTCTTCGATGAGGATTACCGATGCCGCTTTGCGCGACGGTGTGTTTTACGATTTGATCGGCCGCAGCTTGAACGAAGATATGCGCGACCAGACGGTTGCCCGTTTCCAGCAGCGCTATCATGTTTCGCCTAAACAGGCGGAAAGGGTGAAACAGACCGCTCAATTTCTGCTGGGCAGCCTGATGCGCGGCGACAGTCCGCAGGAATTGGCTTATTGGCAGGACTATCTCGGCTGGGCAGCGGATCTGCACGAAATCGGTACCGATATTGCCTACACCGCCTATCACAAACATTCCGCCTACATTCTCAACCAAGCCGATATGCCGGGCTTTTCGCGGCAGGAGCAGCAGCTTTTGTCGCTGTTGTGTCTGGGACAGCGCGGCGATGTACGCAAACTGGTCGAGCAGGTCGGCGGCAACCGCAAACTCTGGTCGGCCTTGTTTGCCCTGCGTTTGGCAGTATTGTTCTGCCGCGCCCGCCTGCCTTTGTCTCTGCCGGAGGACATGGCTTTGCATTACGACGACAAACGCCATTTCTTTGTATTGGACATCAGCGGAAGATGGTTGGAAGACAATCCTTTGACTGCGGGTGCGTTGGGCGACGAAATCAGCCAATGGTCGAAAATCAGTCCCTGTCTTCAAGTGAGGCCGGGCTGAGCGTCGGAATGTCCGTTCCAGCTCCTACTCTCGCCGGAGAATATCAGTTTGACAAGTTTGAAGCTATGCCGTCTGCAGTTCGGTCTGCAGACGGCTTTTTTGTCTGCCGGCAATTTTTAAACAGTTTGGATGCGGGAAGAGAGGCGTGTTTTAAAGAGAGGCGGAATCGTCTTGTTTTCGGATGTCGGACGGTGTGCATGGGTATTCAGGGGATGGTGTGCGTTAAACGATTGCCATAAGGCGGCCAATAAATCCAAGGCGGCTTCTTTGCGTGATATTCCGCAATCGGTCAGTATTATTACGACACAGCAAATCAAAGATCGCAACGCGGATACGTTTGACCAGCTGGCGCGGAGGATTCCGGGTATGCGGGTCTTGTCCAACGATGACGGCCGTTCGTCGGTTTATGCGCGCGGCTACGAATACAGCGAAGCCAATGTAGACGGTTTGTCTGCACCTATGGCCGGTATTTACGGATCTTTGCCCAATCTGTTTGCCTTTGACCGGGTGGAATTGATGAGAGGCCCCAGCGGCCTGTTTGACAGCAGCGGCGAGATGGGCGGGACTGTCAACTTGGTACGCAAACGCCCGACTGCGGATTTCCAAGGGCATTTTGCCGCCGCCGGCGGTACGCAGAAGCAGTAATAAGTTGGAAGGTGATATTTCGGGCCGTCTGGCTGCAGACGGCAGTGTGCGCGGTCGGATAATGGTTCAGACTTTCGGTGCTTCGTTCAAACCGACGGAACACAACAACCATCATGAAACGCTTTATGCGGCAGCGGATTGGGATCCGGCACCGGGTACGGTATTGGGTTTGGGCTATCTTTACCGGCAGCGGTACATCAAACCCGATAACGGTTTGCCGGCTACTTGGGTACTGTCTGGAATGTTACGCCGGATAACAGCCTTTATGTCGGCTATTCGATGCTGTTCCGCCATCAGGACGAAGCAGCTGCAGACGGCAAGGCTTTGAAACCGCGCGAAGGCAATCAGTTTGAAATCGGCTATAAAGGCAGTTATTTGGGCGATCGTCTGAATACCCGTATATCGTTTTACCGTCTGCGCGATAAAAATGCCGCCGCTTCCGCTCCCGGTCTGGTTTATTCCGTACCTTTGGCCAAACGGATGATGCAGGGCGCGGAAGCTGAAATCAGCGGCGCACTGACACCGAAATGGAATATCCAGGCCGGTTACAGCTATCTGCACAGCAAGATTAAAACACCGTCATATATTTCCAGTAACGGCGATTTGTTTTTCCTGTTTATGCCGAAACACACGGTCAATTTGTGGACCAGCTATGCGCTGACACCTAAGCTGACCGTCGGCGGCGGGATCGATGCCATGAGCAGGTTCCAGTCCAACCAAGTCATCAAAACAGGCGGTTATGCGGTTTTCGATGTGATGGCGGCTTACCGGTTTGCTTCGAAACTGAAAGTGCAGCTGAATGCGGATAATGTGTTTAACCGGAAATATTACACCCGCGTCGGCACGGTAGGAACATTCAATATTCCGGGTGCACAGCGCAGCGTAACGGTCGATTTACGTTACGATTTTTAAACAGGAGAGGCTGTCTGCCGACAAAACAGACGGCCTCGAATTATTTTTGCCAGGCATAGTCATATAATTGATATTTATTGGATTTTTGTTTTTATTGTGTACGAACCGTTTGAAAATATGAGAGCTATTGCTTTATTTGCCGCCATGCTGTCTGCAAGCCGCCCAATGGCACGATGCAGTACTGCCGCAGGCACAGGAAACGTACATTGTCTCGACAAATACCGGCAGCGCATACCGTATTCAAATCGCGCGTTTCGGTATGCAGCCGCCCGAAGGCTATCCCGTGTTATATATTTTGGACGGCGATGCCTGTTTTCCGACTGCCATACTGATGGCTCATCAGGCAATGAATCTGCCTGACGGCCAAAACCACACGCCTGTTTTACCGGTCGGTATCGGTTATCCTTCCGGAAAATTTTTCGACCTTCCCCGACGCGCTGCCGATTATACGCCGCCTTTTGCTGCATCGGCGCAACAGCAGGTCGTTACCGGCGGAGCGGAGGCATTCGCCCGTTTTATCGACGAAGAGCTCAAACAGGTCGTCGGGCGCAGTGTGGCGGTCAATCCCGAACAGGAAGCCCTGTTCGGCCATTCTTTCGGCGGTTTGTTCGGCATATACAGCCTGCTGACCCGTCCGGAACGTTTCCGGCATTATTTTATTTCCAGCCCGTCGATTTGGTGGCAGAACCGCCGGGTGCTTGATTTTGCAGGTACTTTCCGTATGCCCGATCCTGTTCTGCATATCAGCTTGAGTGGAGCAGGGCGGTGCAGACCCGAAAATCCGGCAAAGGGCAATGGCGGACAACCTCGAACAATTTGCGGATTATGCGGAAACGCGCCGGATTCCTGTTACGCTGAGCATTTATGAGGGCGAAAACCACGGCAGCAGTGCCTTACGTGCTTTGCAGGACAGTTTGCGCAAGCTGCGTCGGTAATGGCAGAAATCGGTGGGGAAAAGGTAGGGGGAAGCCTGTTATTGATCGGATGCGGAAGTCCGGAGTCCTGTATTGTGTTACCGTTTGCGGCCGTTAATGGAAAATGCCGTCTGCAGATTCAGCTGCAGACGGCATTTTTTCTGTTGGGCGGTCAGGTATTGGGTTTGCGGCAGACCAGCCGCGTGCCGGCGAGGAAATCGTATAGAAACTGGCGGTCGGGGTGCAGCAGGGCGAAGCCCCAAGGCAGTATCCACCAAGCCAGGGCCGTGCCTGCAGCGGCTTGCGGTGCGATGCCGAAGTTTTTGGTGAAAGCGGCGTAGGCGAGCAGCGGAATGAAGATGACAAACACGACTGCCCAAACGAAGCGCAGGCGGAGCTGTTTCAGCGGCGGGCGGCAGCCGGAAACGGTTTGCAGTTCGAGTTTCCAAGTCTGCATCGCCAGCGTGGAGCCGCGTTTGTGCCAGCAGCTTTTGAAGTACCACCACCATGCGGCAAGCAGAATGATGCTGACGGCGGGCGCGGCCAGAAACGGTGCGCTGCGGTTGAACAGCATGGCGGCGGCACCGGCGGGAATAAAGGCGGCGCAGGTAACGGCAGCGGCGAGTAGGGCTTCGTAGAGCAGGGAAATCAGGCGGCGGCGCAGTGAGGCGGCAGGTGCGGACATGGTGTTTTCCTGAAAAATTAATGTTTAGAGACAAAAATGCTTGCAGACGGCTTGATAGGCCGTCTGAAAACAGCCGCTGTCGGCATAAGGATCGCACAGGGTGTCGGCATGCAGCTTGCGCAACCAGGTGAGCTGGCGTTTGGCCAGCTGGCGTGTGGCGGCGATGCCTTTTTCGATAAAAGCGGCGTAATCGGTTTCGCCTGCCAGATAGTCCCAAGCCTGACGGTAGCCTACGCAGCGCATGGAGGTGCTGTCGGCGGTCAGTTCGGGGTAGTCGTTTTTCAGACGGCATACTTCGTCCACAAAGCCTTGTTCGAGCATTTGGCGGAAACGTGCGGCAATCTGGGCGTGCAGCAGAGCGCGGTTTTCGGGGACGAGTGCGAGCGATGCAATATCCAAAGGCGCGGGTTCGGCGGCGGGTTCGGACAAATGGCGGCTTAACGGAATGCCGGTTAGGGCAAACACTTCCAAAGCCCGTTCGATGCGTTGGGTGTCGTTCGGTTGCAAACGGGCGGCACTTTCGGGGTCGAGGGTTTGCAGACGGCGGTGCAGTGCGGCGGTACCGTACTGTTCGCGTTCCGCCTGCAATTGTGCGCGAACGGCGGCATCGGCTTCGGGCAGATTGTTCAGGCCGTCCGTCAGCGCGCGGTAATACATCATCGTTCCGCCGACAATCAGCGGCAGCCTGCCGCGTGCATGGATTTCGTTGCACAAACGCACGCAGTCGGATACGAATTGCGCCGCACTGTACGCTTCGGTCGGTTCGATGATGTCGATTAAGTGGTGCGGAACGGCGGCCAGTTCTTCGGGTGAAGGCTTGGCAGTGCCGATATTCATGTTCCGGTACACCAAGGCGGAATCGAGACTGATGATTTCAAGCGGCAGCCGTTCGGCCAATTCCAAGGCAAGACGGGTTTTCCCGCCGGCAGTCGGACCGAGCAGGGCAAAGGCTTTCGGACGCTTGTCGTACATTACTGCCCCCTTAAAAACAGAGCGTCCAATTCTTTGAGCGTGAGTTTCACCCAAGTCGGACGGCCGTGGTTGCACTGATTGCTGCGCGGCGTGTTTTCCATATCGCGCAAAAGAGCGTTCATTTCCGGCAGCGTCAGGCGGCGGCCGGCGCGTATCGAGCCGTGGCAGGACATGGTCGATAAGATGCGGTTTTCCGCCTCTTCCACCGCACGCGAACTGCCGCCGTCTGCCAATTCGCGCAGAACGCTGTGGCACAAAGCCTCGTTGTCGCCTTTGGCCAGCATGGCCGGTACGGCGCGGACGGCGGCGGTGCTGCTGCCGATTTGGGAAACGTCCAAACCGAAGCCGCGCAATGTTTCGCGATGTTCCGCTAAAACCGCAGCTTCTTCGTGCGAGAGAGAAAAAGTCAGCGGAATTAGCAGCTCCTGACTGTTCAAACTGCCCAGCGCACGGCGTTGTTTTTTCATTTTTTCGTAGTTCACGCGCTCGGCAGCCGCGTGCATATCGATCAGCAGCAGGCTGTCTTCCGCCTGTGCCAAAATATAGATGTCGAGCAGTTGCGCGATGGCGAAACCCAGCGGAGGAAGGCCGTCTGAAAAACCGTTGTCCGAAGAGTGCGGGGATTCGGACGGCACGGCGGAATGCTGTTCGGGAACGGCGCGGCGTGTGGCGTTTTCAGACGGCATGGGTACGGAATAATCCGCAGTGCCGTCCGCATCGCGGGCGTAAAGTGCGGAGTAGGTATCCAAAGCGCGGCGGCTTTCGTGCAGCGACAGATGCCGCTGCTGCGGCGCACGGGCGGAGGGCAGATAGGAAGCTGGTGTCGAAAGGCCGTCTGAAACGGCGGGTTTGAAGCCGTCTGCAGGTTTTCCCAAGCCGTATAAGGCATCGGCGGCACGGCTCACGCTTTCGGTTTCATCGGCACGGGTGGCGGCCAGTGTTTTGTTCAAGGTGTGGAAAATCAGGCTGTGGACGGCTTGGCTGTCGCGGAAACGGATTTCCGTTTTGCCCGGGTGGACGTTCACATCGACCATTTCGGGCGGCAGGTCGAGAAACAGCGCGAATGCGGGCGACAAAGCCTGGTGCAGTACGTCCTGATACGCCTGTTTCAAGGCATGCTGCATGACTTTGTCGCGTACGAAACGCCGGTTGACGAAGAAAAACTGTTTGTCGGTACGGCCTTTGGCGAAAGTCGGTTTGGCGATTTGACCGTACAGGCGCATCACGCCGGCGCCGCTGTCGGTGTCCAAAGCGGCGGCGGCAAAGTCCGCACCCAAAACGGCGGCGATGCGTTCGTTCGGGCTTTGGGCGGGATAGCTGCAGACGGCTTTGCCGTCCCGTTTCAAGGAAAAGGAAACCTCCGGCCGCGCCAGAGCCAAACGGTCGAAAACCGCCGCGCAATGGGCGTATTCGGTGTTGTCGGATTTCAGGAACTTGCGCCGCGCGGGGGTGTTGAAAAACAAATCGGCCACTTCCACCGTCGTGCCGGCCGGATGTGCCGCCGCCGAAATATCCGACAATACGCCGTCTTCCGCACGGATTTGATACGCATGAGCCGAAGCGGCGGTGCGGCGGCTGGTAAGCGTCAGACGGGAAACCGAAGCGATACTGGCCAGACCTTCGCCGCGAAAACCCATGCTGGATACGCGTTCCAAATCGGCGAACGAACGGATTTTGCTGGTAGCATGGCGCGAAAGTGCCAAGGCCAAGTCGTCTTGGTGGATGCCGCCGCCGTTGTCGGTAACACGGATAAGCCGCGTTCCGCCGCCTGCGATTTCGACTTCCACCTCGTTTGCGCCCGCATCCAAGCTGTTTTCCATGATTTCTTTCAGGGCGCTGGCAGGACGTTCGACCACTTCGCCGGCGGCGATTTGGTTGACGAGATGGTCGGGCAGGGCGGCGATGCGTTTCATGGATTCGTCCGGACGGCAATAAAACGGAATATTATAACAGAAGCCGTCTGGCAGACCTGCAGACGGCTTTGAAAAGCGCAGTGTCAGTTTTTACGGCGTTTCGCACGGACGATTTCGATGACGGCGGGCAGTACGGAAATCACGATAATGGCCGCCAAAACCAAACCCAGATTGTTTTTTACCACCGGCAGATTGGCGAAAAAATAGCCGGCATAAGAAAACAGCACCACCCACAGCACCGCGCCGATGATGTTGTAGCGGATGAATTTTGCGTAATCCATTTTCGCCATGCCCGCAACAAAAGGCGCGAATGTCCGCACAATCGGCACGAAGCGGGCGATGATGATGGTTTTGCCGCCGTATTTTTCGTAAAACTCGTGCGTTTTCTGCAAATGGCTGCGGCGGAAGATTTTGGAATCGGGATCGGCAAAAAGCTTTTCGCCGAAATATTTGCCGACGGCGAAATTCACTGCGTCGCCGATAATAGCCGCCAAAATCAGCAAGACCGCCATAATGTGGACGTTCATACCGCCGACTGCCGCAATGCCGCCTGCGGCAAACAGCAGCGAATCGCCCGGCAGAAAAGGCGTAACGACCAAGCCGGTTTCGCAGAACACAATCAGAAACAGAACGGCGTAAATCCATGCGCCGTATTGTGCCGACAAAGCGGTGAGATGCTGGTCGATATGGCGGATAAAATCAATAAGGGCGAGGGCGAAGTCGAGCATGGCGCGGACGGCGGAAGAGTCGGAAAGACGGTATTGTAAACCATGCGGCCGGAGTCGTCTGAAAAAAAGCAGGCGGACATTTCTGTTTTTCAGACAGCAAACGCAGGTTTGAAGCGGCAGCAAAACCACGTACAATAATGCCTTTTGACGCGCAGGGACGGCAGTGAACCAGCTTATTTTCGATTTCGCCACGCAGCAGTATCCGGGGTTCGACAAATTCCTCGGACAGTCCAACGGCGAACTGCTGTATATGCTGCAACGCCAGCAGGAACAGTTTGTATACGTTTGGGGGACGAGCGGCTGCGGTAAAAGCCATCTTCTGCAGGCTTGGGTGGCCCAGGCTTTGGATAACGGCGGCCGTGCCTGTTACGTCGATGCGGGCGGAATGCCTTTGGACGAACAGGCTTTGGAATACGATTATCTTGCTGTCGATCAGGTCGACAAACTGTCTCCCTTCGAGCAGGCTCTGTTGTTTGAGATTTTCAACAATTTCCGAAACAGCGGGCAGGGCAAGCTGCTGCTGGCGGCTTCCGAGCCGCCCTATCATCTGAATATGCGCGAGGATTTGCGGACGCGTTTCGGCTATTGTTTGGTTTACGAGATCAAGCCGCTGAGCGATGAGGAGAAAATCGCCGCCCTGGACAGTATGGTGGCTGCCCGCAATATCAATGTAGATAAAGATATTTTTCCTTACCTGATACGCCATTGGCGGCGCGATATGGACAGCCTTGTCCAAATGCTCGACACGCTTTGCAATTATGCTGCCGTAACCCGCCGCAGCCGTATTACGCTGCCCTTTTTGCGCCAGTTGCTCAAAGAGCAACATTCCGAACAAGAGGAACTTGGATGAAAAACCTTGCCATTTTCGATTTGGACAACACGCTGATCAACACCGATTCCGACCATTCCTGGCCGCAATATCTGATGGAAAAAGGTTTGGTGGATGTCGAATACACCCGCGAGCAAAACGATAAGTTTTACCGCGATTACCAACAGGGCTGTTTGGATATTGATGAATTTCTTGCCTTTCATCTCGAACCGTTGAGCCGTTACAGTCGCGAAGAATTGGACGATATGCACCGCGAATTTATGCAGTTGTATATCCTGCCGCATATTACGCCGATGCAGCGTATGCTGGCAGACAGCCACCGTTCGGCCGGAGACGAATTGTTGGTGATTTCTTCGACCAACGAGTTTATCATCACGCCGATTTGTCGGCATTTCGGTATCGAAAACATTATCGGTACGCAGCTGGAAACCGATTCGGACGGCCGCTTTACCGGCCGCTATGTAGGCACGCCGAGCCTGAAAGAAGGCAAAATCACCCGCTTGAACGAATGGCTTGCCGCGCGCGGCGAAACCTTGGAAAGTTACGGAAAAAGTTATTTTTACAGCGATTCCAAAAACGATTTGCCTCTTTTGCGAGTGGTCAGCGACCCTGTTGCGGTGAATCCCGATGAGGTTTTGCTGGCTGAAGCTCGGATTTTGAATTGGCCGGTGTTGAATTTCAAATAAGTATTGTGCCGCATCGGAAAAGATATGCCGTCTGCAAGAGGAAATTTCCTGCCTGCAGACGGCATGTTTTTTTGTTCGAGAGTATCAGCGGATTTCGTCTGCCCAGCTGCCCAAATGCTCCCGGCAGATGGTTTCCAATGCGGCAATCCAAGAAGCATTGTCGTTCAGGCAGGGAATGTAATGGAAGCGGCGGCCGCCGGCTTCGTGAAACTGTTCGCGGCCGGCGATAGCGATTTCCTCCATGGTTTCCAAACAGTCGGAAACAAAGGCCGGACACATCAGGTCTAATGTTTCTATGCCTTGTTTGGGCAGGCTGTCGAGCAAATCCTGGGTGGACGGACCGACCCATTTGGCTTTGCCGAACTGGCTTTGGAAAGCAACGATGTAGTCGTTTTCGCCGATGCCAAGTGCTTCGGCCAGCAGGCGGGCGGTTTCGCGGCACTCTTCGGGATAGGGGTCTCCGAAATCGTCGTGAAGCTGGGGAATGCCGTGGAAACTCAGTAGCAGTTTGTCGTTCCTGCCGTGCTCTTTCCAGTAGGAGGCAACTTGTTCGCGCAGGGCTTCGATGTAAGCGGGGTGGTTATGAAAGCTGCGGACGGTACGCAGACTCATCATATTGCGTTGTTTGAGCATGACGCTGAACACTTTGTCCAAAGCCGCGCCGCTGCTGGAAGCGGCGTATTGGGGATAAAGCGGAACAACCAGAAGTTGCGACACCCCTTCGTTTTTCAGCTCGGCCATCACATCCGCTACAAATGGTGCGCTGTACGACATGGCGTAGCGCACAATGATATTGTCGGGCAGACGTGCGGACAGAAGTTCGGCTTGTTTTTGCGTGTACACCAGAAGCGGCGAGCCGTCTTGCAACCAGATCTGCCGATAACCGTGCGCGCTCTCTTTCGGGCGGAACGGCAGAACAAAACCGCGTAAAACCGGCTGCCATATATATTTCGGCAGCTCCACTACGCGTTGGTCGGATAGGAATTTGGACAAATACGGGCGGACAGATTCGGCTGTGGCGGCTTCGGGGGAGCCGAGATTAATCAGCAAAACGGCTGTTTTGCCGTCTGCAGCTTTGTGGGAAGGCTCGGGTAAGAATAAGGATTTCATTGTGAGGCACTTTCATCTGATGGGATTTTTTCAGTTGGGGAAGAGTTGTCGTTTTCAGCCGGCGCAGTAAAGGTTTCCTGTATGGTTTGGTAAGCAGTGGCGGCTTCTTCGGCTTCACGTTCGGACGCACTGATTTCCTGTATGCCGCGCTCGGTCTGCGGCAGGCAGGCTGCAAGCAGTAGGGCGGCGGTTAGGACGGTTGCCGTGAGGTTCATACAATCGGTCTCCGGTAGGCTGCAGACGGCTTGGCGGTGTCCGGCCGTCTGCAAAATGGCTACAACTGGTCTTTCTGAGCCAGAATTTTGCGGCTGCCGCCGACATCAGCCGCCGACACTACGCCGGAAGCTTCCAATGCTTCCATCAGATTGGCGGCGCGGTTGTAGCCGATACGAAGATGGCGTTGCAGCGACGAAATCGAGGTTTTGCGGCTTTCCAGTATGAAGGCAACGGCTTGGTCGAACAATTCGTCGCTATTGGCGTTCGGATTGACGCTATTGGCACTTTCCAGCGCGGCTTCGCCGGTCAGCAGGCCTTCGACATAATCGGCAGGAGCTTGGCGTTTCAAATGGGCGACGACTTCGTGTACTTCGTGGTCGCCGACAAATGCGCCTTGCAGACGGGTCGGCTCGGCATTGCCCGGTTGCAGGAAGAGCAAGTCTCCGTATTTGAGCAAATCTTCCGCCCCCATTTGGTCGAGAATGGTGCGGCTGTCGATTTTGCTTTGAACGGTAAAGGCCATGCGGGTCGGAATATTGGCTTTAATCAGACCGGTAATCACATCGACGCTCGGACGCTGCGTAGCGATAATCAGATGGATGCCTGCGGCGCGCGCTTTTTGGGCGAGGCGGGCGATCGGAATTTCCACCGCTTTGCGTTCGGTCATCATCAAATCGGCCAATTCGTCAATCACTACGACAATCTGCGGCAGCTTTTCCAGCGGCTCGGGGTCGTCCGGATTGAGGCTGAACGGATTGAACAGCGGTTTGCCGTTCTCTTTGGCCGTCTGCACCGTTTCATTATGGTCTGCCAGTTTGCGTACGCCGGTGTGAGAGAATAGTTTGTAGCGTTTTTCCATTTCGGCCACGCACCAGTTCAGAGCCTGACCCGCTTCGCGCATATCGGTTACCACGGGGCAGAGCAGGTGCGGAATGCCGTCATAAATGCTCAATTCCAGCATTTTCGGGTCGATCATGATGAAGCGGACTTCATCGGGTGTGGCGCGGAACAGAATCGACATAATCATGCCGTTTACGCCGACCGATTTGCCTGAACCGGTCATGCCTGCCACCAACAGATGCGGCATTTTTGCCAAATCGCCGACTACCGGCACGCCTGTAATATCTTTGCCCAAAGCCACTGTCAGCTTGGATTCGGCTTCGCCGAACACGGGGGCGGACAGAATTTCGCGCAGGGAAACTTCCTGACGGCGTTCGTTCGGCAGCTCGATGCCCATGGTGTTTTTGCCCGCGATGGTTTCTACCACGCGCACCGACTGCACCATCAGCGAGCGTGCCAAATCTTTGGACAGATTGACAATCTGGCTGCCTTTGACGCCTTGTGCGGGCTCGATTTCAAAACGGGTAATCACCGGACCGGAAGTTGCGCTGACGACTTGAACCTGAATGCCGAATTCGGCCAGCTTCTGCTCGATTTTTTCGGCAGTCTGCTGAAGCTGAACGGGCTTGACGGGAGGTGCGTCTCCTTTCGGAACGCTCAAAAGGCCGAGTGCGGGCAGGTTGTATTCGCCTGCGGACGGCGGAGTTTCTGCTTCTCCGTCTTGATTAATCAGCGGTATTTGTACGGGTGTCGGAGGTGTAACCTGTAAGGCGGGTTTTCGGTTGCTGGCGGCGGTTTCGGGTTTGTCTGCGGGTGTTTCGACAATCTGTTGGGCTTCCAAGACCATGCGGCGTGTGGTTTTTGCAGACGGCATTACGGTGTTTGCGTTTTCTTTTTTGCGTGTCAGCAAATTCCAAAGCCAAGCCATTTTGTCGCCAGTTTTTTCCATCATATCGAGCCAGGAAACTTGGGAAATCAGGGAAAAAGCTGCAAATGCCGCCAGAAGCATGATTAAAACGCTGCCGCTGGAACCGAGCAGGCGGACAAACTGGCCTCCGAGCAGGTTGCCGACCAGACCGCCTGCACCGGCAGGAAGTTTTTCTAACAAATCATGGCGGAAAAGGGCATATTCGAGAACGGGGGAGGCAATCAGAATGCCGGACAGGCCGCAAATGGCAATCCACGTGCTGTACGGCTTGTTTTCCGGACGGTGAATCGGACGGAAGTGTTTGAATAGGAATACAGCAGCGGCTACAAGCAGCCACCAGGCAGAGTAACCGAAAAGATAATAGCAGATATCGGCAATATATGCGCCGAGCAGACCGCCCGGATTGAAGACTTCCCGACCTTCGGGAATGCTGCGGGACCAGGCGGGGTCGTTCATCGAGAAACTGGCCAGTGCTACGGAGAAGTAGGAGAGAACAACCAGACCGATCAGCCATAAAGTGTCGTCAATCAGATTGATAATGTGTTCGGGGCGAGGTTTGGGCAGCACTTTGCCTGACGGTGCCGGAGTGCGTCGGGGCGTGTTCTTGCCGTGTACTGCGGTTTGCTCGTTTTTGCGGGTATATTTTTTTCGGATAGGGCGTTCGGGCATGATGTTTCGGTGTCAAAAGGCCGTCTGTTTGAGCAGGCAGCCCGTATCGGACGGAAGAAAACGGCATTATACCGCATCGTTAGGGTACTGTCGGCGGCCTTGTGTGCTGCAGACGGCAGGAGCGGGCGGATAGTGTGTCAGGCAGGGCAGCCGCAGCCGAGAATCCTCGGCCCTGCCGCGCCGGTCGCTTGGTAAGGATTGGCGGGAATACGGTGTATCCAACAGGCAGCCAGCCAGCCGAAAGCAGCGGCTTCGACCCATTGCGGATCAAGATTGAAACAGGCCGTGCTGACGATTTTGGTTTGCGGCATCGCTGAGGCAAGCCGGGTGTGCAATGCCTGCATTAAAACCGGGTTGCGGATACCGCCGCCGCAAACGTAAATATGTCGTGCGTCGGCGGCGTGGCACACGATTTCGTTTGTCGCGCTTAGGGCGGTAAACTCGGTCAGAGTGCGTAAAATATCTTCGGCTTTTTCCCCACCTTGCAAGCGTTTTTGCAGATACTGCAGGGCAAACAGTTCGCGCCCGGTGCTTTTGGGAGGAGAACGGAGGAAGTATTCGTGTTCGAGCAGGCGGACAAGCAGCCCGGGCAGGATGCGGCCTCGGGCGGCAATTTTGCCGTCTGCATCGTAAGGCAGACTGAATGCATGCTGTGTCCAAGCATCAAGCAGCATATTGCCGGGACCCGTGTCGAATCCCTGCGGGGCTGCAAACGGCTTGAGAATGCTGATATTGGCAATGCCACCGATATTGAGCAGTACGCGGGTTTCGTCCGGTGAGGCAAACAGTGCGTGATGGAAGGCGGGAACCAGCGGTGCTCCTTGTCCGCCTGCTGCCAAGTCGCGACTGCGAAAATCGCCGATGGTGAAAATACCGCTTAATTCGGCCAATAAAGGCAAGTCGGCAAGCTGTATGCTGTATCCTGATTCGGGAGCGTGGCGGACGGTTTGTCCGTGGCAGCCGATAGCTGTAATGTCGCGAGGACAAAGATTGTTTTGTCCCAGCAGTTTTGTAACGGTTTCGGCATAGAGCCGGCTCAGCTCTTGCGATAAGATGCGGCTGCGATGTAATTCGCCACTGCCGCTGCGCTGCAAATCAAGCAGAGCGTGTTTCAGTTTGTCAGAGAAGGGCGAGAATGCATGGGCTTCTGCGCCCAACCAAGTCATGCCGTCCATTCGGACGAGTACGGCATCTGCACCGTCCATGCTGGTGCCCGACATAATGCCGATATAATATTGGAAGCCGTTCATGGTTGAAATTTTTTGATTGGAAACTGCGTATTGTAACGTGCGAGACAGTTGGAAAGATAGGGCATTCGGCATATTCGGTTTGCAGGTGCAGACTGCATTGCAAAAATATAAAAGATAATAAAACGGCATACCGTAAAGTATGCCGTTTGCAGATATCTGATTGTTTAGAACTTGCCGCCGGATTGGTTTGCCATATAAATGACTGCCGCTTTGACTTCTTCGTCACTCAAATTCGGATTGCCGCCCCGGGCAGGCATCAGGCCATTCGGACCGGTGAAGCCGTTGATGGCATTTTTGAACAGTACCTCTTTGCCTTTGGCAATACGTTCTTTCCATTCGTCATTACGTGTAATGCGCGGTACGCCGGGAATGACGGAATCGGCAGCATGACATGCCATGCACAGGCCTTCGAATACTTTTTTGCCGTCTGCTGCGGCAGTATTTTCGGAAGTTCCGCCGACTGCCTCTTCTCCGGATTGGATTTCAGGGGCTTTGAAGTTGCCGCCGGATTGGTTGACCATGTAGGCGATGGTGCGTTTCAGTTCGTCATCGGTCAGGTCGGCCTGCCCGCCTTTGGCGGGCATTGCGTTAAAGCCGTTCAAGGCATTGTGAAACAAAGTGTCGAAACCTTTGGCGATACGTGCGGTCCATTCGTTGTTTCGGGTGATACGTGGAGCGTCAGGCACATTGCCGTCTGCAGCATGACATTGGATACATACTTTGTTGAAGATTTGCTCTCCGCCGCGCTGGCCGACGGGAGTGCCGTCTCCGACAACAACGCCGCCTTGCGGCAGAATGCGTGTTTCGATAGCTGTCGGCGTGCTGGCATCTACATCGCTGTAATAACCGCTGCCGGCCAGTTTGACCAGCAAAAATAATACAGCCAATACAATCACTACACCGCCGATAAGGGTGGTCATGGCGGATCCGCGGACAGTTTGCTTTATGGAGTGGTTCATTTTATATAAGCCTCGCCGTTGTTCTTGGTTTGACGAAATTTTTTGTTAATCTGTTAATCGGGGTTAACAATAATTTGCGGGATTATACTGAATTCGCAGCGTCTTTCCAATCTTTATAGTTTGGCTTATCTCAAAAAAAGTCGATTTAGCTGTTTCGGACATATTGTTTGGCGACTGCAGCATGGTTCCAGGCTGTTTTAGGCTTGTGTTTGTCGGACGGAATGTGTCATAATCCGCTTTTATGTACCCGTAGCTCAGTTGGAAGAGTGTCAGTTTCCGAAGCTGAAGGTCGCTGGTTCGATCCCAGTCGGGTGCGCCATATTGAACAAAGCCGTCTGCAGGCAAATGATTTGCCAGGACGGCTTTTTCATGAATATTTATCTGTGCTGCCGGGCCGGGCAAATAAATATAATAGTGTTGCTATACAGATTGATATTGCGGGCAGCTTCAAAAAACCGATGGGGCTGCTTGCAAGAAAACGTGCTTTGCGTTATCTTGCAATTTCTTTACTTTTTTAAACGATTGCGCCTTGAATCAATTTTCAAAGCAGGCGGTTGTCGTTGGTTGTTTCCGTGTCGCGTACCCTAAACCGCTGTTCGGGAAGCCGCATTACCGTTGCCTGAACGAGACACCTGTTTGATTATTGGTACACGCGCAGAATAAAAAGAGGCTTTTCATGCAATTATCCGGCGCACAAATTCTTGTGCAGAGCCTGAAAGCGGAAAACGTCGAATACGTTTTCGGTTATCCGGGCGGTGCGGTGCTCGAAATCTACGACGCACTTTTTCAATTAAACAAATTCAAACATATTTTGGTACGGCACGAACAGGCAGCAGTCCATGCGGCCGATGCGTATGCAAGGGTCAGCGGCAAAGTCGGCGTGGCTTTGGTAACATCTGGGCCGGGTGCGACCAATGCGATTACAGGTATTGCAACGGCGTTTACCGATTCTATACCGATGGTGGTGATTTCCGGTCAGGTAGCGGCACCTGCAATCGGTACGGATGCTTTTCAGGAAATCGATATGATCGGTATTTCCCGTCCCTGCGTGAAACATAATTTCCTGGTTACCGATATTCAGGATTTGGCAGTAACGATTAAAAAAGCGTTCCAAATTGCCAAAAGCGGCCGCCCCGGACCAGTGGTGGTAGACGTTGCCAAAGACGTTACGCAGGCAATGGCGAAGTTCTGTTATCCGCAGGAAGATGTGTGTATCCGTTCTTACCAACCGGTAACGCAAGGTCATACGGGGCAGATTAAAAAAGCCATTGCTATGCTGGCGGCTGCCAAACGTCCTTTGGTTTACTTCGGCGGCGGTGTTGTTCTGGGCAATGCTTCGTCAGAACTGACTGATTTTGTCAAAATGACAGGAATGCCCTGCGTTGGTACTTTGATGGGTTTGGGGGCTTATCCTTCTTCCAACAAACAGTTTTTGGGTATGCTGGGCATGCACGGTACTTACGAAGCCAATCTAGCGATGCAGAATGCCGATGTGGTTTTGGCCGTCGGTGCGCGTTTTGACGACCGTGTGGTTTCCGTTCCGAGCAAGTTCGCTGAAAAACCGAAAAAAATCATTCATATCGATATCGATCCTTCGAGTATTTCCAAGCGTGTCAAGGCGGATGTTCCGATTGTCGGCGATGTGAAAAATGTTTTGGCTGAAATGTCCGGTTTGTGGAGAAAGCAGGGGCTGTCCTGCCATGAAGCAGCTTTGGACAAATGGTGGCACACTTTGGAAGCGTGGCGCAGCCGCGACTGCCTTCGTCTGCCCGAGGCGGACAGCGAACTGATTCTGCCGCAGATGGTGGTGCAGACTTTAGCAAAAGTGACCAATAACGATGCGATTGTGACTTCCGATGTCGGCCAACATCAAATGTTTGCCGCCCAATATTACCCCTTTGAACGGCCTCGGCAATGGCTCAACTCGGGAGGTTTGGGTACTATGGGGGTCGGTTTGCCCTATGCTATGGGCGCATATCTGGCCGATCCGAGCAAAGATGTATGCTGTATTACCGGCGAAGGTTCGATTCAGATGAATATTCAGGAATTGAGTACGTGTCTGCAATACAGGTTGCCGATTAAAACCATTTGTTTGAATAACGGCTATTTGGGTATGGTTCGTCAATGGCAGGAACTGTATTACAGTAACCGCGAATCGGAAACATATTTCGATTCTTTGCCGGATTTCGTGAAATTGGCGGAAGCATACGGTCATGTCGGTATGAGGATTGAAAAAGCTTCCGATGTCGAAGGCGCGCTGCGTGAAGCGTTGGCTTTGAAAGACCGTTTCGTGTTTATGGATTTTATTACCGACAGAAAACAAAATGTTTTCCCCATGGTGGGCAACGGTAAAGGGTTGGATGAAATGGTATTGCCACTGCATATGCGCGAAAGCAAGGCCGACAGCGATGTCAATGATGTGAACGACCGTGATTACGATATAAGGAGCGTGCCATAATGCGACATATTCTTTCTATTCTGATGGAAAACGAATCGGGCGCGATGAGCCGGGTGGTCGGCTTGTTTTCGGCACGCGACTACAATATCGATTCTTTGTCGGTTGCACCGACGGAAGACCGTACATTATCCCGCATGACGATTGTAACCAGCGGCGACGAACAGGTTATCGAACAGATAACCAAGCAGCTGAACAAGTTGGTAGAGGTTATTAAAGTAGTCGATTTGAACGAGAGTCGTTATGTCGAGCGGGAATTGATGCTGGCCAAAGTGCGCGCAGTCGGCAAAGACCGCGACGAAGTTCTGCGTTTGGCGGATATCTACCGGGGTCGGATTGTCGATGTTTGCGAAAAAAGTTATACAGTCGAAGTAACCGGTACCAGCGAAAAGCTCGATTCATTCCTTGAAGCACTCGGCAAAGGGCTGGTTTTGGAGGTGGTGCGTACCGGTGCGGCAGGTATCGGGCGCGGCGAGCGGATTGTCCGTATCTGACCGGCTGTTGCAGACGGCTTGTTTCCAGATGTCAAGCGGATGCCGTCTGAATGATTGTTTAATTATCTGATAACCGGCTGTTGTTTCGGCCGAAATATTTCAAAAGGAAATACCATGCAAGTTTTTTACGATAAAGACGCAGATTTGTCATTGATTCAAGGTAAAACCGTTGCAATTATCGGTTATGGTTCGCAAGGCCATGCACATGCGGCCAATCTGAAAGATTCCGGCGTGAACGTTGTTATCGGTTTGCGCCGGGGCAGTTCTTGGGACAAGGCTGTTGCCGCAGGACACGATGTGCGTTCCGTTGCCGATGCGGCCAAAGGCGCAGATGTCGTGATGATTCTGCTGCCGGACGAAACCGCTCCGGCCGTTTACAAAGCCGAGATTCACGATAACCTGAAATCAGGTGCGGCTTTGGCATTTGCCCACGGCTTTAACGTGCATTACAACCAAATCGTACCGGCCAAAGATGTAGACGTGATCATGGTTGCACCGAAAGGTCCCGGACACACCGTACGCAGCGAATACCTGAAAGGCGGCGGCGTGCCTACTCTGATTGCCGTTTACCAGGACAATTCAGGTAAGGCTCGCGATATCGCCTTGTCTTATGCCGCTGCAAACGGAGGTACCAAAGGCGGTGTGATTGAAACCAACTTCCGTGAAGAAACCGAAACCGATTTGTTCGGCGAACAAGCTGTATTGTGCGGCGGTGCCGTAGAGCTGGTTAAATGCGGTTTTGAAACCCTGGTTGAAGCAGGTTACGCGCCCGAGATGGCTTACTTTGAATGTCTGCACGAACTGAAACTGATTGTGGACCTGATGTACGAAGGCGGTATTGCCAATATGAACTATTCGATTTCCAACAATGCCGAATACGGCGAATACGTTACCGGTCCGGAAGTTGTAACGCCTGCAACCAAAGAAGCGATGAAAAAAGCACTTTACCGTATCCAAAGCGGCGAATACGCGAAAATGTTTATTCAAGAAGGTGCGACCAATTACGCTTCAATGACAGCCCGTCGCCGTCTGAATGCCGACCACCAAATCGAAAAAGTCGGCGCACAGCTGCGCAGCATGATGCCTTGGATTGCCAAAAACAAACTGGTGGATTTGGATAAGAACTGATTGTTCTGTCAGACACTGCTTGATATGCCGTCTGCATCTTTTCGGATGCCGGCGGCATTTTGTTTGCAGTTTGCTTGCGGCATGAAAGGATTTTCCGGCTGTTCATACCGTCTGAAATCATAGATAATACAGACTCTTTGCACACCGCCCCCGATACGGACGGGAAGATATAATGTCAGACTATTTTCAAACAGATTTTCCGGATGCCTCTCCCGATAAAGAAGATGCCTCGGAACGCCGCAGCCTGCGCCAAAACAGTATTTACCTGCTGCCCAACGCATTTACCGTTGCCGCTTTGTTTTCCGCTTTTTATGCAATCACCCAAGCCATGCACGGACACTATGAAACAGCGGCCGTTGCAGTGTTCATTTCCATGCTGTTGGACGGTATGGACGGTAGGGTAGCGCGTTGGACAAACAGCCAGAGTGCTTTCGGCGAACAGCTCGACAGTTTGGCCGATGTGGTCAGCTTCGGCGTTGCCCCCGCGCTGATTGTATATAAATGGCAGCTTTGGCAGTTCGGCAAGCTGGGTTATTCGATTGCTTTTATGTATTGTGCCTGTGCCGCACTGCGCCTGGCCTTGTTCAATACTTTGATCGGCAAGGTCGACAAGCGTTGGTTTATCGGTATTCCCAGCCCTACTGCTGCCGCGCTGATTGTCGGCCTGATTTGGGTGGATCACAGCTACGGCGGTTTGGACGGAATGGCCGGATTCGCTTTGGTACTGACGCTGTTTGCCGGGCTCTCCATGGTGGCGCAGATTCCGTTTTGGAGTTTCAAAGAAATCAACGTACGCAGGAAAGTACCGTTTTTCGTGATTGTTTTGGTCGTACTTGGTCTGCTGGTGGTGGCCATGGAGCCTTCGCTGGTATTGTTCCTGTTTTTCTTGGCTTACAGCCTGTCCGGTTATGTGATGTTTGTGCGGAACTGGTTGAAAAAACGTTGAGCAAAACCGTCTGCAGCCGCTTTGCGAGATGCAGACGGCATTTTACAGAGAAATAATCGGAAATATAAAAAAAGGCGGACGCTATGTGGAGTATCGAAATGGTTTTGCTCTTGCTGGCAGTAGGTTTGTTTGCGGGCATGATTGCAGGACTGTTCGGGGTTGGCGGCGGATTGATTCTGGTGCCGGTCGTGTTGTGGGTATTGCAGGTTCAGGGCCTAGAAAGCGGATTTTCACAACATCTGGCCATCGGCACTTCATTTGCGGTTATGGTGTTTACATCTTTTTCCAGCGCATGGTCGCAATACCGCAAACAGGCGGTTGATTGGACAGTATTCCGCGCTATGGTGCCGGGCATTGTCGGCGGCGTAATATTGGGTGCGTTAGTTTCACAATTTTTGCCGAATAAAGGCTTGCAGGCGTTTTTTGTCGTGTTTTGTACCGTTATTGCCGTGCGTGCCCTGCTCGGCATGAAACCGAAACCGAGCCGACAACTGCCGTCGGCAAAAGGCTTGGCCGGAGCGGGAGGGGTTATCGGCATATTGTCGAGCTGGATCGGTATCGGAGGAGGGTCGTTGACCGTACCGTTTCTGACTTTCTGTAATGTACCTGTTCACCGTTCCGTAGGTACATCTGCCGCTTTGGGCTGGCCGATTGCAGTGATGGGGACAGCCGGCTACATGTGGTCGGGTTGGGGATTGGAAGGGCTGCCGGAAACGGCGGCAGGCTTTATTTATCTGCCGGCTGTCGCAGTATTGGCGGCAGCAACAACAGTTGGCGCACCTTTGGGCGTGAAACTTTCGCATAAACTATCACCGGGCAATCTCAAACGGGGATTCGGCATACTGCTTTTATTAATCGCCTTCAAAATGCTGATGAAAATCCTCTAAGACAAGAGAAAAATGCAAAAAATGCCGTCTGCACCTGCTTGCAGACGGCATATTGTTTGATTCTGTCGATTCAGGCAATAAAATTTCCGAAGCGGAGCAGCTGCCACGCTGCCCAAGCTGCAACAGACAAACCACAACCAAGGCGTACCATACGGTTTTGCAAAAAGTTTCTAACTTGTACGGCAAAAATTCCTACCGCCAGAAGGTTGGGCAGAGTTCCCAGGCCGAATGCAGCCATCATCAGTCCGCCGTTTAAAGGATTGCCGCTTCCCAAAGCATAAAGTGATGCACTGTACACCAAACCGCATGGAAGCCAGCCCCATAAAAAACCAGCAGCAAAAGCAGAAAACAAGGTACGTATAGGCAACAGACGGTTTAAGACTGGGCTGAACAGTTTCCAAACCGGCAGACCTATACTTTCGATTTTTCTTACTGTTTGGGAAAGGCCGGCCAGATACAGCCCCAAGAACAACAGCAGGATATGGGCTGCAACAAACAGCAGATTCTGGACAGCACGGGTTTGGTCGAGCGAAATGCCCAAATATCCGAGGGAACCCAAAACCGCCCCAATCAATATATAGCTGCTCAAACGTCCGGCATTGAGCAGCAATAACATAGACAGACGGCGGTAGCCGGAAGGGAGTTGCAATACAAAAGCAGACGACAGCCCGCCACACATACCGATACAGTGTCCTCCGCTGAAAAAACCGAGCAGGAATAAAGGCAGAAATGTAAGAACGGAATTCATGAAGGTTACAGGAATACTTCCGAGAGAAAATATCAAAATTATAACTGATTGGTCAGGAGGGCTGACGAATCGGAAAAACGAGCAATTGCGAGAACGAAAAACATTGTAAAAACAGCATAGAAAGCCGCAGTTCTTTTATCGGGTAAAATGTTTGCCATAAAAACCAAAAACTTGTTTTTTTAATTATTTTAATGGCATATTTTTTCACTTTTATTTTTAGAAGAGGTATTTTTTTGCCTGATATATACCATATTTCGCAGCTTTAAAGCGGGTTGTTTTCTGCATCATATATTAAATTTCCTTATGATGCGTGATTACAGCCCCTTACATAACAAAACATTTTTTATTCTTTCTTACAAAGGATGACAATTATGGCATATCAAACTTCTACAAAATGGGTTTTGGCAACGGTTGCCGCAGCTTTGCTGGCTGCATGCTCTCCGGAGAACAAACAGGCAGTTGCGCCGACAGAGGAGGAAAGCACTAAAAAATTAGCGATTACGGCGATTGTCGAACATCCTGCATTGGATGATGTGCGTCGAGGCGTATTGGACGAATTGAAAGCGCAAGGTTTTGAAGAAGGCAAAAATCTGCAGGTTGATTTTCAAAGTGCACAGGGCAGTACGGCCAATGCAGCACAAATTGCCAAGAAATTTGTCGGCGACAGCCCTGATGCGGTAGTTGCTATTGCCACGCCGAGTGCGCAGGCTTTGGTGGCGGCAACCAAAACCCTGCCTGTTGTTTATGCGGCTGTTACCGATCCTGTGGCTGCCAAACTGGTTCCGGGTTGGGAGGCTTCAGGTACTAATGTAACCGGCGTATCCGACGAACTGCCCTTGGATCCACAAATCGAGCTGATTAAAAAAGTGGTGCCTTCCGTGAAGAAGGTCGGCTATGTATACAGTTCGGGAGAAGTCAACTCAACAACGGTATTGGAGCAGTTGAAAGCCAAGCTTGAACCTCAGGGTATCGAATTGGTAACCGCACCTGCCCAGCGTTCGTCCGACGTGTTAACGGCGGCACGCAGTTTGAACGGAAAAGTAGATGTTATTTACAGTTCCTTGGACAACAACGTAGTAGCCAATTACGAATCTATGTTTAAAGCAGCAGCGGAGATGAAAACACCATTGGTTGCATCGGATACTTCCAGTGTCGTACGCGGTGCCGTGGCGGCGTTGGGTGTGAATTACTACGAAATCGGCAAAAAAGCCGGTGATTCTGTAGCCCGCATTCTGAAGGGTGCAAAAGCCGGCGATATTCCGTCTGCCCGTATGGAAAAACTGGATTTGATTCTGAGCAAGAAAAATGCGGCCGCAACAGGAGCGGAGTTGTCGGAAGAACTGTTGAAAGAAGCAACAGAAATCCAAGAGTAATTGTTCGGATAACAATAACCAGACGTCCGGCCGGAAAAAAAACGGCCGGACGGGTTGCTATGGCTTGATGCCGTCTGCAGCTTCCTGTTTTTAAGGCAGAGAATGGATTTCTTATGAGTTTGATTGCTTTTTTCGGAGGCATCGAAGCAGGTTTGATTTATGCTTTGGTTGCTTTGGGCGTTTTGATTTCGTTCCGTATTTTGGACTTTCCGGATTTGACTGCAGACGGCAGTTTTCCTCTGGGGGCGGTTGTGTTTGCCGTATCGGTCGGGCTGGGAGTCAATCCATGGGCGGCCTGTCTGCTCGGTGCATTGGCGGGAGCTTTGGCCGGCGTATTGACCGCATGGTTGCACGTTTCTTTGAGGCTGCTGCCTTTGCTAGCAGGTATTTTGGTAATGGTGGCTCTCTATTCCATTAATCTGCGTATTACCGGAGGAACGCCGAACCTGCCTTTAATTGATGCACCGAGTGTGTTTTCACCGTTTTTGGCAGAGGATTACAGTAATCAATTTTGGGTTCAGCCATTGATTGTATTGTTGTTTGTATTGGTATCCAAACTGTTGCTGGACGGTTTTTTCCATACGCAGACCGGTTTGGCGATGCGGGCGACCGGTATCAATGCACGTATGGCTAGGGCTCAGGGAGTTTCCACCTCAAAAATGATTGTGTTGGGCATGGCCTTGTCCAATGCACTGATTGCTTTGGGTGGCGCATTGTTCGCCCAGACAACCGGCAGTGCGGATTTGGCCAGTGGTATCGGTACGATTGTTATCGGTTTGGCAGCAGTGATTATCGGTGAGAATCTGTTCGGGCGGCGCAATATTGTCATGATTACTTTGTCGGCTATAGCCGGCGCGGTGGTGTACCGCCTGCTGATTGCATTTGCCTTGGGCAACGAGTTTCTGCAGGGTATTGGAGTACGTCCGACTGATTTGAATCTCATTACCGCCGTATTGGTGGTTGCGGCATTGCGGCTGCCTGTTTTGAAACGCGTTTTGAAAAGGAAGCAGACATTATGATGCGGGCAGACAATTTGAAAATCACCTTCAATGCCGGTACGCCTATTGAAAATCCTGCTTTGCGCGGTATGAGCCTGCATATTAAAGAAGGGGAATTTGTAACGGTTATTGGCAGTAACGGAGCCGGCAAATCGACCTTCTTGAATGCGGTCAGCGGAGATTTGCTGACTGACAGCGGATCGATTCACATTAATGGAGAAGATGTAACCAGATTGCCGGCGCACAAGCGCGCACATTTGGTGGCACGGGTGTTTCAAGATCCTTTGGCAGGTACCTGTGAAGCTCTGACGATTGAAGAAAATATGGCACTGGCCTTGTCGCGAGGGCAGGAGCGGGGTTTGAGATTTGCATCAGACAAATCGAAGCGCGAGCTGTTTCGCGAAAAGCTTTCCGTATTGCGTTTGGGTTTGGAAAACCGTTTGGGCGACCGTATCGGTCTGTTGTCGGGAGGGCAGAGACAGGCGGTCAGTCTGCTGATGGCCAGCCTGCAGCCGAGTCGGATTTTGTTGTTGGACGAACATACTGCCGCTTTGGATCCGAAGACTGCTGCTTTCGTATTGGACTTGACCGATCGTATCGTGAGTGAAAACAGATTGACGGCAATGATGGTAACCCATTCCATGCGTCAGGCTTTGGATCATGGTACGCGGACGGTGATGCTGCATCAGGGGAAAGTAGTATTGGATGTCGACGGCGAACAACGTACGGGTATGGATGTGCCTGATTTGTTGGATTTGTTCGAACAGACTCGTGGTGAAAAGGTATCGGATGATGCGCTGCTGTTGTCCTGATGCCGTCTGCAAGAATGGTTGAAAGCATTTTTTACAGTCCGACCGTTATCCTGAGGGATAGCGGTTTTTTTTACCGGGTCCGGCGGTTTATGGGCGGGATAAAGTTTGCTAAACTCAGCCTTTTGTCTGATGTGCGGGCAGTGGCAGACGGTTTTGGGGACTTGTCTGAGCCGTCTGCAGATAGTTTCGATATATGCTGCTGGATTTGAATCGTTATTCTTTTTCCGTTTTTATGACGGAAGTGCGTGCTTTGAGCAGATTGGCTTGGCCGATTATGCTGGCGCAGATTGCTGCTTTGGGAATCGGCTTTGTCGATACGGTGATGGCCGGAGCTGCGGGGAAAGGGGATTTGGCGGCGATTGCTTTGGGTTCGTCAGCCTTTGCGACGGTGTTTGTTACGCTGCTTGGCGTGATGACTGCACTCAATCCGATTATTTCCCAACTGTTCGGAGCGGGAAAATACAAGGAAGTCGGTTTTAACGGACGGCAGGGGTTGTGGTTCGGCCTGATTTTGGGTGTGGCCGGTATGCTGATATTGCTGGCTGCGATATGGCCGTTTGCGTGGTATTTGGATTTGTCGCCGCAAGTTGAAGAAACGCTGGCCTGGTATTTGGTATTTGTTGCTTTTGCAGTGCCTCCTGCGATGTTGCACAGGGCACTGCATGCTTATGCGTCCAGCCTGAACCGTCCCAAGCCGATTATGTGGGTCAGTTGGGCGGCGCTGCTGTTGAATATTCCGTTTAACTATATTTTTGTCTATGGAAAATTCGGTATGCCCGCTTTGGGCGGAGCGGGTTGCGGTTTGGCAACCCTGCTGGTGTTCTGGTTTAATTTTGCCGCTTTGTGGCTGTATATCAAAAAAAACGGTTATTTTGAATCTTTCGGTTTGGCAGGCAGTTTTTCCAAACCCGACAGAACAACGCTGGGCCAGATGTGGAAGCTCGGATGGCCGATAGGTTTTTCTTATTTTCTTGAAGTGAGCCTGTTTTCATTTATTGTATTTCTGATTGCAAAATTCGGCGAGGACCAAGTAGCCGCGCAGCAGGTGGTTATCAGCCTGACCGGTATCATTTACATGATTCCGCAGGCTTTGGGGGCGGCAGCAACAGTACGCGTAGGTTATGCTTTGGGCAAGGGATGGCGACAGAAGGCGCGTTATATTTCCGGTGTGTCGGTATTCGGCGGTTGGGTGGCGGCACTGCTGACTATGGCGTTTCTGATTACGATGCGCCATCATCTGGCGGCAATGTATACCGATGATGCGGCGGTTTTGCTGATTTCTGCCCAAGTTTTGCTATTTGCCGCCTTTTTTCAGTTTTTCGATTTTACCCAGTGTATTGCATCTTATGCTTTGCGAGGCTACAAAATCACCCGTGCTCCTATGCTGGTGCATGGCATTGCATTTTGGGGTTTCGGGCTGCTGCCCGGCTATTATCTGGCGAATGCGCGGCAGATGGAGATTTTCGGTTTTTGGACAGCTTTGGTGGTGTCTTTGGCCGCTGCCGCATTTTTGTTGGTATGGTTGCTGGAAAAACATAGTATGAAGCAGGCGGTGGAGAAAGGGTTGTGGCGATGAAAATATTTTCCGATGTGGATTTGAAGCCGTTCAATACATTCGGACTGTCGGCGAGGGCGGCATTTTTTACCGAATTGGACGATGCGGCGCAGCTGCCGGAAATATGCCGTCTGCAAGTCTTCGACCGTCAAACCGTGTTGTGGTTGGGGGGCGGCAGCAATGTGCTGTTTGACGGCGATTACGGCGGATTGGTCGTGAAAATGAACAATCGCGGCATACGCGAAATCCGCCGCGAAAACGGTAACGTATGGGTGGAAGCGCAGGCAGGCGAAGTGTGGCACGATTTTGTGCTGCATACCGTGGCGCAGGGCTGGAACGGTTTGGAAAACCTCAGTCTGATTCCGGGAACCGTTGGCG
This sequence comes from Neisseria sp., assembly GCA_030528455.1. Taxonomy (GTDB): domain Bacteria; phylum Pseudomonadota; class Gammaproteobacteria; order Burkholderiales; family Neisseriaceae; genus Neisseria. The sequence goes on from JAUMYW010000008.1 coordinate 68,741, forward strand.
CATCGCCCGTGCAGAATATCGGTGCGTACGGTGTGGAAGTGAAAGAACGGATTGAGAGCGTGCGCTGTTTCGATTTGGAGAGGGGGACATTTGTCGAACTGGGCAATGCAGACTGCCGTTTCGCTTACCGCGAGAGTTTGTTCAAACAAGAAGGCAAAGGCCGTTATGTGATTTGCTCGGTGGTGTTCCGTTTGAGCGAACAGTTTGAATTGAAAGCGGGCTACGGCGATTTGGCAGCTGTTTTGGCAGAACAGTGTGTCGGGCGGGAACCGTCGGCGGCAGATGTGTCCGAAGCCGTCTGCACCTTGCGGAGAAGCAAACTGCCCGATCCGAACGAATGGGGCAATGTCGGCAGCTTTTTCAAGAATCCGGCGGTCTCGTCCGAACAGGCCGCTGCTTTGCAGGCTCAGTATGAAACCATGCCGTGCTATCCCCAGTCTGACGGTTCGGTCAAATTGGCGGCCGGTTGGCTGATTGATCAATGCCGTCTGAAAAATTTCCAAATCGGCGGTGCGGCGGTGCATGACAAACAGGCTTTGGTGTTGGTGAACAAGGGTAGTGCAGCGGCAGGTGATGTCCGTGCTTTGCAGCGGCATATCCAAGCGGCGGTAGCCGAACGTTTCGGTATAGAATTGGAGACCGAACCGAATTGGTTGTGTATGAACTGATCAGCCGCCTGCATACGGCATACTTGCCGGAAATATGAAACAAACAGTGGGAAAATATGGCAAAAGAAAACAAACAAAACACCTTCGAGCGGATTATCGATGCTAGTTTGCAGCTTTTTAACGAAGAGGGGGAGCGCAATATCAGTACCAACCATATTGCTGCCCATCTGAGTATCAGTCCGGGTAATCTGTATTACCACTTCCGCAACAAAGAAGCGATTATCGTATTGCTTTACCGCCGTTACGGATCAGAAATCATGGCGTGGCTGGAAAATGCACCGTTACCCCGGAATATGCAGGATACGGCAGATTATCTCAGCGGTATTTTCGATATTATGTGGAAATACCGTTTCCTTTTCAGCGACATGAATTCCCTGCTTTCACGCAGTGCCGAGCTGGTCGGCGAACATAACGAGCTGACACGTGCCAAAGCATGGCCGCTGATGCTCCGCCATTTGGCGGAGTTGGATAAAAACGGCGTATTGCAGATTCCGGATCAGGAAGAGTTGCAGGATTTGTGTCTGAATTTGTGGATGACGACAAAATATTGGTTTGACTTCGAACGATCCCTGCGCGGGCGCGGGCGGCAGGAAGAGGGTGCCAAGTATTTGGGCGTACAGCGTAATTTGAGCCTGATTCGTCCTTATGTTTCTGCCGAACACCGCGCCGCATTAAAAGAAATCAATCGGATTTTGAAACAGAGCGAATCACCTGTATGAGTATGACGGCCGTCTGCAGCTTCTCGATTTGCAGATGACTTTACCGTACCGTTTTTCCATTTCGTTTCCAAATCCAAACAGGACAATATCATGACGAATTTTACTATCGCTCTTAGCGGCAAAGACAGGCAGCCGCTCGATATTATCGGCAACATGGCCAACCGCCACGGCCTGATTGCCGGTGCGACCGGCACGGGCAAAACCGTAACCCTGCGGAAAATGGCGGAAAGTTTCAGCCGTGCGAGCATTCCAGTGTTTCTCGGCGATGTGAAAGGCGATTTATCGGGCTTGTGTCTGACGGGGGACGGCAAGGGCAAAGTCGGCGAACGTATGGCCGAATTCGGTTTGGATGCCGCTTATTTGGCCGGTTGTCCGGTGCGTTTTTGGGACGTTTACGGCGAAACGGGCATTCCCGTCCGCGTAACCGTTTCCGAAATGGGGCCGATGCTGCTGGCGCGTCTGATGAATTTGAACGATACGCAGGAAGGGCTGCTCAACATCGTATTCCGCGTGGCAGACGACAAAGGCTGGCATCTGATTGATTTGAAAGACCTGCGCGGCATGCTGCAATATGTTTCCAACCATGCGAAAGAATACCGCACGCAGTACGGCAATGTATCTGCCGCCAGCGTGGGTGCCATCCAACGTCAGCTGCTGCAACTGGAAAGCGAAGGGGCGGAACATTTCTTCGGTGAGCCTGCGCTGGATTTGCAGGATTGGTTGCAGACCGAAGGCGGACAGGGCGTGGTGAACATTCTCAATTCGGAAAAGCTGATGCGTTCGCCTCGTTTGTACAGCGCGTTCTTATTGTGGTTTTTGGCCGAATTGTTCCAAACGCTGCCGGAAGTGGGCGATTTGGACAAACCGAAATTCGTGATGTTTTTCGATGAAGCGCATCTGATGTTCGACAACGCCGCGCCCGCTTTGGTGGAACAGGTCGAGCAGGTTGTCCGCCTGATCCGTTCCAAAGGCGTGGGCGTGTATTTCGTAACGCAGAATCCGCTGGATTTGCCCGATACGGTTTTGGGACAGCTCGGCAACCGCGTCCAACACGCCCTGCGTGCGTTTACGCCGCGCGACCAAAAGGCGGTTAAAGCGGCGGCAGATACGTTCCGCAGCAATCCGGAACTGAAAGTGGCCGATGCGATTATCGAACTGGGCGTAGGCGAAGCGCTGGTGTCGTTTTTGGACGAAAAAGGTATGCCGGGCGTCGTGCAGCGCGCTTGGGTGCTGCCGCCGTCTTCGCAGTTGGCTCCGCTGACGGCGGACGAGCGGGACAGCCGTTTCCGCAGCGATATTCTGTACCGCCATTATCAGAATGCGGTGGACAATTTCTCCGCATTCGAGGCTTTGCAGCAGGCTGCTCAGGAAGAGGCGCAGGCTGCGGTGGCAGAGGAACAGGAAAAAGCGGCGGCCAAACAGCAGGTGCAGGAAAAAGCGCAGCCGGGTTTGGTGGAAGGTTTTCTCGGCGGTCTGCTGGGCGGCCGTAAAAAAGCCAATCAGGGCATGGGCTACAATGTTGCCGATGCGGTCGGCAGTCAAATCAACCGTCAGGTTACCAACGCCATTTCGCGCAGCGTGATGGGCGTGATTAAAAGTTTATTGAAATAAACAGCACGGGCTGCAGACGGCTTGCGGTCGTGTATGCCGTCTGCAGCCTGCTTTCTGACTGTCTCTGCTTTCCAAACAGTCTTTGGTTGCGTATTTCTTTCCGTACTAATCCGGATTTTATTTTTTCATACCGAAGTGTTGCAAATGACTGCCCGCTTTCAACCCAAAATCATTTTTTTCGACATCGACGATACGCTCTATATCAAAGACGAACGCCGTATTGCGCCGAACACCGAACGCGCGCTGCGGGCTTTGCAGGAGCGCGGCATCATCACCGCGATTGCCACCGGCCGCACGCCCTTTGTGCTGCCTGATGTGATCCGCCGGCTGATGGCGGATACCGGCATCGACATTCTGGCGGCGGTAAACGGCCAGTGCGTCCGTTACCGAGGAGGCGTGTTGGCGGATTTTGTGATGGAACAACAGCAGTATGACGAATTGGCCGCATATTTGGATGGTTTGGACGTGGCTTATGCGGCGGTATGCGAACACGGGATTTATGTGCCGCGCGAAAGCGAAGGTATGCGGCAGGCCATGCGCGATTTGGGCATTGCCTACTTTCCGCCGCAGATTTCAGACGGTCGTGTGCCGGTGTTTCAAATGCTGGCGTTCTATCCCGAAAGCCGAGCGGCAGAAGTGGAAGCCGGTTTGCCGGACAGCATCAAAAGCGTGCGCTGGCATCGGGAAGGTGTCGATTTGCTGGATAAAAATGCTTCCAAAGCACGCGGTATCCGCGCAGTGCTCGACAAACTCGGTTTGCAGATGGCAGACGCAATGGCCTTCGGCGACGGTTTGAACGACTTGGAAATGCTCGAAGCGGTCGGTTTCGGCGTGGCGATGGGCAACGCCGTGCCCGAATTGAAAGCGCGTGCCGACTATATCGCTCTTGAGGCAGATGCAGACGGCATCTTCCGCGCCTTGTGCGATTTGGGCATTATCGAGGCCGTCTGAAAACGCGAAAAACGGAATTTCAATGGAAACATCAATGTTAAAATCCTGCTTTTTGCCGGGGGAAACAGACTGAATGGCCAAGTATCTGTCTGACAAAGAAATACGCCTCATTGGGCTGGTACGGCTGCTGGAAGAAGGCGGGCATCTGTTTGCCGCCGATCCTGCCGTGCTGACCAATGCGCTGCGCCGCGAAAGCGGAACGGATGCGGAAAAGCTGCTGCGCCGTGCGGAGATGGCCGACCGCGACCACCGTTTGCGCGATGCCTTGGAACGCAGCGGGCAGGGTGTGCGTTTGAGTGTGAATATTTTGACGCTGGTTTGGCTGCTGCTCGGCTTCGGCAGCGCGGCGGCTTTGCTGTCGGCTTCGGGTGTGAACTTTTTTATCGTGCTGGCAGGCGTGTTGGGCACGAATACGCTGATGTTTGCGCTCTGGCTGCTGTTTTTGCCTTATACGGGCAAATCGCTGCCGTTTTGGTTCAACTTCGGAGCTTTGGCGAAACGCCGCGACAAAATTTCGTCCGCGCTGCTGCGTTTGTACAGCGCGGAATGGCGGAGCGGACGGCACAAATGGTATTTGGCTTCGCTGACGCACCGCTTTTGGCTGGCCAGTTTGAGCGGCATTCTGGCGGCAGTCGTGTTGCTTTTGTCGTTGCGGCAATATACGTTCAACTGGGAGAGTACGCTGCTTTCAGACGGTCTGTTCGTACAGGCGGTGCGCTATTTGGGCGCATTGCCCGCGCTGCTCGGTTTTCCCGTGCCGGACAGCGAAGCCGTACTCGGCAGCCGTCTGCAACACAATCCGGCGGCGGCGCGGGAATGGGGCGGCCTGCTGGTCGGAAGCATTGCGGCATACGGACTGATTCCGCGTTTTCTGGTATGGCTGCTGTGCCGTACGGCTGCTGCGCGGCAGCGGCTTGATCTGCCTTTGGCAGAACCGTATTACCAAAATATCCTGCGGGTTTGGCAGACCGAAATCGTGGATGCCGACCGTGTCCGCGAACGGCTTACCGCCCGTTTCGAGCCGTTTGCAGCCAACCCTGCCGCACGCAAATACGCGGTATTGTTGGAACGTCCTTGGCCTGATGCCCGCTGGCACGTTTCCGTGCTGGCGCAGACATGGAACGATTGCGGCGTGGCGGCCAATCGGGACGACATAACCGTTTTGGCCGAACGTTTGCAGGCGGAGCCGAGCCAGCTTTTAATCGGCGTTCAGGCTCGGATGCTGCCCGACCGCGGCCTGATGCGGCAGATTGTCCGTTTGGCGGAAGCGGCGAGCGGCGGTACGGCGGTCCAGTTGCTGGCAGACGGCGGCAGCTCGGAAGATGAGTCTCATTCGGAGCAGTGGCGGCAGGCTTTGGCGGAACTCGGCCTGACCTGCCTGTATCCGCCCGAACGGGCGCAAGTGCGGAGCAGGGCCGTCTGAACATGCGGCGTGCCGACACTAGGGATTTCAGACGGCCTTCTCCGTTTTTCAATTTTTCAAACAGCAGCGTTTTATGCCGTCTGAAAACGGCAAGGATTGCTGCGCCTGTGGAACATCATGCAAACTCATGCTCTGCATCTGGCCGTGGTCGGCCACACCAATACCGGCAAAACTTCTCTAATGCGGACCTTGCTGCGCGACAGCGGTTTCGGCGAAGTGAAAAACCAAGCGGCAACCACGCGCCATGTCGAGCGGGCGGCCATCGGAGACGGTTTGGAAATCTTGGTTTATCTGTACGACACGCCGGGCTTGGAAGATGCCGGCGGTCTGCTCGACTGGTTGGAAAAACATACGTCCGGTCGTGCAGACGGCATCGACCGCATTCGTGAATTTCTCGACAGCCCCGAAGCGGAGAGCGAATTCAATCAGGAAGCCAAAGTGCTGCGCCAGCTCCTGCAAAGCGATACCGCGCTGTATGTTGTGGACGCGCGCGAGCCGGTGTTGGACAAATATCGGGACGAACTGGCGGTTTTGTCTTGGTGTGCGAAGCCGGTTATGCCGGTGTTTAATTTTACCGGCGGGCAGGATTTGTCGGCATGGACTGAGATGCTGGCGCGGCGCACGCTGCACGTTTACAGTGGATTTGATACGGTTGCCTTCGATTTTGAAGGAGAAATCCGCCTGTGGGAAAATCTCGCCAGCATGTTGCCGCACCGCGAAATGCTTGACCGCTTGACCGCCGCCCGCCGCCGCGACTGGCAGACTGTGGACGAACAGGCGCGTTTGGAAACCGCTTATTTTCTATTGGGTGTCGCCGCATTCCGATTGGAAACCGATGCGGACGAAAAGAGAGCGGCGGAGCAGGCGGCGGAAACCATGCAGGAAGCCGTCCGTCAGGCGGAAAAAGAGTTCCAGCAACGCCTTGCCCGGCTGTACCGCTTTTACCAAAACCAGATAGACGGCGGCGTTTGGGCAGCCAAAACGCTGACGAAAGATCCGTTTGATGCGGATCTGCTCAAAGAATACGGTATCCGTACTGGTACCGGAGCGGCAACCGGTGCATTAATCGGATTGGGCATCGATGTGCTGACTTTGGGCGGATCGCTCGGATTGGGAACGGCCTTGGGCAGTGTATTGGGCGGTGTTTTGCCCAATTTGCAAAGTATCAGCGACAAATTGAACGGCAAGCAAACACTGTTTATTGATGTGGAAACCATTGCCGTATTGGCCGCCCGCGCCCGAGAACTGCTGCACACACTGCAAACCCGAGGCCATGCGGCGCAACACAATATTCGGACGGCAGGGCATTCGGATATCCGCCCGAAATACGAACAGATGCTGTCTGAAATCAGCAAAGCGCGGCGTTATCCGAAATGGTCGCCTTTGAATGGCTATGACGAAGCGTTTTCCCGCAGCGAATGTAGCGAAACGGCGGCCGCTTTGGCGGAGAAACTTAAATAAAGTTTCACGGCATATTGTTCAAGCTGTCCGAATACCCGATATTCGGGCGGCTTAAATGAATGATATATTTGAAAATAAAGGATTTTCTTGCCTTTTGTGTGCAATGCACCAGCATTTCCAGCGGCAGACGGTTGTTGTTAAAATTTCTTTACTTAGTTAATGAAGTGAAAATTCTGTTATAAAGTTTCGTTTTTGATTGACGGCAGAAAACAAGAAGCGCATAATCCGTTTCGTTCGGTTGTTGCTGAAACAGCCGGGCAGTTTCTCCTCTATTTCTCCTTTGTAGACTTGGCACGCATTTGAAAAAAATGCGTGCGTTTTTTATTTTTCGGTATTTTTTATCAAAAACGAAAGAAATTGTGTTCGTTTTGGGACAAGAGGAGTGAATGTTTTGTTTTATGTAAAAAACCACTAAAACCGGATGTTTCGGGCTTGACCTTGCCGGAATGAGGGAGCATAATTCGTTCCGTTGTGCAGCCGATGGGTTGTACGGCAGTTTCTCCTCTATTTCTCCTTTGTAGACTTGGCACACATTTGCAAAAATGTGTGCATTTTTTTGTCTTTTTTCTGCGCGTGGCGGCAATACGAATCCAAACGAAAAAATCCGAACAATTTGAGCGGCGTATGTGTTTCCGTGTTTCGCGCAAAGCAGGAAGATGCGGTCTGAAAAGTACCGGATTTCAGACGGCCTTCGTGCGTTTGTGTCGGGATAATATCTGAATGACTTTGTGTGAAATCAGATTACTTCAATTTCAGCAGCCAGTCTTCTTTCACTTCCTCCATCACGACATAGCTGCGGCTTTCGCTGGCTGCCGGCAGTTGGAGCAGAATGTTGCCGAGCATATCGCGGTAGGCAGACATATTCGGCAGGCGGACTTTAATCAGATAGTCGTATTCGCCGGAAACGAGATGGCATTCCATGATTTGCGGGATTTTCAGGACTTCGCGGCGGAAGTCTTCAAAAATATTGCCGGATTTGGATTGCAGTTTGATTTCTACGAAAACCAGCAAATCCTGTCCCAAGGCGTGCGGGTTCAAATGTGCGTGGTAGCCGGTAATCACGCCCTCGCGCTCCAAGCGGCGTACGCGTTCGGTAACCGGTGTGGTGGAGAGCCCGACTTTTTCTGCCAGTTCGGTCATCGGAATGCGGGCGTTTTCTTGAAGGTGGCTGATGATTTTATAATCTGTTTTATCTAAAATTTTCAATTTATTTCACTTTATTTTTATAAAAAAATATCATTATTCCCTTATTTTATCCTTAAAATCAGTTAGAAAGAAGTTTTGATTTCACTTAAACTTCTGTCTGTCAGGGTCGCTGCTGCCGTCGGGAAAAACAGTGCAGACGGCAGTAGGAATATATCGGGAGAAAATATGAACGTTGTTGTATTGGGTGCGGGGATTGTCGGTGTTTCGACTGCTTATTTCCTGAATAAAGCAGGGCATGAAGTAACGGTAATCGACCGCGCGGGCGGTGCAGCCGAAGAAACCAGCTTTGCCAATGCCGGTCAGCTTTCCTACGGCTACACTACGCCTTGGGCTGCTCCGGGTATTCCGAAAAAGGCACTCAAATGGCTGTTTCGGGAGCATTCTCCGCTGATTCTGCGTCCCGACGGCAGCCTGTTCCAACTGCAATGGTTGGTGCAGATGCTGAAAAACTGTAACGAGACAAGTTATAGACGGAATAAAGAACGTATGGTCCGGATATCGGAATACAGCCGTTCGGTGTTTCGGGATTTAGTGGCGGAAACCGGTATCGAATTTGATGGTCGGACATTGGGTACTTTGCAGGTTTTTCGTACGGATAAGGAAGTTGGGGCGGCCAAGAGCGATATGGCGGTGTTGGCAGAATATGGCGTGCCGTTTCGCGAACTGACTGCGGCGGAATGCGTGGAATACGAACCTGCATTGGCTGCATCGGTTGGCAAGCTGGCCGGTGCGCTGCACTTGCCCAACGATGCTACAGGCGATTGCCGAATGTTTGCTACCCGTTTGGCCGAGCATTGCCGGGCAAGCGGTGTGCGTTTCTTCTTCAATCATGCGATTGAGCGTTTTGAACATCAGGGACGGCATCTGGCAGCGGTTTATGCCGGAGGCAAACGTTTCGAAGCCGACTGTTTTGTGTGTGCTTTGGGCAGTTTCAGCCGTCCGGTTTTGGCAGAATTGGGACTGGATTTGCCGGTGTATCCGGTGAAAGGATATTCACTGACCATTCCTGTTGCAGACGGCTCGGCAGCCCCGAAATCTACTGTATTGGATGAAACGTATAAAGTCGCGTTGACCCGTTTGGGCGAACGTATCCGCGTCGGCGGAATGGCTGAGTTGTCCGGTTACGGAATCGGTCTGCCGAAGGAGCGGCGTGAAACGCTGGCGATGGTTGCAGACGATTTGTTCCCGGGCGGCGGGCATACGGCGCAGGCGGAATTTTGGAGCGGTCTGCGTCCGATGACGCCGGACAGTACGCCGATTATCGGTAAAACTGTCTTTGACAACCTGATTTTGAACACCGGGCATGGTACTTTGGGCTGGACTATGTCTGCAGGCTCGGGCAAGCTGGCGGCGGATATTGCCGGAGATTGCGCCACGGAGATTGTTTGTGATGATTTGGGGCTTGGCCGTTACCGTTGATTGAAGGGCCGGTCGGACTGTCGGGAACGTACCGGCGGTTTGCGGACAGCGTTTGTAATGACCGGCAGGCAGCAAAAGTTTGGAAGGCAGAAGGAAATAGGTGATGCGTCCTTTACGTGCGGAAATCCGTTTGAATCATTTGCGGGACAACTATCGTATTTTAAAACAAATCCATGGCGGCAAACTGATGGCGGTTGTAAAGGCGGATGCTTACGGTCACGGTGCGGTGCGGTGTGCCCGTGCGCTGGCGGATTTGGCCGATGCTTTTGCCGTCGCCTGTATCGAAGAAGCAATAGAGTTGCGCGAAAACGGCATTGAACAGCCGGTTTTACTGTTGGAGGGCGTGTTTGATGAGGCGGAATATGCCTTGGTTGAGCAATACGGTTTTTGGCCGGTAGTGGCGAGCCAATGGCAGCTGGAAGCCCTGTTGCGGCACGAATGGAAGCAGTCGGTTACTGTGTGGCTGAAAATGGACAGCGGTATGCATCGTGCAGGTTTTTTCCCGCATAATTATGCGGCAGCCTATACGGCCTTGAAGCAAAGTGGTAAGGTGGCCGACATCGTCCATATGACGCATTTCGCCTGCGCCGATGAAGCGGAACGTGAATTTACCGAACGTCAGATTGAAACATTCGATTTGGCGGTTGAAGGTTTGGAGGGTGAATGCAGTCTGAGCAATTCCGCCGGCATTCTGGCTTATCCGCAGGCACGAAGAGAGTGGGGGCGTGCGGGGATTGCCTTATACGGAGTAGACCCTTTGGGAGATGGCGATTCGCGAGTCCGACCGGTGATGCGTTTGGTTGGCAGAATCTTTGGTGAACGGGTGTTGCAACCGCACGAGCCGGTCGGTTACGGTGCAGCTTTTTTTACCAAACGCTCGACAAGGGTCGGACTGCTGGCCTGCGGATATGCAGACGGCTATCCCCGTGCGGCGCAAAGTGGAACACCGGTAGCAGTGAACGGGCAGCGCAGCCGCATTATCGGGAGGGTGTCTATGGATATGATGACGGTTGAATTGAACGGCGGGCTAAGCGGTATCGGAGCAGAAGTTGAACTTTGGGGAGATATAGTCGCTGTCGGGGAAGTTGCTGCGGCTGCGGGTACGATTGCTTATGAGATTTTATGCCATGTGAAACGTGCCGAATTTGTCTATATCGATTGAGGTTGGAAAACCAAGTACTGCGAAGTTTTGTTAAGTTCCTTTGAACCTGTAATATATAAGCCGTCTGCAGCCAGACTTGCAGACGGCTTGGTTATTGATTGGAGTGGAAGCTGGAATCCGCATTCCCAACAGAAGGGGCAAGCGTCTCCTGCATCAGACTGACGACAATCTCCTTAGTCTCCATCTTCAAACCTTCCAAGACCTTTGTTTGGGAGTATACTCTGTGAAAAGAGTCCAACTGGTCGTGGGGTCGTGGGTGAATATTCTCCTACCTATCGTCCACATTTTCGCATCCCGCGTCGCCATACTTTT
>JAUMYW010000009.1 GCA_030528455.1 Neisseria sp.
AACGCTGGCCGGATATTGTGTTCCACGAAACGCGCGAACATTCCGCCAACTTGAACGGGTAACTTTGCCGGCACATGCCGTCTGCAGCTGCAGACGGCATTTCCTCCGCCGGAGGTCGCCGAATAAAAAAACAGCCGCCTGCAATCCCAATTGCAAGGCGGCTGTTTCGCACCAAATGTTTGTTTTATTTGTCAAACCATTTCTTCTCAATTTCTGTACGGGTACCGTCGGTTTCGATAATGCGCAAACCTTCGTTGATTTTCTCGCGCAATCCGTCATTACGACCTTTTTTCAAGGCAAATCCATATTGCTCTTTGGCAAAAGACGGATCGACAAACATATTATAGGAAGCATCCGGATTGTTGGCGACAAAATGTTTGACAACACCATCGTCCCCAACTGTCGCATCCACACCGCCCGCACTCAGCTCTTTAAACGCCAAAGGCATATTTTCAAAACGGCGGATCAGCTGGCTGTCTTTGCCCTGCAAATCCTGCAGAATCAAATCGGCAGTCGTACCGTTCTGTACGGAAACGCTGTGGGTTTTCAATTCTTCAAAAGTTTTGATGTCTTTGCCTTTGTCTCCGGTAACAATCATCTGCGTGGCTTCGTAATACGGATCGGTAAAGTCGACTTTCTCTTTTCGCTCGTCGGTAATCGTGATACTGGCCAAAGCCACATCGCTGTCGCCTTTGTCGACATTGGCAAAAATGCCTTCAAACGGTACATTTACAAATTCAAATCTGATGCCTACTTTATCACCGGCAGCAGCCAGCAAATCGCGGGAGAAACCGACAACTTTATCGCCTTCCATATATTCGAAAGGCGCGTAAGCGGCATCGGTTGCCACAATATAGGCTTTGCTTTCTTCTGCAGAAGGTGCGGCAGCGGAAGCATTCTGTGCCGGCTCTTTGGAACAGGCCGCCAGCATCAAAGCGGCCAAGCCCGCCAATACTGCTGTTTTCTTGAACATGGGATTTCCTCTGTTAAAAATAGTATGGAAAAAATAAATATAGTGTAAATATACCGTAATTTGCGCTTTTCTGACAAGCTGATGCCGTCTGCAAACAGTTCTGCCGCTTTGCCGGAACGAGCCGACACCGCTTAAAATTTAACCCCTTTGTGCAGGGCAACCACACCTGCGGTCATATTGTGGTAGTCTACTTTGTCGAAACCGGCTTCCGTCATCATCTGTTTCAAGGTTTCCTGATCGGGATGCATACGGATGGATTCTGCCAGATATTGGTAGCTGTCGGCATCTTTGGCAATGATTTTTCCCATCAGCGGCAGCAGTTTGAAAGAATACAAATCATAAGCGGGGGCAAGCGGTTTGAAAACTTTGGAAAACTCCAATACGAGCAGCGTACCGCCCGGTTTCAATACGCGGTACATTTCCTTCAAAGCAGTATCTTTGTGCGTCATATTGCGCAGGCCGAAGGCAACGGAAACAAGGTTGAAATAATTGTCGGGAAAAGGCAGCTTCTCGGCATCGGCAAGCGACACAGGCAGAATCAGACCTTCGTCGAGCAGCCGGTCGCGACCGACCGTCAGCATGGAGGAATTGATGTCGGTCAGCCAGACTTCGCCCTCTTTGCTAACTCTTTTCGCCCAACCGCGCGACAAGTCGCCCGTACCGCCTGCAATATCCAGCACTTTGTCGCCCTTTTTCAGGCGAGCGGTATTGATGGTGAAATGTTTCCACACGCGGTGCAGTCCGCCCGACATGACATCGTTCATGATGTCGTAGTTTTTCGCTACCGAATGGAAAACTTCCGCCACTTTCCCTGCTTTTTCGCTTTCGTTGACGGTTTGATAGCCAAAATGGGTTTGCTTGTCGCTCATAGCTTGCTTTCTCGTTTAATGTTTGCCGCAGGGTCTGTACGTTTTGGCAGAGGGCGTTGCTGCAGACGGCATACGCGATGCACCCGCCGCTTCCAGGCGTTCCAGATAATCCGCCCACATTGTAGCGTATCCCTGTACTGATTTATATAAATAATCCCAATCGTAAAGACCGCTGTCGTGGCCGTCCGAAAAGGTTATTTTCAAAGCGTAATTGCCGACTGTTTCCAGTTTCACAATGGTAACGCCCTGTTTGCCCGTCTGCAGCACTGCCCTGCCCCTTCCGTGTCCGCGCACTTGCGCGCTGGGCGAGTATACCCGCAAAAATTCGGCACTTAGTACTGCCGGACGGCCTTCATACACCAGGCACAATTCGTCTTTGGCTGTATTCAGCCGGATTTCTTCGGGCAGGGGGCTGTTCACGGTTATTCCTTTATATCGTTTTTCCGATGATTGTTGCTTAATCTGCCGGACGGGCCGATATATGACAGACAACACCGGATTCTTCCATTTTCCGGCGCAGGCTCTCTTCCGGTTCTTCATCGCTGAACACAACATCGAATTCGCCGACCGTGCCCATTCTCACCAATGCGCTGCGGTTGCGCCGACTGTGTTCGAAGGCGAGAAAACGGGTTCGGGCATTGGCCATCATCGCCTGCATCACGGTAACTTCTTTATAATCGAAATCGAGCAACGAACCGTCCGCTTCCACGCTGGCCGCACCCAATACGGCATAGTCGGCCTTGAACTGGTTAATGAAATCAACCGTTGCCACACCGGTTACGCCGCCGTCCAAAGGCCTGACCACACCCGAAGCGATAATGACGGTGTAATCCGTACGCCCCGACACAATGGCAGCCACATGGATATTATTGGTGATAATCCGCAGATTGCCGCGCTTTTTGACCAATGCGGTTGCTACGGCTTCAATCGTTGTGCCTATACTCATGAACAGGCTGGCTCCGTCGGGAATCTGTTCGGCAATCATGTCGGCAATGCGGGCTTTTTCGGTCTGTAATTTGTTTTTTTCGACCAGATAGGCATTGTTTTGCAGAGCTGCTCCCGCCGTCGCACCTCCGTGATAGCGGTTCAGCAGTTTTTCTCCGCACAACTCGTTGATGTCGCGGCGTATGGTTTGCGGCGTAACGTCCAGTTCGCGTGCAAGATGTTCCACCGTCATAAATCCGTTGTCGCGGATTAAACGGACAATGCGTTCGTGTCTGCGGACTTTCGGTGCCATAACTTCCTTATTTTATCGAGGAAAACATTACCATCAGAAACGGAGCGGCCAAATTGACGATAAAACCGTAACTGACTGCCAAAGGAACAACTGGCAAACCTCCTGCACTGCGGATAACCGGCAAGGTAAAATCCAAGCTGGTTGCCCCACCCGCATTGACCGCTGCTGCCGGATAGCGGCGCATCAGCGACGGAATGAACAACAGGGCAAAAAATTCGCGGGCCAAATCGTTTACCAACGCGATACTGCCCCATACCGCACCGTAGGCTTCGGTCATAATAATGCCAGAGAGCGAATACCAGCCGAACCCCGATGCCATCGCCAAACCTTTGCTCCATGCGACATCGGGCATAAGCAAGGCAAACAGCAGACCGCCCGCCAGCGTGGCCGCCGTGCCGAGCAAAGCCGTCTGCACCCCGCGTTTGTTAATCAGGACGTTGTGCAGTTTGATACCGTTGCCGCCGAGTTGTATGCCAACCAGGAACATCAGCAGCATCAAAACATAGCTGCCCGAATGTTCGTGCGGCAGCCAAATATCGCGAAACATCAAGCCGAACACCACACCTGACAACATACAGGCAATCTGTTTCACGCTGCCTGCCGTGCCCGGACGGCTCTTGCGTCCGCCCTGTGCCGCCTGCACCTGCCACGGAAAACGCCTGTCAAACCACACCAGCACCAGCATATTCATGCCGACCACGCAGGCAAACAGTAGTCCGGCAGTCATCAGGATAAACCCCATCTGCCGGCCCAAATCCGCCACCTGCGACAAAGACACGCCGATCAAAGCCAGAATCAGGTAAATCAGCATACCCAAAAGCTTGTCGGCGGCACGCAGCCAAGGCTTCGGCACGCGGATAAAATAACCCGCAAACAAGGGAGCCAGAATAGAAAAAATTGTCAGTAAACTGTCCATATTCGGAAAGTACGGCATTTGCATGCGGTATAAGCCGCAAAACCGGCTTATACCTTCTGAAAACACCCCTGCCTTATATATTACAGGCCCAAAGGAGCTTTACAAAACTTCACAGTATCTTATTGATCGACAAAGGCCCGTTCGATCAGGTAGTCGCCGCGCTGGCCCATCTTCGGCGAAGCGGTCAGGCCAAAACCGTCCAAAATCGCCGCTGTGTCGCGGTTCATCGCCGTGCTGCCGCACAACATCGCTCGGTCGTCCTGCGGATTCATCGGCGGCAGGCCGATGTCTTCAAACAATTTGCCACTTTTGAGCAAATCAGTCAGACGGCCCTGGTGTTCGTAAGGTTCGCGCGACACCACCGGATAATAAATCAGTTTTTCGCGCACCGCCTCGCCCAGATATTCGTGTTCGGGCAGCTCCTTTGTGAAACGGTCGTAATAAGCCAAGTCCTGTTTGTAGCGCACGCCGTGTACCAGAATCACTTTTTCAAACTGCTCGTATACGTCGGGATCTTTGGTCAGACTCAAAAACGGGGCGATGCCGGTGCCGGTGGAAAGCAGATAGAGATGTTTTCCGGGGTTCAAATCACCCAAAATCAGCGTGCCGGTGGGCTTTTTGCTGACCAAAACCTCATCGCCCGCTTTCAAATGCTGCAGACGGCTGGTCAAAGGACCGTCCTGAACTTTGATGGAAAAAAACTCCAAATGCTCTTCCCAGTTGGCCGATGCCACGCTGTACGCACGCATCAGCGGCTTGCCGTCCACCATCAGACCAATCATCACGAATTGACCGTTTTCAAAACGCAGGCTCTCGTCGCGCGTACAGGTAAAAGTAAAATAAGCGTCCGTCCAATGATGGACGGAAAGCACGGTTTGGGTGTTGTATGCTGCCATATTGTTCTTCCAATACTAAAAAGATTTGACTCGCTCAGGCCGGGCGTTATCCGTTTCGGCTTGCAAAACGGACTTTCTCTGTTTAAAACCTGTTCAAAAATAAAATTCAGTTTTCCGCAATACAACTGCGTATGCTCTTCTTAAATGATGAAAATTTCTTTTCTTCGGGAAATTGCAGCAGAATGTCGTCTATCAGGCATCGCGAACCGGTACATTGCAAAACATACCGTACCTTGGTTACCCTGTTTCCCCACTGCAAAAACGTCGCCTCAACCCGGTTGCCGTCCAATATCTTCACTTTCAAGCTCTTCTTCAACAGCGCATCGCTCCAATCCTGCCCGTTGATAATCGGGTCGTAACCGATGCAGCCTACATAGCCGTCCGGCGTATTGCGTTCGTCTTCTTCAAATACTGATAAAAAATCCTGCGTAAATTTATTCGGCATAGCGAAAACATCGGTACGTTTTTCAGAATCGAAATACGGTTTGTAAACGGATTTTACCAGCTCGATTTTCTGCAAACGATCCGCACTGCCTGCTGCTGCGGCAGAACAAACCCATAATGCGGCAACCACTGCCCACACATATTTCTTCATAACATTTTCCCTAAATTATCAAAAAACCGGCTTGCAGATCAGGCCGTCTGAAAACGGAGCAAATCGGCATAGCGTCCGCCGGCTTCGCTCAGTTCCGCGTGCGTACCCTGCTCGACAATGCGGCCTTCGTGCATGACGACAATATTGTCGGCGTTTTCCACCGTACTCAGACGATGTGCAATCACAATCGTCGTTCGGTCGGCCATCAGGTTTTCCAGTGCCGTCTGCACCAGGCGTTCGGATTCGTTGTCCAGAGCACTGGTTGCTTCGTCCAAAATCAAAATCGGCGCGTTTTTCAAAATGGCGCGCGCAATCGCCAGACGCTGGCGTTGGCCGCCGGAAAGTTTCATACCGTTTTCGCCGATTTCGGTTTGCAACCCCTGCGGCAGGGCGCGGATAAATTCCCAGGCATTCGCCGCTTCGGCCGCACGGATAATCTCAGCTTCGTCCGCACCGCTGTTTTCGCCGTAAGCGATATTTTCCGCCACTGTGCCGTTAAACAGCACAACGTCTTGGCTGACTGCTGCAATCCGGCGGCGCAGACTGTGCAGGCTGTATTCTCGAATATCGGTACCGCCGATGCGAATTTCGCCCGACTGCTGCTCGAAAAAGCGCGGCAAAAGATTGACCAGCGTGGTTTTGCCGCAACCCGATGCGCCGACCAGCGCGGTAACACTGCCTTTCGGAATACTCAGGTTTACGCCGTCTATGCTGTTTCGCTCGGCCTGCGGATAGCGGTGGACGATATTGCGAAATTCGATGTCGCCGGTTTCGACAGGCAGAGCAAGCAGACCGTTGTCAGGTTCTTCCGGCTCGTCTAAAAAGGCAAACACACTTTGTGCCGCAGCCAAACCGCGTTGCAGCGACTGCATAATGCCGGTCATGCGTTTAATCGGGTCGAACATCATCAGCATGGCCGACAGGAAAGACATAAAATCGCCCGCACTGAAAGATTTGTTCTGCGCTTGAGTGGCGGCAAAATAGAGGATAAAGGCCAAAGCTGTCGCAATCAGAAGCTGGGTAATGGCGGAACTGACCGAAGATGCTGCCGCCTGCTTTACACCGTTTTGCCGCACCGATACCGCGACCGCATCGAAACGCCCGCCCTCGTGCCGCTGCCCGCCGTATACTTTGACCACTCGCGCGCCGTTCACACTTTCCGACAAAACCTGCATCATCTTGCCCAAATGCTGCTGGTTTTGCAGCGAAAGGCGGCGCAAACGTTTGTTAATCACACGGACGCAGAAACCGACCACCGGCAGCGTAACAAAAGTAATCAGCGTCAGCCGCCAATCAAGCCAGAGCAGCAGGCCGAGCAGACCGATAACACTGACTCCGTCTTTTGCCAGCACGGTTATCACATTGAACCCTGCCTCGGTGATCTGCGCCGCATCGTTCAGCACGCGCGACAACACCCGTCCGCTCGACTGTTCGTTGAAATAACCGGCCGGCAGTTTAAGAATTTTGGCAAACATCTCGTGGCGGATGCGCTGCACCAAATGGCCGGAAAGATAGCTGGTCGTGTATTCGTTGATGAAATTGAAAATGCCGCGCAGCACAAAGAGACCGACAACCGCAGCGGGCAGCCATGTCATCTTTTCCATATTTTTTTCAACGAAACCTTCGTTAATCAACGGCTTGATCAGCCAGGCAAACAAAGGCGCGGTGCCGGCTACCACCAACATCGCCAGCACCGACAGGAGAAACAGCTTCCAATAGCTTTTCAGATAGCCGAACAAACGCTTGTAGAGCGTGCGATTGTCAATCTTTTGTTCGTTTTCCATAAAAGCTGTCCGTTCGGCAAAAATAAACGTGATTGTAAGGGAAATCAAACGGCCTAACAACGCAGCGCGTCCGCCGCATGCCGTCTGCAGCGGGATTTTTCCGTCATGCAGACGGCATGCGGCGGCGGTCCGGCGTTTTCACGTTTCAGGCTGCACGGATTTTCGCCACCAGTTCGGCCGTATCTTTCGACAAATCGGGCGCAGCGGCAATTCTCTGCAATTCTTCCGTCATCAGGATACGGCGGCCTTCTTCCAATTTCATGCAGATATTGAAAGCCTGCACCAAGCGGGCGGCCACCTGCGGATTGAAGCGGTCGATTTCCAGCACTCTGTCTGCCAGAAAACGGTAGCCGGAACCGTCTGCCGCATGGAAATGCGGTACGTTGCGGGCAAAGCTGCCGAGCAGCGCGCGGGCTTTGTTCGGGTTTTCCAAATTGAATTGCGGATGATTCAAAGCCGTCTGCACCTGTGCGAACGTATCCGCACGGCGGCTCGATGCAATCAGGCTGAAATATTTGTCCATTACCAGAGCGTCGTCGGCGAATTCGGCGGCAAATCTGTCCAGCAGACGGTTGCGCGTTTCGCTTTCCGCGTGGTTTGCGGCACAGAGCAAGCCCCATTCGTGGGTCATGTTTTGCGCCATTTCGTCATAATGTCCGGCAATATAATCGATTTGCTGCGGCTCGGCACGCAGCATCAGCGCGCGGCAGGCATTACGCAGGCTGCGCCAGCCGGCCTGCTGCGGTTCGTATGCGTAAATATCGGGCAAATCTGCGGATTTTTCCGCTGCTTCGGCTTCCAAATCAAGCGCGGAAATCTGCTCTCGGAAATGCTGCGCCAGCGCGTTTAACAAAGCCTCCCGCGCCTGATGTACGCGCAAAGGCTCGATATTGGTCCTGCCGTCTTCCCACAACTCGTTTTCAGACGGCACTTGCAGCAGCAGCGCCTTGAATGCGGGATCCGAATCGGCAGCCAATACGTTGCCGATTGCGGCAAACAGCGTTTCGTGCTGCGGCAGCGGCCTGCCTTGCGCCAAAGCCGCTTCGTTGGCGGCAACGGCACGGCGGTACAGAGTCTGCCCCGCTTCCCAACAGGCAAACGGATCATCGTCTGCCGCCAGAAGCACCGCCAAATCTTCATCGCTGTAATCGAAATGAAGCTGCACGGGCGCGGAAAAACCGCGCAGCAGCGAGGGCACGGCTTCGGTATTCACGCCGCCGAGTACAAATTCCTGTTCTGCTACGCTCACCGCCAGCACTGCTTCTTCGCAGCGTCTGCCTTCATATTCAAAAATCAGCTTTTCGCCCGAACGGTCGAACAAGGCGACTTTCAGCGGCAGCAGCACGGGCAGTTTTTCGGTTTGGCCGGGCGTTGTCGGCGTATGCTGGCGTACGCTCAGCACATAATCTCCGCTGTTTGTCAGACGGCCTTCCATCTTCAAAACCGGCGTTCCGGCCTGACTGTACCAGCGGTCGAATTGGGCGAAATCGAAGCCGTCGGCATCGGCCATCGCCGCACGGAAATCGTCGCAGGTAACGGCTTGGCCGTCATGCCGTTGAAAATACAGCTTCATGCCTTTTTGGAAGCCTTCTTCGCCCAAAAAGCTGTGATACATCCGCACCACTTCCGCGCCTTTTTCATACACGGTCATGGTATAAAAATTGTTCATTTCCACGTATTGTTCCGGCCGCACGGGGTGAGCGGTCGGGCCTGCGTCTTCGGGAAACTGGTGCGCGCGCAGCAGGGAAACGTTCTCGATACGGCGCACGGCTCGGGAAGCACGGTCGGCGGAAAATTCCTGATCGCGGAATACGGTCAGACCTTCTTTCAGCGAAAGTTGGAACCAGTCGCGGCAGGTTACGCGGTTGCCCGTCCAGTTGTGGAAATATTCGTGTGCAATCACGCTTTCCACACCCTCGAAATCGGTATCGGTGGCGGTTCGTTTGTCGGCCAGAACGTATTTGGTGTTGAAAATATTGAGGCCTTTGTTTTCCATCGCGCCCATATTGAAGTCGCCTACGGCAACGACCATGTACACGTCCAAATCGTATTCCAAACCGAAACGGGTTTCGTCCCACTTCATCGCGTGTTTGAGCGATTGAACGGCGAAATCCACTTTATCGGCATCGGCGGCGCGGGTGTAAAACTCGATAGCGACTTCCCTACCCGAAGCAGTGGTAAAAATGTCGCGCGTGCAGGCCAAATCGCCGGCTACCAGCGCAAACAAATAGGCAGGTTTGGCAAACGGGTCGTGCCATTCTACCCAATGGCGGCCATCTGCAAGGCTGCCGCTGCCGGTTTGGTTGCCGTTGGACAGCAGAAGCGGATAAGCGGAGCGGTCGGCTTCGATGCGTACGCGGAAAACCGCCATCACATCGGGGCGGTCGGGATAAAAGGTGATTTTGCGGAAACCTTCCGGCTCGCATTGGGTGTAAAGATTGCCGCCGGAAGCGTACAAACCCATCAGGCTTTTGTTGTCGGCGGGATACAGACGGGTATTAATCTCAACATCGAAAGCTGCAGACGGCATCGCACCCAAGTCCAATGTTTCCCCGTTCAAAACATATTGCACTTGCTGCCCGTTGATGCGTACGCCGAGCAGTTCCGCCGAGCCGTCCAAAATCAGCGGACGGCTGCCGTCCAGAGGACGAACCCGCAGATACGAATGCACATCGGTGTGCGTCTCGCGGATGTCGAAATGCAAATGTACGCTTTCCACCGCAAAATGAGGGGCGGTATAGTCTTTCAGATAATGAACGGTTTGGTCTGCCATGATGTCGTCTGCCGATTGCAAAAGCGCGATTGTACCGTTTTTTACGCGCTCTTAGAAAACAGAAAGGCCGTCTGAAAATTCAGACGGCCTCAAACGTGCAGACCTTACGGCATCAGCATACCGCCGTTTACATGCAGGGTCTGGCCGGTAATGTATTTGGCTTGGTCGGAAGCCAGAAACAGTACGGCATCGGCAATATCCTGCACGTCGCCGAAACGGCCCAAAGAAGTCTGTTCGGTAAACATCTTGCGCGTTTCTTCCGGCAAGGCGCGGGTCATATCCGTGTCGATAAAGCCCGGCGCCACGCAGTTGACCGTGATGCCCCTGCTGCCGACTTCGCGCGCCATCGATTTGGAAAAACCGATCAGACCGGCTTTGGCGGCGGCATAGTTGGCCTGACCGGCATTGCCCATCACGCCGACCACGGAAGTAATATTGATGATGCGGCCGGAACGCTGCTTCATCATACCGCGCAACACGGCTTTGCCCGCGCGGAACACCGATTTCAGATTCACCTGCATGATTTCGTCCCACTCTTCTTCTTTCATGCGCATCAGCAGGTTATCGCGCGTGATGCCGGCATTGTTGACGAGAATGTCCAGTTTGCCGAATTCTTTTTCGATGGCGGCAATCAGGTTTTCGATGCTGCCTTCTTCCGCCGCATTCAAGACACGGCCATGTCCGCCCCATTGCGCCAAACGTTCGCCGATGGCCGCCGCGCTACTATCGGAGGTGGCCGTACCGATAACCGTTGCGCCCGCTTGCGCCAGCGTGTCGGCAACCGCCGCACCGATACCGCGCGATGCGCCGGTTACCAAAGCGATTTTTCCGCTCAAATCTTGTGAACTCATTTTCCAATCCTTTTTCTACGCGCCCTTTCGGGCAAAATCAGCCGTCTTATACCACAAACCGAGTATTTAATCTAACCCTATGCCGTCTGCACCGCCTTTTCCCAAGCCAGTCCTGCGGCATCTTTTGCCGACACCAGCGGCTGCCCGCGCAAAGGCCAACGGACGGCCGCCGTTTCATCGTTCCACAACAGGCAGGCTTCGCCCTGCGGACAATAATAATCCGTGCAGCGGTAGGCGACTTCCGCCGCTTCCAAAACATAAAAACCGTGCGCAAAGCCGGGCGGAATCCACTGCTGCAAAGCGTTTTCCGCCGACAAAACCGTACCCGTCCAACGTCCGAAAAACGGCGAATCCGGCCGCATATCGACCGCCGCGTCAAACACCGCGCCCGACAATACGCGCACCAGCTTGCCCTGCGGCCGCACAGTTTGATAGTGCAGGCCGCGCAGCACGCCGGCAGCCGAATAGGAATGGTTGTCCTGCACAAAAACCGCATCCGCCACATTTTCGCGGAACCACGCTTCGCGGAACGTTTCCATAAACCAGCCGCGCCCATCGGCCAAACGTTCGGGGCGCAACAGTTTTACATCGGGCAGGCCGGTGTCGATGATTTCCATAAGGTTTCCTGTGTTTTTGATTTCGCAGCAACCCGCTGCGCTCGTTTTAGGCTTGTTTCAACTTCCTTGAAGCTTCGTTTTCAGACGGCATGGTCGAGATAAGGACGCAAATCCTGCAAAGCCCGCCGCCAGTCGGACGGCGCGATGCCGTATGCCGTCTGAAAACGGCGGCTGTCGAGCGCGCTGTTCGCAGGGCGAACGGCGGCCGTCTGAAAAACGGCGGACGGCACGGCGGCGATTTCGGGCATTTCGGGCAAAAGCTGCTGCTTCACTGCCTGCACCAAAATTTCGCGGGCGAAATCATAACGGCTGACGGCAGGCGAACCGCCGTAATGAAACAGGCCGCAAGGTGCGTTGCCGTCTGCAAGCAGCCGTTCGGACAGGAAAACCAGCGCGTCGGCAAGATCGGCGGCGGCAGTGGGCGTGCCGGTTTGGTCGGCGGAGAAACGCAGCGGCCGTCCCTCCCGCGCCGACTGCAAAACGGTTTTGACAAAGTTCCGACCGTGCCGCCCGAACACCCAAGAGGTCCGCAACACCAAGCCGCGCGGATCATTCAAAACCGCCTGTTCGCCCGCCAGCTTGCTTGCGCCGTACAAATTGGCAGGCGCGGCGCGGTCGTTTTCCGAATAGGGAAAATCTTTTTTTCCGTCAAATACATAATCGGTCGAAAGATGAATGAGGAACGCGCCGACCTGTGCGGCCGCTTCCGCCAGATGCCGCACACCGTCCGCATTGGCGGCATAAGCGGCGGCCCGCCCGCACTCGGCCTGATCGACATCGGTATAGGCGGCGGCATTGATGATGACGCGGGGACGGAACGTACAGGCCGTCTGAAAAACGGCATTTCGGTCGGCAATATCCAAATCCGCGCGGGCGGTCGCCAGAAGTTCGACCGTTTCACGTGCCTGCAAACGCGCGGCAAGTTCGCGCCCGACCTGTCCGTTCGCGCCTGTCAGCAGAATACGCATATCCTTCACGCCCCGTCTCCGGCATTTTCACGGCGGCAGCTTATATTCCAAGGCGTAACGCGGCATTGCAGATGGCCGACGTATTGCAGACGGCTGACCGGCAAAACCGATGCCACGTCGCCTTCGCGCATGTGCAGCATATCGGCCGGGCTGACCCACTCCGGCGGCGTATCGGTCAGCGGCAGACCGGCACGGTTGAACGCCTCAATCACAAATTGCGAACAGAAAAACCGTTCGCCGGAAAACGGCGTAATCTGTATCATAGCCAGCGAACTGAGGCAGAACCGCCGCAAATAGCGCGGCACGACGGGCAGCTCGCACGCCAGCCGGGTTACGGAATACGGTGCCTGCTTCGCCACGCCGAAATAATTGTATCCGCCGCCCTGTTCCTGCCGCGCGAACGCCCGCATTTTTTCGATATGTTCCGCCTGCACGCCTTGCCGTCTGAACGCCACGCTCAAAGTGGTTTCCCGCAAAGCCTCCCGCAAAGGGATAATCCGCACGCCGGAACCGACCGCCTCGGCAATCTCGCCCCTGCCCAAATACAGAAACGCATGACTGACCGCCGAATTGCCGAACAAACGCAAACCGGCCGAAGAAACGCCCGCGCCTGCCGACAACAGAATATCGCCCGCCTGCAAATCGGCTTCGGCAATCTGCTTCAAACCCTGCGGCGGCAGCGTGCCGATGCGTGCCGTCTGAAAAACATAGCGCGGCCTGCCGTCTGCATCTTGCGTTTTCCGCCACTCGCCCGCGCAGGCCGCCATGAGCAGAACCAGACCGCAGACAACCGTTTTGCCGACACATTCCGCCATCATTTCCCACCCCGTTCCAACAGGCGCAAAAGATATGCGCCGTATTCGTTGTGCGCCATCGGCGCGGCCAAGTCTGCCAGAGTTTTGTCGTCCAACCAGCCTTTGCGCCATGCGATTTCTTCCAAGCAGGCGATTTTCAGGTTCTGTACGTTTTCCACCGTGCGGACAAACGACGCCGCTTCGTGCAGGCTTTCGTGCGTGCCGGTGTCGAGCCAGGCGAAACCGCGTCCCAAAAGCTGCACGTTCAACGCGTCTTCTTCCAAATAACGCCGGTTCAAATCGGTGATTTCCAATTCGCCGCGTGCAGACGGCTGCAATTGCGCCGCCCATTCCGCCGCGCGTCCGTCATAAAAATACAAGCCCGTTACCGCCCAATCCGATTTCGGTGCAGACGGCTTTTCTTCCAGCGACACGGCTCTGAAATCCCGGTCAAACTCCACTACGCCGAAACGCTGCGGGTCTTTCACCTGACAGGCGAACACGGTCGCACCCTGCGGCTGCGCGGCGGCCTGTTGCAGTGTTTCGGTGAACGAGCGGCCGTAGAAAATATTGTCGCCCAAAATCAGGCAGACTTTGCCGCCGCCAGTAAATTCGCGTCCGATAACCAGAGCCTGCGCCACGCCTGCCGGTTCGGGCTGCACGGCATAATGCAGCGAAACGCCGAAAGCCGAACCGTCTCCGAGCAGTCGGCGGAAGGCCGCTTCGTCCTGCGGCGCGCAAATCAGCAGGATTTCGCGTATGCCCGCCAACATCAGCACGGAAAGCGGATAGTAAATCATCGGCTTGTTGTACACCGGCAAAAGCTGCTTGGATACGCCGTGCGTTACGGGATACAGCCGCGAGCCGCTGCCGCCCGCCAGAATAATGCCTTTCATCATCGGCCTTTTCGGGTTTTGAAAATGGTTTCACACAATCGGTGCTTGGAAGATTTTCCGTTTCCACCGCCATTTTATTCCGTGCGGTAACTGCCGTCTGCAATACTCTGCCACCATTTTCGGTTGTCCAAATACCAGCGGACGGTTTTTTCCAAGCCGTCCTCGAAACTTTCCTGCGGCCGCCAGCCCAGTTCGCGGCGGATTCTGCTGCTGTCCACGGCGTAACGGCGGTCGTGTCCGGGTCGGTCGGCAACGAAGCGGATTAAGTCGGCGTAATGTGTAATGCCGCGCGGTTTCTCGGGCGCAAGCCGGTCGAGCAGGCTGCAGACGGCCTGCACGGTGTGCAGATTGCTGTGTTCGTTGCCGCCGCCCATCAGATAACGCTGCCCGATTTGCCCGTTTTCCAACACGGCAAGCAGGCCGCGTGCGTGGTCGTCCACAAACAGCCAGTCGCGTATCTGCCGCCCGTCGCCGTACACCGGCAGGGTTTCGCCTGCCAAGGCGCGGACGATGGTGAGCGGAATGAGTTTTTCGGGAAACTGGCGCGGGCCGAAATTGTTGGAACAATGGCTGACGATGACGGGCAGGCCGTAGGTGCGCTGCCAGGCCAGCGCGAGATGGTCGGCCGATGCTTTGGAGGCGGAATACGGGCTGCTCGGAGCGTAGGGCGAATGTTCGGCAAATGCGGCAGTGCCGTCTGCGTCGCCGAATACTTCGTCTGTGGAAACGTGCAGCAAGCGGAAGGCGGCCTGTTTTTCAGACGGCAGGGTCTGCCGGTAGGCACGCGCGGCTTCGAGCAGCGTGTAGGTGCCGAGGATATTGGTCTGCACGAAATCGGCCGCGCCGCTGATGGAGCGGTCCACATGGCTTTCCGCCGCCAGATGGATAACGGCATCGGGACGGTATCGGGCAAATACGGCGTCCAGCGCGGCACGGTCGCACACGTCGCCGCGTACGAACCCGTAACGCGGATGCGCCGCCGCTTCTGCCAGGGAAAACGGATGGGCAGCGTAGGTCAGCTTGTCGAAATTGACGATGCGTTTATCCGTGTTCCGCAAAAGATGGTACACCAGCGCAGAACCGATAAAACCCGAACCGCCGGTCAGTAAAATCGTCATGGCAAGGCCGTCTGAAAAAAGCGTTATTGTACATGGGAAAAGCGGCTGCCTGCATAGCGGCAAACTGATAAAATACGCGCTTCCCAACCTTCCGAACGGCCGACACCATGCCCGCCTGCTACGTTATCAGTCTGAACGATGCGGTCAAACGCCGCGAGCATATCCGCCACGAATTTGCCAAACACCGCATTCCCTTTTCTTTTTTCGACGCATTCAGGCCGTCTGCAGCTCTCGACGAAGCCGCCGCACGCCATATGCCTGCTTTGGCAGACAATCGGACGCTCAGTCCCGGCGAAAAAGCCTGCATGATGAGCCATGTTTCCTTGTGGCAGAAGTGCATAGACGACAATCTGCCCTATATCTCTGTTTTTGAAGACGATATCCTGCTGTCCGAACATGCTGCCGACCTGCTGTGCAGCGACACTTGGCTGGACAGCCGCTTTCCCGCACGCGAAGCCTTTATTTTGCGTTTGGAAACCTTTTTAATGCCGGTGAATCTGAAAAACAGCAGCATAGAAGGATACGGTATCTTCCGTTTCCCCTTATTGGACAGTGTCCACTACGGCACGGCAGGCTACCTGATTTCCCAAGCCGCCGCACGCGTTCTGCTGGATTTCCTCCTGACACTGGAACCTTCCCGCATCGAAGCCATAGACGAGCTGCTGTTCAAACAACAGCTCAACCGGCTGCTGCCCTGTTACCAGATTTCACCTGCCGTCTGCGTACAGGAGCTGCAACTGCAACAGGAAAACAGCCGTCTGCAAAGCGGCCTGCAAGCCGAACGCGACCACAACAGCCTGCATAATCCCGCCTTAAAACGCAAACGCAGCCTGGGCGAACGCCTGCTCGCAGCCGTCTGCAAGCCTTATCGGAAATACCGCGAAGCCGTGCGCGTTACCGTACCGTTCCTCTCCCCGGAAAACAAACACCGGCAATAAGGGCAACAGTAACCGGGCTGTCTGACAAAAAACGGAAAGGCCGATCAAGCAAGCCTTTCCGTTGCATATCCTCACCATCCGGAAATATCCAAAACATCCGCCGGCAACCTTATCGTATGCCACCCGCTTGTCTGCTAGACAAAAGGTATCGACTGCCGCCGCCGTTTGACTATCATGCGAACCGGCTTCAAGCACCAATGCTTGATTTTTTCCCACCACGTGCGCCGCATTTTCCGCTTGCCCTGCTCTGCAATATTGGCCGCCCGACCGGCTTCCAAACCGCTGCCCAACTGCCCGTGTCCCTGATACAGACAGCTTTGCAGGCACAATGCCGGCACCAGCTGGCGCAGCTGCAAAGGCGTTTTGCCGTTCCACACATCGTAAATCATCACATCTATCGGTCGGACGGATGCAGACGGCATCTTTTTCAATTCGCCCAACAGAAGACGGCAGGCAGCTTGGGAAAGCATATAGGCTCCGCCGCCCGAATTGGTGCTGTCAACCCGGTAAAATGCCCGTCCGCAATAAGCGGCAAGGGTCTTGTCCTGTTTCAGATTCACTTCACGCAATACGGTTTCCAAATTCAGCAGCCACGGCTGCTTCACCGGAAAACGTTCGTCCAGCCATGCTGTTTCCGACAAAAAACCGGCGGCGTCTCGACCGAGAAAAACATCGTCTTCAAAAACGGCAATATAGGGCAGATTGTCGTCTATGCACTTCTGCCACAATGAAACATGACTCATCAGACAGGCTTTCTCTCCTCCGCTCATCTTCTGCACCACGCCGTCCAGTTCGGGCAGAACGGCTGCGATGGCCTGCGTCAGTTCGGGAGACGGAGTCAGCGCATCGAAAAAGCAGAAGTCTATTCCCTGTCTGCCGAACTCCTGCCGGATATGCGCTCGTCTTTCCGTAGCCGCAACAATGCTGATAACGTGGTTGTAAGACATAATTGCTCCGCCGTTCATTTGCCATAATGCCGGACAGACGATGCCGTCCGGCATAAAGAACGCTGCTTAATGCGCTTCGATAAAGGCTTTCACGGCATCTTCCGACACCAGCGCGGTGCAGACGGCTTCTTTGTTGATGCGTTTGGCCAAGCCTGCCAGCACTTTGCCCGGCCCGCATTCTGCAGATTGCGTGATGCCGTCTGCAACCAGCACATTGACAGTTTCGGTCCAGCGCACGGGGCTGTAAAGCTGGCGCACCAGCGCGTCTTTGATTTTGGCGGCATCATCGTAGGCGGCTACATCGGCGTTGTGCAGCACTTTGATTTGCGGCGTTTTGATAACGATGTTTTGCAGGGCTTCCGCCAGTTTTTCGGCGGCCGGTTTCATCAGGCTGCAATGCGAAGGCACGGAAACAGGCAGCGGCAGGGCGCGTTTGGCACCGGCTTCTTTGGCGGCAGCCATGGCACGCTCGACTGCGGCGGCGTGTCCGGCCATCACCACCTGCCCGGGCGAATTAAAGTTGACGGCTTCGACAATTTCGCCTTGTGCGGCTTCGGCACAGATGCGGCGGATGTCATCGTCTTCCAAACCAAGAACGGCCGCCATCGCGCCCATGCCCTGCGGCACGGCGTTCTGCATCAGTTCTGCACGCAGGCGCACCAGGCGCACGGCATCGGCAAAATCCAATGCGTCGGCGGCAACCAATGCGCTGTATTCGCCCAAGCTGTGGCCGGCGACAACGGCGGGCTGTCTGCCGCCCGCTTCCAAATAGGCGCGGTAAGTCGCTACGCCTGCGGCGAGCATCAGGGGCTGGGTGTTTACCGTTTGGCCGATGATTTCGGCATCTTCGCCGTTCATCATTGCCCACAAGTCTTCGCCCAAAGCGGCAGAAGCCTCGTCAAACGTTTGTTTGACGATTGCCGAACCATCGAAACCGGCCATCATTTTGAGACTTTGCGAACCTTGTCCGGGGAAGAAAAATGCGAAAGACATATCGTTTTCCTTTCGTTTAAGCTGCAGACGGCATCAAACTGCCGCGTCTGCCAATCAGCGGAATTGAAGTAAGGAAAAGCCGTCTGAAAAGCGTGTTTCAGACGGCCTGCGTTTTAGTATTTGAGCAATACCGCGCCCCAAGCGAAACCGCCGCCTATGCCTTCGAGCAGCAGGGTTTGTCCGCGCTTGATGCGCCCGTCCCGAATGCCTGCGTCCAAGGCCAGAGGAATAGAGGCGGCGGAAGTGTTGCCGTGATCCTGCACGGTCAAAATCACTTTTTCCATATCCAAACCCAAATGTTTGGCGGTACTTTCGATGATGCGCCGGTTGGCCTGATGCGGCACCAGCCAGTCGATTTGCTCCGCCGCCGTACCGGATTCGGCCAATACGTCTTCGGCGGCTTTGGCCAACGTTTTGACGGCGAACTTGAACACGCCCGGGCCGTCCATGCGGATAAACGGCGTGCCGCAGACTTTGCCGTTAACTACCGTTCCCGGCACGTTCAGCAAATCGAGATACGCGCCGTCCGCCTGCAATTTGCTGTGGATAATGCCGACGTTTTCAGATGCGCCCAACACCACAGCACCTGCACCGTCGCCGAACAGCACGCAGGTGCTGCGGTCTTCCCAATCCAGAATGCGGCTGAATGTTTCCGCACCGATAACCAGTGCTTTTTCTGCCATGCCGCTTCTGATATAGGCGTTGGCCGTATTGAGTGCGTACATAAAACCGGCGCAGACGGCCTGCACGTCGAAAGCGGGACAGCCTGCGATGCCGAGTTTGTTCTGCACGATGGTGGCGGTTGAGGGGAAAATCATATCGGGCGTGGACGTGGCCAGCACAATCAGATCGATTTCGTCCGGCGAGACGTTTGCCGCAGCCAGTGCCCGCCGCGCCGCTTCTGCCGCCAAATCGCTGGTTTGTTCGTTGTCTTCGGCAAAATGACGGTATTTGATGCCGGTACGGGTAGTAATCCACTCGTCCGACGTGTCGACAATGTGTGCCAAATCGTCATTACTGACCCGCTTGGCGGGCAGAAAGCTGCCTGTTCCGAGAATTTCTGCATACGGCATCGGCGCACCCTTTCTCTGTTTTGAAGCGAAAAAAACATTGTAAAAGAAGTTTGGGGTTTTATCCATGCAAACAGGCCGTCTGCAACACTGCCCCGCACAAACGGCCTGCAAACAGCAGCCGAATCAGACGGCAGCCCCGCTGCCGGGTTTGAGTTCTTCCAATACGGCCAGCTGCACGGCAACTCCTTCTTCGATTCTTGTCAGGCTGTCGGCCTTGGCCTCGTGATACGCTTCTTCCAAAGCATACATAAAGCCGACTGCATCGGTACCGCCGTGGCTTTTGACAACCACGCCGCGCAAACCGAGGAAAATCGCACCGTTGAATTTGCGCGGATCGAGCTTGTTTTTAAATCCTTTGAGTGCCGGCATGGCTGCCAGCGCACCGAGTTTGTTCAGCCAGCCGGCTTGGAATTCCTGTTTGATTTCGCCGCCCATAAACCTGACTGCGCCTTCAATGGTTTTCAATACGATATTGCCGACAAAGCCGTCTGCAACCAATACATCGACTTCGCCGCTGAATACACCGTCTCCCTCGACATTGCCGACAAAATTCAAACGGCTCTCCGACAGCAGCTTATGCGCCAGTTTGACCGTATCCGTGCCTTTAATGTCTTCCGTGCCGACATTAAGCAAACCGACACGCGGCACGCCTTTTTCGGGATTCAAAGCCTGGACCAATTCGCTGCCGATAACGGCAAACTGAACCAGCTGCTCCGCACTGCAGTCCACATTGGCACCCAAATCCAGCACCAGAGTCGTATGGCCGTTTTTGCCCGGCAGGAATTTGG
The DNA here is from genome assembly GCA_030528455.1 of Neisseria sp. Lineage (GTDB taxonomy): Bacteria > Pseudomonadota > Gammaproteobacteria > Burkholderiales > Neisseriaceae > Neisseria. The sequence continues at coordinate 20,027 of JAUMYW010000009.1, forward strand.
CAATCGCCGGACGCTCGATACCGCTCACGGTTTTCAGTACAAAGCGCGCCGTTGCCATCAGCGCACCTGTATTGCCTGCCGACACGGCCGCCTGCGCGCGCCCCTCCTTCACCAGATTGACAGCCACACGCATAGACGAATCTTTTTTATTTTTCAGTGCCGATTGCGGCTGTTCGTCCATTTCCACCACCTGCGTCGCCGGCACGATTTCAACGCGTTCCATCGGCACGCCCGCCTGAGGCAAAACCTGCCGCAAAGCCGCTTCGTTACCCGCCATCAGCAGGCGCACATCGGTTCTGCCGCGCAAAAACGCCGCCGCACCGGCTGCCGTTACAGACAAACCGGCATCACCGCCCATCGCATCAACTGCCAATATAATCATTTTATTCTCCTCTGTCGGCTTGCTTTGTCGCACAGGCCGTCTGCAGCTTCCGCCGCAACCGCCCACACCCATCATACTTCGCGCGCGCCGCCCGCAGCCAAACGGTTGTGTTCGGCAATGTCTTCGGCATCCCAAGGATAATTAATCCACCAGTCCTCAACCGTAATACCGCTGAAATAATGCACGCCTTCGGGAATTGTACCCGCTTTGGCTTTGATTTTCTCATGCAGCACTGCCACTCCGATTTCGCCAAAAGCTTCCTTGCCCAATTCGTTCAGCACAAATTCCATAGTTACACGGGAATCGTCCACTTCGTCGACCACCAGCACGTTTTTGCCGCGTATGCTGTCGGGAATCGGATCGAGCCATTGGATTTTCTTCACTTCCTCCGTTACCCTGCCCGCATCGTCGCTGTCGTAATATGCCGTTGTTACCGCATAAATCGGAATGTTCAGAAAACAACGCAGTATGCGCGCAGGAATAAAACCACCGCCGCCGATGGCTATCATTGCATCGAATTTCACGCCGCTGCGGTTGATTTTTTCCGCCAGATTTTTCAAAACCCGATGAATTTCGTCATAGGTATACCAAATTTTTACGGTCATCTTACCGCCCCCTTGATACGCCGGTTCCAAGCCGGCAGATTCCATTGCTGCTGAAACGGCCCTGCACGCGGCAAGCCGCCTCTACTTCCGCTGCTCGCCGGATTATCCGACATACAGACGGTCTACGATACCCCGATAAACGAAAAAACGGAAACCCGTTAAAGATTTCCGTTTTATCCGCCCGGTCCGAAGTCTTATTCGCCTTTGGCCTTAACGACTTTGCGGCCGCGGTACATTCCGTTTGGAGAAATGTGGTGCGGACGGTGTACTTCGCCGGTTACTCCGTCAACCGACAGGGCTGGCGCAGTCAGCGCATCGTGAGAACGGTGCATACCGCGTTTAGATGGGGATTTTTTATTTTGTTGAACAGCCATTTCAAGCTCCTGAAAAAATTTAGGTTAGTTGTTGCGTTTCAGCCCCGCCAATACGGCAAACGGATTAGGCTTGTCTTGATTGATGCCGGCCGGCATTTCATTGCCGCATTCTTCATGACGCGGCGCATAAGGCATCGCCATCAAGATTTGGTCTTCTGCCAACTCGCGCACGTCAAGTTCTTTAGGACAAAGCATACCTTCCAATTCCTCATCGGAAAGCATGGCCTCATCCAGCCTGCCCTCATCGAAAAACAATACGATACGCGCCGTTTCATCCAAATCCGCCTCAACAGGCTTCATGCAGCGCTGACACTGCAAGGACAAACCGGCCTTCACTTCCAAATCCAAAAAAGGACGCTGCAAACTATCCGTTCCGCCTTTCAAACGGATGGAAATCTCAGCATCACGGCCTGCAAAATATTCGTGCGACCAAACACGTTCGTCGAGGCTGCGCAGGGCAACGGAAAATTCAAGCAGCCGCTTTTCGGAGGCGAAAGCTGCGGGGTCAATCAAATAAGGGGTTAACATAAACGGGGTATGATATAATTCAAATCTTTCGCCGTCAATGTTTTTAGCACCATGAAATCCGAACTGCCGCTGATTCTGGCTTCTTCTTCCATCTTCCGCCGCGAACAGCTTGCCCGTTTGTCGTCCGACTTCCAAACCGCTTCGCCCGATTTCGACGAAACGCCCCTGCCCGGCGAGCACGCGCGGGATACGGCTTTGCGCCTGGCCGTCGGCAAAGCCCGATCGCTGTCCGAACGGTTTCCCGCTGCTCTGATTATCGGTGCCGACCAAGTGGCATTATGTCGGGGACGACAGTTGGGCAAACCGATGAACGTGGCGTGCGCGCAACAGATGTTGGAAGAGTTGAGCGGCCGGACAATACGTTTTTACAGTGCGGTCTGTCTTCTCAACACGGCATCAGGCCGTCTGCAGCAACATGCGGACGAAACCGTCGTTACCATGCGCAAACTGACGGCGCGGCAAATTGCCGCTTATCTGTCCCGCGAACCCGACGCGGTTTACTGTGCCGGCGCAGCCAAAAGCGAAGGGTTGGGCAGTGCGCTGATTGAACAAATCAACAGCTGCGATCCGAACGCGCTCATTGGTCTGCCGCTGTTCAAACTGGTGGATTTTCTGACAACCGAAGGGGTGGAAATTTTATAAGCTGCCCTGTTTCTTGATCTTTCGAAAGCCGATGCTGCAATGAACCCTGTCTTATATTTGATTCCGACACCTCTGGGTACGCCGGACACCCCCTGTCTGCTGCCCCATGAAGCGGCAGAAATCGCCGTGCTGACCGATTTTGTCGTCGAAGCGGAAAAAACCGCTCGCGCCCATCTGAAACACTTGGGCATACGCACACCGATACGCGAACTGAATTTGAAAACCTTAAACGAACACAGCAGCCCCAACGCACTACCCGAGCTCATCCGTCCTTTGCTGGAAGGCCGAAGTATGGGATTGTTGAGTGAAGCGGGCTGCCCCGCCGTAGCCGACCCTGGCGCGGATTTGGTGGCACTGGCACACCTCCGGGGTTTCGAAGTCCGTCCGCTGACCGGTCCTTCAAGCATTATGCTTGCTCTGATGGCTTCGGGTGCAAACGGGCAGAATTTTGCATTCAAAGGTTATCTACCGTCCGAAAAAAATGCACGTATCGAAGCACTGAAGAAATTGGAACAGCATTCCCGCCGCCATAACGAAACCGCTGTTTTTATCGAAACGCCATACCGCAACGACGCGTTACTGGCCGATGCGCTGGACTGCCTGTCGCCCGAAACGCGGCTCTGCACCGCCTGCGACCTGACCCTGCCGACCCAACAGATTATCAGCCGCCGCGTGGCCGACTGGCGCAAAGCCACAGAACGCCCACTACTGAAAAAACGCCCCTGTATTTTTGTACTGCACGCCGCCTGAGGCCGTCTGCAGCCATTACAAGGTTTCTTCGTTCCGCCTACCGAACTGCATTTGCGGTTTGATTATGGAAATGAGCTGTATCCGACCATACAAAACAAGAAGGCGGCATTCCCGAACAAAGGGCTGCCGCTTGATGCGGCCTGTCTCCGGGGAGTGTGTACCCGCCGGCGCAATCCATTATAATTCTTTCCCACTCCTATATCCGACAAACCTGAATATGTCTGTCGACAACAAGTTGGTACACCATCATGAAATACCGAGATTTAAGAGAATTTATCCGGATGCTGGAACAACAGGGCCGTCTGAAAACGATTGCCACCCCCGTTTCGCCGCATTTGGAAATGACCGAAATTGCCGACCGAGTACTGCGGGCCGGCGGACCGGCTTTGCTGTTTGAAAACACGGTGCGGCAAAACGGTTCGCGTTACGATTTTCCCGTGCTGGCCAATCTGTTCGGCACGCCCGAGCGGGTGGCGATGGGCATGGGTGCGGACAGTGTGGACAAACTGCGCGAAATCGGTAAAACGCTGGCTTATCTGAAAGAACCGGAACCGCCCAAAGGCATTAAAGACGCGTTTTCCAAACTGCCGCTGCTGAAAGACATATGGAGCATGGCACCGAATGTGGTGAAAAAAGCACCGTGCCAAGAAATCGTGATTGAAGGCGGCGATGTCGATTTAAGCAAACTGCCGATTCAGCATTGTTGGCCGGAAGATGTTGCGCCGCTGGTAACATGGGGGCTTACCGTTACCCGCAGTCCGCATAAAAAACGCCAGAATTTAGGCATTTACCGCCAACAGCTTATCGGCAAAAACAAGCTGATTATGCGCTGGCTGGCACACCGCGGCGGCGCGTTGGATTTTCAGGCGCATAAAAAACTGCACCCCGACACGCCTTATCCCGTTGCGGTGGTGCTGGGCTGCGACCCCGCCACCATTCTCGGCGCGGTTACGCCCGTGCCCGACACCTTGAGCGAATATCAGTTTGCCGGTTTGCTGCGCGGTTCGCGTACCGAATTGGTGAAATGTGTCGGCAACGATTTGCAAGTGCCCGCGCGTGCCGAAATCGTGCTCGAAGGCGTTATCCACCCCGATGAAACCGCGCTGGAAGGACCCTACGGCGACCACACCGGCTATTACAACGAGCAGGATTGGTTCCCCGTGTTTACGGTGGAACGCATCACCATGCGCGAAAACCCGATTTACCACAGCACTTATACCGGCAAACCGCCCGACGAACCTGCCGTGCTGGGCGTGGCCTTGAACGAAGTGTTCGTGCCGCTGTTGCAAAAACAGTTTCCCGAAATCGTCGATTTCTATCTGCCACCCGAAGGCTGTTCGTACCGCATGGCCGTGGTCAGCATCAAAAAGCAATACGCGGGACACGCCAAGCGGGTGATGATGGGCTGCTGGAGTTTTCTGCGCCAGTTTATGTACACCAAATTCATTGTGGTGGTGGACGACGATGTGGACTGCCGCGACTGGAAAGAAGTGATTTGGGCGATTACCACCCGCATGGATCCCGTGCGAGATACGGTGTTGGTGGAAAACACGCCGATCGACTACCTCGACTTTGCCAGCCCCGTTTCAGGCTTGGGCGGCAAAATGGGCTTGGATGCCACCAACAAATGGCCAGGCGAAACCGACCGCGAATGGGGGCGCGTCATCAAACGCGATGCGGCAACCGTTGCCAAAGTCGATGCCATATGGCAGGAACTGGATTTGTAAACACCGTCCGTCAAGCTGTCTGCCGTCTGAAAATCCGGACGGCTTTTTTTCAACACGGCGGAGAAGAAAAATCAGGCAAAGTCTGGTTGAAATAGCAGCCGAATGCCGTACAATTCCCGACTCTGCCTTGATTTTCAGACGGCCAAAGCCGCACGTAAAGTTATGATGAAAAACCTTTTTGCCTTATTCGCTGCCCTTTTCTGTTTCGTTCTCCCCGCCCATGCGCTGGATGCCTCCAAGCTGCTGCCGCCCGAACTGGCTTTTGTGCCGCAGGTTCAGGCAGGTGCAGACGGCATCAACGTACAGTTCCGCATTGCAGACGGCTATTATCTCTACCAATCGAAAATCGAAGCCGAAACCGATCCTGAAAACCTGCTCGGTTCGCCTATGTTCAGCAAAGGCGAGGAAAAGGAAGACGAATTTTTCGGCAAACAAACGGTTTATCATCATGCGGCACAAGCCGTTTTCCCTTATACTGCGAAAGCGGAAAACTACCGCCTGACCCTGCTTTATCAGGGCTGCGCCGAAGCGGGCGTATGCTATCCGCCGTCTGAAACCGTATTCGACATTCAAGGCGAAGGGCTGTATCAGGCCGACGTTCCCGAAACAGAAAACGGTAAAAACCGTTTTCTTGCGCCTGAAAGCCGTACTGCCCCACCGTCATCGGACGGCAACAGCCGTTTCAAACTGTCGCGCGAAACGCTCAACGCCAATCTTTTGGCGTTTTTTCTCGCCGGTTTGGGGTTGAGTTTCACCGCCTGCATGTATCCTCTGATTCCGATTGTTTCGGGCATCGTTATCGGCCAAAACGCCTCGCGCGGCCGCGCCTTCACTCTGACGCTGATTTATACGCAGGGCCTGGCACTGACTTACACTCTGGTCGGCGTACTGGCCGGACTGACCGGCTCTCTGCTGACCGTTTGGCTGCAACAGGCTTGGGTCGTGCTGGCCGCTTCCGCTGTGATGGTACTGCTCGCGCTGTCGATGTTCGGCCTTTTCCAACTGCAACTGCCGTCTGCAGTTCAAAATTATTTCAATCATAAAAGCAACGGCTTGTCGGGTGGAAAAGCCGCGTCCGTCTTCCTGATGGGCATGTTTTCCGCGCTGATTGTCGGCCCCTGCGTCGCGCCGCCGCTGGCCTTTGCGCTGGGCTACATCGGACAAACCGGCGATGCGCTACTCGGCGGCGCGGCCTTGTACGCGCTGGCACTCGGCACCGGCGTTCCGCTCGTCATTATCGGCACATTCGGCGGCCATATTCTGCCGAAAGCAGGCGCATGGATGAACGGCGTGAAATACGCTTTCGGCTTTCTGCTTTTGGCCGTTGCTGTTTATCTGGCTTCGCCTTATCTGCCTTACTCGCCGACCGCCGCACTTTATACCGCTCTGCTCGCCGTACCTGCGTTTTGGCTGCTGGCCGCTCTGTTCAAACAAGGCCGTCTGAAAACAGGCTTGCCATCGGCAATATTCGCAACGCTGCTATTGGGCAGCGGCATATGGTTCGGCCTGAACAGCATACGCGGCGAAACCACTGCTTTGCACCGTTTTCTGAGCCTGTATCCGCAAAACGCACACAATACGGCACACCAACGCTTCACCTCCGTTGCCGAATTGGAAACCGCCATTCAGGCGGCCTTTGCTTCCGATCCGAACACACCCGTCCTGCTCGACTTTTACGCCGATTGGTGTGTTTCCTGCAAAGAAATGGAAGCCTACACTTTCAGCCGACCGGAAACCGCCGCCGCCCTGCCGCTCGACCGTCTGTTCCAAATCGACGTTACGGCCAATTCGCCCGAACACCGCGAAATTCTGCAACGATACGGGCTGTTCGGCCCGCCCGGGCTGTTCGTCCTCCGTGAGGACGGCAGCCGCAGCGAAGCCCTGCTCGGCTTTGCCAAACCCGACGCGCTGATTGAATGGTATCGAGCCAACAAATAGCCGCCAAACCATAACAACAAGCCGTCTGCAAGTGCTGCAGACGGCTTTGATTTCATCTGTCGCAAATCAAGACGGGGGCAAACAGGATATGGATACCCGCACCAGGCAGCAGGTACAAAAAAACCGCCCGAAACCCTTTCGGACGGCTTGGCACACCATACACTCAATCAGCCTTGTAGCCGGGCATCGGCATAAATCCATGCCGTCTCACCCGATGCAAACACGGCTGCCACGCGGACATAATCATCTACCTCATACGCATCGGCTGCCGCCAATTCCTCGTCGCTCAACAGATAAACCATACCGGCAACCCTATCGTCGGGGCAACCCGTTTTTATCAAAATCGGATGATGCGTCTTACCGCTGGCAGCCACTACCCGAGAATCGGAAATCGCAATCTCACCCAAACGGTAGCCCGGCAACTCATCAGGCATCCCGTCCAAAAGACGGCCGAAAGTGGCCAATTGTACATTCGCCTGCTGCAAGGTTCCGTAGGAAAATAATTTCTGCATGATGTCGCTCCTGTTGCCGACACATAGATGAATATCAGTGCATTACTTGAGCCAAGAACTGCTGGGCACGCTCGCTTTTCGGGTGGTTGAAAAACGATTCGGGTGTGGTGTCTTCGACAATCTGGCCGTGATCGATGAAAATAATACGGTCGGCCACTTCTTTGGCAAAACCCATTTCATGGGTAACACACATCATAGTCATGCCGCTTTGCGCCAAATCCTTCATCACTTTCAGTACCTCGCCGACCATTTCCGGGTCGAGCGCGGAAGTCGGCTCGTCAAACAGCATGACGGCAGGCTCCATCGCCAAGCCTCGCGCAATGGCCACGCGCTGCTGCTGGCCGCCCGACAATTCGCCCGGCATCGCATCTTTTTTATTCAGCAGGCCGACCCGTTCCAGCAACTCCAATGCCTTCTGTTCCGCCTGGCTGCGGCTTTGTTTCTTCACCTTCATCGGCGAGAGAATAATGTTCTCCAACACCGTCAGATGAGGATAAAGATTGAAATGCTGGAATACGAAGCCGACTTCGGTACGCACTTTGTTCAAGTCTGTTTTCGGATCGGCCACATTCACGCCGTCCACCCAGATTTCGCCGCCCTGAATACTTTCCAATTGGTTAATGGCTCGGATAAGTGTGGACTTGCCGCTGCCGGAAGGTCCGCAAACCACCACCACTTCGCCTTGTTTCACTTCCAAATTGGCTTTATTGATAACGTGCAGTTCGCCGAAAAACTTCTCAACGTTTTTCAGGCTCAATACCACTTTGTCTTGAATATGTTTGCTCATTTTGTTCTTTCGTTTCGTCACTCTGCCGATGCTGCGCGTTCAGCCGGTTTTCCGACCAGATAATTGCTCAGCTCCACATATTTTTGCGGCGCGATTTCCTCTGCCCGCTGCTGCGGCGCAATGCCGACAGCTGCCAAGTCATCGTCGTCCGCCAAGTCTTTCAGATTATTGCGTATGGTTTTACGGCGCTGCTGAAAGGCCGCTTTGACCAGTTTGGCAAAATGCGCGAAGTCCGCCGCCTTGCCGATGCGGTGTTTCAAAGGAATCATACGCACCACAGCCGAATCGACTTTCGGTGCCGGATCGAAGGACTCGGGCGGCACGTCAATCAGTTTTTCCATTTCGAAAAAATATTGCAGCATCACACCCAAACGGCCGTAGTCGTTGCTTTTCGGCTCGGCCACCATGCGCTCGACCACTTCCTTCTGCAGCATAAAATGCATATCGATTACATCGTCTGCCACTTCGCTCAAACGGAACAGCAGCGGCGTGGAAATATTGTAAGGCAGATTGCCGACGATTTTTTTTCTGCCCGGCACGCTGTCGAAATCGAATTTCAGCACATCACCTTCATGAATCAGCAGTTTGTCTGCAAACGGCAGGGTTTTCAGACGGCCTACGATGTCGCGGTCGATTTCGACAACGTGCAGTTTGTCCAACTTTTGCGCCAAAGGCTCGGTAATCGCCGCCAGACCGGGGCCGATTTCGATGACTGTATCGCCCGGCTGCGGACGCACCGCATGAACGATGTCGGCGATAATCCGCGTATCCTGCAAAAAATTCTGCCCGAAACGTTTTCGGGCTTTATGCTCTTTCATCTTCAATACTTAAAAGTGCCGTTTTCCAAACGCGTTATTGTAACGGAAAAGCGTGTCCGCCGCAGCGTTTTGCAGCAATAAACCGCAACCGGCCTGCCAACCTATCAAGCCGTCTGCAGCACAGCCCAAACCAAAACGGTATAACGCAAACCTTTCCCGACCGCCAATGCGGCTGCAGACGGCATCAACGGCAGTTTGAAACTGCCGGCAGCCAAAGCCAAGGCATCGCCCAACACAGGCACCCAAGCCAGCAAAAGCGTCCAGCTTCCCCAACGTCCGATCCAATCCGCCGCTCGACGGTTGATTTTGTGCCGCAAAGGATAAAGCCTGCCAGCGGCAAAAGTCAGCAGACTGCCGGCAGTATTGGCAACAGTCGCCGTCAACAGCAACACGCCCCAAAGCTGCGGATAAGCGGAAATCAAAACAGCCAATACGGCTTCGGAAGAACCGGGCAAAACCGTTGCCGAAGTAAAAGCGGAAAACGCCATCGAAACGATTTGCAGGAAAAAATCCATTTTTCAGACCGCCCGAATATGTTAAAACAACCATTTTAACCGAGAACGTTTGAATATGATTAACCGCCCCACCGTTTATCTGGCCTCCGGCAGTCCTCGCCGCCGTGAAATTTTGGAAAACTTGGGATTTTCTGTCGAACGGCTGTCCTCCGACATCGACGAAACACCGTTTGCAAACGAAAACGCCGAACGCTACGTGCTGCGCATGGCTCAGGAAAAAAACCGTGCAGCCCTGCACATCCGGCAGGCAACGCACGACACACCGCCGCCCTTTCCTGTCCTGTCCGCCGATACGGCAGTCGCACTGAACGGGTATATTCTCGGCAAACCGGAAAACAACCGCCAAGCCGCCGAAATGCTGCGCAGCCTGTCGGGCGGCACACATCAGGTACTGACCGCCGTCTGCATCAGCTTTCAAGGCAGAACCAAGCACTGCGTCCAAATCAGCAATGTCTTCTTCAAAACACTGAGCGAAACGGAAATTGCCGCCTATATCCGCAGCGGCGAACCGACAGACAAAGCCGGAGCATACGGCATTCAGGGCTTAGGCGGCGTATTTATCGACCATCTGTCGGGCAGTTTTACCGGCGTGATGGGGCTTCCGGTACGCGAAACCTGTGCCCTTTTGTCCGACTTAGGCTGCGCCACTCCGCCATTTGCCTAAAATTTAACCAGACATTTTCAAATAAGGATTTTCTTTTTCAGCTTCAATAATTTGGCAAACTTATCCACACAATACAAACAGAAACTTCACACTATTTTTCCCTATCTGTGCGGAAAAAAATGCCGTCTGCACACCCTTTCCGCCTTGCAGTTGCAGACGGCTTTCCCCGACACACTGCTGACTATTTTTTAATCAAAATAATTTTTCAATAACAAAAACAAATTATTAACTAGATTATCCACATACTGCACACAGGAATTGCACACCGTTTTTCCCTATCCTTGCGGACAAACCATCTCCGCACCCGGTATCCACCCCTACTTGCAGACGGCATGGGGCATTCCTTTCCGACCCTTTTCCAACCAGTTTGTTTTCAACCATAAAAAACAATCCCAAGTCCGACTTACCCACAAATTTTCCACAAACTGTTGCCGGAAAAAGCAGATTAGCCATTACGGACAGACCGTTTCCCACCGGCCGCCCGGTATCTTCGCCACCTATGTCCGAAAAGGTACAGACGGTACGGCAAACCTGACAATTCCGCCCCCGTGCGGTATCATTAGGAGTTTTCCAAACAGTATGTTTTGTCCTGTCCGCCTCTTGCCGGCAGCACAAAACATATTGAAAAATCAAAGGTTGTTTTATGTTATCCGGAATACCTCTGCCGAAAGACACCGTCCGCCCGCCGGAAACGGTGCTGGTCAACATTACGCCGCAGGAAACGCGCGTGGCCATGTTGGAAGAAAACAATATCTGCGAACTGCATATCGAACGCAACAGCGGTCAAGGTCTGGTCGGCAATATTTATTTGGGTATCGTACGCCGCGTCTTGCCGGGAATGCAGAGCGCGTTTATCGACATCGGTTTGGAACGCGCCGCATTTCTGCATATTGTGGATATTTTGGAGCAGCGTCAGAATCCCGACGCGGCACAACGCATCGAACATATGCTGTTTGAAGGGCAAACCGTTTTGGTTCAGGTCATCAAAGACCCGATTAACAGCAAAGGCGCACGTTTGTCCACACAGATTTCGCTGGCAGGCCGGTTTCTGGTCCACCTGCCGCAAGACGAACACATCGGCATTTCCCAACGCATCGAAAACGAAGACGAGCGCAACAACCTGCGCGACCGTCTGAACAATCTGCTTCCGCCCGAAGCCGGACACGGATACATTATCAGAACCAGCGCAGAAACGGCGAGCGATACCGATTTGCAGGCCGACATCGATTATCTGACCAAAGTTTGGGCGAATATCCAGCATGCGGCCAAAACCCTGCCGCCGGAAACGCTGCTTTATCAGGATCTGCCTTTAAGCCTGCGCGTTCTGCGCGATATGTTCAGCGACAATACCCGGGAAATTCTGGTCGATTCCAAGGAGAATTTCGCCCGTATGCAAGATTTTGCCGCACAATACGTACAAAATGCGGCCGACAGAATCAAACTGTTCTGCGGCGAACGCCCCTTGTTTGAAACACACAATATCGAACGCGAAATCAACCGTATCCTGCAACCGCGCGTCAATCTGGATTTCGGCAGCTACCTGATTATCGAGTCGACCGAGGCTATGACCACGATAGACGTGAACACCGGCGGTTTTGTCGGCGCACGCAATTTCGACGAAACCATCTTCAAAACCAATCTGGAAGCCTGCCACGCCATTGCGCGCGAACTGCGTTTGCGCAATTTGGGCGGCATCATCATCATCGATTTTATCGACATGACAAACGAAACACACAGAGAAGCCGTTTTGCAGGAATTGGCCAAAGCCCTCAGTTTCGACCGCACTCGCGTTACACTCAACGGCTTTACCAACCTCGGACTGGTCGAACTGACCCGCAAACGCACACGTGAAAATCTTATCCACCTTCTCTGTGAGCCGTGTCCGGCCTGCCAAGGACGCGGCCGCCTGAAAACGCCGCAAACTGTGTGCTACGAAATCCAGCGGGAAATCGTACGCGAAAGCCGCCGTTTCGATGTCCGCCAGTTCCGCATCCTGGCTTCGCCAGAAGTGATCGATCTCTTTTTGGACGAAGAATCTCAATCGCTGGCCATGCTCATCGACTTTATCGGCAAACCTGTTTCACTGGCAGTAGAAAGCAGCTATACGCAGGAACAATACGATGTGGTGCTGATGTAGGTCCAAGCCGTCTGCACCCCGACAAACAATAGGAGAAACCATATGATGCACACCGATATCTGGCAAACCATCCGTCGGGAAACCGAAGAAGCCGCCCGCACCGAACCGATGCTGGCAAGCTTTCTGCATATGACCGTTTTGCGGCACGAAACACTGGCTCACGTGCTGGCATTTCATCTGTCCAGCAAACTGGCCAATCCGAGTATGGATGCGCGCGCACTGTACGAGCTGTTCCTGAACGCGCTCAAAAACGACGAAAACATCGTCGGTGCCGCACTCTCCGACATCCAAGCCTGCTACGACAGAGACCCCGCCTGCGACCAATACTGCCTGCCCCTGCTGTATTTCAAAGGCTTCCACGCCATTCAGGCTCACCGTATCAATCACTGCCTGTGGAAAGAAGACCGCAAAACGCTGGCCTATTTTCTGCAAAACCGCGCATCGGAAGTATTCGGTGTCGATATCCACCCGGCCGCCCGTTTCGGCTGCGGCATCATGATTGACCACGGTACCGGCGTCGTCATCGGCGAAACCGCCGTACTGGGCAACGACATTTCCATTCTTCACGGCGTTACGCTGGGCGGCTCCGGAAAAGAATCCGGAGACCGCCATCCGAAAGTCGGCGACGGCGTAATGATTGGTGCAAACGCTTCGATTTTAGGCAATATCCGCATCAACGAATGCGCCAAAATCGGCGCAGGCAGCGTCGTCGTTGCCGATGTACCGGCATTTACCACCGTCGTCGGCGTACCGGCACGCGCTGTCGGCAACAAATCGCAGGCAAAACCATCTGCAGAAATGGACCAACAGCTGCCCGAATTCGGCGATTTCCACATCTGAATCAACCACAAACTGCAGACGGCAGACCCGCCGTCTGCAAACCGTCCGATCCCCTCAGAAGTCCGAACATAATAAAAAACAATGGAACACTTTTCGCTCGCTCCCGTCGTAATGGTTTTAATGGTTGCCGTCATTTCGGTTACCATCTGCCGCCGCCTGAATATCTCTCCCATGCTCGGCTACCTGTCGGTCGGTTTCTTAGCCGGACCGGGCATGCTGCACTGGCTCGGACATTCCCACGCAACCGAATTTCTCGGCGAAATCGGCATCGTTTTTCTAATGTTCAGTATAGGTTTGGAATTTTCTCTGGCCAAACTCAAAGCCATGCGCTATTTGGTATTCGGCTTGGGCGGCGCACAAATCATACTGACCTTGGGCTTGGGCTTAATCGGGCTGATGACGCTTTACGGCACCTCCTTCGACGGAGCATTCGCCGTTGCCGCCGCACTGGCCATGTCCTCCACCGCCATCATCAGCCGCATCATGTCGGAAAAAGCCGAATTGGGACAGACACACGGCCGGATGGCGATGGGCGTACTGCTGATGCAGGATATCGCCGTCGTACCGCTAATGATTCTTCTGCCGGCATTTGCAGACGGCAACCAAGGCAACCTGTTGCCCGCCCTGGGTCTGGCCATGCTGAAAATGACAGTTACACTCGGCCTACTGTTCGTCGTCGGCCACCGCATCATGTCGCCCTGGTTCAGACTGGTTGCCCGTGCAAAATCGTCCGAACTGTTTATGATTAACGTCCTGCTGGTTACCTTGGGCGTTGCCTACATTACCGAACTGCAAGGCCTGTCCATGGCCTTAGGCGCATTTGTCGCCGGCATGCTGCTGTCCGAAACCGAATACCGTTTCCAAGTAGAAGACGATATCCGCCCCTTCCGCGACATTCTGCTCGGCTTCTTCTTCATTACCATCGGCATGAAAGTCAATATTTCCGCACTGTTCGACAACTGGCAAACCATCCTAGCACTTTTAGCCGTCCTGATTCCGCTGAAAACCTTCATTGTATTCGCCCTTGCAAAAAAAATGCGCCACACCGCCGCAGAAAGCCTGAAAAGCGCACTGTATCTCGCACAAGGCGGAGAATTCGGTTTTGTGATACTGGCCATTTCTGCCAAACTTTCCCTGATTGATACCCATTTGGAACAAGCCGCCATTGCCGCCGTCCTGATTTCCATGATTGCCGCTCCATTTATCATCAACGGCAGCGATTCCGTCATTAAAAAACTCTCCAAGCTCTCCGACTGGGAAAAGCAATCGCTCGATCTGCACAGCATGCTGGTTGACAGCATGAGCAAATCCGAACACATTCTGATTATCGGCTACGGACGCGGCGGTCAAAGCATAGGCCGCATTCTCGCTCAAGAAAACATCCCTTATTACGCTCTGGATTTGGATGCCGAACGCGTCCGCGTTGCCCGAACCGCAGGCGAACCGGTTTCATTCGGCGATGCCAAACGCAAGGAAGTACTCCATGCCGCCGGCTTGAACCGTGCAAAAGCCGTTATCATCACCATCCATCACGAACACGAAGCCCGGCACATTCTCGACAACATCATGCATATGCATCCGAGTATGCCTGTCCATATGCGCGTAACCCAAGACGACCACATCGATACACTGCTGGAACGGGGAGCCGAAGAAGTCATTTCCGACACCAAAGAAACCGCTTTGGCACTGGCCGGCTTTGCCCTCATCAGCAGCGGTCTGCCCTATCAGCGTGCCCACCAAATCCTGATGGAAGTAAGGCGCAGCCGTTACCGGGTTTTAGAAGGCCTGATTTCCGGCAGCGACGACAATGAAAACTTTTTCGACAGCAGCAACAATATTTTCCGCTACGCCTTTACCCTGCCCGAAGAAGCACACGCCATCCAACGCACAATATCGGAGCTGCCGTGGAAAAATATGGAAGTCAACCTGTTTGCCATCCGTCGGCATACCAGCCAAATCCGCGACTGTCGTCCCGACTTCATTTTAAATAGCGGCGACATTCTAATTATCCTCGGCACAAAAGAAAAAATAATTTCATTTGAAAACTGGTGCTTGCAGGGAGAAGTATAATTAAAATCAAGACCTGCTTGCAAAAACCGAAAAAAACTGTTTTAATAATGGCTTCGCTTCAAGCAAAACGGGTGATTAGCTCAGTTGGTAGAGCGTCTGCCTTACAAGCAGAATGTCGGCGGTTCGACTCCGTCATCACCCACCAAGTTTCTTTTTTTCATTGTTGCAAAACAGTGAATGCGCGGTGGTAGCTCAGTTGGTTAGAGTATCGGCCTGTCACGCCGAGGGTCGCGGGTTCGAGCCCCGTCCGCCGCGCCAATATTCCCACAGCATCGCTTATGATGTTTCTCTGTACCAGTTCGCAAAACAAGAGCTGGGATCAAGATTACTAGACACATTTTAATATCTTTATAAATTAGCTGTTTTTGTCCTTTACTCTCTTGCTTTACAGTCCTAATCAGCACATACGCCTTGAGCAGGGTTATACCATTCAGCCTTTATCAGATGCTTTGTCTTGTTTTACCCACTCACAATATCCGATGGTTTTCTAACTGCCAAAAATCTGCTTTCTCTATTTCTGCACTAAATAAATCAAAGCCGTAAACAGTACAGTCCCTCCTTAAAAAACAGCCGTCTGCACCTTTATCGTGCAGACGGCTATTAACTGACGGTTTCGGAATTAAAACAAATTGTCGATTATCTCTTTCTGGGACACAGGCTTGGAAGGAACCGACTGCGCTTCGACCGCTGTCTGGCGTTCCTGCTGCTGCGCTCTTGCCTTTGCCCGCTCTGCCAGTTCGGCTTTCGCCTGAGCAACACGTTCTGCACGCTGCTGCTCCAAACGTCTCTGCTCCTCATCATCTGCTACAGCATTTTTCAGTTCGCGTTGTTCATTCCCGACCGATTGCACAACCGTCCCTTGAGACGCCGATGGCGCATCGGCTTGCCGGGCTGCAGACGGCATCAGTTCCCGCACTGACTCATGCTGCTCGATATGGATCGCTTTTTTTTCAATCGGTTTTGGATCTGCCTGAATCGGCGCGCCTCCGCCATCCGTATCCTTTTCCTTATTCCCGTCGGCCAGCACAATCGGGCGGTCGACCACGGCTGTTGCGGCCGTCCGACCGTCCGGAGAAAGGATTTCGACAGTAGTCGTTTGTTCGTCCGTAGGGTTCCGGACAGATTCGACCTTATTGTAAGTAGTCGCTATACCAACCACCAGCAATAAAACGGCAACCAATGCCAACAATGCCACAACCAGCAACAGTCTGCCCGGGGTCAGGAAAAAACCTTTTTCTGAATGTTTCATAATATTTTTGCAAATCGGTAATCAAACAGGCCGGTAAGTCTGATACAGGGTAACGACTTTCCGAACTCCGGCAGTCGTACGGACCCGTTCCGTTACGGCAGATTGTTCTGAGGCAGTCAAAATCCCCATCACATAGGTTACGCCGTCGTAAGTTACAATTTTGACACGCCCCGGATAAACGCCTTGAATCCCCAATAAAGTCGTACGCACTTTCGCAGTCCCCCAAATATCGGCACCGATATCGGCAAAAGTACGCCCTTTCGGCGCAACCTCAATATAGTTATAAACTGCAGAAACAGACTGCTCCGCACGCGCCACCTGCTCGGCAAAACGTCTTTCCGCTTCAGTGGACACCTGCCCCAGCAGCAGAATATGGCGGTTATAGCTGACCACACTGAGCTTCGGCGTATAGTCCGCAGTCGGGTTACGGTGTTTCAGATAAGACAGCGCGGTAGTTTTGACACGCAGTTCCATCACCTCGTCGTCCGCCTGCGTTCCTGTCGTACGGCGGTCCAAAACAGATGTCCCCGCCCCGACTGCCGCACCGCCGACCAACACTCCTACACAGCCGCTTAAAGCCGTTACCGCAATACCGGTCAAAACCGCAGCACCCGCTGTTTTTCTCCAAGCCATGAAACTGTCCTCCCAATAATTGTTCCTGCTGCAGACGGCTTCGGAATCAAACGCCTTCCAACAGCATCGTATCAATCGAATCACACAAAATATGAATCAGCAGCAAATGGTTTTCCTGAATTCTGGCGGTACGCATATGAGGCACATTCAACAGAATATCACTCTCTTTAAGCATACCGGCAATTTTCCCGCCATCTCGCCCGGTCAGTGCCAAAACCTTCATTTCACGCTCATGCGCCGCCCGGATCGCTTCCAACACATTGGCGGAATTGCCCGAAGTGGAAATGCCGACCAATACATCTCCCGCCCGTCCCAAAGCACGGACCTGCTTGCTGAACACATGTTCAAAACCGTAATCGTTACCGATAGCAGTCAGCGCGGACGAGTCCGTAGTCAGAGCCAGAGCAGCCAGTTCCATGCGTTCTTTTTCAAAACGGCCTGTCATCTCTGCTGCGAAATGCTGAGCATCGCCGGCCGAACCGCCGTTACCGCAAATCAGGATTTTGCCGTCGTTCATCAAACAGTCCAACAACAACATCGCCGCCTCCGCAACCGGCTCGGCCAACACTTCTGCCGCCTGCCGCTTAGCCTCGATACTCTCTTCAAAATGGGCGCGCACTCGCCCGGCCAATGTCATCATTCCGCTTTAACCTGTAATATTCTGCAACCAAACCGGGGCTGCATTTCCTTCTATCAACACCGCATCCAAACGGCAAGCTGCCGCCGTCTGACCGTACTGCTGCAAATAAAGTTCCGCGCTGCGCTGCATTTTTGCAAGCTTGGCAGCACCGATACTGTATGCCGCACCGCCGAAAGCCGTATTTTTCCGATACTTCACTTCGACAAACAGCAATATCCCGCCCTGCCGCACAATCAGATCGATTTCGCCGAACGGACAATGCCAGTTACGCGCCACCAGCACGCAGCCTCGTTCCTGCAAAAACCGCAAGGCACGGCTTTCGGCAGCCTCTCCCTGCGGATGATTCAGACGCATCGCAACCTCCCGTATAGTATAATAGCGTTTTCGGTTTTCCAACGGCCTATCCGACCATGCAGAAACATTTTCAAAAAGCCTGCGACAGCATTCAAAGTTCGACATTATATGTGGTTGCCACCCCTATCGGCAATCTAGCCGACATCACACTTCGCGCCCTTGCCGTACTTTCACACGCCGATTTGATTTGTGCCGAAGACACCCGCGTTACCGCCCAACTGCTCAGTGCCTACGGCATCCAAGCCAAACTGCTCAGCGTGCGCGAACACAACGAACAGCAAATGGCCGACAAAATCACGGCGGCACTTGCAGACGGCCTGACCGTTGCCCAAGTTTCCGATGCCGGCACGCCCGCCGTCTGCGACCCGGGTGCAAAACTCGCCGCCCGCGTACGCGCCGCCGGTTTTAAAGTTGTTCCTGTTGTCGGCGCAAGCGCGGTCATGGGCGCATTAAGCGTAGCGGGCATCAGCGGACCGGATTTTTATTTCAACGGTTTTCTGCCTGCCAAAAGCGGCGAACGCAGAAAACTGTTCGTCCAATGGCAGAATACAGACTATCCCATCGTCATGTTTGAAACACCGCACCGTATCCGGGCAGCATTGGACGAAATGGCGGAATACTTCCCTGAACGGTATCTGATACTCGCCCGCGAAATCAGCAAAAGCTTTGAAACCTTTTTAAGCGGGAACGTGGCCGAAGTACGCGAAATCTTGAACAGCGACAGCAACCAAAGCCGCGGCGAAATGGTACTGGTACTGCACCCCGCGCCGCGCGTCAAAACCCCGGAACTGTCGGAAGAAGCGCAACACGTCATGAAAATCCTTGCCGCAGAACTGCCAACCAAACAAGCAGCCGAACTGGCCGCCAAAATCAGCGGTGCCAGCAAAAAAGCCCTGTACGACCTGGCACTCGGCTGGAAATAAATGCCTGACACAAACCAAAGCCGTCTGCAGATCCAAGCTGCAGACGGCTGTTACTTATTCCTTCTCCCCATTCGTATGCAACAGACTTTCCTCCTGCCCCCCCAATCCGGCAAACCAAGCAGCCACCCGCTGATTAACCTCTTCAATCCCCTGCTTTTTCAAACTGGAAAAAAGCTGCACGCTGACTTCCTGCCGCCCGGCAAACGGTTTTAACAACTTTTTGACATGCGACAAAGTTTTAATCTGCTCGTTTTTGGATAATTTATCGGCTTTCGACAACAGGATATGCACCGGTCGACCGGTCAGCGCGAAAAAGTCGAGCATCTGCACGTCCAAAGGTTTGAGCGGATGCCTGCAATCCATAATCAACACCAAACCGATTAACTGGCGGCGCGTCTGCAGATAATCGCCGAGCAGACCGACCCAGTGCCTGCGCACTGCTTCGGGCACCTCGGCATAACCGTAACCCGGCAGATCGACCATAAAGCAACCGTTGCTCAATTCAAAAAAATTAATGTGCTGAGTACGGCCGGGCGTTTTGGAAACATAAGCCAGGCGGACATGGTTGCACAAAGCATTGATGGAACTGGACTTGCCCGCATTCGAGCGGCCGACAAAAGCGATTTCCGACCCCGTATCGGGCAAATCTTTCAAATGATTGACCGTTGTAAAGAATTTGGCGTTTTGAAATAAGTTCATAGCTATGGAAAAATAGAGCGGATTTGGTATAGAATACCACGTTTGCAGAATTATCGGTTTAATCGGACGGGAAAAGTCCGAATTGATTATTAAAATAAAAAGTGTTGCCTCCGCAACGCTGCAACAGGAGCCCTTCCATGAAACGTTTGATCTTACTGACTTTGGCTGTTGCCGCCGGTACCGCACTGGCCGTCCCTGCAAATTTGGAACGCGGCAAACAGATTGCCGAAACCGTATGCGCCTCCTGCCACTCTGCAGACGGCAACAGCGGCATCGCAATGTATCCGAAAATCTCCTCCCAACACGCCGCATATATTTACCAGCAAACCAAAGACATCAAAGAAGGCAAACGCTTGGGCGCAGCCGCCAGCATGGCTCCCCAAATTGCCCATTTGAGCGACCAAGATATCCGGGACGTTTCCGCCTTCTATGCCAAACAGTTTGCCAAACCGGGCGAAGCCAACCCGAAACAGGATTTCGAGCTGGGTAAAAAAATCTTCCGCGGCGGATTGGCCGACAAAAAAATTCCAGCATGTATGGCATGCCACAGCCCGAACGGTGCGGGTATGCCAGCCGGAGGAACAGACGTTGTCTCCTACCCCCGTCTGGGCGGCCAGCACCAAGCCTACATCGTTACCCAGTTGAAAGCCTATGCTTCTGGACAGCGCAAAAGTCCCAACAGCATGATGGAAGATATCGCCAGACGCATGAGCGAAGAAGAAATGAATGCGGTCGGCAATTTTATCCAAGGCTTGCACTAACCTTACAATCCTTGCGATTGCTGTAATATATCGGGCTGCCGGAACGTTTTGTCCGGCAGCCTTTTTCAGTACAATCGCCGCTTGGATTTTCAGACGGCACAGTCGTCCAAACCTTTTCTCCTACACCTAAAACATGGCTTCCGATAAAAAAAACCCAATTATCCGCCGCCCTTGGTTTGCCTTTCTAAGTTCGATGCGTTTTGCTGTTGCCCTACTCTGCGTTTTGGGCATCGCCTCGATTATCGGCACGGTTTTGCAACAAAACCAGCCTTCCGCCAATTATGTAGTGAAGTTCGGGCCTTTTTGGACGGAAATTTTCAGCTTTTTGGGCTTGTTTGATGTTTACGCATCAAGCTGGTTCGTCGTCATCATGCTGTTTCTGACCATCAGTACCGCTTTATGCCTGTGGCGCAATATTCCCCCTTTCTTGAAAGAGATGCGCTCCTACCGTATCCAGGCTACGGCAAAATCCCTCGCTTCCATGAAACACAACCGTCTGCTGCAAGGCAGTATCTCGCCCGAAACGGCAGAACATTATCTCTCAGCCCAAGGGTACAGTACCAAACGTGCCAAACGTGCAGACGGCTCTGTTCTTGTTGCAGCCAAACGCGGATCGATGAACAAATGGGGCTATATCTTTGCCCATCTGGCTTTAATTGTCATTTGTTTAGGCGGCCTGATCGACAGCAACCTGTTGCTGAAAATCGGCATTGCCAGCGGCCGAATCGTACCGGACACTTCTGCTATGTTTGCCAAAGATTTTAAAGCCGAAAGTATTTTGGGCAGCAACAATCTGAGCTTCCGAGGCAATGTCAATATCAATGAAGGACAGTCTGCCGGGGTTGTTTTCCTAAATGCCGACAAAGGTATGCTGGTACAGGATCTGCCGTTCAGCGTAGAACTGAAACGCTTTCATGTCGACTTCTACAACACCGGTATGCCGAAAGATTTTGCCAGTGATTTGAAAATTACCGACAAAGCCAGCGGCAAAAGCTTCGACCACACCATACGTGTCAATCATCCTCTGACTGTGGACGGTATTACAATCTACCAGGCCAGTTTTTCGGACGGTGGTTCGGATTTGAAATTCAAAGCTTGGGATTTGGCTGCTTACAGCAGCAGATTTGCTGATTTGAACGCCGTTTCCCTCAACAGTTTCCCACTCAAACTACAAAACAATCCGGCCTACACCGTAGAATTTGACCAATTCACGGCTCTGAATGTGGAGGATATGAGTACGCCGCCCGAAAAAAACGGCAGCCTGCAAAAAACGCTGAATGATGTACGTTCGGTCAAACAGGAGCAAAAGCGTTTTACCAATATCGGTCCGTCGATTATTTACCGCTTGCGCAACGCATCCGGCCAGGCAGTCGAATTCAAAAACTATATGCTGCCTGTCAAACAGGAAAATGATTATTTCTTTATCACCGGCACGCGTACCGATACCTCTTCTCCTTACCGCTGGCTGCGCATTCCTGCCGACAGAGACGGCCGCATCGACACGTTTATGGCCTTGCGGGAAATCATCAACGACTCCGACAAACGCCAAAAAATCATCGCTGCGGCAACCGCTACCACTCCTTCCGATGTACGCACCCAATTTTCCCAAGCGGTCGGCAATACTCTAACCTTGTTTGCCAAAGGCGGTTTTTTGGAGTTAAACCGTTTTATCGAAGGCAATATTCCGAAATCGGAACAGACGAAAATGACCGAATCGTTTTATCAGATTCTGTACGGTGTCATGAATGCGGCTTTGGACGAAGTAAGCCGTCTGCAAGGCAGAGAATGGGCTTTCGACGACAGCCGCAACCGCTTCCTGCTTCACACAATGGATGCCTACACCGGTCTGACGGAATACCCTTCGCCCGTTCTGCTCCAACTGGACGGTTTCAAAGAAGTCCGTTCGTCCGGGCTGCAAATGAGCAAGTCTCCCGGTGCCTCTTTGGTTTATCTCGGCTCCGTACTGCTGGTTTTGGGCACACTTTTCATGTTCTACATCCGCGAAAAACGTGCATGGCTACTGTTTGCAGACGGCCAAATACGCTTCGCCATGTCATCCAGCCGGAACGAACGCGATTTGCAAAAAGAGTTTCCCAAACATTTACAACACTTGGAACAACTGGCCAAGGATTTACATCATGACGCAACACAACACTAACCGCCCCCAACATACCCTGCTCGAACAACATTCATTGTTGCGCCTGCTCGGAACAGGTGATTGGGTATTCGCCCTGCTGATTGCCGCCGCAGCCGCATTCGTGCAATACGTCCTGCCGCACCATATGGATATTTACGAAATGGTTATTTTATGGGCAAGCGCAGCTTCGGCCGTCGCATTAGGCTGGTTTTTCAAGCCGCTCCGCCTGTTTATTCCTCTGTCAATAGCTGCAGCTTGCTGCGCGGTGCTGTTCTATCAGGGAGATATTGCCCGGAGCAATGCTTTCTTATTGCGTTATTTTTTGAGCAGCCAGTCGGCAATTATGTGGCAGTGCGCGATGACTTTCTTTGCTCTGTTTGCCTATACGGCAGGTGCAATCGCCGCCGCCAAACAAAACCGACCCCATAATATATTACTGGGTATGGGTACGGCGTTCGGATGGATTTCCGCATTCGCAGGCTTTGTCGGTCTGCTCGTGCGTTGGCATGAAAGCTATCTGCTGCGCCCCGATGCCGGACACATTCCTGTGTCCAATCTATATGAAGTATTCATTCTTTTTATGGTCATTACTGCGCTGATGTACCTCTATTACGAACGCAAATTTGCCGTACAGCGTTTAGGCGCGTTTGTATTCGCCTTCCTGGCCGCCATTGTCTGCTTCGTACTTTGGTACAGCATCAGCCGCAGTGCCCACCAAATCCAGCCGCTGATTCCCGCCTTACAATCCTGGTGGATGAAAATCCACGTTCCTGCCAATTTTGTCGGCTACGGCGCATTCTGTATAGCGGCTATGCTCGGCATCGCCGAATTATGGGTTTTGCACAGCGAACACAAAGGCCGCAAAAGCTGGCTGCCCGAAGCGGCGGTTATCGATGAGGTCATGTACAAAGCCATCGCGGTCGGCTTCCTGTTTTTCACCATCGCCACCATTTTGGGAGCTTTGTGGGCGGCCGATGCCTGGGGCCGCTATTGGAGCTGGGATCCGAAAGAAACTTGGGCATTTATCGTTTGGCTGAATTATGCAGTATGGCTGCATCTGCGCCTGGTAGCCGGCTGGCGCGGCAAAGTGCTGGCATGGTGGGCGATTATCGGCCTGTTCATTACCGCCTTTGCCTTTGTCGGTGTCAACATGTTCCTCAGCGGACTGCACTCTTACGGCGAACTCTAAACCATCAAGCCGTCTACAAGTTGCAGACGGCTTCCCACACCATAAAGGAATCAGAACATGACCGCCCCACCAGAAGCCAAATACACCGAAGAAGCCGTTTTATGGGTGAAGCACCACACCCCTAAACTCATCACATTCGCCATCAGCCGTCCCGAGAACTACCGCTTTTCCGCCGGACAATTCTCCCGTTTGGGTTTTCGCGACGGAGAAGGCTTTATCTGGCGTGCCTATTCCATTGTTTCCGCCGAATATACCGAACATCTGGAATACTTCGCCGTCTTGATTAAAGACGGTCCGATGTCAGCCAAATTTGCCCGCATGCAAACCGGCGACACCATCCTGCTCGACAAAACCGCCACGGGTTTCCTGTTGCCCGAACGCTTCCCCGACGGCAAAGATCTCATCATGCTGTGCACAGGCTCCGGCATCGCCCCGTTTTTATCCATTCTGGAACAACCCGAAATTTGGGAACGTTTCGACCGCCTGGCACTTGTACACTCGGTTTCATATGCCGACGAATTAATTTTCAACCGACGCATCGCCGACTTAGCCGAACACCCTCTGATTGACATATATTTCCACAAACTCCGCTTCCAAGCCGTATTGACGCGTGATGAAATCTCGGAAGCATTGTGCGGAGAAAGACTGCCCTCCCTGCTCCGCAGCGGCCGTCTCTCCTCCTCACTGGACATACCGTTCAACCAAAGCGACACCCGTTTCATGCTCTGCGGCAATCCCGCAATGGTCAAAGACACCTTCCAAGCCCTGCTCGACATGGGTTTTACCATGCACCGCAACAAAATTCCCGGGCACATCTTAATGGAAAACGGTTTCTAAACAATTCCCAAGCCGTCTGCAGCACAAGCCTCCACATCGCTTCCGCTCCGGACGGCTTTCCCACACCCTCGAAAATTAAAAAATATTCACATAATAACAACAAAAAAAAATCCAAGTAAAGCCAAATAAAATCAAATAATATCTTTAACAATCAACAATTAAATAAATTATCCAAGTTTCTTATGGCAGATATAAAAATATCTGATTTTACATTTCATTACTCTATAAATTACATTTAACTACAAATAAAAACACAAACACCATTTTAATTAACGGAGAAAACACCATGAGCCTTCATTCTGCAGGCGCAGCATTCCGCCAAGCCGTTCAAGAATCAACCCCACTTGCCGTTGCCGGCTGCATCAATGCCTATTTTGCCCGCCTTGCCACCCAAAGCGGCTTCAAAGCCATTTATCTGTCCGGAGGAGGCGTGGCGGCCTGTTCCTGCGGCATTCCCGATTTGGGCATCACCACCATGGAAGACGTGCTGATTGATGCCCGCCGCATTACAGACAATGTTGATACGCCGCTTCTGGTAGATATTGATGTCGGCTGGGGCGGTGCGTTCAATATCGCCCGCACCGTTCGCGCCTTTGAAAAAGCAGGTGTCGCCGCCGTGCACATCGAAGATCAGGTAGCACAAAAACGCTGCGGACACCGTCCGAATAAAGCCATTGTTTCGCAAGAAGAAATGGTCGACCGCATCAAAGCCGCCGTTGATGCCCGCCGAGATGAAAACTTCGTCATTATGGCGCGTACCGACGCATTGGCGGTAGAAGGTTTGAATGCAGCAATCGAACGTGCAGAAGCCTGTGTGGAGGCAGGGGCCGACATGATTTTCCCCGAAGCCATGACTGAATTAGGCATGTACAAACAGTTTTCCGAAGCGGTAAACGTACCTGTCTTGGCCAATATTACCGAATTTGGCGCAACACCTTTATACACCCAGAAGGAGTTGGCCGAACACGGAGTGAAGCTTGTGCTCTATCCTCTTTCTTCTTTCCGGGCTGCCAGCAAAGCCGCTCTTAACGTTTACCAAGCCATTTTGCGCGACGGTACGCAAGCCAATGTGATAGACACCATGCAAACACGCGCCGAACTCTACGACCACCTGAATTATCACGACTTCGAGCAAAAGTTAGACCAACTGTTCCAAAAATAAACCGGGAAGCTGCAGACGGCTTCGACATAATCTATGCCGCCTGTACTTCAAATTACGACGCAAAGGAGACTTACCATGACAACTGAAACCCCCACCTTCAAACCCAAAAAATCCGTAGCCCTGTCGGGTGTGCCGGCGGGCAACACCGCTTTGTGTACCGTTGGTCGCTCGGGCAATGATTTGTCTTATCGCGGTTACGATATTCTCGATTTGGCAAAACATTGCGAATTTGAAGAAGTCGCCCATCTGCTGATTCACGGTCATCTGCCGAACAAATTCGAACTTGCCGCCTACAAAGCCAAGCTCAAATCCTTGCGTGGCTTGCCGATTCGCGTCATTGAAGTTCTAGAAAGCCTGCCTGCGCACACGCACCCGATGGATGTTTTGCGTACAGGCGTGTCTATGATGGGTTGTGTCCACCCTGAGCGTGAAAGCCAGCCAGCTTCCGAAGCCCGCGACATCGCCGACAAATTGATTGCATCGCTTGGCTCTATGTTGCTGTACTGGTACCAATATTCGCACAACGGCAAACGTATCAGCGTGGAGAGTGAAGAAGACAGCATTGGCGGACATTTTTTGCATATGTTGCACGGCAAACGCCCAAGCGAGTCGCACATCAAAGCCATGCACGTTTCGCTGATTTTGTATGCCGAACACGAGTTTAACGCATCCACCTTTACCAGCCGTGTGATTGCCGGCACAGGTTCGGACATTTATTCTTCAATCACCGGTGCAATCGGTGCCTTGAAAGGTCCGAAACACGGCGGAGCAAACGAAGTGGCTTACGACATTCAAAAACGCTATCGCAACGCCGACGAAGCTGAAGCGGATATCCGCGAGCGTATCGGTCGCAAAGAAATCATCATTGGTTTCGGCCACCCTGTTTATACCATCAGCGACCCGCGCAACGTGGTCATCAAACAAGTCGCCAAAGACTTATCGGCCGAAACCGGCGATATGCGTTTGTTTGACATTGCCGAACGCTTGGAGACTTTGATGTGGGACGAGAAAAAAATGTTCCCGAACTTGGATTGGTTCTCCGCTGTTTCCTATCAAAAACTGGGCGTGCCTACCGCGATGTTTACCCCGCTGTTTGTCATCAGCCGCACCACAGGCTGGTCGGCACACGTCTTAGAACAGCGTGCAGACGGCAAGATTATCCGCCCGAGCGCGAACTACACCGGCCCTGACGATTTGGCCTTTGTACCGATGGACGAGCGTTAAAATGACGGCTGCCCGAAAGCGGTTACGGGCTTTCGGGCAGCCTGCTTTGCAGACGGCATACGCGTACGGCATCTTATGCCGTCTGCAAAGCAGCAATCTAAGATTCTGCATCAACATTATGAACACTTTGCCTTATATTTTCATCAGTCTGCTGGGCGGAGCGATTATTCCTTTGCAGTCGGCGATGGCGGGTAGTTTTGTCAAAGCACACAGGCAAGCCAAATCCAAGCCGCGTTTTATCTGTATTTGGGCGGCACAACCGCATCTTTACTGTTGTCTTTGGTATTAGGCGGCGGAGTTAAACCGCCTAATATACAAAACGCCCAATGGTGGCAGTATCTGACGGGATTTTTGGGCAGTTTTTATATCCTATTATGTTTATCGACGCACCCAAAATCGGCTCTGCCAGTACGCTTTTATGGGTGTTTTTAGGACAAATGTTTTTGCTACTGTCCTTGCCCATTTTGGCTTTTTGGGTTTAGAAGTTCGTAAAGTTGAACCAGTCAAACTTATTGGGCTTGGGCTGATTGCCATCGGTGGCGGGGTGTTGATTTGGGCTGAGAGTGGCAAATAAGGTCGAATAACCGTGTTACCGCAAACGATATGATTAAATTGCAAAGAATATAAAACGATTAAGCTCTTTTGAAGTTCGGTTCGGGTAATAAATGATAAAAAACTGATTGTCTTATTTGGTTTGTTTGTGCTGATTTGGTCGTCTGGATTTATTGTCGGCCGTATGATTGTCGGCAGTGTTTCTCCAAATATATTTTTGACAATCCGCTTTTCTTGTACGGCAATTTTATTTTTTATCATTGCTTTTTTACTGAAAAAAGAATACCCCAAGCTTCAAGAAATGCCCAAACATATGCTTGTAGGCTTTTTATGCAGCGGCGTTTATTTGGGCGGCAGTTATTGGGCCATCAGCCACGGTATGCCTGCCGGCATTATGGCACTGCTGGGCGGTTTGCAGCCGCTGATTACCCTGATTGCAGCAAGCGTTTTCTTCGGCGAACGTTTTAAAACGGATTATATTTGGGGCATCGTTATCGGATTGTTCGGCGTATATCTCGCTCTGCCGCCGTCGTCAAACCAAGATTATGATTTTTGGGTGTTTTTGATTTCGCTTTTGTCCATCGCTTCCATCACTGTCGGACTTTTGTTTCAAAAGCATTACATCAAAAGCTCGGAACTGACGACATCCTTGGTTATTCAGAACATCGCCGGTGCATTTATGTCGCTGCTGCTGGTTCTTGCTTTAAAGGAAACAACTGTTCAGATAAATTTTGATTTTTTGTTTTCGTTATTTTGGGCGGTTTTTATTTTATCGGGCGCGGGAGTTTATCTGTTAATGTATTTGACCAAGCACAACAATGCTGTCAAAACCACATCGCTGATGCTTCTTTGTCCGCCCTTTGCGGCAATACAGGCCAATATACTGTTTGGCGAACAGCTTTCGTGGTTGCAGATTTTCGGGTTTGTTATTGCATTGTTTGGTGTCGCTTGGTGCCAAAAAGTTAAAAATGATTGAACCGGTGTAAAAAGCAGATTTCAGATTTGACGATGTGATGACGGGAGTGATGATGACCGACTGGAATGCCCAACATTATTCGCAGTTTTTAGACGAACGCACCCGCCCTGCCAAAGAGCTGCTGGCTCGTATTGCCCACCATCAGGCACACCACATCACCGATTTGGGCTGTGGTCCTGCTAACAGTACCGAGCTTTTGTACAAAAATTGGTCAAACGCCCACATCATCGGCGTGGACAGCTCGGCAAATATGATAGCCGCCGCCAAGGCAACGCTGCCACAAGTACAGTTTATCCAAGCCGATTTTAACATTTGGCAAACGGACACGCCCCAAGATGTGATTTTTGCCAATGCGTCTTTACAATGGGCTACACGACACGACAAACTGCTGCCGCAACTCATCGGGCAGCTCGCCCCCGAAGGCGTGCTGGCAATACAGATGCCCGATAATCTGGGCGAACCGTCGCACCGCCTGATACGCGAAACGGCAGACAGCCCAAAATGGCGCGGTAAAATGCAGGGTCTGCCCGTGCGTCCCGACTTGCCCGATGCCGCCGATTATTACGATATTTTGACGCAGGCGGGCTGTCGCACCGACATTTGGCGCACCGCCTACTACCACGTTTTGCCCGATGTGCACAGCATCGTACAGTGGTTCGGCAGCACCGCTCTGCGACCTTATCTGAACGCGCTCGATGACACCGAACGCACCGAATTTGCCGCCGACTACACAAGCCGTCTGCAACAAGCCTATCCGCCACGTGCAGACGGCAGGATTTTACTCACTCTGCCACGTCTGTTTGTCGTGGCGGAAAAAACAGCCTAACTTTTTGACAAGAAAAACTTTAAGGAACAACTATGTCTGCAAACCAAGCCTACAAAAAAGTCCTACCGCACAGCGGTCTGTCTTATTACGACACACGTGCCGCCTGCGAAGACATCAAGCCAGGTTCTTACGACACCCTGCCCTACACCAGCCGCATTCTCGCCGAGCAACTCATCCGCCGTGCCGACGATGTGGACTTGCCCACTTTGCAAAGCTGGCTTACCCAACTCATCGAACGCAAGCAAGAGCTTGATTTTCCTTGGTATCCTGCGCGCGTGGTGTGCCACGATATTTTGGGGCAGACCGCACTGGTGGACTTGGCGGGTTTGCGCGACGCCATCGCCGAGCAGGGCGGCGACCCGTCCAAAGTCAATCCTGTGGTGCAAACGCAGCTCATCGTAGACCACTCGCTGGCGGTGGAACACGGCGGCTACGACCCTGATGCCTTCGCCAAAAACCGTGCCATCGAAGACCGCCGCAACGACGACCGTTTCCATTTTATCAACTGGACAAAAACCGCCTTTGAAAATGTGGACGTCATCCCTGCCGGTAACGGCATTATGCACCAAATTAACCTTGAAAAAATGTCGCCCGTGGTGCAGGTTAGAGACGGTGTGGCGTTTCCTGATACCTGTGTCGGCACCGACAGCCACACGCCGCACGTGGACGCGTTGGGCGTGATTAGTGTGGGCGTGGGCGGTTTGGAAGCCGAATGCGTGATGCTGGGTTTGCCGTCGATGATGCGCCTGCCCGATATTGTCGGCGTGGAGCTGACCGGCAAACGCCAGGCAGGCATTACCGCAACCGACATCGTGCTGGCTTTGACCGAATTTTTGCGTAAAGAGCGTGTGGTCGGCGCGTTTGTGGAATTTTTCGGCGAAGGCGCGCGCAGTCTGTCTGTCGGCGACCGTGCCACCATTTCCAATATGACTCCCGAATTTGGCGCAACGGCGGCAATGTTCTCGATTGACGAGCAAACCATCGATTATCTGAAACTCACCGGCCGCGACGACAAGCAGGTGAAACTGGTAGAAAATTATGCCAAAACCGCCGGCCTGTGGTCGGATGCTTTGGACAAAGCCGAATATCCGCGCGTGTTGAAGTTCGACTTATCTGCCGTTACCCGCAATATGGCCGGCCCGTCCAATCCGCACGCGCGTTTCTCGACCACTGATTTGGCCGCCAAAGGCATTGCCACACCTTACGAAGTACCTGCAGACGGCTCAATGCCGGACGGTGCCGTCATCATCGCCGCGATTACGTCTTGCACCAATACATCAAATCCGCGCAATGTCGTAGCCGCCGCCTTGCTTGCCAAAAAAGCGAACGAGCTGGGTCTAACCCGCAAGCCGTGGGTGAAATCGTCTTTTGCACCCGGCTCGAAAGTGGCAGAAGTGTATTTAAAAGAAGCCGGCTTGCTGCCCGAATTGGAAAAATTGGGCTTCGGCATCGTCGCCTTTGCCTGCACCACCTGCAACGGTATGAGCGGCGCGCTCGACCCTGCCATTCAGCAAGAAATCATCGACCGCGATTTGTACGCCACCGCCGTGTTATCAGGCAACCGCAACTTTGACGGGCGCATCCATCCTTATGCCAAGCAGGCGTTTTTGGCAAGTCCGCCGCTGGTGGTGGCTTATGCGATTGCAGGCTCCATCCGTTTCGACATCGAAAACGACGTTCTCGGCGTTGCAGACGGCAAGGAAATCCGCTTAAAAGACATCTGGCCGTCTGACGAAGAAATTGACGAAATCGTTGCCAAGTATGTGAAACCGCAGCAGTTCCGCGATATTTACATTCCGATGTTCGACACCGGCGCGGCAGAAAAAGCCCCGTCTCCGCTGTACGACTGGCGGGAAATGTCGACCTACATCCGTCGTCCGCCGTACTGGGAAGGCGCGCTGGCAGGTGAGCGCACCTTAAAAGGTATGCGGCCTTTGGCGATTTTGCCCGACAACATCACCACCGACCACTTATCGCCATCCAACGCCATTTTGGCGAGCAGTGCGGCAGGCGAATATCTCGCGAAAATGGGCCTGCCCGAAGAAGACTTTAACAGCTATGCCACCCATCGCGGCGACCATCTGACCGCACAGCGCGCCACCTTGGCTAACCCCAAGCTGTTCAACGAAATGGTCAAAAATGATGACGGCACCACCCGTCAAGGCTCGCTCGCCCGCGTAGAACCCGACGGCAAGGTGATGCGTATGTGGGAAGCGATTGAAACCTATATGGACAGGGGTCAAAATCTCATCATCATCGCAGGGGCGGATTACGGACAAGGGTCAAGCCGCGACTGGGCAGCCAAAGGCGTGCGACTGGCAGGCGTGGAAGTGATTGCTGCCGAAGGTTTTGAGCGTATTCACCGCACCAACCTTATCGGTATGGGCGTGTTGCCTTTGCAGTTTAAAGATGGCACGACTCGCCATACGCTTGGACTGGACGGCACAGAAACCTATGACGTGGTTGGCGAACTTGCCCCGCGCGGCGAGATGACTTTGGTTATCAATAAGCGTGATGGTGATGTGGTCAAAGTACCTGTAACTTGTCGTTTGGATAGTGATGCCGAAGTTAAGACTTATAAGGCAGGCGGCGTATTGCAGCAATTTGCAGGGGAGTTCTTAAAAGGCGGTGCCGCCTGACAACCTGACGGCAGCAGATAACTTTGCCAAATGTTGTCTGCCGCCGCATCCGCTTTAACAGCTTGACGGTGGCGGTTTGTTCGGACAAGCAACATTCAGACAATTAAAATTTTGTATCCGACCGGCCGCCCCAAAGCAAATTTATCTTATCGAACAATGAATGAAAGCAAAGGAGTATCGATGAACCGCCAACCCCAAATCCCCGTAAAAGCCACCTATATGCGCGGCGGCACGTCCAAAGGTACGTTTTTCAAACTTTCCGACCTGCCCGAACCCTGCCAAGCGGCAGGAGCTGCACGGGATAACTTTTTACTTCGTGTTATCGGCAGTCCCGACCCCTACGGCAAACAGATTGACGGACTAGGTAACGGCTCATCAAGCACGTCCAAAGTGGTGATTTTATCCAAGTCAGACCAAGCCGACCACGATGTCAATTATCTGTTTGGACAAGTGGCGATTGACAAGCCGATGATTGATTGGTCGGGCAACTGCGGCAATCTCACCGCCGCCGTTGGCTCATTTGCCATTATGAACGGCTTGGTATCAGCAGATAAAATTCCTGCAGACGGCATTTGCGAAGTAAAAATCTGGCAGCAAAACATCGGCAAAACCATCATCGCCCACGTACCTATCACCGATGGTCAAGTGCAAGAAACCGGCGATTTCGAGCTCGACGGCGTAGCTTTCCCCGCCGCAGAAGTGAAGATTGAATTTATTGACCCTGTGGACGCTGATGGCGATATGTTCCCTACGGGCAATCTGATTGACCGCCTTGCCGTGCCTGATGTCGGCGAATTTGACGTTACCTTTATTAACGCAGGCATTCCCACCATCTTTTTGCGGGCGGCTGATTTGGGCTTTACAGGGACTGAGCTACAAAAAGACATCAATTCCAACGCTGAAATCTTAGCCAAATTAGAAAAAGTGCGTGCCTATGGTGCGGTGCAAATGGGCTTAATCAGCGATGTGGCAGAAGCCCAGACACGCCAGCACACACCCAAAATCGCTTGGGTCGCAAGTCCTGCCGACTACACAGCATCCAGCGGCAAACAGGTCAAAGCAGATGATATCAACCTGTTGGCACGCGCGATGAGCATGGGACAACTGCATCATGCGATGATGGGTACGGCAAGCGTGGCAATTGGCACGGCGGCGACCATTGTGGGGACGATTGTCAATGAAGCGGCGGGCGGTCGGCCGTTGAGCGAAGTACGCTTTGGACACCCGTCAGGCACGCTGCTGGTGGGCGGTCAATCTGAATGCGCGGACGGCAAATGGCTTGCCCGTAAAGTGTCTATGAGCCGTTCGGCAAGACGGCTGATGACAGGGGAAGTGTGGGTGCCGGCTGATTGTTTGGGTAATTGAACGCTGCCTGAAAACGTTTCTAGCAGCAAAAAACGCCGTGCTTTTGCGCGGCGTTTTATTTATTCATTATCGTCAAAGACTTCCGAAACAACAAACTGCACTGAGGCAAGCCGCCGGTATCTTGCAGCCGGCTCATTTCGACAATATTCCGTTTTCATTGCTTCGAATCAAACTTTACAACCGAATGTTTCTTCTTTTCCGGCTGAGAAATCATCAGCAGCCATTGCTTATTCAAGCGTCCCTGCCGTCTGCACACCAACTGACCTACATCATTTCTCAACGCACTCTTTACGTTATAATCCGCATATTATGAGTGAAAAATCCTGTTTCCACTGCGGTCTGCCCGTACCCGACAACCTAAATCTGACCGTACGCTACGAAGAAGAAGACAAAGCGACCTGCTGCGCCGGCTGCCAAGCTGTTGCCCGAAGCATTCTTGATGCAGGCCTGGGCAATTACTACAAACAACGCACCGCACAAGCGCAGCAGGCCGGTCTGCCGCCTGAAGAAATTCTGGCGCAACTGAAACTCTACGACCTGCCCGAAGTGCAGGCCGATTTTGTAGAAACCCTGCCGGAAAACCGCCGCGAAGCGGTCTTGATGCTCAGTGGCATTACCTGCGCCGCCTGCGTCTGGCTCATCGAACAGCAGCTTTTGCGTTTGACCGGCGTACTGAACGCAGAACTGAATTACACCACCCACCGCCTGCGTATCCGTTGGGACGAAAGCCGCTGCCGTCTTTCCGACATTCTTCTGCGCATTCAAAATACCGGCTATTCCGCCGCGCCGTATGACGCGCAAAAAGTGGAAGAAAACGCACAGAAAGAACGCAAAAAATCTTTGGTGCGGCTCGCCGTTTCCGGCTTGGCGATGATGCAGACCATGATGTTTGCCCTGCCGACCTATCTTTATGACGACATCGAACCGCAGTTTCTCGGTATTCTGCATTGGGGCGTGTTTCTGATGGCACTGCCCGTACTGTTCTATGCCGCCGTACCGTTTTACCAAGGCTTCCTGCGCGACTTGAAAAACCGCAAAACCGGCATGGACACACCGATTACGCTGGCTATTGTGCTGACCACCGTTGCAGGCTGCTACGCCCTGTTCTCCGATGCGGGCGAAGGCATGTATTTCGAAGGCATCGCCATGCTGGTGTTCCTGCTGCTGCTCGGCCGCTTTATGGAACAGAGCGCGCGGCGCAAAGCGGGCGATGCTGCGGAACGCTTGGTCAAACTCGTGCCTGCCTTCTGCCACAAACTGCCCGATTATCCGAACGAAAACAGCGAAGAAGCGGCAGTCGTCCAACTCAAAAGCGGCGATGTGATTGCCGTTCGCGCAGGCGAAGTCATTCCGGTGGACGGCACGGTTTTGTCCGGAGAAAGCGCGGTAAACGAAGCCATGCTGACCGGCGAAAATCTGCCTGCTCCCAAAACCGCCGGTGCGAAAGTAACCGCCGGCACGCTCAACACCGAAAGCCTGCTGATTGTCCGCACGGATGAAACAGGCAACAGCACGCGCCTGGCGCATATCGTCAAACTGCTCGACCGCGCCCTGTCGCAAAAGCCGCGTCTGGCGGTGCTGGCCGACCGCTACGCCTCGTCCTTCGTCTTGGGCATGATTCTATTTTCCATACCGGTTTTCCTCGGCTGGTGGTGGTATGCCGGCACATTGAAAGCCCTGTGGATTACCGTTTCCCTACTCGTCATCACCTGCCCGTGCGCGCTTTCGCTGGCCACGCCGACCGCGCTGGCTTCTTCAACCGGACGGCTGGCGCAAAGCGGCATACTGGTTTCCGGCGCGCAGGCTTTGGAAACGCTGGCGCAGGCAAGCGATGCGGTATTCGACAAAACCGGCACGCTGACCGAAGGCCGTTTGGCTGTCGAACAAGTGCTGCTGCAAGGCCGTCTGAAATATGACGAAGCCGTCTGCATCGCACAAACTTTGGAACAGCATTCCGAACATCCGATTGCCCGCGCCGTCTGCTCCCTGCCCCGCACCTCTGCAGACGGCATCAAAATCGAAAGCGGCCAGCGCGTAAACCGTATCGGACACGGTGTCAGCGCAAGCCTGACCGTAAACGGCACCACGCGGATTTGGTCTATCGGCCGCCCCGAATTTGTTGCCGAAACTGCCGGGGAAATCCCTGCCGAATGGCACAACCACGCGCACAACGGAACGCTCGTCGCGCTGGGCTGTCAAGACGGATTTGCCGCTCTCTTCCTGCTAAGCGACCGCATCAAAGCGGGCGTGCCGGAAATGGTTGCGGACTTGGCTCGGCAGGGTCTGACGCTGCACATTCTCAGCGGCGACCGCCAAGCCGCCGTTGCCCATCTGGCCGACACGCTCGGCATCACCTCTTTCCGCGCAGAAGCCGCTCCCGAGGACAAACTGGCCTTTGTCGAAACCCTGCAACGCCAAGGCAAACGCGCATTGATGATCGGCGACGGCATCAACGATGCGCCTGTGTTGGCTGCTTCGGATGTGTCGGTTGCGGTGGCGGGCGGCGCGGACGTTGCACGGGAGGGAGCAGACATCGTAATGCTGAACGACGATATGGCGGCTGTCGGCACCGCCTTGCGGCAGGCCAAACGCACCGCACAGATTATCCGCCAAAATCTGTTGTGGGCAAGCGCGTACAATCTGGTCGCCGTACCGCTGGCGGCTGCCGGCTTCGTTACGCCCTGGATTGCCGCATTGGGCATGAGTTTGAGTTCGCTGCTGGTACTGGGTAACGCCCTACGGCTGAGAAAATAAAAAAGCAGGCAATAATCCCATATCCGAACTCGGGCAGCGGCCTGCTCCCACCCTGCACGCCTATATTTCACTCTTCAATGCCGTCTGCAGAAAAAATCCCGCTCTCGATTCTCGGGAGCGGGAAAACAACAGCATGTCCGACAGCAAATTTGCTTAATTGAAATAACCGTGATCTGTCAATTCTTCCAATATCGACTTCACTTCCCTCTCTACGGCCTCATCCGGAATATCCTCAAACGGAATATCCTCTCCTTGAAGATTCCGCATAATCAAGCCGCCTGTTTTAAGCTCCTCTCTATATGCTTTAATCAACCCCTTGATGGTTCGTGTTCCGTCAAGATAACGGCTGAAATAAACCGTTACTTCCCGTATGCTGATATTGTTTCCGTAAATATCCGTGTACCCGGTAATATCCGGATTGCTCGAAATAAATTGAAGCAGATTGCGCTTGCTGTCTGAAATTTTCGGTTTCTTGCCGCAGGATTTGATTTGAATCGGGTAAAACGAAATATGGGAATAATTCGAATGTACAATCATCCATAAAAGCATTTGGATTGTTTCCCTGTCAAAACCGGCACATTTTTTCAAATCGGCATAAATACGTTTGATTTGGCAGTTGCCTACACGCTCCCGAAGATAATCGAACAGAAGATCGGCGGCTTCCGAACGGGAAAATTTGACTTTACCGGCCACAAACCAATATTCTTTATCGTTTTCAGTTGCAAGATACGGAGGAACAATTCTGAGATACAAATCGTCAAAATGACGACAACTGTTAAATTGTACAATGCTGTTAGTCAGTTGGTGCCGGTCCAAATTCTCTTG
Source organism: Neisseria sp. (assembly GCA_030528455.1). GTDB lineage: Bacteria > Pseudomonadota > Gammaproteobacteria > Burkholderiales > Neisseriaceae > Neisseria. The sequence goes on from JAUMYW010000009.1 coordinate 57,061, forward strand.
ACCGGTAATCATGTCGCAACGGAACTTTGTATCCGAAAGAAAATCAAAATATTGGGTAATGTCATCCAAGCGGTTATTAAAATAGCTGCAGATATGATTCATCTTTTCTTCATCGACACCGTTACGGAAAATATACGGCGTATTGGTATCCGTAACATAAGCCAAACCGAATTGCGCCGCCAGTCGGACAAACTGTTTGAAATACATCGGCTGATTGAAATCTTCTAGATATTCATGTGCAATATAGGATTCGGATGCCTCGGAAATATGTTCGAAACACTCGTTCATATACCGATGAAAAACGTGCTCGGAAGATTTGAAAATATCCCGGGTAAATTTAATCATTTCCAATGCCTGATAGACCCGGTTCTGAATGGGCAAATCGGCTTGGGAACCAAACAACATCAGATCTTTTGCAATATCCTTGTTCTTCCAACCGGGATAAGCATTGTAGCTGACAAAGGCAATACCGTTCGGTGACAGATACTGCCGGATAGTCGATAAAATCGCATGCTGCACGAACTCCGGCACCCAGCTGAATACGCCGTGGCAGACAATATAATCAAACTGGGTCTCAAAACGGACTTTGCTGATATCTGCCGCAACCAGGCTGATATTGGAAATGCCTGCGGACGACAGCATCCTTTGTCCTTCCCTGATATGCGTTTCCGACAAATCAATCCCGATGGAGAAACTGTCCGGAAACTGCAAGGCAAACGGCAGCAGATTGCCGCCGAAGGAACAGCCGATTTCCAAAACTTTCGCATTCTCCAAAGGAACGGGTTCCAAGCCTTTCATTTTTGCCAAAGCATGCAGGCGCACTGGGCTGCAATGGGCAAAAGCTTTCGACGGATAAGGCAGCTCGTTATACGATTGAGCCAGTTTTTCATTAGCAAGAGAAGTCATTTCAAAACCTATAATAAATATTTGCCAATCATGGGAAATTCAAGAAAAATTTTAAAACATACCTGCAGACAACGTCCAGCAGGCACCGATGCCGTCTGCACCTTTCCGAACCGAATCAAAATGCCGCCCAAACATCAAAGTTGCAGACGGCATTCTTCTCAAACTGCAGGTCCTCCGGTTTCTTTAGCCTGCCAAGTGTCTTTCAATCCGACCGTTCGGTTGAACACGGGCGCATCGGCGGCGTGGTCTTTGCGGTCGGTAACGAAATAGCCCAAACGCTCGAACTGCCAACGGCTTTCGGCCGGCAGATTTTGTGCGGCGGCTTCGGCGTAGGCGGTGATTTCCTGCATGGATTCGGGATTCAGGAAATCGGTAAACGGCAGATATTGCCCGCCTTCGCCGCGTACGGCATCAGGACGCGCTTCGGTAAACAGGCGGTCGTACAAACGCACTTTGACCGGCACAGCGTGTTCTGCCGAGAGCCAGTGGATAACGCCTTTGACTTTGCGGCCTTCGGGTTTTTTGCCCAAAGTGTCGTGATCGATGCTGCATTTGAGTTCGATTACGTTGCCGTTTTCGTCTTTTACTGCTTCGTCGCATTTGATAACGTAGCTGTAACGCAGCCGCACTTCGCCGCCGACTGTCAGGCGTTGCCAGCCTTTGGGCGGATTTTCGCTGAAATCGTCGGCATCGATGTACAAAGTAGGGCTAATCGGCACTTCGCGGTCGCCCATTTCTTCATGGTGCGGGTGGAACGGCGCACGGCGGCTTTGTGTGAGGCCCTCTGAAAAATTGGTCAGCGTTACTTTAATCGGGTTGAGAACCGCCATCATGCGCGGGGAGGAGTTTTCCAACTCTTCGCGCACCGCGCCTTCCAACACGCTCATATCGACCACATTTTCCGATTTGGAAATGCCTACGCGCTTGGCAAACAGACGCAGGCCTTCGGGCGTGTAACCCCGGCGGCGCATACCGGAGATGGTCGGCATACGCGGATCGTCCCAGCCGGACACGTGGCCGTCTGCAACAAGCTGGTTCAGCTTGCGTTTGGAAGTGATGGAGTACAGCAGCTCCAAACGGGAAAATTCGTATTGGTGCGGGCGGGTGGGGTGCGGTGCGGGAATATTGTCCAACACCCAGTCGTACAGCGGACGGTGCGCTTCAAATTCAAGTGTGCAAAGCGAATGTGTGATGCCTTCGATGGCATCGGAAATGCAGTGGGTGTAGTCGTACATCGGATAGATGCACCATTTGTCGCCCGTGTTGTGGTGGTGTGCGCGGCGGATGCGGTAAATCACGGGATCGCGCATATTGATGTTGCCGGCCGCCATATCGATTTTCAGACGCAGGGTTTTGCTGCCGTCTGCAAATTCGCCGTTCTTCATGCGCATAAACAAATCGAGGTTTTCTTCGATACTGCGCTCGCGGTAAGGACTGTTTCTGCCCGGTTCGGTGAGCGTGCCGCGATATTCGCGCATTTCTTCGGCAGTCAAATCATCGACATAGGCCTTGCCGTCTTGAATCAAACCGACCGCATAGTCAAACAGTTGGTCGAAGTAATTGGAGGCATAACGCGGTTCACCCGCCCATCTGAAACCCAACCACTCGACATCTTCTTTAATCGATCGGACGTATTCTTCGTTTTCTTTTTCGGGATTGGTGTCGTCAAAACGCAGATTGCACAAGCCGTCATACACATAGGCCAAACCGAAATTCAGGCAGATGGATTTTGCGTGGCCGATATGCAGATAGCCGTTCGGCTCGGGCGGGAAACGGGTCTGGACGGCAGTATGCCTGCCGCTTTTCAGATCTTCTTCGATGATGCTGCGGATAAAATGGTTATCGGCAAATTGTTCTTTGTTCAACATAATCTTATCTCTTATTTTCCGGTTGTGCGGACTGCTGGTCCGCTTTGCCGCAACAGCATACGGCAAACAGGATATTGTAACCGATTTGCCGCCGTTCTTTAAGCCGGAGAACACAATGCCGTCTGCAGACCGGCCATAGAAGCGGCAAGTTGCAGACGGCATCCGAATGCTGGAAATTTATTTCGGCGACACCATGTCTTCGGGACACACCAGTTCGTCAAACTCCTCGCCGCTGAGCAAACCCAGGTCAATTGCGGTTTCGCGCAGAGACTTGTCGTTTTGATAAGCGGTTTTCGCTACTTTTGCCGCATTTTCGTAACCGATTTTGCGGTTGAGCGCGGTTACCAGCATCAGGGAATGATGCAGGAAATAATCGATTTTCTCCGGCATCGGCTCGATGCCGACGGCGCAATGTTCGTTGAAACTGTTGCAGGCATCACCGAGCAGGCGCACGGATTGCAGCAGGTTGTAGCCGATAACGGGCATGTAAACGTTCAGTTCGAAATTGCCCGATGCACCCGCCATGCCTATGGTTACGTCATTGCCGAACACTTGGCAGCACACCATAGTCATCGCTTCGGCCTGAGTCGGATTGACCTTGCCCGGCATAATCGACGAACCCGGTTCGTTTTCGGGAATGCGGATTTCGCCCAAACCGCAGCGCGGCCCGCTTGCCAGCCAGCGGATATCGTTGGCGATTTTGTTCAGGCTTGCGGCCAGCGTTTTGAGTGCGCCGGAAGCATATACGCAGGCATCGCGTCCTGCCAGTGCTTCAAATTTGTTCGGCGCGGTTACAAACGGCAGACCGGAAAGTTCGGCCAGCTTTTCCGCTGCCTTAACCGCATAATCTGGGTGGCTGTTCAAACCCGTACCGACCGCCGTTCCGCCCAAGGGAAGCTCGTACAGCCCCTGCAAAGCGTGCTGCAGACGGCACAGGCCGTGATCAAGCTGGCTCACATAGCCGGAAAACTCCTGTCCCAAAGTCAGAGGCGTAGCATCTTGCAGATGGGTGCGACCGATTTTCACAATAGACGAAAACGCTTCGGCTTTCTGTTGCAAAGTATCGCGCAGAGCCACTACTGCCGGAATCAGCAGGCGGTTGATTTCCAGCGCGGCGGCAACGTGAATAGCGGTCGGGAAACTGTCGTTGGTCGATTGCGCATGGTTCACATGATCGTTGGGATGAACAGGCTGATAAGCCGCCAAGCCGGTACCGGCGATTTCATTGGCCCGGTTGGCCAGCACCTCGTTCATATTCATATTCGACTGCGTACCCGAGCCTGTCTGCCACACCACCAAAGGAAACTGCCCCTGCAGACGGCCTGCCAGCACGTCGTCTGCCGCCTGCACAATCAAATCCGCCTGTTCCGGCTTGATGCGGCCGAGCGCGGCATTCGTCTGTGCGGCGGCTTTTTTCACCAATGCCATCGCCTCAATCAAAGGCGCGGGCAGCGTTTCTCCGCCGATTTTGAAATTGTCGCGGCTGCGCTGGGTTTGCGCACCCCAATACGCATCGGCCGGTACGGCCACATCGCCCATGGTATCGTGCTCTATACGGCTTGCCATCGTGTTCTCCTTTTCGACTTCAAAAAATGAAATGATTATAACTATCATTTTTTCAAGGAGCAAACCGTACTTACATTGCCCTTGTTCTGCAAACATGATTTAATGCAAATCTTTATTTCTTAACAAAAGGCGGGTTGCCATGCCGCAGCAAGCGATTATCCCCTCTCTGCTCGACACCGATTTGTACAAATTCACCATGCTGCAAGTCGTGCTGCACCAATTCCCCCAAGCACACGGCGTGTACGAATTCCGCTGCCGCAACAATGACGAAACCGTATATCCGCTGGCAGACATCCGCGAAGATCTGGAACGCGAACTCGATGCACTCTGCACGCTGAAATTGCAGCAGGACGAATTGGACTATCTGCGCGGCCTGCGCTTCATCAAAAGCGATTTTGTCGATTATTTAGAACTGTTCCAGCTCAAACGCCGCTTTGTCAACGTATCCACCGACGAACAGGGTCGTCTGAATATTCGGGTCGAAGGCCCGATGATTCAGGCAATGTTTTTTGAAATCTACATTCTGGCCATCGTAAACGAACTTTACTTCCGCCGCTTGGAAACTCCCGAAGTTCTAGCCGAAGGCGAACGCCGTCTGCAAGAAAAAGCCCGCCTGCTGCGCGAATATACCGCCGCACAAAAAGACGGCGAACCGCCGTTTCTCGTATCCGACTTCGGCACGCGCCGCCGCTACAATCTAGCTTGGCAGGAACATGTTATCCAAACCCTGTACTCAGCAGCCCCTGACATCCTGCGCGGCACCAGCAACGTCTATTTGGCCAAAAAACTCGGTCTCACCCCCATCGGCACCATGGCGCACGAATTTCTGCAAGCCTTCCAAGCACTTGACGTGCGTCTGCGCGACTTCCAAAAAGCCGCCCTTGAGGCATGGGTACACGAATACAGGGGCGACTTGGGCATCGCCTTAACCGACGTTGTCGGCATGGACGCTTTCCTGCGCGACTTCGACCTTTATTTCGCCAAACTCTTCGACGGCCTGCGCCACGACAGCGGCGACCCTTACATTTGGGGCGACAAAGCCTACGCGCACTATCAAAAACTGAAAATCGACAGCCGCACCAAAATGCTGACCTTTTCAGACGGCCTCAACCTGCCCCGCGCATGGGATTTGCACCAATACTTCAAAGCCCGCTTCAAAACCAGCTTCGGCATCGGCACTAATCTGACCAACGATTTGGGCAATACGCCGCTGAATATCGTATTGAAACTGGTCGAATGCAACGGCCAGTCTGTTGCCAAAATTTCCGACAGCCCGGGAAAAACCATGAGCGACAACAACACTTTTCTGGCCTATCTGCGCCAGGTTTTCCAAATTCCGGATTAAACACACCACGTCTGTCCCGTCTGCCTTCATTTGGAGCAGGCGGGTATTTCATATCTGCAGACGGCATACAGTTTTTCAAGACTCTCGAATGAGGTTTCCTGACTGCAAAGCAACCAACAACATTTTTAACGCCTTTTAAATACAACATTTACAAACAATCCGCATTTCCAAATAAAAATATTGCAGCAGACAAATCGTCCTCTCGCCGCAGCAAGCCCGCTACACAACACGAGACAAACGAAAGAAATCCCCAAGGAAAAACCTTGGGGATTTCAAAGTCTGGCACGCCCACGGGGAATCGAACCCCGGTTACCGCCGTGAAAGGGCGATGTCCTAACCGCTAGACGATGGGCGCGGATGTTTCATGGCGCACCCGGAGCGATTCGAACGCCCGACCCTCTGGTTCGTAGCCAGATACTCTATCCAACTGAGCTACGGGTGCTATGCAAGAAAGATTTGAATTATAAAAACCCTTTGATTATTTGTCAACCTGTTTTAATGAAAAAACATCTGATAAATGCTAAAATAAACGTTTATATTTGAATAATAAGGGAATTAAATGTCTTCCATCCCACACTACCCGGCCTTATCCGAATTGTTTTCATACTTCAAGCAGCCGGTCGTACTGCTGGATTTGGAAAGCACCGGCGGTCATTTCACGGACGACCGTATTACCGAAATCGCCTTCCTTCGTTTCGAAAACGGCAGAACAGAACGTTTCGAATGCCTTGTCAATCCCGGCATTCCGATTCCCAAGTTTATTACCCGGCTGACCGGCATCGATGATGCAATGGTCGGAAACGCACCCGATTTTTCCCAACTGTCCGACCGCTTGCTGTCTCTCCTGCAAGGTGCGGTTTTAGTAGCACACAACAGCAAATTCGATTATCAGTTTTTACAATATGCATTCCAACGCTGCGGCCTGCATTTCGCGGCAAAAACTTTATGCACTGTTCAACTTTCCCGCCGTCTTTATCCCCAATTTCGCAAACACAGCCTGGAAAGCATTATCGAGAGACACGGCATCTCCGTCAGCAGCCGCCACCGCGCGTGGAGCGACGTGGCTGCTCTGGCGGATTTTCTGGAACGATGCATCGACACCTGCGGCATGGAAGCTGTTGTCTCGCAATGTCGCCGCCTACTGCAACCGCAACCATTTCCCGAATATCTACCCGAACATCTGGACAGCCGTCTGCACCAGCTGCCCGACTCCGACGGCATTACACTTTGGTTCGATGACAAGGAAAACCTTGTCCGTATCGCCGCACACCGCTATGCCTTCCGCGAAACCTCCGCATTACTTGCAGACGAAAAATCAGATTTAAGACTTTGTACTGAAATGGTTTTTCAAAAAACCATCGGCCCCTTGGACAGCTTGACCCATATTATCCGTGCCAGACAGAAATACCGTATCGCTCCGCAACACACTGCTTATTTTTCCGTCCACTTTATCGAAGAAAACGGTATTTTGCGTGCGCGCATCGTGCAACTTGCAGACGGCCTCCAAAGCATTCCGTCATACGGCCTGTTCCCCAATAAAAAAGCAGCAAAACGCGCGCTACTGGAATGGGCGAAAACATACGGCCTCTGTCCTAAAATGCTCGACATCCTACCTTATTCGTTACCGGCACACAGCCCTTGTCCGTCCGCAGAAAGTGGCAAAAACTGTCTGTGCAGCAGTGCGCAAGGCCGTGCCAAACAATACTGTGACACACAACAATTTGCCGAACAGCTGCCCGTTATCGGCTGGGGAAAGCTCCGCCATCTACAAATCGAAGAGCATGAAGCCGTCTGCAACCTCACCAAACAGTATCGCCTCCGCAACGGATTATTGGAATTAAACGGTAATTTGTATTTCGATGCCGCATTACCCGCCGTCCTGAAAGAATACCTGAAAACCAAATACCGCCATCCTCTGTAAAAAATATCCCCGCCACTCCTGCAACCCCCACAGCAGCTCTTCCCTAATAAAAAACCGCCTGAAAATATGTTCTCAGGCGGTTTTTGTACATTTTATTACACCAGCTTACCGTGGCATTGCTTGTACTTCAAGCCGCTGCCGCACGGACAAGGGTCATTTCGGTGAATAATAATACCGCGCTCTTCCAAAGCCTCCATGCTGTAATCAGCAGCATCAACCAAGCCTTCCGGTACCTGATTACTGCGCATCTCCGGAACAGACGGTACCACTTCTTCAGCTACCTGTTCGTCTCGCGATACCTGCACTGAAATCAAAAACGCAGCAATCTGGTGCTTGATGCCATCCCACAAACGTTGGAACATATCAAACGCTTCGCGTTTATATTCCTGCTTCGGATTCTTCTGAGCATATCCGCGCAAATGGATGCCTTGCCGCAAATGGTCCATAGCTGCCAGATGTTCGCGCCACTGCGTATCAATAACCTGCAACATCACATTGCGTTCGAAACCACGCATTTCCTGACTGCCGACAAGCTCCACTTTCTCGGCATATTCCCGCTCGACCTGTTCAATCAAACGTTCTTTGATGTCTCCGCCGTCAATCGTATTATCGGCTTTAAACCAGCCCTGAATATCCGCCTGAACGCGGAATTCGCCCAAAAGCTGCGCCTCCAAAGCAGGAATATCCCACTGCTCTTCCATGCTGTCCGGCGGAACATAATTATCCACCAAATCACCGATAACATCGGCACGGATACCTTGAGCCAATTCTGCCACTTCATTTGTCGTCAGCACATCGTTACGCTGATGATAAATGACTTTACGCTGGTCGTTGGCCACATCGTCATACTCTAAAACCTGCTTGCGCATATCGAAATTACGGCCTTCCACCTTACGCTGCGCACCTTCAATCTGACGAGTCAGCATACCGGCTTCAATCGCCACGCCACGCTCGGGTGCCAAACGGTTCAGAATCGCCGCAGCCCTATCCAGGGCAAACAAACGCAGCAAAGGATCTTCAAACGACAGATAAAAACGGCTCGAACCCGGGTCGCCCTGACGGCCCGAACGCCCGCGCAGCTGGTTGTCGATACGGCGGCTCTCGTGACGCTCGGTACCGATAATATGCAGGCCGCCGGCCGCCAGTACTTTTTCGTGCTCTTCCTGCCAGCCGTTTTCCAACTCGGCAATTTTTGCAGCCTTATCGTCCGCACTCAAACTTTCGTCTGCTTCAACTGCAAGTGCCTGCTGTTTCACGCTGCCGCCCAGTACGATATCCGTACCGCGTCCTGCCATATTGGTCGCCACTGTTACGGCACCGACCTTACCCGCCTGTGCAACAATCAAAGCTTCGCGCTGATGCTCCTTCGCATTCAATACATTGTGCGGAATATCGGCTTTTTTCAACAAATCCGACACCAGCTCGGATGTTTCGATGCTGGTGGTACCAACCAAAACCGGCTGGCCTTTTTCATGACAGGCCTGAATATCTTTGACAACCGCTTCGTATTTTTCTTCTGCCGAACGAAAAATCTGATCGTTGTAGTCTTTGCGCTGAATCGGGCGGTTGGTCGGAATAATCACGGTTTCCAAACCATAAATGCTTTGGAATTCGAATGCTTCGGTATCCGCCGTACCGGTCATACCCGCCAATTTATTGTAAAGACGGAAATAGTTTTGGAAGGTAATCGAAGCCAGCGTTTGGTTTTCTTTTTTGATTTCCACGCCTTCTTTTGCCTCTACCGCCTGATGCAGACCGTCCGACCAACGCCGCCCGGCCATCAGACGGCCGGTAAACTCGTCTACAATGACGATTTCGCCGTCTTGAATCACATAGTGCTGGTCTTTGTGAAACAGCGTATGCGCCCGCAATGCCGCCATCAGATGATGCATCAGGGATATATTGCCTGCCGAATAAAGCGAATCGTTTTCCTGCAGCAAACCGAGCTTCGTCAGAATCTGCTCGGCATGCTCGTGTCCGGTCTCGCTCAAAATCACCTGGTGGGCTTTTTCATCCACCCAATAATCGCCTGCCCCGTCTTCTTTCTCCTGACGTACCAGCTGTCCGGGCAATTGGTTCATCAGCCGGTACAGTTGTACGTTATCGTCAGCCTGACCGGAAATAATCAGAGGAGTACGCGCCTCATCAATCAAAATGGAGTCGACTTCGTCAACAACAGCAAAATTCAATTCGCGCTGCACTTTGTCGTATTGGTCGATAACCATATTGTCGCGCAGATAGTCGAAACCGAATTCGTTATTCGTACCGTAAGTAATATCGGCACCGTAGGCGGTTTGGCGGTAAAACGGCTGCAATTCGCTAACAATCACACCAACCGTCAAACCCAAAAAGCTGTATAAGGGCTCCATTGTCGCCGCATCGCGCTGCGCCAGGTAATCGTTTACCGTTACCACATGCACGCCTTTTCCCGACAAGGCATTCAGATAAACGGGTAAGGTTGCAACCAAGGTTTTGCCCTCGCCCGTACGCATCTCGGCGATTTTGCCGTAATGCAGCACCATACCACCGATCAGCTGCACATCGAAATGACGCATGCCCAACACGCGGCGCGAAGCCTCCCTGCAAACGGCAAACGCTTCCGGCAACAGACTGTCGAGCGTTGTTCCATCAGCCAAACGCTGCTTGAATTCGGCGGTTTTAGCCTGCAATGCAGCGTCATCGAGCGATTTCAAGCCTTCTTCCATTGCATTGATTTTGGCAACGGTTTTGCGGTATTGTTTCAACAAGCGGTCGTTACGGCTGCCGAAGATTTTTTTTGCAATTTTCGTGAGCATATTTTTCCCAAGCCTTATACTTGATAAAAGGCAATAAGCCTGCATTTTAACACAAGGCAGGCAGTCTGAAATGTCAAAGTCCGCAAGATATATTGGCAGAAACCTGTTTTTCAAGCATCCGTACAAAGCCGAAATGGATTTACTCAATTACCGCCGCATACACACCAACCCCGCTAACCCTCAGAAAAACGACGATCCGGATAATGCCGCGCATTTGTCGTTCCTGATTTCCGCCAATCATGTCTGGCGCAAAATCGACCGCGAACTGTATAAACACCTTCCCGCCTACCTGCACGCTCATGTGCAGACGGCATGCGTCCGCGAAAGCAGCCTGATTCTGCTGGCCGACAGCCATACCGCCGCTGCACGCACCAAAATGCTGCTCCCTTCCTTGCTGCCGGTCGTACAGAATCTGGTTGACGGCGTTCGAAACGTCGAAATCAGACTCAACCCCCGCAACTCCGCACCCGAACAACGGAAAAATCTGCATCTGCCCGACCGGGCCGTCGCCCAACTCGAGCAGTCGGCCGACACACTGCGGCACCACCCCCGATTGGCTGCCGCCCTGGAAAACCTGCTGGCCCGACACCGCCGCTAACGCCACAAGCGATAATATTTGATTAAAATCAAATATTTTGTTTGGCAAACGACGGTAAAACAGGCATACTTTGGAAGTTATAGTTATCTTTCCCTGACTTTATATTTTTTGGAGAATACCTATGAAAGCTTATCTGGCTCTGATTTCCACTGTCGCTCTGGCATTGGCAGCCTGCTCACAGGAACAAGCGGCCGCACCGGCGGCAGATAGCGAAAACGTCCCGGCCGCCTCCGAAGCCGTATCGTCCGAACCTGCCGCTCAACCCGCTTCCGAGCAACCTGCTTCCGAATCTGCTGCCGTCTCATGCGAAACAACTGTCGAATCCGATGATGCAATGAAATACGACACCTCCGAAATTGTTGTCGGAAAAGAGTGTAAAGAATTCAAAATCACCCTGAAACACGTAGGCAAAATGCCCGTAGCCGCAATGGGACACAACATTGTTATTTCCAAAGCCGAAGATGCTCAGGGCGTATTTACGGACGGAGCAGCCGCCACGGCCGCAAACAACTATATCAAAGAAGGCGACAGCCGCGTATTGGCTGCAACCAAGCTGATCGGCGGCGGAGAAGAAACTTCCCTGACCTTGGACGTATCCAAGCTTGCTGCAGACGGCAACTACGAGTTTTTCTGCACATTCCCCGGCCACTACGGTCTGATGAAAGGCACATTGAAACTGGGGGCGTAAGCGATGCCGTCTGCAGACGGCATCTGTCCGAACAAACCGTGTACCCTAGTACACGGTTTTGTATTTGAACACCCTCCCGGCAGCAAACAGAAGAAGTATTCCGAATACTTTACCGCAGTAGGAAAAAGCTTTCCTTCATGCTAACATAACTGCCGTTTTTATTTACCAAACCGAGTTTTCCGCACCTCCGGATTTTCATTACCGAACAGGAAAAAATATGGACGATTTAATCAAAGAAGCCGCACTCCGTTTCCACGAATACCCCAATCCCGGCAAAATCCAAGTCGCCCCAACCAAACCTTTGGGCACGCAATACGATTTGTCGCTGGCCTATTCGCCCGGCGTGGCCGCTCCGTGTATGGAAATTTACGCCGACCCGCTCGCTTCCTACAAATACACCGCCCGAGGCAATCTGGTTGCCGTCATCTCCAACGGTACCGCCGTTTTGGGTTTGGGCAACATCGGCGCGCTGGCAGGCAAACCGGTGATGGAAGGCAAAGGCGTACTGTTTAAAAAATTCGCCAACATCGATGTATTCGACATCGAAGTAAACGAAACCGACCCCGACAAGCTGGTCGAAATCATCGCCTCTCTGGAACCGACTTTCGGCGGCATCAATCTGGAAGACATCAAAGCACCGGAATGTTTCTACATCGAGAAAAAACTGCGCGAACGCTGCAATATTCCCGTGTTCCACGACGACCAGCACGGTACCGCCATCATTACCGCCGCAGCCGTACTGAACGCCCTGCGCGTAACCGGCAAAAATATTGCAGACGTTACCCTCGTCTGCTCGGGCGCGGGCGCGGCCGCGATTGCCTGCTTGGATTTGCTTGTTGCCTTGGGCATGAAACGCGAAAACATTACTGTCTGCGACTCCAAAGGCGTGATTTACCAAACCAGGGAAGACCGCGAGCGCATGGACGAAAGCAAAGTACGCTACGCAATTGCCGACAACGGCCAGCGCGTACTGGGCGATGCCGTCTGCAACAAAGATATTTTCCTGGGCTTGTCAGGCCCAAACGTGCTGACAACCGAAATGCTCAAAAGCATGAACGAGCAGCCTTTGGTTCTGGCTTTGGCCAACCCGCAGCCGGAAATCTGGCCGCCGGAAGCCAAAGAAGCGCGCCCTGATGTGATTATCGGCACCGGCCGCTCCGACTTCCCGAACCAGGTAAACAACGTTTTGTGTTTCCCGTTCATTTTCCGCGGAGCCTTGGATGTCGGTGCAACCACCATCAACGAAGAGATGAAGCTCGCCTGCGTACACGCGATTGCGGATTTGGCCATGGCGGAATCCAGCGCGGAAGTAGCCGGCGCATACGGTGATGCCGATTTGACCTTCGGCCCCGAATATCTGATTCCGAAACCGTTCGACCCGCGTCTGATTGCCCAAATCGCGCCAGCCGTTGCGAAAGCCGCGATGGCTTCGGGCGTAGCTACCCGTCCGATTCACGATATGGACGCGTATGTCGAAAAGCTGAACGAGTTTGTTTACAAAACCAGCCTGTTCATGCGTCCCGTATTCAATCAGGCACGCAAAGACATCAAACGCATCGTACTAACCGAGGGTGAAGACGAGCGCATCCTGCACGCAGCACAACAAGTCGTGTCGCAAAAACTGGCTTTCCCGATTCTGGTCGGCGACAAAAACACCATCGAGGAACGACTGCACGCACAAGGATTAACCATCCGTGCCGGCAAAGATTTCGAACTGGTAGACATCAACGACAACCAGTATTTCGATGCCGGCTGGAAAGAATACTACGAACTCCTGAAACGCAAAGGCGTAACCGCCGAAATGGCCCGCCGCCGCGTCAAAGCAAACAGTACGCTTATTGGTGCGCTGATGGTTCGTTTGGGACATGCAGACGGCATGGTATGCGGCACGATGGGCCGTTTCCACGACCATTTCGCCATCATGGAAGAAGTCATCGGCTACAACAATCCGGAAAAAGAAGCCTTCGCCATGAACGCGCTGATTTCCAACAAAGGTAACTTCTTCATCGCCGACACCTACATCAACGAAGAACCGACCGCAGAACAACTGGCCAAAGGTACGCTGATGTGCGCCAACGAGATGAAACGCTTCGGCATCAAACCGAAAGCGGCCTTGGTATCCAATTCCAACTTCGGTTCGCGCAAAGACAAAGACGCACAAAAAATGCAGGAAGCTTTGGAAATGATTCGCGAACTCGACCCGAGCTTGGAGATCGACGGCGAAATGCAAGCCGACGTTGCTTTGGACGAAGAACTGCGTAAAAGTCTGTTCCCCGACACCACGCTGAGCGGTACGGCGAACCTGCTGGTTATGCCAAATGTCGAAGCAGCCAACATCAGCTACAATCTTTTGCGCGTAAACGCCACCAACGGTATCACGGTCGGCCCGATTCTGATGGGTATGAGCAAGCCCGTCCATATCGTTACGCCGATTTCTACCGTCCGCCGCATTATGAATATGATTGCACTGGCGGCTGTTGATGCACAACGCCAGTAAGTCTGCTTAACAACACCAAGCCGTCTGCACCTCACAATGCAGACGGCTTTTTTTACATATTCCGCCCGTACAAAGATAAATCAGGTAAAACAAACCGCTTGGTCTGCATTTTACTGCCATACAGACAGCATCACCGTTGAAATTCGTCTAAAATACGGAATTTCCATCCGGAAAGGAAATAAAATGACCGATTGCCCATTATGCCGAGCACAGCATCCGCCCGAAGATATTTTGCTGGAAAACAGCAAAGTCCGCGTCATCGCCGTACACGATGAAGACGGTGCCCCGGCATTCTGCCGCGTCATATGGCGGGAGCATATTGCCGAAATGACCGATTTGCACCACGCCGAACGACAAATTCTAATGGAAACCGTTTTTCGATTGGAAGCCGCAATGCGCAAAGTATTCCGTCCGGCAAAAATCAATCTGGCCAGCTTAGGTAACGTTGTGCCTCATCTTCATTGGCATGTTATCGCTCGGTTTACCGAAGATTCGCGCTTTCCCGCACCGATCTGGGCTCCTCCACAACGAGCCACCGACTTGCGACTGCCCCAAGACTGGCCCCGACAACTCCAACAACTCCTCACAACCGATAACTAACGCCGGGTTTGAAACAGAAGAACTTCTCTTTTGATAAACCGCTTCAACATATCAAGGAATAACTTTATGTCCATACAGCTCACCCGCCGCCAGCTACTGGGCAGTAGTACTGCAATCGTAGGAACAAGCCTACTTCAAGCATGCACCACTCCGTCTTCCTCCCCCTCTCCTACAACTGCTACCTCTCCGCAACCCTCGCAAATCATGCCGACTCACTCCCGACACAACCCGAACAGCAGTGAAACTGTCTTACGCATCATAGCCTCATCAGGCTTCGGCGGAGATTACAGCCGTAACGAAACCGCTTTCAGCCGTCTGCACCATGCCGGCTTTACCGTTACCAACCAACAAGCCGCCTACCGCCGTCACCAAAGATTTGCCGGCACAGATGCCGAACGTATTACAGACTTTCAGGATATCGTACAAAGCCGTACTTCCATGCCGAAAGTCATCATGGCCTATCGGGGCGGTTATGGCGCACAACGCCTACTACCTCATATCGATTTTGCCTCACTCGGTGCAAAAATGCGCGAGCACGGCACTCTGTTTTTTGGATTCAGCGATGTTTGCGCTCTTCAACTGGCCTTATTGGCAAAAGGAAAAATGCTGAGTTTTGCCGGTCCCATGGTTTACAGCGAATTCGGCAAACCCCAACCGAGCACCTACACAATGAACTCCTTCATTCAAGGTACGACCAATCCGCAAAATACAATAACTGTTTCCACCATCCAACGCAGTGATGTCAACACCGATGGCATCCTGTGGGGCGGCAACCTGAGCGTCTTGGCTGCCTTATCCGGATCCCCTTACCTACCTGATATAAAAGGAGGAATCCTATTTTTGGAAGATGTCGGAGAACAGCCATACCGAATCGAAAGAATGCTGCAGACCCTTTTATTGGCCGGCATACTGCAAAAACAAAAAGCCATCGTCATGGGCGATTTCCGCATGAGCGGCATACGGGATGTTTACGACAGCAGCTACGACTTTTCCACTGTTGCCCATACCATCAGCCGTGCAGCAAAAATCCCCGTTTTAAGCGGTTTCCCATTTGGTCATATCAGCAATAAAGCAACATTCCCGCTCGGAGCACATGCCGCAATCCGCAGCACCTCCGACGGTGGCTACTCCATCACATTCAACCATTATCCGACCCTGAACAAAACCGCTTTGAATCTGGATTTCCTATTACCGCAATCCGATGCCGCAACAATAGAAAATAATATTTCAGAGGAAAAAGAACCCTAAATTTTCTCTTACCCTCACCCATTCATCCTAATTAATACAGTCAAAACCTGCTGATTTTAGCAAATCAGCAGGTTTTTTTAATTATCCTTAACATCATTATTAAGTATCTTACCCCCTACATTTAACAAAGGCTTCGGCATACTATCCGTTAAAGGGCGCATACGCT